>NZ_CALDXB010000035.1 GCF_937923675.1 uncultured Sutterella sp. | reverse complement strand
CCGAACTCGGCATGCCCGAATCCATGTGGGTCATGCGCGTGAAGCACTTCGGTCCCCTCATCTGCTCGATCGATACGCACGGCAACAACCTCTTTGAAAAGAATAAGGCCGTCTTCAACGAACGCAAGGGCCCGATCGTCGAACGCATCAGCGCGCTCGTCGACTACCAGAAATAATCGTTTTCCGCAGTCTGGATACTTTCCTTTTAAGCCGGCAGCTTTTCTTTGAAAGCGCCGGCTTTTTTCCACTGGCGATCGGATCGCCGGCGTTTCATCATCCTCTCTCAAACCGCTCCTTGGCGACCTCTCTCATCACGTCGATGAGCGCGCGGGCCGCTTTTGAGAGATACCGGTCGCTGCGGTAGGCCGCAATCACCGTCCGGGGCGGGACGTCAGGAGAAATGCGGAAGCACCGCAAGGCATCCGTTTCGCGCGACCGCCGGGCAAGCGTTTCCGTCGTGAGCGTGATGCCCAACCCGGCGCTGGCGAGGGCGAGCGCCGCAATCATGGATTCGCTCTCGAGCACCACTCTCGGCGCCGCATTCGTGCGTTCGCAGAGTTCGTGAAAGAGCCGGTTCATCTTCTGGCCCTTCTTGATCACGATGAAGGGCTCGCGGTCCATCTCAAAAAAGTCGAGCGCCGGGTATTCATCCTTCCCCGCGAGCGGGTGCTTCCGGGCAATGGGATGATTCGGACTCATGGCAAGAAGGAGCGTCTCCTTGTAGAGCTCCGTCATTTCGAGCCCTGCCGGGTGGTAGAGGGGCGCAATGACGAGGGAAAAGTCCGTCGCCCCTGAGAGCGCGAATTCCTCGAGCTCCTTCGTGCGCCCTTCCGTCACGGAAATTTCAATGTTGGGGAATCGCTTTCTGAAAACCGGAAGCACTTCCGTGAGGAAAAAGGTTTCCCGATAGTCCGACGCGCCGATGCAGACGTGCCCCCGCACGCCCTCATGGATGTCCGCCATCTGCTTGGCGCAGGTCTCCCGGAGCTGCTCGATCTGCCTTTCAGTTTTAAGGAAGAGTTCTCCCGCCGGCGTGAGACGCAGAGGCTTCGCTGCGCGGTCGATCAACGTGGTGCCGGCTTCCGTCTCAAGCCGGAGCAGAAACTGCGAGAGCGAGGGCTGCGAAATATCGAGCGTCTGGGCGGCCTTCGAAAAGCTCCCTTCCGTGAGAAGTGCAGTGAGATAGCGGCAGGTGTTTGCAGACATGAGATGGGGATTTTTTGAAATAGGCAGAAAAGAAGCTCAAATGTCGGGAAAAGGAGTAGAGCTCAGGTGCTCACTGCTTTTTCGCCGCCCTGCGCTTGGCCTGACGTTCCTTGCGCGCCTGCCTGCGCTGCGATGCCGTCGATACCGCATCGACCTTCTTTTGCTTCTGCGCCGTCTCTTTTCTCTCCTTCTCCGTCTTTTCAGCCTGCACAGGAAGGGAAATTGCAATAAGCGAGAGTGCCGCGAGAAGAATTTTGCGTCGGGAATGCATCAGGGATCCGGAAGGCTTGAATCGGGGAAAAATGACGGGCGCCAATACGGCAGAAGCTCCCGCCGGGATAAGCCCGACAGGAGCTTCTCTATTTTCGCATATCCGCTAGTCTCCGCTTCCCGACAGGGAAAGCGCGCCGACCGGCGGATGCCTCAAGACTCATCAGAGGAAGATGATGCGCATGAGGATCATGCCGATGAAGGCCATGAGGACGGAGTTGAGCATCAGCACGGGCCAGTACTTCTTCGGCACGTCGGCAACGCCGAGGAGACGCCCCATGTACTGAATCTGCGAAGCCATCAGAATGAAGGCCGGCGCAAGAATCGTGATGTCATGCGGCTGGAGCGTGCCGTGGGAAGCGAGGCTCGCGGCAACGCCGACGCCGGCGCCGCAGGAAAGCCACGTGGCGAGAAGCACCGTGATCGCTTCGCCCGGGAGTCCGAAGAGACCCATGAGGCCCCCGCAGGTTTCGCCGAGGAAATCCATCACGCCGAAGAGGCGCAGGATCTGCGTGAGGACGAAAGCCATCAGCACATTCGGCAGCAGGCTGTAAAGAACGATGTTCAGGCCCTTGCGGACACCAACAATGAAGATGTCGAAAGGATTCTGAGAAGCCGGCTTGCTTGCGGCTTCATTCTTCTCATTAGCGGTCATTTTCGAAATCCTTGCGGTAAATCGTCGAGAGAACGGTGCGGATAAGAGCGCCGCCAACAAACTTCAGCACGAGAATGATGACCATCGGTCCCCACACAGGGCAGAGGAAGAGCGAGAAGAGCGCCGAAACCGTGGTGTAGTAGTTGCTGATGCAGCCCGCGCCCGCATACTGCCAGGCGCAGATCGTCACGAGGTTCTTCTTCGTGATGCGCTTTTCGTCATAGAGCGCGCGGGTGAGCGCAGCGCCGCCGTCCGTACTCTGAAGGTCGGTAATGAGGGCGAGGCCCGTGTAGCCCGGAACGCCGAGGAGAGGCTTCAGGAGCGGCGTCATCAGAACCTGAGCCGCGCGCAGAGCGCCGTAGTGCGAGAGCACTTCGATGAGGCCCATCGCGAGCATCACGCCCGGGAAGAGCGAAAGCGCAAAGAGGAAGCCGCCGCGGGCGCTGTCGCCGCCCGTGCCGACGAAGTTGCCCTTGGCGCCGACAATCGTGCCGTATTTGCCGATGAGCGTAGTGAAGTCGAAGGCGCCGAGCCACTTGTAGGCTTCAGGCATCTTGTAGAAAACGCCCGAGAAGATGACGACGGCGAGCAAGAGCGCGATGTAGGCGCCGATGCCGACCTTTTCATGCTTCGGCGCTGCCGCCGGAGAAGCTTGAGGATCAGTCATGGTTGTCCCTGAGGAAGATTGGAAGGTTCGCGCACGTCCGTCCGATATGTGTTGATCGGTCGCAGCACGCGGCTTGATGCCTCATCTTCCTCAGAGAGAGCGCCCCTGCTGATCTGTAGCAGCAGATTATCCCGGGCTGATCCGTGCTTGAACATGCACGAAATAGCCAGGTTTTGCGGCGATCCGCTCACTTCCCTTCCGGAAGATAAGAAGTCGCCGCAATTGTATGGAGATGTTTCCATCTCCATGGAGGCACTTTGGTTTATATGGATTGATATAAATCAAAACTCACAGCTTTCGTGACTAATTGTCACTACGCGTCAAGCCTAGGCCCGTCAAGCTTTTCCGCCGCCGAAGAGGCCTGAGAGTTTGGCGAAAAAGCCCTTCGCTTCATAGGGCTCGCACTGGAAGGATGTAACGCCGTAGCCCGTGGGCGCAATGGCTTCGCGAAGAAGACGCTCGTCGACCGGGCGCTCGGTAATGATTTCCGCGATCTTCTTCTTGTGGGAAGCCGAAACCTTCTTCACTTCCATCGCCTTGCGGATCGTATTGCAGATGTGCTCCTCGCACATGCCGCAGGCCATGCCGTCAATGCCAACTGTTGTCTTGAACATTTCTGAACCTCATCATCCCGGAGGTCTTCATATGCCTCCATCTTGATAATGATTTTCATTTTAGTGCATCAGCCCGGAGGCGGCGAATCTGCAGGCAGCTCCCGGCTTCTTCCAGTCAGGAAAAAGGCGCGCCCGCCTCAATGAGCAGTGCGCGCCTTTTGGTTAATCAGAGATCAATCAACCGACCAGAATGTTCATCACCCAGAGGGAGACGATCGCCGTGATGATCGGCATCGCCATGATGAGCGGGATGCGGGAACCCTTGATGCCGATGACGCCGAGGCAGCGGCCCATGTACTGGACCTGCGAGCCCATGAGGTAGATCGAGGGCGCGAGGACAGCGATGTTGTGACCCGTGATGGTGCCGTGATCGAAGAGCGCCACCGCGACGCCGACGCCGCCGCCCATCGACATCCAGCCGCCGAGGAGCACGGTTGCGGCTTCGCCCGGAAGCCCGAAGATGCCCATGATCGGGTCGAGCGCCGTGCCGATCAGCTTCAGAAGCCCCGAGTGATCAAGAATCTTGATGATGACGAACGCCATCAGCACGTTCGGGATGGTGGAGGTAACGGCAATCTGCCAGCCCTGAACGGCGCCCTTGACGAAGATGTCGGTCACCATAGGCTTTGCATTTTCATGTGCGGACATAATTGAGACTCCTAATAATATTATTTTGAATTAAGCCTTACGGGACCTGCGGATAAGAATGAGGCGCATCAGGTTGGTGGAAAAAACCTTGCCGAGGAGAATGATACCTAAGCAGAGGCCGAGACTCACGGGGACGGCGGGTTCGCCGTTGGCGGCGAGGAGCGTGAAGAGCACGGCGCCCGAAGAGAAGAAGTTCGTGATGCTCGCGTCGGCCGTCATCTGGAAGGTCGCAAAGAGCGTCGTTTCGTTTTCGTCGATTTCGCCCGCGTCTTTGAGCTGTCGCGTGAGGGCGGCTCCGCCGTCGGTCGACTGCAGGGACGCGATCATGGCGAGCGCCGTGGAGCCCGGGAGACCGAGAAGCGGACGAAGAACGGGCGTGAGCATCTGGCGCGCTGCGCGCAGAGCGCCGTAGTGCTCGAAGATCGTGATCATCGCCATCGCAAACATGATGGTCGGAACGAGCGAGAGCGCAAACATGAAGCCGTCAATCGCGCCCGAACCGCCCTTGCCGCGGAAGTTGGTCATGGCGGCGGCGATTTCGCCGTTCTTTTCGGCTACGCCGCTCACCACCTTGCCGAAGGCGCCGTTCAGCGTTGTGAAGTCGAAAATGCCCCACCAGTTCGCGGAAGCGGCGACCCCGGAAAAAAAGATGACGGCGAAAAGAAGGGATATGTAGCCGGAGATCCCGGGAGCCTCTGCCTGAGGCTGCTGAGCTGGTGCTTGGCTGGACATAAATGAAACTCCTTTGGAGGTGCGGTGGTTTGAGCCGTTCGGAGGAGAATTGACTTTCCGCGGGTTTCGGGCGTTTGACGCCTCTTTGATGCGGATTCTCCTCAGTGCTGCCGGGCTTTCAGGGATTTATTGAACGTTTAAATGCTTCCCCGATCTTCAGGAACTCTGTTTGAGCGCTTAAAGAGCACCCCGTCAGAAAGGACGCCGGGACGATCGACGTCTCTATTCCCATTTGCCGGCCTTCTCTCCGACCGGTCTTTCGACGAAAGTCCTCTTCCTCCGGAGAGATTGGATTCAGCAAGAGTCCCCTAATCGTTGAAAATCAGGACTTTTGCTGAATATCAAGGATTGTAGACAATGCCCCCAAATAAGGCTCTGAGGAGTTTCCTTAGCCCGCAGCATTGAGCCTATTCAAAGGATGCTTCCGACGGCTTCAGGCGCTTCTTCAGGCACTCAACGACTTCCAGGTCGGCGGGAAGCCACTGGACGGCGTCAAGCTCGCTCGGGAGCAGCCATTTCGCCGCCTCATGTTCAAGAAGCTCTACCTGCTCGTCGGCGGCAATGGAGCTCCAAAAGCAGTGCATGGTGAGATGGAAGGCCGGATAGTCGCACTCCACCGTCAGCAAGAGTTCTTCGGGGACGATGTCGACATTGAGCTCCTCCTTGATCTCGCGAACGATGCAGTCTTCTGGCGTTTCGCCGGGCTCCATTTTTCCGCCGGGGAATTCCCAGCCGTCCTTGAAGTCGCCGTAGCCGCGCTGCGTCGCCAGTATGCGGCCTTCATGGTGAAGAATGGCCGCGCACACTTCAATTCGCTTCACTTTGCTTTTTCTCCTGTGAGGTATTCATAAATATCCGAACGAACGGGATGGCGCAGCGTCCAGAGGGCTTCGAAAGCTTTCTGGGCTCCATGGGCGCCTGGCAGCGGTACGGCCTTGAGAGGCGCCGCAAGATCCATTTGGCCGAGGTAGTAGAAAGCCTTGGCTTCCTGGTCGTCCTTGTTCCTGCGCACAAAGAGATGAATGGCCGTAGCGCTGTAGTCTGCCTTCGCCGTTTTGGCCTTCCGCATGCGCAGGGCGTCCGGCGACTCGAGGCTGCGTTTCGTCTTCGAAAGGGTCAGGATTGTTGAGACGGATTTGAACTCGTCGTGGTACTGAATGGCATCGCTTTCCTTTTCGTAATTGACGAAGATGGGGAGCGTGTCTGAAGCCTTGTCGTAGCAGTACCCGCCGATATTCTGGGCCGGCATGTTCTGCCCCCAGTCAAGGAGCCGGCAGACATCTTCATAGGTATAGGCGGCGTTGAGCCTCAGGAAGGTTCCGGGGAGCCGGTCTGCCGCCAAACGCTTGGCGCGCGCAAGGATGAAGTCGAGAAGCTCTTCGAGCATGGCCTTAAACTCTGCTCCGTCCTGAAGATCCTTCAAGAAGGATTCCGCGACCTGCCAGCCGCCCTCCTTCGTCAAGGAAAGGACTTCAGCGCCGGCCCACTGATCTTTGATGCCCTGCGTGCGCTCGAATTCATTGGCGAGCACGAGCCCTACCGACTTCAGATGCCGCTCGTCGGCCTCGAACCCGTATTCCGATTGGAGCCTTTGCTCCAGGCGCGCTTCCAAGTTTTCCTTCCCGTCCAGAATATCCTTGAGAACGAGCGCCTCGGAGGGCCTCAGGGCGTTCCCGAGCTTCCTCGAAACCCAGGCAATCCGTTTGGTCTGAGCGTCCGTGAGACGCACCGCATACTCAGGCTCATACTTCACCAAGAATTCGTAGTACGAACCAAAGTTCGCGTTCGTGAAGAATTTCGTGGGCTCGATGCTCCCGAAGCGTTCGAAGTCCTGAAGCTCGGGTATGCGTCCGAGCTGGAACTTGAGTTGCCGATAGGCATTTCTCAAAAGCTCCGTGCTGTTCGTTTTCGCCTTGTCGATCGAAGCAAAGATGCGCTCCTTTGAAATCTCATCGAAATGCACGGTGGAAGCGCCGGGAAGCCTTTTCGATTCGACCGCAATGAAGCGACGCATGTTGTCCTTCACGTAGGAGCGGTCGCCCGAGAGCGCCGTCGCGATCAAGTAGTTCTTTTCGTATGCACCGATGAAGTCGAGAATCGTGACGAATTCCTTTCCGTCGAACTTTCTCAGCCCGCGTCCGAGCTGCTGAATGAAGATGATCGCGCTCTCGGTCGGGCGCATCAGAATGACTTGATTGATTTCCGGGATGTCGACGCCTTCATTGAAGATGTCCACCGTCACGATAAATTCGAGGTGCCGCTCGCCCTCGCCCGAAACGAGGCGAGCAACAGCATTTTCTCTTGCCGCCTGGCTGTCGTCGCCCGTGAGCGCAATTGCCGGACGATGGTGTTCATTCAAGAATCCCGCGAGCGCCTCTGCCTCGCGCTTCGTGGAAACAAAGACGAGCGCTCGGCGCTTATTTCCGCTATAGCCGTAGCGGTCGCACTCTTCGAGCATGTGCGCGAAGCGCTCGGGATCTTCGAGCCTTCTGAAATCGTCGATTTTGCGCCTGCCGCTTTCCGCTTCGTTCGACACCCAGAGGTCGGCGATGCCGAAGTAATGGAATGGCGTCAGGAAATCGTTTTCGAGCGCTTGCTGCAGACGGATTTCATAAGCGATGTTGTGGTTGAAAAGCGCGTAGATGTTGAATCCGTCATTGCGCTCCGGCGTCCCCGTCATGCCGAGCCAGAATTGAGGGGCAAAATGCGCCATGATCTTCTGGTAGCTCTCCGCTCCCGCACGGTGCGCTTCGTCGATGATGATCATGTCGAAGGCGTCTTTCGGGAAGCTCTTCAGCACAGCGTCCCTCGAGATCGTCTGCATGGTCGCAAAAACGAAGTCGCAGTCCGACGCTTTATGCGTTCCCGAGAGGAGCCCGAAAGTGCGGCTCTTTTCGCCTAAAACGCGCTTGAAGCTCTTCATCGCCTGCTTGGCGATCTGCTCGCGGTGAACGACGAAAAGAAGGCGCTTGGGGGCAAGCTTCTTCGCGGCGAAGGCAGACGCATACGTTTTCCCCGTGCCCGTTGCGGAAATGAGGAGCGCGCGGTCCTGATGATGCTGCGTCTTCAAGTCCCAGAGGCTCTTCACGAAAGCGGCCTGCATGGCATTGGGAGTGACCTTTGCCTTTTCTTCTTCGCGGATGAGCAGACGCCTCGCATCGGCTTGAGCCTTGGCGACGGCCTTGTATTCGTACGCGTAGGCATCGATCACATTGGCGAGCGGCTTCGCCTCCGGGCGATTCCAGAGATAGTCGAATTCCTTCTGAATGACCTCGGCGATTTCTCCCGTCTGGCGCGAGAGAAGATTGAGATTCCATTCGCGCGTCGTCGTGAGCGCCGCCTGCGTCAGATTCGACGAGCCCACAATGATCCGGCAGAGCTCCTTCGAGCTGAAGATGTAGCCCTTGGTGTGAAAGCCATTCGCGGAATCCTCTTCCGTGCGGTACATGCGCACGTCCAAATTCTTGAAGGTGAGGAGCTTTCTCAGGGCTTCAGGCTTCGTGAAGCGCAGATAGTCCGTCGTCAAGAGCCGCCCTCGGACGCCACGGGCTTCCAATGCCGTGAGCGCCGGAATCAAGGGCACGATGCCGCCCATCGTGATGAAGGCAACGCTGATCGAGAAGGAGTCGCACCATTCGAGCGCCTCTTCGATTTCGTTCAGTACTTTGACGCCGCGGTCTCTGTCATTGAAGATGAGCGCGGTGCGGCTTTCAAGCGGCGATTCGCTGCGGCTGTCGATGAATGACGTGACCAAGCTCTCGCGAATCATTGCGTCGCTTGACCCCTGGTCGATGATGGAAACAGGCATGCGCCTCCCCATAAGAATTTTTCCCTTCCGCGCAGCTTAGCAGCCGCGAGGGGGCGGCGAGAGATGAAAACGCAGGAAGCGATTCTTCAGGCTCCGAGTCTCTTCGTTTCCATTCTCTGAAGAGCGATGAGGCGCGGCCCTCAAGGCTGAGTCCTTTCGGCCGCCATCATTGATGCCGCTCAAGCCCATGTCCGCCCTCCTTTGGTTCGGCACGAACAGCAGCGACGCCATTGGTGCCAGGATTACAGCCACGTCGATCACAGTCAGAAGATGAGAAAGGATTTTCGATCATGAACCTCGACAGGTATTCGCCGCGTGCGTTTCTGCCTCCCTCAACCAGAATGGGCGAAATGAGTGCCGCCATGAAGACAGAGCAGATCCTGAGGCAGTGGAAGGATGCGGGCTATGTCGTCCCTTTGATCGATGAGGATGGTCCTCGCTTCGCGCTTTGGGATCTCGCAGACGGCATTGCGGATTTCCTCCGCCGGGAAGACAGCGCCTTATTCGCCATCGGCAATGAAATTGAGGCGACGGTGCAGGCACAGATCATCGTGGGCGTTTTGGCAAAGCTCTGCCGGGAAGGCGTCATGCAGGATTTCAAAAAGGCACTGGATGAACAGAATGGCGGCGAATGCCGACGACTCATAGCGTTTGCGTACCGCAATAAGTCGACGGCGTTTTCCGACATGAAGCCGTCGGACATCCTCTCTCCATCGGCAGGATTCAAGGCGGATATCCCATATCGCTGTCGTACTCGAAGCCCTTTGGGAAGCATTGAGCACGCTCTACGAGAAACACTTGCAGTACTTGAAGAGATTGAGACCCTCCGGCTGACGAAAGGCGGGGAAGTCGTTATGGAAAATGCTGCCGAACTCGCTGCGCGCATTCAAAGCGGCGAAGACATGAAGGCTGCGATCTTTGCTGAAGAAGAAGACTGGCCCGAACGGCTCGACAAACCCGAGGACCTGAAGAAGTTCCTCAATTCTTTGCGAGTGACCCACTACCGCGCGCATCAGGAGCCGCTGATGTACCCGCAGTTTTCGGAAGAACTCGACCGTGCGAGAGCCGTTGGCTGCTCGCTCCTTCAGCAATCGCTTTCTAATTCCCTGGTGCGTGGGTCGGATGAAGAAGCTCAAGATGCAAAGCGCGTCGGCTGCCGGCTTCTGGAGGTGCTTCACCATGAGTATTCGGCCGCTGAAAGACCCACAGGATTAAAGGGCGTTCGGGAAATTGAGGATTTGAGTCCCAGACTGCTCCTCGAAGATGCTCCGACAAGGCAGACCCGTTCCTTTGAAGCGTGCTTTGCCCGCCGCCTGATGGAATATGCGGAGGCTGGCTGGCAAGTCCCTCACTGCCTTCTTGACGAAGCATCCCGCGCGCCGCTGGTTCACGCCTTCAAGGCAAGCGGGCTTTTCAATCCGGAATGGATCAGCGCTTCCTATGCGGCAGATTCCGCTCTTCCTGAACTTCCCAGCCTGACTGCACTCAAAATGGGAATTTCCTGAATTTCTC
>NZ_CALDXB010000034.1 GCF_937923675.1 uncultured Sutterella sp. | reverse complement strand
GAGAGCTGAACAAAGGAACCACCCCGGTAAAATTGGTGGATTCCAGCTAACGGTCTTCTTCGCCTTGATGGTGTAGGTCGTGCCGCTGTTGAGATCCACAGCCTTCACGCCCGTGACCTTCCCGTCCTCGACGATGAGGTCTTCAACGCGGGTGTTGTAGAAGACCTTGGCGCCGTTCTGGGCGATCACTTCGCGCAGGTGCTGGGCCATGGTGCCGGCGCCCCCCTGGAATTCGAGCGCGCGGCGGTGCGAATACTCGGCGAGGTAGGGAAGATCGTTCGGGATGAACTTGACGCCCACCTTTTCATTCAACCAGTCGATCGTGGGACCGACGTTCTTTGCGTAGAGCGTGAGCTTCGAGAGATCGTTCTTGCCGGCGCCGTTCTTGAGGAAGTCCTTCACCATCGAATCGACGGAGTCGTCCTTGGAGCCGAAGGCCTTCTGAAGCTTCGAGCCCTGGGCGACGACCTGGCCGCCCGAAATCGAAGCCGCACCGCCGATGAAGGGCATCTTCTCGACGAGGATCACGTTGAGGCCGTTCATGCGGCTGCGGATGGTCGCGGACATGCCCGCGCCGCCGCCGCCCACGATGACGACGTCAGTGGCGAGGTCTTCGTTCTTCGCAACTTTCTTGAGCACCACCGGAACGAGCGCTTCCGGGTCGGCGCCCGCCTGCTTCACGCAGTCGGCAACGGCCTTCCTGATGGCGTCCGAAGTAATCGTGGCGCCCGAAACCCCGTCGACCTTCGGCGACTGGGCGTTGACGATCTTCTGCGGGAGCTGATCAACGGCGAGCGTGCCGATGCCCTGGGTTTCGGTCTGCTTCACGACCTTGACGGCGGAAATCTTATCGGCCGTGAAGGTCACCTCAACGGTGACGGCGCCGTGGATGCCGGGGGCGGAAGCCGTGTAGGTTCCCGCCTTGAAGGTGGCGGCGGAAGCGGCGGTCGCAAAGAGCGCGGCAACCGCAAGAGCAGCAAAAGTCTTCTTCATGGATGAAATTCCTCTTGGAATCAGTCAATCAAAAACAAATTTATTCTAGGCAATCATTAAGCATGAGACGCATCCGCATTACGGATTCATCGCGCGGTGGAGCGTTTCGAGCACAGAGAGGCATTCCTCGGCCGGAATCTGGCCGGGCGCGCTCGCCTTTCCGCCCACAGACGCAAAGGTGAGGTCGGAGCCGAACCCTTCGCCCGTGATGCGCGTGAGCACGCCCCACTTTCCCATCGCCATCGTGAGCATCGGACGGTCGCTGTAGTAGTGGCGCATCTTCGCGGTCGCGGTCATCACGGTGAGCGCGTCTTCGGGCGAGAACGCCATGACGGCGAGCTTCAAGATGTCGGCGCCGAATTCCTGTTCGAGGAGAAGTCTCCTGATGATTTCGCCTTCATCAGGCGTGAACTTGAATTCGTGGTCGCTGATGATGACCTTGATGCCTTTGGCGTGCGCGGCCTTGACGAGAGAGCGGATCATGTCCGCATCGCGGAAGAGCTCAAGGTCGATGATGTCGGCTTTGCCGGACTCAATAACGGCGCGGTAAACCTCGCCGTAGTACTTGTCTTCGGCAATGAAGGGACCGCCGTCGGTGCCGTTTCTCAACGTCACGAGGACAATCTTGTCGCCCGCCGCCTGATAGGCCTTCCGGGTCACCTCGGCAAACTCTGCCGGCTTCAATTTCCCGAGATAATCGATGCGGACCTCGACCATGTCGAGGGCCTTCATGCCGGCAAACTTCTCGAGCGTCTGATAGAGGTCTGCGGCATTCTTGCTCGTCGTCGGGGCGATCAGCTTCGGGCGCCCTTCGCCGATCCGGCGGCCCTTGACCTCGAGGGGCTTCACGGCGACCACGCCTTCGTGAGGTACCAGATCCCGACCGATGCGAGAACGTATCCGCTCGTCTTCCTTCATGGTTACGGGGAATTCTCGAAGACCTGGGAAACAACGCCTGACGGCCGCGACGGCTTTCAGAACATCTTCCTCTCGCGCGGCTTCAAGGTCTACCTCGTCGACCAGCCGCGCCGCGGCGGCGCCGGGAAGGCGACCGTAGCGGGCGAAATTCCTGCCAAATCCGACGAAGCCTTCTTCTTCGGGCAGTTCCGCATGGGAATGTGGCCGAAGTTCTACGAGAACTCGCAGTTCCCGGAGGACGCGGAGTCCCTCAACCAGTTCTTCCGCCAGATGACGCCCAACACCGCTCCCTATGACGCGAAGGTGAACGCCCGCGCGATGGCGGCCGTGCTTGAGAAGTCGGGCGACGCCGTTCTCGTCACGCACTCCCAGGGCGGCGGCATCGGCTGGCTCACCGGCATGATGAGCGACCATATCAAGGGAATCGCTTCCTATGAACCGGGGAGCAACTTCCCGTTCCCGAAGGGCGAGGTGCCTGCGCCCATCAAGACCTCGAGCTTCTTCGGCGACTTCAAGGCGGACGAAGTACCGCTTGAGGACTTCAAAAAGCTCACGCGCTATCCGATCGTCATCTTCTACGGCGACTACATTCCGAAGGAGCCTTCGACCAATCCCCACCAGGACTACTGGAGAGCCGCCGTCAAAATGGCCCGCCTCTGGGCGGATGCCGTCAACCGCCATGGGGGCGACGCTGAGGTGATTGAGCTCCCTGAAAAGGGACTCCGAGGGAACACGCACTTCCTCTTTGCCGAGAAGAACAACCTCGAGGTTGCCGATCTCTTCTCCGAGTGGATGAAGGAAAAGAAGCTCGACATCCGCTGAAGCCTGAAACTGCAGCGAATCTGAACCCGTAAGAAAAATTCCCCCGCAAACCGTGCAAGTCTGCGGGGGCATCTTTTTATCAGCGCGGGAAGACTCTTGCCGGGAAACCGGCGCTGATGAAGATTTCTTTAGAAGCGGTGGATGAGACCAGCCATCACTTCAACCGCGCTCGGGTCGCGGTCCTTACTCGCGTCCTTGTACTCCAGCTTGTCCTGGAGATAGGTCGCGGCCGTGTAGACGGAAGTGCGCTTCGAAAGGTTGTAGTCGTAGCCCACGGAAATGTTCCAGCGGTCGAGCGTGTTGTCGCTTTCAGCCGTGTCTTCCGCAGAAAGGTATCCGACATGAGCCTTCGCGGTGCCGCCGAACGCCGGGACGCCGACGCCGAGCGCAACGCTGTAGCCTTCAGCGCCTTCGGCAGAGAAGCGCCCCGCCTTTCCGATCGAGCTGTCGTCGCCAATCGCCTTCTGGCCGACCGAGTACGCATTGTCGAAATACTGGAAGGCGGCGTAGGTCTTCATGAAGCCGAAGTCGTAGTTGCCGCCCAGGGTAACGGTGATCGAATCGTCCAGATCCGTGCCCCTGACGGTCTGCTGCGAACCGTAATTGACCGAGTCGACGATGCCGACGAGGTAAAGATTCTCAACCTTGTAGTTGGCGCCGATTGCATAGTAGCGGTCGGCGGAGGCCTTGCCTTCATCCCAGGAAATCTTGGCCGACCCGGTCTCGCCGTTGTCGTCCGAATTGCCGAACGAGTACTGGGCGAAAGCCGTAAAGCCCGCAAACGTCGGGGTCTTGTAGGTGACCATGTTGTCGTAGCGCGTGTGGCCCGCAGCCTGCACGAACTTCATGCCGGTGAGGTCGCCCCAGCCCGTCGAGAAGGGACTCGTCTGTCCGAGAAGCCCGTAGGAGCCGAGCGAGCTCGCGAGCTGTCCCATGCGGCCGAAGGCGATTTCGCCGAAAGCGCCCGTCAAATGGAGCGAAGCTTCGCGGCCGAAGATCCTGTCGTCGCCGTTTGAATCGAACGTGCCGTCATCGGCATCAAACCCGTTTTCAAGGACGAAGCCCACCTGAAGGCCGTTTCCGAGATCTTCCGTTCCCTTCAAGCCGAAGCGGGAACCGGAGTTCATGCCGGACTTCATGGTGAAGTTGTCCTCGGCATCAGCCTGAGCGTCGCCGTCAGAATGCTGGTACGAAAAGCCGTAGTCGACAAGACCGTAGAGCGTAACGTCGGCAGCAAGCGCCGAACCTGCAAATGCGCCCAATACCGCGAGCGCAGCCAGAGTCTTTTTCATTTAAATACCTCTTAAGCAAGAAGAATAAAGTTCGCATCCTTGCTGCGAACTCATGTTTAGTGTCGCAGGTTTGTCTTTCAAATTCAAATTTGAACAAGCGTTCATCAAGTCAAATTCCATGTTTACCTTGATATTTTAAATTGTAAGTCGGCTAACAATTTGTAAGTGTTAAACGCAATTCAAACATTGAAGTACATTTGAATAGTCAGCTATTAAATTAGATGGAATTCAGGAAAATCAATGCCATTTACGAGAGACCATAAGCCCTCTCAAAATGAATCTGCAGGACTCACGGACGCCGGACGAATTTCCGCTTGTGAGGGCTCAAGGCTCCCGCAGGCAGGATGGCTTTCAGTCTTCAAAACCTGCCGCGCTGTGATCGAGGAGGATCTGACGTAGAGAGCATTCACTCACGGAAAAGCCCGTCTGCAAAATCCTGAGCAAAATGCTCTGCCTTCTTTTGCGCCCCATCGGCAAAGATCGCGAAAAGCCCGCCCATCGGGACGGATGCGCCGAGCTTTGCCCGGAGGACCTGGTTGCGGGCTTCGTCGAGGACGGCCTTCGCCGCATCTGCTCCGATTCTTTCCGCCTTCGCGGCGGCAGCGAGATAACCGCTGAGGCTTGCGTATTGCCCTGCCCTCGCCCCGACGCGCTCCTCGAGTGCCTTGCGGGCGACATCGAACTCGTCCTCGGAAATTTCTCCCGAATCTTTCAGGGTTCTGAGCTTCTCCCCGCATGCTGCGGAAAAGAGCGCGAGCTCGATCGCGAGGAGCTCCTCCATGATCCGTGCCTTCTTCTTTTCCTTGAAGAAGAACATCGGCTCCCCGATTTCGAAGGCTACGAGAAAAGCCGTGCGGATCTCTCCCTTTACTTCCGCGTCAATCGAAAGCTGATCCATCGCGCGATCGCATTGAAGAGCGGCGTCGCGTCCGCGAATCTGGAGTTCCTGAGCCATTGATGTTTCCCGTAAGGAGAGAAGAGGAAGGTGCCCGGAATTATAGGCCGCAGGGGCTTTCTCCCTTTTTTCTGCTTTTCGTCCCGGGCCGCCTCCTGACTCAGGTCAGGACAATCGGGTCAGGAGAAGCGCTTCACACTTTTCGCTCATACTCAATGTAAAGCAAATTCAAATTGCTTCCCAAAAGGAGAGAAGAGATGAAAGTATGGGCCTATACCGCTGCCGCCTTTGCCGTCATGACCATGGCGGGAGGCGTTCTCGCAGCAGAGCGCACGATCACGACGGACGTGGTGGTCGTGGGCGCCGGTGCCGGCGGTCTGACGGCAGGCGTTGCCGCAACGGATGCCGGCTTGAAGACGATCGTTCTTGAAAAGAATGCCGTCGTGGGCGGCGGCGGAAACTACATGGAAGGCACCTTCTTTGTCGGTTCTGCGCTCCAGAAGGCCGACAACATCGGCGTCAATCCCGAGCGCCAGTTCAAGCGCGTCATGGACTTCCATCACTGGCGCATCAACGCCCGGGCGCTCAACAGCTGGTTGAAGCAAACCGCAGGCGTCTACGACTGGCTTGCCGACCATGGGGTTCATTATGAAGCCGTGAAGACCGCCTTCATCGACGGGAACCGCACCTGGCACATGTACAAGGGCGGCCACGGCACGGTTCTCGTGCAGGAATTCTCGACCCGGATCAAAGCCAAGGGCGGCGAGATCATGACCTCCACCCCTGCGCAGTCCCTCATCATTGAGGACGGCGTCGTGAAGGGTGTAAAGGCAGTTGCGAAGAACGGCGACACCCTTACGATCCGCGCCGACAACACCATCATCGCCACGGGCGGGTTCTCAGGAAACAAGGAGATGGTGAAGAAGTACCTCCCCTATGCGGGCTACGAGAGCGCCGGGTCTCCGGGCCGCACGGGCGACGGCGTGCAGATGCTTGAAAGCGCGGGCGCGAAGCTCGTCAACATGAATGTCTGCATGCAGGCGGGCCTGTGGTTGAAGGGCGTGCCGACGGACCTCCAGTTCGGCAAGGACGGCGTCACGAAGGCCGAATACGTGAGGCTTCTCGCCGCGCTCTTCCAGCCCTACCTCAAGACGTCGCTTCAGGGCGAACGCGTCGCGGACGAAACGCTGCCCCTTGAATACATCTCGAACGCCTTTGAGGAAGTGGGCGGCGAAGGCTTTGCCGTCTTTGACGACAAGACGCGCGAGGAGATGATCAGGGAAGGCCTCCCGCGCGGCTACTTCGGCATGGTGACGCCGGGGACGAAGTTCACGAACTTCGACGCCCTCTTTGAGCGCGGCGTGAAGGACGGCTTCTGCTACAAGGCCGATACGCTCGAAGACCTTGCCAGGATGACCGGCATGGATCCCGCGCGCCTCGCCGCCACCGCGAACCGCATGAACGAGCTCGTGAAGATCGGCAAGGACGAGGACTTCTATAAGGATTCCGAGTGGCTCCGCGAAGTGAAGACCGGCCCCTTCTATGCGATTAAGGGGAGCTTGAGGACCTACGCCACCACGGGCGGCGCGAGCGTCAACGAGTTCTTCCAGCCGCTTGACGCGAAGGGCAATGTCATCAAGGGCATCTACGCGATCGGTCAGGATGCGGGCGGCCTCTACTCCGACTCCTACGACATGCATATTGCCGAAGGCACGGCGAGCTCCTGGGCCATCTGCGGCGGGAAGCTCGCGGTTGATCACATTGTGAAGACCGCGAAGTAAATCCTGAAAACGTAATGCACGTGAGAAAGCCCGGCGGCAGCGCCGGGTTTTCTTTTTCCCGCCGATGGGAAAACTCTCTTGACGGCGTCGGGTTGAGAAAGCGAAGATGAATGCTTCCTCCCCGATTCTTTTCTCCCGTCCATGTCGAACCCGGAAGTCATCTGTCCCTGGATTGTGCCGCGCGCGCCGAAATCGCTTCTCGAGCTTTTTGATGCTGAAGGGCAGTCGCAGGACTATTCCATGCGCGCCTACATCCAGACGGAGGCCGAGCGGTCAACTCTGGTGCGTCGCATTGACTCCGGACTCGTGAGCCAGGGCGTCACCAACTACCGGCTCAACAAGCCCCTGGCTATGAATCTTTATCCGGACGGGAGCTTTCAGGGGTTTCTGAACCTCTTCTCCTCGGAACCTACGCCGCGGCTCGTGCGCGCCGTCAGGCCCTCAAGGATCACTAGCCTTCCGGGCAAGATCTTCCGCGAGCGGCTCATGGACGACAAGGCCCGGTTTCTGGAATACGTCGGCTACACCGAACTTGCCGGGAAGTCCGAACTCATCGGGATGGAGGCGCTCTTTTCGCTTTCTTTGCCCGAGCGCTTTCTGCTCTTCTGGGCAGCGACGCTTTTCCATTGCGGCATCAACCCGCTCGAGTCCCGGGAGGAATACCTGGAGCTTCCGATGCAGGTGAGCCGGGCAACGCTCTCCAACATCATCTACACGACGAAGGCGCCGCTCGACCGGCTTCTCTCCGCGGCGGCGAAGGAAGGGACCCTCATCCGCCCTGCGGGGAGGCGCCTCGTCAGAAGGAAGGATCTTCTGATGATGAGCGAATGGATTTTGTCAAGGTGATTCCTGAGCGTCTCTCAGCGCCAGGATGAGCTGCCTCAGGCATCGATCTCCGGGCATTCCTGCCAGAGCACAAACTCCCGCCTTTGCTCAGAGAAGACGAGCGCAGCCCGAATTCGCTTTTCCTCTCCTCCATCCTGAAGCCCGTAGCGTTTCTCTCGGAGCTGCGCGAGCGCCTCTTCGAGCAGTCGTTCGGGCTTGCGGCCTTTCTCTTCCTCGGTGCGGGAAAGGAATTTAAGCTCCAGAACCCAGTGGCACCGGCTGAGTACGTAATGGATATTGAGGGAAGTCCGTTTGAGAAGCGTTACCGCCTCATCCACCCTCCCCGTTCAAAAGGCATCGCGGATTTCTCACGCGCCGATCTCCCGAATCGATCGACCCACGAGCAGACGCTCCGAATACATGGTCGCCATTGCTTCCTCAACCTCGCGGTTGGGGTACCCCAGGAAAAAAGTATTGAGTTCTCTGCGCCTGATGGTGAGGTAGCCGGCAAGGGTGAGTAGCGCCGTATCACGCTGTCTCTCGGACCCTGTCGGGATCAGCATCTCGCCGTAGCTCAACGGTTTCTCGACCGCATAATCGGCAGGACTCCGCTCCGCATGGTCCTTGAGGTGCCGTCCCAGAAGAGAAATCGGTCCGCCAGATTCGATCCAATAGCTCCGAAAGCCTCTATAGGGTCGAGCCAGGATATTCAGCACAGACCAAGGGGAATACACGTAGACAGAGGAATCCTCATCGAAGCAGTAGCCGCCATAGTACTGGCGCAGCTTCTGAAGCGTCTCGTCTTCAGAAAACCCCAGCGTAACGGCTGCATTTTTGAGATACGGAGAAAAATACTTCATGATCTCAAGTTCAGTGAACCCGACAATATCGCCGTATATGGGGTCAAGAGAAATATCAATCAGGTCATCGAGTTCCGAACAACCGTCTTCCTGATTGAATTTGGTGATGCCCGTCATGAAGAAGAAACGGAGCTGCGCAACATTGCTCTTGCAGACGGTGTAGAAGGCAGCGAGCTTCCGCCTGACCACCCTGAAGAGCACCGGGTTGTCCATCACCGCCGTCAGCGGCGCATCGTATTCGTCAATCAGAATAACCAGACTCTGCCGAGGCTGAGTCTTGAGCCAGCGATCGACCTCAAGATGAATGAGTCGATCTTCGCCATGATGAGGCTTGAATCCGTATTTACCAAAGGCGTTGTCCAGAAGGCGTTCAAACTGAAGGGTGAAGGCCTCAACAGAATCGAAGTGGCTAATCGTTGAGAAGTCAAGACGAACAACGTTATAGCATTGATCTTCGCGCCAGATGTCCTGAATCGCGAGGCCCTCAAAATGCTTGAGCCCTTTCGAGAAAAGAGCTTCAAAAGTAGAGATCAGGAGCGACTTCCCGAAACGCCGGGGGCGGACCATAACATATTGCTGCCTCATCATGGCAAGAGAGGCAATCTGCCGGGTCTTATCGACGTAAATCATCCCGCTCTCCCGAAGCGCGATGAAGTCCGGCATGTTGAGAGGAAGCCGCTGAAGTTCTGTAGTTGGCATGCTATTGGCGTTCAGAAATGCCAGCTTCACGAAGTTTTTACACTGGTGTGCGGCAGCATGAACTCTTCCACCAGCCGAGCGAAGCGGGATCCAGCTCCTCGCCGCAGCCCTCCGCAGAGACCCCCGCAAACTGCTGCGCCGTGGAGCGCCATTCCGGCGAACGAAGCGTAGCCAGAAGCTTCCCGAGCGATGAGAAGTCGCCGTCCCGGCGCCAGATAAGGAAGTAGTCCTCCTGAGAAAGCGGCACGAAGTCCGCGCCAGCCCTCCGCGCCGCCGTTTCAACGCAGAGCCCGGCATCCGCACGTCCAGAAGCAACGCAGGTTGCAACGGCATCGTGGCTTGCCTCCGCTGTCGTTTGCCGGATGGCGCTTCTTGAAACGCTTTCCTTCCGGCATAAATCGTTCAGCAGCACCTCCGTGCCCGTCCCTTTGCCGCGGCCGACGTATCTCAGGCTTTTTGCAGCGACATCGCTGACGGAACGGATGCCGAAAGGATTGCCTTTTGCCACCGCGAGCCCCTGCATGCGTGACGAGAACCGGCACATTGAGGTCCGGGCGGGGTCGATAAGCGGCGCAAAGGCTTCAGCCGCACTGGACGCGGAAGTCTCTTCGGGAGACATTCTCGGGAAGTTGAAGCCCGCGATATCGCACGCACCCGCGGCAAGAGACTTCAAGCCTTCCGCACTGGTTGAAAACTGGAGATCCAGAATGACGCCCTGCGGAAAAAGATGCGCCGGGAGCATTGAAAGCCAGGAGTCGAAGCATCCTGCGATTCTGATGATGTCCGCATGGGGGTCGCATGCCGCGGCGAGCGCGGAATTCAATTCCGCACGCATTTTCTCCATTTGAACCGCATACCGGGCAACGACGCTTCTCTCCGCCCAGAGAAGCTTTTCGCCAAGAGGAGAAAGCTTCGCCGGCCTTCCCTGCTCTCTGACGACGAGCTTCTGGCCGAACTTCTTCTCCCACGCTTCAATCTGCCCCCAGAAGTAGCGGTACGAGACGCCGGTCTTCTGCGCCGCCTTCTGGAGCGACTTTTCGCTCTCAATCGCGGCGAGCTCCCGGATCAAGGGGTTGAGGCAATTGCCGCCGCCGTCGCCGGACTCCCCTGCTTCAGGCACGATATCGTAAGAGAGTTGAACAGAAAACATAGAGAGCAAAAGAGAAGAAGCAAAACACAAAAAAGAAAAATGCCCGGCAAAGGATAACCCGCCGGGCATTCATGCTACCGCTTCGCCTCCCTCTATCCGAGTCTTGCCTCAGGATTGAGGAAGCCGAAGCCTGCCGGATGCTCTATCAGAGCAAGATATTAACAAAGCAATGCTTTAGTTGACAAATGGTGCTATAGGCGTGTTAACAATGTATTAATTTGTTAACGGTCAGCAAAAATGAGACTGCTAACCCACAGCGTCAATGAGACTTTTTCTACCCTTCACGGCGACACCAGCAAACGGCAAGAGTTTCAGAACAGCGCTGATCTTTTCAAGGAGGCGAAAAGCTACACAGCGGCTTTTCTGGTAACGCGCGAGCTCGTGGATTGTTTTGCGGGCATTGTGCTGGCCGAGCGCTCCACTGCGGCATCTGGCGGCGATACCGGCATTTAGCCTACGGGCACTGAGGCAAGCTCTGTCAAGCGAACGTGGAATAAACGAGCGCGGCCTTCAGGCGCGCGAAGCTTTATGCCGCGAAAGCGCTTGACAGAAATCCCTGAGATATCATTTAGTTAAGGCGGATGCATCCAAGCGCAGCGCGCGGTGCATTCGCCTTAACGACAAACCATCTCTACGGTCTTCCTTCACTTGAATCTTCGCGTCTTACCGTCAAGAACATGATATTTCAGTGTAATTTGCGGTATCTAGCCCTGTGGTAATTCATCTCTCCTTACGGAGGTTTCGGGTTTCAGTGGTAATAGGGCTCATGGTGGCGGAGGTATCCAGGCCAAAAGGATGTTGGTATATCGTCCCGGCCAGATGCGGTATGCGGTCTCATGTCCCTGAGGTAACACGTCTCAAAGTCGTTGGCTAAACAGTCTCGTTTACGCTGACCGTTAACATTAACAATGTATTAATTGCATAAATATCAAATATATGATAGAATATATCTATCATAAATAGATTTGCAAGAGGCTTCTGATGGAACAGCTTTCGTTTTCGGACCTTGAAACCAATCTTCGCCGCAAAACCCGTACGGAACGCCTCACCGAACGGTTGGAAAAGCTTGTCCCCTGGTCAGACCTTCTACTACGAGTCAGGCCGCCGCGGCCGGCAGCCTTTCCCTCTTGAGCTGATGCTCCGGATTCATCTGCTTCAGATCGCCTACAACATGAGCGATCCCCAGATGGAGGACTTCCTTCACGAGAACTCTACTGCTCGAAAATTCGTGGGGCTGGCGCTGGCGGATCGTACGCCGGACGAATCCACGATTCTCCAGTTCCGTCATCTGCTCGAGAAGCACAACCTCGGCAAGCAGGTCCTTGAACTGGTCAACGACGGCATCACCGCTGCCGGACTGGTTCTCTCCAAAGGACGCATTGTTGATGCCAGCTTCATTGAGGCTCCGAGCTCCACCAAGAATCGCGATCACAAGTGGGATCCGGAAATGTCAAGCGGCAAAAAGGGAAATACGTGGCATTTCGGCATGAAGATGCACGTCGCCACCGACGACCTCACCGGCATCGTCACGAATGCGGTCTACGGCCCCGCCAACGAGCATGACATCAGCCGTGCGAGGGAACTGATACCGTCGGAGACGGAGCAGGTCTACGGCGATGCCGGCTATGTCGGGATGGAAAAACGCGAGGAATTCCAGACGGATAAGGAAGCGGAGAAGCGTGAGTACCGGATCAACATCCGTCCAGGCGTTTTGAAAGGGCGATCAGCTGAAGACATTGTGCGCAGGATCGAACATTTAAAGTCCAGTGTCCGATGCAAGGTTGAGCATGTCTTTGCGCGTGTGAAGCTTCAGATGTCGTACCGCAAGACCGTAAGGATCCCATCCGTACGAAAACGCAAAAAATTTGGGCGCTCGGTAGAGCGC
>NZ_CALDXB010000033.1 GCF_937923675.1 uncultured Sutterella sp. | reverse complement strand
GAGAAATTCAGGAAATTCCCATTTTGAGTGCAGTCAGGCTGGGAAGTTCAGGAAGGACATGCCGTAGTTTTCCACGGCCTGTCGTAGACTAACGGAGTCTCTTCAGATTCCTTCGCTTTTCCCGAGTTTTATGACTGAAAACGTTCCTGCAGCCAATCCTCTTTCCACAGGCATTGCCGATTTTGTCGGACTGCTTCGGAAGGGAATGATTTATGTCGATAAAACCGATCTGATCGTTGACCTTGTGAACCGGGATCAGTACGTCTTCCTCTCTCGCCCGCGCCGCTTTGGTAAATCACTGCTCATTTCCACATTGAAAACGCTTTTTACGGAAGGTGCCTCAGCTTGCCAGGGTCTCAAGGCCGAAAAACTCTGGACGCGACCGAAGCGAAAAGTCCTCCATCTCGATTTTTCGGACATGGTGTTTCAAACCCATGAAGAATTTCTGCTGGCCTTCGATGAACTCCTCACGATGGCCATTGCCGAAGCGGGTTTTGAGGAGCCGAACGTCCCTACTGGCAACCCACTCCTTAAGTGGCGCATGTTTCTTAGCCGCCTCGAGCCGGTGAGTCTGGTACTCCTCGTTGATGAATACGATTCGCCCCTCTCAGCCGCTCTGAATGAACCGGAATTGTTTGAATCCGTCCGAAGCACCATTTCAGGATTCTTCATCGCGAACAAGAAGCAATCCGGAAAGTTCGACTTCACCTTCATCACGGGAATAATGAAGTTCCCGCAGGCATCCATTTTTTCCGCCTTCAACAACATCGTCGACATTTCTCTTGACGAACATTTTGGAACACTCCTCGGCTACACAGAAGCTGAGATACGCAGCTATTTTTCGCCGTATCTGGAAAAGGCGGCGCTCTACTTCGGTCTGACGGTCGATCAACTCATCAAGGAAATGGCAGAGCACTATGACGGCTACTGCTTTGAAGCAACGGCAACAAAACACGTCTTCAGTCCGTGGTCCGTTCAGAACTTCCTGAGACGCTATCCGGAGGAGCAGTTCGGTCGATATTGGGTCAAGTCCGGCGGATCTCCTCGGCTCCTCATTAATTTTCTGAAGGAAAATGGCGAGCTCAGGTTTGAAGCCTTCGACAAGCCTCAGTACGCGAAGCGCTCGGAGCTTGAATCCTGCGCGCATATCCTCGAACTCGATCCGAAGCTCCTCCTGACGAATGTCGGCTACCTCACAATTAAAGGTAAAGAGAACGGTCTTCTCGTCCTCGGTTATCCCAATCAGGAAGTGCGCGACGCCTTTGCAGAAATCCTTTCAACGGCCTACTGGCCGCAGGATCTCATGCGTTCGCAGATTGCGAGGCGCTTTGTCCATGGGCTTGAAGCCGGTAATCCGGATCATGTTCTTGAATCGTTGAACGAGCTCATCCATCGCCTTTCCTACCAGGGCATGCAGCATCCGAACGAGGAACTCATTCGACAAATCGTGCAGGTCTTCTGCGAAGGCGCCGGTCTTGACGCGAGCATTGAACGCGTTTCTCCCAATGGCAGAAGCGATCTTGAGCTTGAAACCCGGAAAACCGATGCAGTAATCGAATTCAAGATGGCGCAAACGGAAAAAGAGGCGCCTCAGCGCCTCGAGGCCGCGCTCGCTCAGATTGAAACTCACCGATACGGCTTCAAGCGCCCGGGGCGTCCGCTTATTCGTCTGGGTCTGGTTTTTGCAAAGGATACAAAGCGCTTTGCGGCGATCGGGCGGCTTCCCGGTTAAAGCGCCCGGGGCTTCTCCTTTGGTGTTCCTGTTCCCGTCTTTCTGAAGAGTCTATTCCTGACTTATTCAATCAAGAATAGAATTAACGAATCCCTCTTTCCCGAACGCCTGAACAAGGACACCCGACCATGGAAACCCAAAATCCGAAAGAAGCCGCCGAAGCCCCGGAGAACGCCTCGGCGCGTTCGAGCGGCTGGACGCTTCTCATCCTTTACGTTGCCGCCATCCTTCTCGGCGTCGCGAACGGCCTCTGGGGGTCCGAACTCGGACGCACGAGCGCCGACTTCATTTCGACCCTCTTCATCCGCATCTTCAAATTCGTCTCGGTGCCGATCATTGCGGTGTCGATCATTTCGACGCTTGCCGGCATCTCGCGCTCAGGGAATTCCGGGAAGATCTTCCGCCACACGATCTTCTACACGCTCTTCACGACGATTCTTGCCGCGGCGCTTGCGGCGCTCCTCTACGAACTCTTCACGCCCGAGAACGTCTCCGTGGCGGCCTCCGCTGCGGCGCCGCTCTCGTCCGTTGCGAACGCCGGCGGCGAAGGCTACCTCAAGTACGTCGAATCGGTGATTCCGGACAACATCCTCGCGCCCTTCCTTTCGGCCAATGTTCTCTCGGTTCTCCTCATTTCCGCCGCGGTCGGCATTGCGATCGCGCGCATTCCCGCATCACGCTCGCAGGAAGTGCTCCTCGCCTTCTTCGCGGGGCTCCAGGAAGTGCTCTTCAAGATCGTTTCCTGGGTGATCAAGGCGCTCCCCATCGGCATCTTCGGCTTCACCTCCGTGCTTGCCTCGGATCTCTCGTCCGGCATTGAACTCGGGGGCCTCGGCACCTACTTCATGGTGGTGCTCGGAGCCAACGTGATCCAGATGGCGGTTGTCCTTCCGCTCGTGCTTCTTGCCCGCGGCCTCAACCCCATCAAGGTGGTCCGCGCCATGGTGCCGGCGCTCACCGTCGCCTTCTTCTCCAAGTCCTCCGCGGGCACGCTCCCCGTCACGATGGCAAGCGCCGAGAACCGCCTCGGCATTCGCCGTCCCGTCTCGCGCTTCGTGCTTCCCATCTGCACGACCATCAACATGAACGGGTGCGCAGCCTTCATCCTGCTTACCGTCGTCTATCTCATGCAGAACGCAGGCGCCGACATTACGTTCGGCACGCTTGCCGCCTGGGTGCTGATTTCGACGATTGCCGCCGTCGGCAACGCCGGCGTCCCGATGGGCTGCTTCTTCCTCTCCGCCTCGCTTCTCGCGAGCATGAATGTGCCCATTCTCCTGATGGGCGTAATCCTGCCCTTCTACGCCGTGATCGATGCCGTTGAGACCACGCTCAACGTCTGGTCGGACAGCTGCGTGGCGGCGATGGTGAATAAGGACCTCTACGGGGAGGAATCAGAAGCCTCTCCAGAGGGAAATTAAGCGGCCGCGCTAAACCCAGAAAGCTTCAGAACGGGCTTCTCCGGAACTTTGGGAGAGGCCCGTTTTCTTTAACGCCTCAATTCTGGAGAAACCCGCGCCAATCCTTCGGGCGCGCATAGTCGCACGTGATTTCCTCGCTCGAACAGAGCCAGGCCCAGACGCCGTCCAGAGCTGAAGCGCGGATGAAGACCGTGCTTCCTTCGCTCGCAAGGTCCCCGGAAGCCTTCAATTCCGCGTAGCAGCGCTTCACCTGAATGAGGCTCGAGCTCGTGACGCGCTGCACCTGGGTTTGAGGCAGCACGGCCTCAAGCCGCACCCACTCGGCGCCGGATCTCATCTCGAGCTCGCCGTAGGCGAATGCCCAGGAAAGGAAATAGAGCCGGACCCTGTCCTGGACGGGAAGCACCGAATTGGCCGCAAGCCCGATGCGGTCCGACTGAATGCAGCATTCGAGCTGCACCTCAACGGCCTGCCTCAGGGTCTGGCACGCTTCCATCCGCTCCTTGATACGAGCATTCGGGAGCGTAATCACTTCGAGCGGCGTCACGGCGAAATATCTGCCGTTCCCGGGCCGCCCGGAATGGAAGGTGTGGTTCCCGCCGCAGATCCGATGCGCCACGGCAAGGGCCATTCCCTGCTTCGATTGGCTGTACATGCTCCCGAAGGTTCTCCCCGCCACGCCCTGCGTGATGAGCGACATGAGCGATAGTGGCATCCGGGGCGTATAGACATATTCGCCGCCGTTCAGCTGCCTCACCTGACCTTCGGCGCGAAAAAGCGCCTCGAGCTCGGGAGGCACGGGAGGCGTAATCCAGGGCATCAGGGGCTCAGCCGAACCTGCTGGTAGTTTCCATAACCTCATGCGGGGTCGGCGCACGACATTCAGCCATTGAGTCGAATATGCCATATCGCTCTGCTTTGATATTTATGTGTTTTTAAATTCTACTTTCCTCATTTCCATTTGCAAAGAGTAGCGGTATCAAATGAGACGGGTTTCAAAGGAGACTGACAGAAAGCACTCCTCTCATGCAAATTCAACTCCATCGAAAGGAGTCCTTCCAAAGGATGCCCCCAATTTGCAACGCCTAGAGAAAAAGGAGAAATTTCCATGGCCAAGCTCAAAACCCTCGCCTTTGCCGTTGCCGCTGCAATGACGCTTCCCGCCTGGGCCGACCAGAACCTCACGGCCGACCTCGTTGTCGTCGGCGCCGGTGCCGGCGGTACGGTTGCCGCGGTTGAAGCCGTTGAAGGCGGCCTCAAAACCATCATGCTTGAAAAGAACGCCTTTGCGGGCGGCGCAGGCAACTTCATGGAAGGCTCCTTCGCTGCGGAAAGCTTCATGCAGAAGGAAAAGGGCGTGAAGCTCACGAAGACCGAAGCCTTCAACCGCATGGCCGCCTACCATCACTGGCGCGTCAATGCCCCCCTCATGAAGGCCTTCGTCGACAATTCGGCCGACATGGTTCAGTGGGTGTGGGATCACGGCGTGCACTGGAAGGAAGTGAAGACCGCCTGGCGCAACAACGACGTCCTCACGTGGCACATCTATCCGAAGGCGGGTGCCCTTCCCTCCACGATGGTGAAGATCTTCAAGGAAAAAGGAGGCCAGCTCCTCCTTTCCACCCCGGCCGAAAAGCTCATCGTTGAAAACGGCAAGGTGGTGGGCGTCGAAGCCAAGAACGGTTCGGGCGAAAAGGTCACGGTCCGCGCGAAGAACGTCATTCTCGCCACCGGCGGCTACAACTTCAACGTGCCGATGGTGAAGGAAATGACCGGCATCGACATGATTCCGGTGGGTGCTCCGGGCCGCACGGGCGACGGCATCAACATGGCGATGCAGGTCGGCGCCGTGGGCGACAACATCGGTCCCATGATGATCAACGGCGCCTTCATGCCTGCCGAAGGCGAGGCGATCTGCAACGGCGCCAACAAGGAACTGCGCGCGATGTTCCGTCAGGGCCTCCTCTACGTCGACGGCACGGGCAACCGCTTCTTCAATGAAGAGCTCACGATCGACTGGCCCACCGCCTCGAACGCCATTGCCCGCACGGGCGAATGGACCTACATCGTCTTCGATGCCGCGACGGTCCGCGACTTCTCGACGAAGGGGAAGGGCTACCCGAACCCCTGCGGCAACTTCATCCAGCGCCATCAGGCCGCCACGCAGCTCGAAGCCCTCCTTCTTGAAAACGAAAAGAAGGGGAACGTCTTCATCGGCAATACCATCGAGGAAGTCGCCAAGAAGGCCGGCATGGATCCGAAGATCCTGAAGGCCTCCGCCGACGCGATGACCAAGTATGCGAAGGAAGGCAAGGACGAGCAGTTCGGCAAGGACCCCTACTACCTCCGCGCCGTCTCTGAAGGTCCCTTCTACGTGGTCCGCGGCAAGCTCAATACGCTCACGAGCCTCAATGGCGTCAAGGTGAATGCCGACCTCCAGGTTCTCGACAAGAACGATCACGTCATCCCGGGCCTCTATGCCATCGGTCATGACGCTGGCGGCATGTACGGCGACTCCTACGATCTGAAGGTTGGCGAAGGCACGGCCTCGTCCTTCGCTGTGACCTCCGGCCTCATGGCTGTGAAGCACATCCTTTCGACCAAGTAATCCGTGAAGTTGTTCCGGGCCAAGCCCGGAACAACGATGCAAAGCATCATGGGAGCGTCTTTTCAGGAAAGGCGCTCCCTTTTTCTTAAAAGCACATCACCTGGCCGTCGGTGCGCTTCTCGGTCGCGCCGCAGAGAACGCCGTCGCGATTTCTGAGAATCATCTGCCCGCGTCCCATGAGCGTCATGTCCGCCTTGATGCTCACCTCGTGCCCCATGCGCGCGAGCTTAAGGATTTCCGCCTGCGGCATGTCGGCTTCCAATTCCACGCGCTTTCCGCCCACCCACTGCCAGCGGGGAGCGTCGAGCGCCTGCTGGGGATTGAGGTGCCAGTCGATCAGGTTCTCGACCACCTGCACATGGGCCTGCGGCTGCATGAAGCCGCCCATGATGCCGAAGGGGCCGACCGCCTCGCCGTCCTTCGTGAGGAACCCGGGGATGATCGTGTGGTAGGGGCGCTTCGATCCCGCGAGGCAGTTGACGTGCCCGGGGTCGAGCGTAAAGTTGTTCGCGCGGTCGTTCATCGAAATGCCCGTTCCCGGAATGACGATCCCGGAACCGAAGCCGCGGTAGTTGCTCTGAATGAAGGACACCATCATGCCGTCCCGGTCGGCGGCGGCAAAGTAGACGGTGGAGCTTCCGCGCGGGTCGCCCGCCTTCGGGAGCATTGCCTTTTCACCGATGAGCGCCCGACGCGACGCGGCATAGTCTTCCGAAAGAAGCTCTTCGGCCGTGACCCGCATGGCGGAAGGTTCCGTCACATGCATCGCGGTATCGGCCATGGCGAGCTTCATCGCCTCGATCTGCTGATGCATGGTTTCGGCAGTCAGTGGCGCACCCAGCTTCATTCCGGCGAGGATTCTGAGCGCCATCAGCACCGTAATGCCGTGGCCGTTGGGAGGCATCTCCCAGACGTCGTAGCCCTTGTAGTTGATGCTGATCGGATCAACCCATTCGGGCTTGTAGGCGGCGAGATCGCTCGCCCTCAGGAACCCCTGATGGTCTTCGTAGAAGCGCCCGATGGCCTCAGCAATTTCGCCCCGGTAGAAGGCTTCGCCTTCGGTTTCCGCAATGCGCAGGAGGGTCTTCGCCATATCGGGAGAACGGAAGATTTCGCCCGCACGCGGTGCCCTGCCTTCCGGCGCAAAGGTCTCGAACCAGGGGGCGTACTGGGGATCCGCCTTCATGCCGGAATAGAGCCGGAAGGCCCGCTCCCAGAGGAGTGCAACGGTGGGCGACACCACAAAGCCTTCCGCGGCATAGCGGATCGCGGGCGCGAGCACGTCCTTGAAGGAGAGGCTCCCGAAGCGTTTATGCACGGCGCTCCAGGCGGCGACGCACCCCGGAACGTCGGAGGAAAGCGTGCCGTAGGCCGGGACTTCCGTGAGGCCCCGTTCCTTCATGCCCTCGATCGACGCAGCGGCGGGTGAAGGGCCGGAGCCGTTGAGGCCGTATAGCTTTCCGTCCTTCCAGACCATCACGAAAGCGTCGGACCCGAGACCGTTGCCGGTGGGTTCAACGAGCGGCATCGCCGCCGCCATCGCGACGGCGGCATCGACGGCATTCCCGCCCTTCAGGAGAATCTGCAGGCCGATTGAGGCAGCGGTGGGGTTCCCCGCGCAGGTCATGCCGTTCGCGGCATAAACCACCGTGCGGCGGGAGGAATGAGGATAGTCAAGGGGGTCAAAAGCTGGCCAGGGCATTTGGATCAATCTCGCAAAAGAGAACCCGGCGGAAGCTTTTCCATGAGCTCAGCCGGGTTCGGGGAATGTTTTTTGAAATATTAGCGTTCAGGCCGCGGGGCGGAGCGGCCGGAAAAAGTCATTCTTCTTTCCGGCCGGGACTCCGCTTCCCCGTCAGATGACGCCTTTCTTCCTAAGGCCTCTCATCACGTCGGCCACATACTGCATCTCCTGAGGACGCACGTAGGAGATGCGGCACCACGTGAGGG
>NZ_CALDXB010000032.1 GCF_937923675.1 uncultured Sutterella sp. | reverse complement strand
ATTAAAAATACTTCAGTAAATTATATATTGTTTAATGTGGATATATACACTAAACATCATAGATCCCGAAAACTTGGGGTCCGAGGCTAGATAAAATATCAATGTTAATTAATATCTTTCAGGTTGTCTATGCCTTGATATGTTTCGATTACTAAATTTGTTTCTGCTCTATTTTTATCCCAATAATTGGCGTTTTTAATTTGGATTATTTCAGGGTGGAATATTGGATTCAATTTTCTGCCTTTCTGTTGTTCATAATCACGCAACGCCTTAAAAGCAATCCCCTGCAGTAACAAAATCGCAATCAAATTCAAATAAGCCATCATCCCCACGCCAACGTCAGCCATCGCCCAGATCAGGGAAGATGCACGCAACGTGCCAAACGCAACTGTCCCAAGAAACACCACCTTCACAACCAGCATCAGAATCGGCTTCTTGATCGTGCGATTAAGATAAGCCGTATTGGTCTCCGCCATGTAGTAGTAGCCAAGAATCGTCGTGAAGGCGAAGAAAAAGATGGCAATGGCAATGAAGGGACCGCCCCAGCCCGGCATCAACTGATCAATCGCGAGCTGCGTATAAACCGGACCGGCTTCTACGCCTGGAAGTCCCTCATGAAGCACGGCGCCGTTGGGATCAACAATGTTGTAGCAGCCCGTCATGAGAACCATGAGCCCGGTCGCGGTGCAGACGAAAAGCGTATCGATATAAACAGAGAACGCCTGAACCAGGCCCTGCTTAACCGGATGAGAAACGGCTGCCGCAGAGGATGCATGCGGCGCAGTACCCTGGCCTGCCTCATTCGAATAAATGCCGCGCTTCACGCCCCAGGAGATGGCGGCACCCAACATGCCGCCCAGGATGGAGTCCATGCCGAAGGCGCTCGAGAAGATAAGCCCGAGGACATGCGGAATCTGCTCATAGTTGATGCCGACGATGATGACGGCAACCACGATGTAGGCCTGCGCCATGAAGGGGACAACGATGCTCGTGAACTGGGCGATGCGTCTCAGGCCGCCGAAAATAATGAAGCAGAGAAGCGTCGCGATAATTGCGGCGGTGATCGGAGGCTCAATCTCAAAAGCCTGAGACCAGGCAGCGGCAATCGTGTTGCTCTGAATTCCGGGACAGAAAAAGACTGAGGCGAGGATCGTAACGATCGCGAAGGCCCAGGCATAAGGTTTGCAATTAAGGCCTTTTTCAATATAAAAGGCGGGGCCGCCGCGGTATTGCCCGTCGATCTTTTCCTTATAAATCTGACCGAGCGTCGATTCCACGAAGGCGGAAGAGGCGCCGAGGAAGGCAACCATCCACATCCAGAATAAGGCCCCGGGGCCGCCGAAGCAGATGGCCGTGGCAACGCCCGCAATGTTGCCCGTGCCGACGCGGCTGGCAAGCGTCATGGTGAGCGCCTGGAAGCTCGAGAGCCCGATGTCGTCTTCCTTCTTCTGGAAGATGAGGCGCCACATCTCGGGAATCATGCGGATCTGAACGAACCTGGAGCGGATGGAGAAAAAGAGGCCCGCACAGAGGCAGAGTCCCACCAGAACCGGCGACCAGATGATGCTGTTCAAAGTGTTGACGAAGCTTTCCATGTTGTGCTCTTTTGACGGAAAGGGTGGAAGTGAGGGTTGAGAAACGTCCCGGAAGACGTTATGAAAAAAGCCGCCCGACTCTTAAGGCCGGACGGCTTTTGATGGAGTCAAGGCTTATTGTTACTTAGAAGCCTTGGCTGCGGCGCGTTCCGCAAAGATTTTTTCCCAGCGCTTCGTCTGAGCAAGAACCTGATTGGGCGCCGTTCCGCCCAGGTGATTGCGGGCGTTGACGGAGCCTTCAAGGCTCAGAACCGAATACACATCGGGTTCGATCTTGTCGCAGAAGCCCTGAAGGACTTCAAGCGGGAGCTGCTCGAGACCGCAGTTGCGCTCAGCAGCGGCGCGCACCGTCTGGCCGACGATGTCGTGCGCGGTGCGGAACGGAACGCCGTGGCGGACGAGGTAGTCGGCGAGGTCGGTCGCGGTGGGGAAGCCCATCTGAGCTGCCTGATGCATCGTTTCAGCCTGCGGTTCGACGCCGGCCATCATGTCGCAGAACGCGCGGAGCGTGTCCTTGACGGTATCGATCGCATCGAAAACCGGTTCCTTGTCTTCCTGGAAATCCTTGTTGTAGGCAAGGGGCGTGCCCTTCATGAGGTTGAGCATTGCCATAAGGTCGCCGTAGACGCGGCCGGATTTGCCGCGGGCGGTTTCCGGAACGTCCGGGTTCTTCTTCTGCGGCATGATCGATGAGCCGGTCGTGAAGCGGTCCGGAAGCTTGATGAAGCCGAAGCGCTGGCTCATCCAGATGACGAGTTCTTCCGAGAGACGGGAGATGTGCATCATGATGAGGGAGGCGGCGGCGCAGAATTCGATGGCGAAGTCGCGGTCGGAAACGCCGTCGAGCGAATTCTGGGAGACCGTCTCGAATCCGAGGAGCTTCGCCGTGTATTCGCGGTCGATCGGGTAGGTCGTGCCGGCAAGCGCAGCAGAACCCAGAGGCGACGAGTTGACGCGGTGGCGGAGGTCAATGAGACGCGCGCGGTCGCGCTCGAGCATCTCGACGTAGGCGAGCATGTGGTGGCCGAAGGTCACGGGCTGGGCAACCTGCATGTGCGTGAAGCCCGGCATGATGACGTTGTAGTTCTTCTCGGCCTGCGCAACGAGCACTTCCTGGAGGTGTTCGACGCGCTTGATGATTTCATCGACTTCGCCGCGGAGGTAGAGGCGGATGTCGGTGGCAACCTGGTCGTTGCGGGAGCGCCCGGTGTGAAGGCGCTTGCCGGCGTCGCCGATGAGGGCGGTAAGACGGGCTTCAATGTTGAGATGCACATCCTCGAGCTCGAGCTGCCACTCGAACTTGCCGGACTGAATCTCTTCGCGGATCTGAGCCATGCCGCGCTTGATGTCTTCGAGGTCCTTCGCGGAAATCACGCCGACCTTTTCGAGCATGGTTGCGTGAGCAACGGAACCATCAATATCAACGAGCGCCATGCGCTTGTCGAAGTCGACGCTCGCGGTGTATCGCAGAACAAAAGCGTCAACCGGTTCAGAGAAGCGGCCGGACCAGGCCTTCTTCTTGGCATGCAGGGGATCGTTGGAATTGTCTTGAGCTTGGCTCATGAAACAGCCTCTTCTTGGGGGGAAGAAAAAGAAAGTAGGGATTTTAAAGGCGGGCACTCCAGATTGCTCGGGAATTTGCTACCTTCCGCATTGCTCTCATATAATGCGGTCTCTTCGGGGTGTAGCGCAGCCCGGTAGCGCGCCTGCTTTGGGAGCAGGATGTCGCGAGTTCGAATCTCGCCGCCCCGACCAGAAGAGAAAGTGTCCGCCCGTAGCTCAGTTGGATAGAGCATCTGCCTTCTAAGCAGAGGGTCGTGAGTTCGAGCCTCGCCGGGCGGACCATCCGAATTTCCCGTTCCGCTTTCATGAGTGCGTCTCATGTTTTCCTGCGGTGCGGGATTTTTTGTGCCCGCGTTCCTTCAATGGAGGAGCGCAGAACGAATCACCCAGCCGGCCTTCGCGCGCTGGGCAGCCGAGAAGCGCCCTTCACGAAGGAGCTCTTCCGTACAGGGCTGAGCCGCAAACTTGTCTCCCTCCATGCGGAAGCACTGAAGCTTGCCCCTGGGGTCGATCCCCACGGCGCCGGATTTCCCGACAGCAACGCCGTATTCGCCGACGCCGAAGTACCCGTAGGCAAAGTCTCGGTGGGGTAGCGCAAGGTTCCGGCCTTCCTCAGGGAGAGGCAGCCTCCCAAGCGCGAGCGCGGAGAGGGTCGGGAAGATGTCGCGCTCCGTCACCCACTGGGTCTGATCAACCTGAGGAAGCCCCTTGCGGATCTCTTCCGGCACCCAGAAAAGAATCGGGACGCCCAACTGATGGTGAAACGCCCCCTGAGGCGGATATTTGAAGCGCGCATTGTGGTCGCCCGTGGAGGCAACGATGGTATTGGAGAGCTTTCCTTCCTCACGGAGGCTGCCGACGAACCAGCCGAGCCAGTCGGAGGCGTACTGATAGGTCTGAAGCATCTTCGTGAATTCGGAACGGGGCTTGTCCCGTTCAATGACCTGAGGGAGCAGATCAGGATCCACGGGGAGCGTCTCGCGGCCGTCCGGCACCTCATGGGGCGGGTGGTTCGAAGTTGAGAGGAGGACGAGGAGGAGGGGCTTATCGGACGCCTTTCGTTCATCCATCAGGCGTTTGGCGAATTTGAACATCCATTCGTCGCCGATGCCCCAGGTGCCGATTTCAGCTTCCGGGAAAACGGCGTGAATGGATGCGTCGTCGTAAACCTTGTCGAAACCGTGACGCGGGAGCGACTCCCTGAGATTCCTCCAGTTGGCGTCGCCTCCCGTGACGAAAACGACTTCATAGCCCGCTTCCCTGAAAGGGAGCACCTTGGAGAAGGGAAACGGGAGATGCCCGTAGCGGCTCTGCGAGAGCGGCGAATAAGGCGTGTCGAAGAGAATGCCTTCGAGCGCCGGGAAGGTTCCCGGGCCGATGGTGAGGCCGTTCGTGAAGACCCAGGCGTTCTTGAGCTCATTGGCGAGGCGCCCGAGCGTGTCGTTCTTCTCCGGAACATGGGAGAGGAACTGATCGCGCCCCATGGATTCCATGACGGCGAGCACCACGTCGGGTTTCTTTGTTGGCTTTATCGGCTGAGCCGCAGGAGCGGCGCCGGCAAGCACCTCGTTGACCTCATCAATATTTAGGAAGCCGAGCGCCTTCAGTTCGCCGTCGCGGCCGTCCTTGAAATTGAGGGCCGACTGATCGCACATCGCTTCATAGAAAAGAATGGCGCCGTTCGGCACGCACTGGTTGATGAAGACGTGGGGCGAAACGGAAAGACTCTGAAAGCGAAGCGGAAATTTCCCGAGACTTCCGCGCAGGATGAGCGACAGAAGAATCGTGAGCACGACCGCACTGATGAGATTCCCCCTTGCTTTCCAGTTGAAGCCTGAGGCGTCCTTCCCCGGACCTGCAGCCGGGATCAGTGCGGACAGGATGACGGGCACCGCCATTGCGGCAAGAAAGATCCCGACGTAGGGAAGAATCGGCCAGTCGGAAAGCACCGTTTTGATGATGGCCTGAGTGTCGTCCTGGAAGAGTCCGAAGATGACCGCAGAAATCGGAGTTCCATAAAACCTGAAAAACTCAATGTTGACGAAGCCGAGGAGCACCATCAGGCCGCCGGCAATGAGTCCGAGCGCTTCAGCCCATTTCTTCGCCTTCGGCCATTTCGTGCTCATGAGCCAGAAAATCCAGGCAGGGAGCACGAGGGTCGCGAGCCATTTGGCATCAATGCGAACGCCCATCCAGAAGGCCGGAAGGAAGTCCCTGATTCCGAAGTCGCCCGTACGGAACTCCATAAAGAAGGCGATGCGGATGAGGGAGAGGATGACGAGAAAGGTGACAAAGAAAACGATCGGCTTCAGAAAGAAGCCGCAGGCCGTTTGAGATCTGCGAAGCATGGAGGAGCCGGGGGAAAAGAAGCGCTCTAAAAGAAGAGAGCCGGCAGCAGTGTGTCGGCTCTCCGGGGTTCCTTAATTTCTAAGGTCCCTGAGTCCTTTAAAGCCCTTCGGGGAGAGGGCTCTGACGGTCTCAAGGGGGACTTATTCGCGCGGAAGCCTGGCGAGCTGCTCGGTCACCTTGGCAAGGAGCGCGGTGAAGTCCGCGAGGCGCTTTCTTTCCACGTCGACGACCGCCGCCGGGGCCTTCGAGACGAAGCGTTCGTTCGAGAGCTTCCCCTCGCACTTCTTCACTTCGCCCATGAGGCGGGCCGCTTCCTTCTCGAGGCGTTCGCGCTCGGCCTTCACGTCGATTTCGACCTTGAGCATGAGCTTGAAGTCGCCCACGATCGCGACCGGCGCGACCGAGCCCTTCGCTTCCTGCTCGAGGCTTTCAACGTGTTCGACCGGTTCGACGCGGGCAAGCTGCTGGAGGTAGGGAGCCGCCGCGAGGCATTCGGCTTCGTCGCCCGAAATGAGGAGCGGGAGCTTCTGCGAGGGCGGAAGCTTCATTTCGCTTCTCAGATTGCGGATCGAATCGATCATCTGCTGGATGGTCGTCATGCGCTTCGTTGAGGCCGCGTCGTCATCCTTTTCGTCGTATTCCGGATAGCTCTGAATCATGATCGAGGTTTCCTCATCCGCGCGGCGCACGCCCGCGACGACGGAAACCTTCTGCCAGAGTTCTTCGGTGATGAAGGGGATGATCGGATGCGCGAGGCGCAGGATCGTCTCGAGCACCGTGACGAGCGTATGGCGCGTCGCGCGCTGCTCGGCTTCCGAGCCCTTCAGCTGCACCTTCGAGAGTTCGAGGTACCAGTCGCAGTACTGGTTCCAGACGAAGGAGTAGATCGCGTTGGCGGCAATGTCGAGACGGTAGTCGGCATAGGCCTGGCGGACTTCCTTCGTGGTGCGGGCGAGTTCGCTCACGATCCACTTGTCGACGAAGGAGAAGGTCATCGGCTGGGAGGCCGTTTCGCCGATGCCGCAGTCCTTCCCTTCAACATTCATGAGAACGAAGCGCGTGGCGTTCCAGAGCTTCGTGCAGAAGTTGCGGTAGCCTTCAGCGCGCTTCAGGTCGAAGTTCACGTTGCGCCCGAGCGTGGCGTAGGCGGCCATCGTGAAGCGGAGCGCATCGGCGCCGTGCGCGGCAATGCCTTCCGGATAGTTCTTGCGGAGCTTCTTTTCGACGATCGGAGCCTTTTCGGGCTGACGCAGACCGCGGGTATTCTTTTCGATCAGGTGTTCGAGATCGATGCCCTGGATGATGTCGAGGGGGTCGAGGGTGTTGCCTTCGGATTTCGACATCTTCTTTCCTTCAGCGTCGCGCACAAGACCGTGGATGTAGACGTTCCTGAAAGGCGCACGGCCGGTGAAGTGCTTCGTCATCATCACCATGCGCGCCACCCAGAAGAAGAGGATGTCGTAGCCCGTGACGAGAACGGTCGAGGGGAGGTAGAGGTCGTAGGCGACTTTTTCGTCGCCTTCCGGGTCGGGCCAGCCGATGGTCGAGAAGGGAACGAGCGCGGAGGAGAACCACGTGTCGAGCACGTCCTCATCGCGCGTGAGCTTGACGCCCTCGCCCGCCTGCTTCTGCGCCTCCGCTTCGGAGCGTGCGACGTAGACCTTCCCGGATTCGTCGTACCAGGCCGGAATCTGGTGGCCCCACCAGAGCTGGCGCGAGAGGCACCAGTCCTGAATGTTCTCAAGCCACTGACGGTAGACGCCACGCCATTCGGCCGGGAAGATGTTGACTTCGCCCGAAGTCACGGCTTCAAGGCCCACTTCAGCGATCGACTTGTTGGGGTAGAGCGTCCCTTCGGGAGCGGGCTTGCTCATCGCCATGTACCACTGTTCGGACAGCATCGGCTCGACGATTTCGCCCGTGCGCGCGACGCGCGGCACCATGTGCTTGATTTCCTTGATGCCGACCAAGAGCCCCGCAGCCTTCAGATCCTCAACGGCGGCCTTGCGGCATTCGTAGCGGTCCATGCCGCGGTACTTCTCGGGCACGTTCTCGTTCATGCGCGCCGTCTTCGTGAGGACGTTCAGCATCGCGAGATTGTGGCGGCGGCCGACTTCAAAGTCGTTGAAGTCGTGGGCCGGCGTGATCTTCACGCAGCCCGAACCAAATTCGCGGTCGACGTACGTATCGGCGATGACGGGAATTTCGCGGTCCGTGAGGGGGAGCTTCAGCATCTTTCCGACGAGCGACTTGTAGCGTTCGTCCTCAGGATGAACGGCAACGGCCTGGTCGCCGAAGAGCGTTTCAGGGCGGGTCGTCGCCACGACGACGCCTTCAGAGCCGTCAGCACCCGGATAGCGGATTTCCCAGAGATGGCCCGTCGCCTCTTCGCTTTCCACTTCAAGGTCGGAGACCGCGCTCTGGAGCTTCGGGTCCCAGTTGACGAGGCGCTTGCCGCGATAGATGAGGCCTTCTTCATAGAGGCGCACGAAGGTTTCAATGACGACCTTCGAGAGCTTCGGATTCATCGTGAAGTAGAGGCGGTCCCAGTCGACGCTGTCGCCCATGCGGCGCATCTGCTCGAGAATCGTGCCGCCCGAGAACTTCTGCCACTCCCAGATCTTCGCGATGAAGTCCTCGCGCTTCATTTCACGGCGCTTGAAGCCCTGCTTTTCGAGCTGACGCTCAACGACAATCTGCGTGGCGATGCCGGCGTGGTCCGTGCCCGGGAGCCACATCGTGTTGTAGCCCGCCATGCGGTGGTAGCGCGTGAGCGTGTCCATCACCGTCTGGTTGAAGGCGTGGCCCATGTGCAGGATGCCGGTGATGTTGGGCGGGGGAAGCTGAATGGAGAAGGCGGGCTTCTTGGGGTCAAGGCCGGCGCGGAAGTAGCCGCGCTTTTCCCAAACGGGATACCAGCGGGATTCAATTGCGTTGGGTTCAAAGCTCTTGGCGAGCTCCTGGGTTTGCTGTTCCGTCATGGCTTATGCGTATGAATGGGATGATTTTCTGTCGCAGGAACCTTTAATGCGTTCCGTGCCCGGACATCATCATGGGGTAAAGAGTTGGGTTGAGAAGGACTGCGGGGCAGTCTGCCAGCGAAAGCCTCCCGCATCCTCGAATGGGCAAAGATAACGGCCATTTTCTCACGAAGACGGGGAAAGGCCCAAATGAAAACACCCGGACGATGCCGTCCGGGCGCATTTTTGCGGGGAAAGCCTCATGGAGGCGTTCCAAAACCGGGATGAAGGGCCTCGGTCAGCGCTTCACGATGTCGTCCACTTTGAGGGACTTGATCTCGCGTTCGATCGCCTGAGTGACGAGCGACGAGAGCGTGCGCTCAAGATCTCCCTTCATGCGCGCGACGGCGTTGGAAACTGAGAGGTCGAGCACATCGCGGAGACCCTCGCGCACCGAGGCTTCGATTTGAGGCGTGAGTCTTTCAATGATGGCCTTCTTCTCCTCTTCCGAGAGCACGAGGGGCTGCGGCTCAAAGGGCTTTGGCGCAAGTGCGTCGGGAGGCGGCACCGTGACTTCCGGGCCTTTGGGCGCAGCCGCAGCCGGAACGGCCTGCGGAGCGGCTGCAGATGCCGCGGGGCTTTCGGGTTCAAGTCCGAGCGTCGGTTCCTGAGGACCGGCGGCAGGCTTGAGGCCGAGGAGTTCCTTCCAGGAAAGCGTCACGCGCTCCGTGAGCGTCTTGTAAGGCTTGGCATTCGCATCAATGACGGGTTCCTGTCGATTCATCGGAGTGTTACCTGGAGGAAGAGAAGAATGATGGCGGGGAGAGCTTCGGCGGCCGGAAGCGGTCAGTGGCGGCGGTCGTATGCCGCGAGCTCGACCCCTTCCGCTTTATAGGCGCGGTAGCGGTCGCGCGAGAGCCTGAGTTCCGTCGGATCAGTGCTCACCACATCGATGATGCGTCCGAAGCGCTCGAAATCCGTTTTCCAGCTTTCGGGCAGATGATCGTCAAGGAGCACGAGAACGTCGCCCTTCAGTTCGCTCAGCTCCGTGGAAAGCAGAATAGGCGTCTCGTCCGCGTGCGCGGAATTCGCGCGGACGTGCGGAAGAAAAGCAAGGTCGTCGAAGCTCCAGAGGAGCTGATCGAAATTTCTCAGGCGTTCCGCATCCGACGTCCAGAAGGCGAGCGTAAGCCCGCGCTTATAAACGGTGCGCGCAACGAGGCATGCGTACCTCAGGCGGTTGGGAACGTTGAAGTGAAAATCAATCTTCTGCATAGTCAGCATTATGGCGCAAGCCCTGGAAAAATCCCTCCAGAGAGTTGTTTCAAACCCTAATGCCGGAAAGGGCAGGCAGCGCGTTCCGGATGCGGGAATGGTGGTTGTCCTGCGGCAAAACGGGTTCTCATGCGCCGAATACCATAAATACGGTATCTTCAGAGAAGCCACTTGTCAGAATCAAAAAATCAGGGCAGAATTCCTTTCCTCAACGGTTTGGGGAAGTAGCTCAGCTGGGAGAGCGCTGCGTTCGCAATGCAGAGGTCGGGAGTTCGATCCTCCTCTTCTCCACCACGACCGAATTCCTTCGGCTTCAAGCCGACGATCAGACGCCTGTTTTCACAGGCGTTTTTCGTAGTGCGCCCGGCAGCGCACGTGTGTTTATGTGGTGAAAGTCCACTGACCGC
>NZ_CALDXB010000031.1 GCF_937923675.1 uncultured Sutterella sp. | reverse complement strand
TTCTGCGCGTTATGGGAGGTTTGATAACATTTTATTCGACTAGCCAATGCCCTTCGCAGGTCGATCCCTGGCAGGCAATGGGCTTGCCGTCCTTTACCGGCGTGAGGAGGAGATTCTTCCAACCGTCCCGCCAGCCTTCAGGCGAAGCAAAGATCCACTTGATCTTCTTGTCGCGGCCGATCTTGACGATGGCGGACTGGTGGCGCGACGAGATGATGATCGAATCATCGATCGGGTCGTAGTCGACTGAATTGACGTGCGCCCAGTTTCTGCCTTCGCCCGTGCCCACGATGTCGCCGAACTTGTCGCTCGTTTCGAGCTTTGCAAGATCCTCAGCGGAAAGGGTCTTCCCGGACTGCGAGGCGTCGATGTTGAGGCAGACCGCACCCTGGTCGAGCACCTTCATGACGTTGTCGCGGTACGGGTCGAGGATTTCCCAGAGACGCCATTCGTCAACAACCTTGCCGTTCTGATCGAGCTCGGCAATCACGTCGCGCACGGTATGGACGCGTTTTCCGTCCGCACGGCGATGATCGGCGCTCGCGACGCGGATGAAGGAATGTCCGTTCTGAGCATTGTCGAGAGAGTGCGAGAAGTCCGAGTAGCCGACCGGCAGGCGGCGGTTGTAGATTTCGCGGCCCATGAGGTCGTACTTCACGTAGCGCTGGCCGTAGCCCCAGGTGATGTTCCCGTCGACATCCTGCTGGAAGCCCATCATGACGCCGGACTGATAAATCGTCTCAACGTTGTAGATGGGCTCAACGTGCATGTACCAGCGGACTTCGCCCTTGGTGTCGATGATGGCGTTCTGCGGGTAGAAGTTCCATTCCATCGCGCCGCCCATCGGATTGTTCCAGACCGCGCGCGTCGCCTTGGCGTACTGCTGCATGAGGTTGTTGACGAGGTAGAGGCGGTCCTTGAACTTCGGATCAACCTTGACCACCTTCGTTTCGAACATATTGCTATGCAGGCCTGGCGCGCCGCTCACCTCGTGGTACACGGGAGCCGCATAGATTTTGTAGGTGTCGGTGAACTTCTCCGTTTTGCCGTAGAACTTCCGGGTGTAGGTAACTTCAACCGTATTCATGTAGTCCGGATAAAGACCGAAGACGGGAACGCCGGCATGCGTCAGAAGTTCGGAGCGGCTCACCGAATACTTGATCTCCTGACCATCAGGCTTCGGAACAACGCGCACGGTTGCTTCCGTGAGCTCATAGCCGCCGTTGCGGATGATGGCGGTCAAAGGCGCAATGCCGTATGGGTTCACAATCACTTCGCCGATGTGGCCCTGCGTGGCGAAGGTGACGTGCGGGCCCGAAGAGCCGCCCGAAGCGCGGGCCGCCGTGACGGGGAGGGCGCTGCCGACGGCTGCGGCGACAGCACCGAAAAAGAGCGAGCGGCGGCCGAGCGTGATGTTCTGCATGATCCAATCCTTTTTTTGGTTGAGTGGTTCAATGAAGTGAGCGCATTTCCGAGCGCCGCTCATTGACGGGATCAAAGTCTAGAGAGCACCTTCAGGGCCGCCAATGCGGACTTTCAATCGTATTTTCGTAGAATGATGCAACAAGTCTTTTGCAGATTCTGCAACGCATGAAAGAGGCAGAACTCATGCTCGACCTCAGGCTCACTCATCTCGCGCTCCTTTCGGAGATTGTTTCAACCGGATCGCTCTCGGAGGCGGCCGGGCATCTTGGGCTCACCGTTGCCTCAGCGAGCCGGATGCTTAAGAAAATGCAGGAGGATTTCGACGACCCGCTCTTCATCCGCGTCTGGCGCGGATTGACGCCGACGGATACGACGAAGCGCATGATGCCTGTGGTGAGGGAGCTTCTCGAACGCATGGAGGAGCTTGAGTATCAGAAGCAGTTTTCGCCGGAAAAGCTTAAAGGCACGATTACGATCGGAGCGGCGGACAATGCGCTCGTGAGTCTTCTTCCTCCCGTTATCCGGGCGGTGAGGGAGAAAGCGCCGGGCCTGAGCTTTCGGCTCCAGCCTCTCGACGGCAGACAATTTCAACGGCTTGCTGAGGGTGGACTTGATTTTCTCCTCTATCCGACGCTTAATCTCCCGGAATTGCCTGCTCATTTCTTCGGGATAAACCTCTTTCGGGTCTCACGCTCGCTCCTCGTCGACAGCAATCCCCCGCTCGCTGCTCGCTACGCCGCGGGCGAAGCTCTCACCATCGAATCGATCCGGATGTATCCGAGGATTCTGATCAAGCTTCAGGATTCAAGCCGCGGGCCGGTCTTCGACATCTCGCTCCCGGAACTGAAGTCAAGCCAAACCTTCATTGAGCTCCCGTATTTTCTTGGCGCACCGTATTTCCTCAAAGGCACGGAATACACCTTGCTCATGCCCACCAGAACGGCCCGTTTTTTCGCGCGCCAGATCCCGGGCCTCATTGCGATTCCCTACGAAGGCGAGTACGCGGAAAACTATACGAGGCTCATCTGGCACGAACGGAGCGACAAGAGCATTCCGATGCAGTGGCTGCGCTCGATGTTCGCGATGCATGCCGGAGAGAGCGACGCTGAAGAGCCTTCCTGTCAGCAGGAAATAGGAGCCTCTTGAGATGTCCTTGCCGAAACTGCCGCTGACTGCATCTTCTTTCCCGACGCTTCGGAGCGCCCGGAGGCGCTATGTCGACAAAACCGATCTGATTCATCAGATGGCTTCACGCGGACGGGGAAAATTCCTCCTCGCAAGGCCCTCCGGATTCGGGAAGTCGCTGCTGCTCTCTGTCTTCGAATCGCTTTTTGAGCATGGCCTGAAGGATTTCCAGGGACTTGAGATCGAGAGACTCTGGCGAGAGAGGACCTATCCCGTCCTTCGGCTCGACTTTTCCTCGATGAGCGCTTTTGAAACAGCAGAAGCGTTCCATGAGGCGCTCGGCCGGATGATGAAAGACGCTGCAGGCCGAGCCGGCGTGGAGCTCCCGAAAGCGGATCATGATCCCATCGGAAGGTTCTCCTCCTGTCTGGCCGGTCTGAAGGACGCCGGGGTTGTTGTGCTCATTGACGATTTCGATGCGCCGCTTCTCGCGCATCCTTGGAACGCGGCACTCTCCCGCGTCGTTTGCGGAGCGCTCAATCGGATTTTTGCGGCTCTCAAATCCTACGAAGGCGGGCTGCGTTTTTGCGCTATAACAAGCACCTGCCGATTCAGAAACGAAATATTCCCGGGCCTCAACGCGTTCGACGACATCTCGTTGAATCCCCGTTTTGCCGCGCTCACGGGTTTTACCCGTGAAGAGATTCGGGAAACCTTGGGCGACCATCTTGCGTCGTGCGGGCAGGCACTCAATCTTTCTCCTGAGGAAACCATGCGCGCGATTGAGGAGCTGTACGGCGGCTTCTCCTTTGATGAAACCGCACGGCTGCGCGTGTGCAGCCCCCGGTCGGTGCTTCAGTTTTTAGAACACCCGGAAACGTGTTGGAAAAACAACGGGCTGGATAGGAGCACGATGCCTCCGGGCCTCATGAGGCTCCTCAAGTCGAGGATTGATTCCTCTGCGGCTGAAATTCTTCTCGGCAGCAGACCCGCGGATCTGGCTGGTCTGAAAATGGATGTCGACATCCGCGAGGTGCCGCTTGATGCGCTGCTCCTTTATGCGGGTTTCCTGACCGTAAGAGAAGGAATCCTCCCCGGCATCGTGGAGCTCGGATCTCCCAACAGAGAGGCAGAGGCTTCGTTCGAACGGTTATGCGCCGGTTTCAAGCGGAAGCTGGAGAATTGAGCGCCGGACTATGGAGGGCTGGATTCCGCTCTCGGGTTGTCCGGGAATGACCTTGATGGGCGCGCGGCGGTCCGCAGATTTTGCGGCAATCGGTATACACTCGCCTTTCCGATTGAATTCTGGTGCAGAAGTCTGAAGGTTTAGGAATTTCCTCTTATCCCGCAGCTTCTCAGACGACCTCAAGGCTCATCAGGGAAAATCAGGAATGAGGAATACCCTCCCGGCACTGTGTTGACAGGCATTCGGCATGAATTGATTCACCCGTTGGGGGTATCCTGTTCCGATGCAGCAGATTTTCTTCACGCGCCCCGCCTGAATTGGGACGCCTGAGGGCTCTCGCCGGTGCACAAAAAACAAACGAAGAGACGTGGTTTGAAATGAAAGAAATCAAGAAGTCCTCAAAGCTTGAGCATGTCCTCTACGACATACGTGGTCCGATCATGGATAAGGCTAAGCAGATGGAGGCAGAAGGCCGCCGTCTCATCAAGCTCAATATCGGCAACCTTGCGGTCTTCGGCTTTGATCCGCCCGAAGAGGTCATGCGCGACATGATCTACAACCTTCCGAATTCGGCGGGCTACTCCGACAGCAAGGGCATCTTTGCGGCGCGCAAGGCCGTGATGCACTACACGCAGGATAAGCAGATCGAAGGCGTCACGATCGACGACATCTATCTCGGAAACGGCGCTTCCGACCTGATTGCGCTTGCCACCAACGCGCTCCTCGACGAAGGCGACGAACTTCTCGTTCCGACGCCCGACTATCCGCTCTGGACGGCCGTGACGAGCCTTGCGGGCGCAAAGCCCGTTCACTACCTCTGCGACGAATCGAAGGGGTGGATTCCGAGCATTGAGGACATCCGCGCCAAGGTGACGCCGCGCACGAAGGGCATTGTGGTGATCAACCCCAACAACCCGACGGGCGTTCTCTATCCGAATTCGGTGCTTCTCGACATCATTCAGGTGGCGCGCGAAAACGGCCTCGTCATCCTTGCCGACGAGGTCTACGACAAGATTCTCTACGACGGCATCAAGCACACCTCGATGGCGGCGCTCTCGCACGACGTTCTCACGCTCACCTTCAATTCCCTCTCGAAGGCCTACCGCGCCTGCGGCTACCGCGCGGGCTGGATGGTGATCTCGGGCGACAAGAGCGGCGCGAAGGACTTCATCGACGGCCTCAACATGCTCGCCAACATGAAGCTCTGCGCGAATGTGCCGGGCCAGTGGGCGATCCAGACGGCTCTCGGCGGCTACCAGTCCATCAACGACCTCGTGGGCGAGGGCGGGCGTCTGCGCCGTCAGCGCGACATTGCGTACGAAATGCTTTCCGCCATTCCGGGCGTTTCCGTCGTTCGTCCGACGGCTTCTCTCTACATGTTCCCGAGGCTCGACCCGGACGTCTATCCGATCGAGGACGACCGCGAGTTCTTTAAGGAGCTCCTTGAAGCCACGAACGTCGTGCTCGTTCAGGGCACGGGCTTCAACTGGCCGAAGCCCGACCACTTCCGCATGGTCTTCCTTCCCTATGAATGGGAGCTCCGCGACGCGATCAACCGCATCGCCAAGTTCCTCGCGGACTACCGCCGCCGTCATCCGGGGAAGAAGGTGATCCCTGAGGACGGAGCTGCTGCACCTGAAGCGCAGGGTGCTGAAAACGTAAAGAAGGCTTCGAAGAAGTAATCCGATGCTTTCCTGACACCCAAAAAGCCGCGGAAGCCGAACGTAAAGATTCGGTCCGCGGCTTTTTGTTTTTGTTCTGCAGCCTATAATTGAACTGACCAGTCAGTTCAATTTTGAGGCTCGCATGAAAATCAAAACCGTTCTTGGATTTGCCGCTGTTCTCGGCATTGCCGTAGGCGCCGTCTGGGGTCTTGGAGAGTGGCAGAAGAAGAGCCTCCCGCAGCCCAATCAGGCATGGGGGAGCGTTGACGTTCGTGAAGTAAATCTCGCCTTTGAGGCCTCGGGCCGGATCAGGTCGCTCCTCAAGGAAGAAGGCGACCGGGTGGAAAAGGGCGAGCTTCTCGGGGAACTTGATACCGAACTCCTCGGCATCCAGAAGGAACGCGCCGAAGCGGAATTGAGGTTCCTCGAAGCCCAGTACCGGCTCTCCCGCGACGGATTCCGCAAGGAAGACATCGAGAAGGCTGAGGCCAATGCCGATGCGGCGCTCAAGTCCCTGACGCTTGCCCGGATTGAGGAAAAGCGCGAGAAGGCGCTTTACGCCTCGAAAGCTTCTTCAAAGGAGAGGCTCGATCAGGCCGAATGGACGAGAAAGTCTCTAGAAGCCCAGCATGCCTCGGCTGCGGCGGAAGCCCGGCGCGTCGCCGCCGGAAACCGTCCCGATGAGATTAAGGCGGCATCCGCGCAGGTGGATTCCGCGAAGACGAACGTTGACGAGCTTCTCTACCGGATTGAAAAGGCAAGCCGCATTGTTTCGCCGGTTGAAGGCATTGTCAGAAGCCGGCTCGCCGAACCCGGCGACATGACGAGCTCAAGCCGTACGGTTTATGAAATTTCCATCATTTCGCCCAAATGGGTGCGGGCCTATGTGACGGAAGCTCAGCTCAGCATGGTGCGCCCGGGCGGCAGGGCGACCGTCATCACGGATACGATGCCGCCGATCGAAGCAACGGTGGGATCGGTTTCGAGTCAGGCGGAATTCACGCCGAAGACCGTTCAGACGGCGGAACTCCGCACAGCGCTCGTCTATGAAGTCCGCCTCATCGTGGATGACCCGGAAAACATCCTGAAGCTCGGGCAGCCGGCGACGGTTGAGTTTGCTTCTGAGGCATCAAAATGACCGACCGCATTCCGGCCGTATCCCTCCAGGGCGTGAGGAAGGTCTACCAGGGGGCTGGCGGCAAGCGGGTTGAAGCCTTGAAGGGCATCACCCTGGAAACTGCGCCCGAAGAGCGCCTCACGGCCCTGATCGGCCCGGACGGGGCTGGGAAGTCGACGCTTCTCAAAATCCTCTGCGGGCTCGAAGCCGCTGACGCGGGAACGGTGCGCTCCCTCGGGGTGCCCCCGGATCCCGACGACCCGGGGCTTTTGAAGCGCATTGCCTACATGCCGCAGTCGCTCGGTCTCTATCGGGAGCTGAGCTGCCGCGAAAATATGGAGCTTCAGGCAGAGCTCCGCGGGATCCCGCAGGCGGAAGCGGCTGAGAAAATCCGCGAACTTCTTGTCCTCACGGGGCTCGGGCCCTTCATGGAGCGTCCCGCGGGGAAGCTTTCGGGCGGCATGAAGCAGAAGCTCGCGCTCGCCGGAGCCTTGCTCGCCTCGCCCGATCTGTTGCTTCTCGACGAACCGACGGTGGGCGTCGACCCGTTGTCGCGGCGCGAGCTCTGGAATGTTCTGAAGGAACGCCGGAAGGCTCATGACATGGCGGTTCTCTTTTCAACCGCCTATCTCGAGGAAGCGGAAGCCGCCGACAGCGTGATTCTCCTTGAAGAAGGCAGGATCATCGCCCGGGGGAGCCCGGAGAGCCTCAAGGAAGCGGCCCGGGGAAGAACCTTCGCTTATGCGCTCGATGGGCTCAGCCCGGAGGAGAGCGAGCGCATCAAGCGCCGCTTCATGCTGATGGTTGCGGCATCAGACGCTTCCTCGCCCTGGCTTGATGCCGTTCCGCGGGAAGGCAGGATGGACCTGCTCCTTCAGCCCGGGCGGAGCCCCGAATTTCCGGACGACATCGATCCGGGAAGACTCTCGCCGCGGCCGCCCCGGCTCGAGGATGCCTATGCGCTTCTGACATTCAAGGATGCCCCTGGAGAGGATTCGGAGGCCCATGCCGCGAGCGTTGCGCCTCCTAAGTCCGGCGCGCTGCCAGCAATTGAGTCTAAGAAAGCCCCGAAGCCTCTCGTCATCGCGCGCGGCATCAGGCGTCTCTTCGGAAACTTCGTTGCCGTCGACGACACGACCTTCGACGTCATGCCGGGAGAAATCTTCGGGATTCTCGGTCCCAACGGCGCGGGGAAGACGACGACCTTCAGAATGCTCGCGAGCCTTCTTCCGGCATCTGAGGGCGAAATCGAAATTGCAGGCGCGAATCTCAAATCCGCGAAGTCTCTTGCAAGGTCGCTCATCGGCTACGTGGCGCAGAAGTTTTCGCTTTACGCGAAGCTCACCGTGCGCGAGAATCTGCGCTTCTTCGGCAGAAGCTTCGGGCTTTCGGGGAAAGCGCTTGATGCAAGAATCGAAGAGCTCCTGCACGACTTCAGGCTCGCTGAGAAGGCGGATTTCCCGGCGGTCTCCCTCTCGCTTGGAGCCCAGAAAGACCTCTCAATTGCCTGCGGCTTCATCCACAATCCGAAAATCATCTTTCTCGACGAAGCGACGTCCGGAGCCGACATCGCGCAGCGGCGCGCCCTCTGGCGCAGGATCGTGCGCTTTGCGGCAAAGGGGGCGGCGGTCGTCGTCACGACGCACTTCATGGAAGAGGCCGAATACTGCGACCGGTTTCTCATTCAGGACGCAGGAAAAATCATCGCAATCGGGAGTCCGTCGGAAATCCGCGAGGCGGCTTTCGGGAAGGAAAAGGCTGAAGGGGCATCAATTGAATCGGCCTTCATTGAGATCGTTGAAAAGAAGCGCCTTGAACGGGAGAAAGGAGGTGCCGCATGAGCGAACTTCATGGACTTCTGCGCTTTCGGTTCGCGCGCTTCAGGGCGCTTCTCGTCAAGGAATGCCGGCTTATTCTCCGGGATCCCTCGTACCTCGTGATCGGGCTGGGGCTGCCGCTTCTGATGCTCTTTCTCTACGGCTTCGGGATCTCGATGGACATCCGGAACGTGCCTGCGGACATCGTGCTCGGGGAATCCACGCCGGCGGCTCTTGCCGTCGCGAGGCGCTTTGAGGCGAATGCCTATCTCTCCGGAATCAGGAGCGAGTCGCCGCAAAAGACGGAAGAAAGATTCTCGAAGCGCGAGACGGAAGCGGTCATCCGGATCGATTCCGGGTTCGCGAGAAGCGTGGAAAAGGGAGACGCGGCCATCGGCCTCACGCTTTACGGCGTCGACAGCAATACGGCGCAGATGGTGCGCTCCTATGCGGAGGGCGTTCTCGGGACGGCTCTCTCTGATCCGAGGCTCGCGAGCCCCCTGAGGGATAGTTCCTCAGCGGAAACGCCCGTTCAGCTCACGAGCCGACTCTGGTTCAACGAGGCGGCAAACTCCACCTGGTATCTCGTACCCGGAATTCTCATCATCGTGACTTCGGTTTCCGCATCCTTCCTCGGAAGCCTCGTGATCGCGCGCGAAAGCGAGCGCGGAACGCTCCATGCGCTCTTTGCAACGCCAGCATCGTCCCTCGAAATCCTCCTCTCCAAACTCATCCCCTGCGCCGGCATTGCGCTTCTCGGGTTCTTCCTCTGCCTCTTCATGGCGATCGGCCTCTTTGAGGTGCCGCTCCGCGGGAGCATCTTCTGGCTTCTCACGACGGCATTTCTCTATTCAACTGCCGCTGCGGCGCTCGGACTATTTATTTCCGCGAAGGTGAAGAGCCAGTTCCTCGCGACCGAAATCTCCATCATGGCGAGCTTTCTCCCGACCATGATGCTCTCGGGCTTTCTCTTTGACCTGAGAAGCGTCCCCGAGTGGATTGAATGGATCGGACGGCTCTTTCCGCCCTCCTATGCGCTTCAGTCCCTCAAGATCTGCTTCCTTTCAGGCGGGAATGAATCCGAGCTTGCAATGAACGCGCTCGTTGTGGCGCTCTCGGCCGTCCTTTTCCTGATGCTTGCGCTGAAGCTTCTTGGGAAACGCCCGGCGAAGATTGAACTGAAGGAGGACGCATCATGATCTTTCTTCATCATGCAATCGAACGACTGCGCGCTTCCCTCAACCGGATTGCGGCGCTCGTGGAAAAGGAACTCATCGCGACCCTTCGCGACAAGGGCGCGCGAATCGTCCTCATCGTCCCGGTGATCCTCCAGTCGGTGATTTTCGGCTACGGCGCAACCTTCAACCTCGACCGCGTGCCCTGGGTGCTTCTCAATGAATCGGGAGGCAGCCTTGCGACCGAATTCGTGCAGCGGATCGACCGGGCACCCGGGTTTGAGCTTCAGACCGTCGCCCGCTCGCAGGCTGAATTTACGGAAGCGATCGACAATTCGAGAGCACTGCTCGGGATCTGGATTCCGAAGGATTTCTCGAAGACCGGCGAAGCCTATGTGGCGCTCGACGCGAGAAATTCGACCACGGCAGGGATCGCCGCGGGCTATGTGGCGTCGATTGCCTCCCGGTTTAATCAGGAGAGAGGTGCAGCGCAGGCAGTCACGATTCTCGACCGGCAGCGCTTCAATGAAAACGGCATCACGCGCTACGCCATCATGCCGGCCCTTATCCTTGCGCTTTCGCTCATTCAGGTGCTCCTCCTTGCGGGCCTCACGGTGGCGCGCGAGCGCGAGGACGGTACGTTCGACATGATGCTGATGACGCCCGCAACTTCAGTTGAAATCCTGATCGGGAAGGCCGTCGTTCCGACCATCATTGCCTGTCTGCAGGCTTTTTTGATATTCCTTGTCGGCGTTTTCTGGTTCGAGCTTCCCTTTGCGGGGTCTCCCCTCGCGCTTGGGCTTCTCGTATTCGGCTTTGCGCTTTCCTTCGTGGGTTTGGGGCTCGCGATCTCCGCAGTAGCCGACACCATTCAGGAGGCGATTGTCATTGTGATCTTCGTAATGATGCCCACCATCATCTTTTCGGGGCTCTTCACGTCGGTTCTCGCCATGCCGCAGTGGATGCAACTCCTTTCGAATCTCAACCCTCTTCGAAGCGCGATCATTGCGCTCCGGATGATCTATTTCGAAGGCTCCGGCCTCATGGAGACGGTGGAGTTCTTCTGGCCCGCGGCCCTGGCAGCGTTCATCTCGCTCTCCCTCGCAGCGTGGCTCTTCCGGAATAAGATTCAATAGAGTGCCCTGAGGAAAGTAGAGATGAGAACACAGACTGAAGAGAAGAAGCGCGCCATCCTCGACGCGACCCTCGAGGAATTTGAGGCGAAGGGTTTTGCTGCCGCGCGCATTGAGGACATCGCGAAAAAAGCTGGCGTCGCCAAAGGCACGGTGTACAACTATTTCGAGAGCAAGGAAGCGCTCCTCATGGGATTGGCCGAGGAATTGGGCGACCTCATTCAGGGAAATCTCGAGCGTACGCTGAACGACGCTTCTGCGATGAGCACCCGGGAGCGCATCGAGGAGGTGTTTGAGCCCATCATCAGTGAAAACGGGCGCGGGCGCATGTCGCGGATTCTCCGGGTGATCTGGTCGGAAGGCCTTCATCGGCCCCAGCTCACGCGGCCCTTCTTTGAGAAGTTCCTTATCCCGGCTTTCGGTGACGAGGGCTTTTTTACGCGCATGACAGCGAAGAAGGATTTTCCCGTCATCATCCGGGAGTATCCCTTTCTGATTGCGGCTCCGATCATCCAGGGCGTCCTCTGGCAGACGCTTCTGGGCGACTCCAGGCCTCTCGAATTCCGCCGGGTCTTCAAGGCCTATCTGGATCTGATATTCGGGAGCGGCGAAAAATCGACCTCAGAAAGAAATGAGCAAGAATCGAAGAGTGCGCGTCAAGAGGAGAAGCCTCGTCTTTCCTAGACTTCTCTCAGATGGTTGAACATGGGGCGGCCGCAGCCTACATCCTCGAGCCGCTCCGATTTCTCTAAGGAAAGACAGGAATGCAGACACGCACGCTGGGCGCTGCCGCCCTCAAAGTCTCCGCTCTCGGCCTCGGTTGCATGGGCATGTCCCACGGCTACGGACCGGCGAAGCCGAAGGAAGAGATGAAGAACCTCATTCACGAAGCCTTCGATCTCGGGGTGACCTTCTTCGATACGGCCGAATGCTACGGACCTTTTGCAAATGAGCTTCTCGTGGGCGAAGCGCTTGAAGGCATCCGCGACAAGGTCGTCCTCGCGACCAAATGCGGCATTCATATTGACGAAAACGGCCGGCAGCTTCTCGACGCCCGCCCGGAAGCGATCCGGAGGTCGCTCGAAGGATCGCTGAAGCGCCTCAAAACCGACGTGATTGACCTCTACTATCTCCACCGCGTGGATCCGAAGGTTCCGGTCGAGGAGGTCGCTGAGGTCATGGGCGAATTCATCCGGGAAGGAAAGATCCGCGGCTGGGGCCTCTCCGAGGCGGGCCCGAAGACCATTGCCCGCGCGCAGGCGGTGACGAAGCTCACTGCGCTCCAGAGCGAATACTCCATGATGTTCCGCGATCCGGAAGCGAAGATCCTGCCGCTTCTTGAGGCAGAAAACATCGGCTTCGTGCCTTTCAGCCCGCTCGGCAAGGGCTTCCTCACGGGCGCGATCACTGCCGACGCGAAATTCGGGAGCGATGATTTCCGTCGCATCATCCCGAGACTTCAGGGCGAGAACCTACATGCCAACATGAAGCTCGTTGCGGAAGTTCAGGAACTTGCGCGCGAGAAGAACGCAACGCCCGCTCAGATCGCGCTTGCCTGGGTGCTCGCGCAGGGCGACTTCATCGCGCCGATCCCGGGGACGACGAGGCTCGATCGCCTCAAGGAAAACCTGGGCGCGCTGCGCGTGGAATTCAGCGCGGACGAACTCGCGCATATCCGTGCGCTTCTCGACGCCACGCCGGTGGCGGGCGACCGGTATCCGGCAGAGCTCGCGAAGCGCGTTGCTGAGTAAGCTGGGGCTTCAGCATTGGTGAACACTCCCGGGAGATCGCCGCGGTCTGCCCGGGAGCTGAATGATGGGAATGCCGGTTGTTTCGCCTGCAGCTGCCGAAATTGCTTCCTATGGGTGCTCGGATGGTGCGGCGACTGAATTGTTACTCGTGCGATATGCCGGGTGAGGCGACAGTGTCGGTATGACGCGGCGGGGGAGGTTGTCAGCCAGGAGAGAACGTGAAGTGATCTGAAGGAGAGTTGAGGCCGAGGTAGTTTTCAAAGGGAGGCCGCACGAAAAATTCCAGGAGCTGGTCGAGTAAGTCCGGGTGTAGCTGGCGAGCGTATCTGACAGGACATACTCATTTAGACGGCTAACAATCTCAGGCGGCGGAACCCTCAGCGTCGAAGGAAACCAATCGACGTACGAAGTCATGCAGAGACGGGTAATGCACTATCAAGGATCTCTGAACGAGGGGGTTCTTACGTGATATAGATTTATTTAATTTAGTCAATAGACAATATTAAAAAAAAACATTTTAGGCCAGTTTTGGCTTGTGTATTTAAAGATGTTTACATGGTAAACCAATAAGGGAGATATCCTGTCGTTTTAAAGATACAAGGGATAACCCAAATAAATTCCTATTGTTTCCGCTGAAAACAAATTTCATTCTCTTGTTAGGAAAAACCTTAATCTGCGTATTCGGGGGCTTCAAATATTGAAGTCTCAAAATGCAGGAGCAAAAATGTGCTTTATTGACGACAGGTGGAGAGAGCTGTCGCACAGTAAAAGCTAGGGTTTTACCATGAATAAGAATCAAAGAATCGGTAATGAAGCTCTGCGAAACTTTCGCGATATTGGAACCAAGAACGAATACAAGTTTTCCCCAACGGCTGAAAGCAAGCCTGTGCTGGGAAATAAGATCGCAAATGAAATTGAGGGAATGGGCTTTCCCTCGTTCTGCCTTCAGAAATTCGGACATCTGAATTTCGAATTTTCTGCAATTGCACTCGTTTGTGCCTCAGCTGCGGCTTTTTACGCTGCGCCGGTGCTCGCAGAAACATCCGTTTCGCAGGGTGTTTATCTGAATCTTTTATCGGGTGATGCAGAAGATCCGCCCGATGTGGATGGGAATGTTTATACGCTTAATGATTTAAAAGATAATACAAAGCGTGAAACGATTGAAGTTAATTATCAAGCACTGAATGAATCAATAAGTGGTAGTGTAGATGTTGATTTTGTAGATAAAAATGAACAAACTGCTATCAATGTCGATCAAAAATATACTGGAAAAACGAATATCAAATCTGGATATAATCGTCAGGTCAACGTATACGGTGACATTTCTTCTTCGGAAGTAATTGATGTAGATCCTACTTCTCAGATCTATTTCATGCGCGATGCCAAAATTAAGGCCCTTCAAGGTGAAGGCCGAGTCGGCATGGATAAGGGGAAGGTTTTAATTGTTGATTATGAAGGTCGATTGGAAAATGTTGATGAGGTAACTATTTCTAATCAGTTTTTGGCTCAGTCTAAGGTTGTATTTACGAAAGATGCTGGAAAAAGAACTCAGCTGAAGTTTAACGTCAAGTTTACAAAGGATCCGAAATGGTCCGTACCTGCTCCAGAGGAGGACTGGGGATTTGAATCCATGACATTTGAAAACTTTGAACTGTCTATGGATAATGAAGGAACTTATAAATATCTAGGCCTCGATAAAGTAAAACATCCCGTGAATCCGAATAAGAATATTCACTTGGCTGATGGATCTCTCATGCTCTTCTCTCCTGGGGGCAAGAACAAAGCCCAATATGTGCTTGGCGGTTTATACCTTGAAGGTGGAACGCTGAACTATGAGAATCTTGTATTGGATCATGATAAATTTGCGAAAAACGTTGATCAATCCACTCTAACGGTTCGCGAATTTAAACCCGTGAGGCAGGGAACCGGGATCGAAGTCCAGTTTGCTGAAAGAGCTGACCCGGATTTCAATCTCTGGAATAATCAAGATGAAGCCGAGAATTACCTCATTAAGTCAAAATCTGTTGTTTCGGATAAAAATGGCGTTCATTTAATCTTAAATAAAGATGGAGTCTATGAGCAGAAAATAAATCAGACGGAATCTAAAGATGATGTCGATGATGCGACTTTGATTTGGTATGTAAAGGATGCTGGTTGGGACTCATTCAAGTATTCGGAGATTGAAAAAGGCGAGGAAATTAACAAAATCGGAGAGGCTCTTAAATATTCCTCACAGCTTGCTGAAATTCAATTAACCAATGAAAATGAGGGCTCCGGCTTTGTCGTTAATGCCGGAGGAAAAGAAGAAAGTAAGGAATTAAAGGTCAAACTAACGGGCTCTGGCCATATCAAATTTGTTAACGGTACGGTGCTGCTTAATAGAGGAAATGACTATAAAGGCAATACCCTAGTGGCACAGGATTCAAATCTCGTACTCGGTCATAAAAAATCTCTGGGCACTACACAGGAACTTTCGATTGAGGGTACCGTTACTGCGGACCAGGTGGACGTTGAAGGCCCGGGACATACAGTAAATAGCGGAACGCTCATTATTGGAGAAAAGAAATTCTTTACCGATAGATATGAAGGTAAAGAAGGCAGCACCATACAGGTGAGCACGCTGCTTAAGGGGAAAGACTCCAAGACGGGCATGCTCATTGTTAAAGAGAAGGCCACAGGTAAAGGGAAGGTTGATGTCCAGGTTCGTGAAGGCAGCGAAGCGCGCGCGCTTGACCGCCTTGATGTTGTGACCATGGCGCCTGGTTCTACATTGATGCTTGAAATCCCTGAAGACAAGCGGCCTCAATTAGACGAATACACATACATGCTCGTAAGGACTGACAATGACTCCAACTCAGATCGCGCAGCTTGGTATCTGACAACCACGAAGAAGCCGCAAAAGACCACGGAGACTCCGGACAATTCTTCGAAGAATCCCGATCCTGAGGATTCGGAGAAGCCAGACAATACTTCCGGCCAGACACCTGTAGAGGATGAAAAGAATCCGTCAACCCCGGACAATCAGGGCGGCACTGGCGGCGGCTCCGACGTCGTCTGGACCACGAGCACGCTGAAGACGCCCCAGGCCGGCGCGCGCGCAGGTCTCGCGTACCTCGCTGCGGAAGTCTTCGACCTGAGCCTCAGAGGCCACGTCGGCGACCGCGTCTACTATGACCTGCTCACGGGCGAAGAACGTGAAACCTCGATCTGGATGCTCAATATGGGGAACTGGTCGAGGTTCGGCGACACGACAAGCCAGCTCGGGTTCGACGGACGCACCAACGTCACGCACCTTGGCGGCGACATCTACAAGTGGAATCTCAACGAAACGGATACCCTGCGCATCGGTCTCCTTGGAAGCTACGGCGAAGCGGACTACAACACGAAGTCCGACGTCACCTGGCTCGAAGCGGATGCAAAATTCGAAGGCTGGTCCGTGGGCGCTTATGCCTCGTGGCAGACGCGTGCGGAAAGCGGCCCCTTCGCGAACGGGCAGATCCGCTGGAATCGTTTCGAGAATGAAGTCAGGGAAGAGGGACTCGAAAAGGACAAATATGACTCCGAAGGTCTGAGCGCCACCTTTGAAGCCGGCTGGACGCAGCGTCTCTTCACGAAGAAGAATTCCGGCGGCTACAACATGGCCTTTGATCTTGAGCCGCGCGCGCATTTCTACTGGATGGACTTCGATGCGGACACGGGCTTTGACTCGACGGGGCAGCGCTTTGATACGGACGGGAAGAGCAATCTGATGACGTCGCTTGGCGTTCGTGCGAGCCTCAAGCTCACGGATGACGCCATGCCTCAGTGGAATGACCCGGCGATGCATTTCTTCGTTGAAGGCAACTGGGTTCATTACTCAAGGGACTTCAATGCCACGGTGACGAACGAGAAGGGTTCGAGCACCGCGACCGTCGATCTCGAGGACTTCGCAGAGGCGCGTCTCGGCGCGGTCATGCATCTCTCCGACGATTTCCTTGTCTGGGGCGACTTCAATCTTCGCTCGGGTGAGGACGACTACGAATCCTACGGCTACATCGTCGGCGCGAAGTATTTCTACTAACGCAGGATTCGATCCCTGAATGAAACCGCCCGGACGGAGCGCCATCCACCGGGCGGTTTTAATATCTATCTGTATGCGCGCTATTGCGGCAAGATGTCGTCGTTCTTTAATTACCCAAAATAAGTTGTTGGAAGATGTTGACTGCAAGCTCCATTTGGGATGTCCGTTATTTTGAGCTCGCTGGTCGCTTGCATGCGCTGACGTCAGGAAGATGCATCCGCCTGCAGATCCCTGTGGATATGGATGACTGTGATAAATTATGAGGAAAAATATATACTATAAAAGCAAATGAGTTGAATTTCGTGAATGCGGAGGAAGCATGTCAACGGTTCAATTGGCACTTAGCATTAATGAACATGAAGGTAATATTTTTTTCGAAAAGGTTGAACAGTTAGGATCCACGCCAAACGAAGTATTGAGAATGTTTGTTCTGGCTTTCAATGCTGCCGATGGATTTAAGTGCGAAGTAAACTTTAAGCAGCCGTTTCTTGCCAGAAGTGAAGTTGAGCCTTTTGAAAGTGAAAAAGAAATGCTTGACTTTGCACAGCAGATTGCCAAAGAAACAATGCAAAATGCAGATCAAGAAGAAAAAGAACATGCGAAGAGGTGAAGTTTGGCTCTGCCGAGCTGAAGGTTATGCGTCAAAACCCAGACCTGTAGTTATTATTCAATCAGATGCAATTACAGATTTCCAGTCTTCCATTATGTGTCTTATAACTTCCTTTGATTCTGGAAATATACCTACACGCGTCCGTCTTGACCCATCTGAAGAAAATGGATTGCAGAAAGTCAGTTGGGTAGCAACAGATAAAATTATGACCGTACCATTGACTTCTCTCAGCCAATGCATAGGTTCATTATCTTTATCAGAGATGGCGAAAGTAAATCAAAGTCTCTGCAGTGTTCTCAACCTTTTTTAGACGCGCTTAATCTGCAATGTCGTGAGAGTTCCGGCCGCTGACTAAGTTCAGATGAACAGCTTCAATCTTCGTGAGTTTCCCGGGCTGATCCTTGAAGAGGTCTTCAAGCACCTGTCCTGAGATCCGCTCAGCAGCGTCGCGGTCCAGCACGAAGAGACCGAGCTTCATTGAGTTGAAGAGCCCGTCGAAGGTCATCATGGCAGCGAAGGCTTTTTCCCGCGGCAGACCGGATTGAGCGATCCGTCGGTAGAGATCCCGGTACCAGCCGCGAATGGGTTCAAGAAGCGCCTTGTCGTTCTGATGGAGCCCGATGAGAGCGGCCCCGATTTCGACCCACCCTTCGGCATTGCGTGAGAAATCCATGAACCAGTCACGCATGGCAGGGAGAATAGCTTCCTCAGGGCTCAGGCCGGAGTCAATGTAGGACGCTTCATGCCGGGCCTCTTCCTCAGCAAGGTGCCCGACATATTGAGCGATGAGCGCCTCCCAGAGCGCGCGCTTTGAAGAATAGTGATAGAGCACGGCGCTCTTGCTGAGGCCGAGGCGGGCGGCAATTGCGCCGTGCGCGAGCTTCTCAATGCCTTCTTCAAGAATGATCTCGCGGGATGTTCTGAGGATCGCCTCGCGGCTCGCTTCACCTTTTTTCGGCATGAGAATGGCGCTCCTTTGTTTGCAGTGAAATTCTTCCGGGCTCCAAGGATAAGGCCTTGAAATGGCGGGGAGCCCGGAAGAGATCAAGCTACTGTCAGGATCAGCGTTTAGCCGCCTCCTCACCGGCAATGCGTCCGAAGACGATGATGTCGGCATAGGCGTTCGACCCGAGGCGGTTCGTGCCGTGGGTCGATCCCGTCACTTCGCCCGCGGCGTAGAGACCGGGAATTGCCTTTCCGTCCTTATTGAGGACCTCGGCCTTCTCATTGATCCTGAGGCCCCCCATCGTGTGGTGGCAGGACGGGACGCCGCGGTAGATCCAGTAGGGACCGGTTGATAGGTCGACAAAGCGGCCGCGGTAGTTGAAGTCGAGATCCTTCCCGGTCTTCGCGAATTCATTGACGCGCGCAACCGTGGCCTTGAGGTTCTCAACGGGGATCTTGAAGAAGGCTGCCGCATCCTCGAGCGTATCGGCCTTGTGGAGGATTCCGGACTTCGTGAAGACCTCAACTTCATCCTGATGATGAGTGATGGCGTGCGACTTCTCCTCAATCGCCTGATTGAAGAGCGCGTAGCAGTACTTGCCGGTCTGCTCGAGAATCGCCTTGCTCATGACGTCGCGGCGTTCGAGCTCTTCAACGAAGCGCTTTCCTTCCTGGTTGATGAGGATTGCCCCTTCAAAGCGGGCGTCGTCGATAAGCTCAATCGCGCCGGTTACGGGATCGCACATCGGGTAGGTCTGGATGAGGCCCATATTGACGGCTTCGCCGCCTGCCTTCACGCCCATGAGAATGCCGTCGCCCGTGGCGCTCGGCATGTTCGTGGTCTTGAAGCCTGCTCCGTAGAAGGGATTTGCCTTCGTGCGCATTTCGACGTTGGCGGCAAACCCGCCCGTTGCGATGACGACGCCTTTCCTTGCTTCAAAAACGTAGTCCTTCCCGTCCATGCGGGCCTTTACTCCCGTGACGCGCCCGGACGCATCCTGAATGAGCTCCTCGGCCTTCATGCCGGTGATGATGGGAATACGGCGCTTTTCTGCGGCGGCAGTGAACTTCTGAATGAATTCCGTGCCGGTCGCTCCCTTCGGGATCAGGGAGCGCTTCTTCGAGTGGCCGCCGAAGAAGAAGAGGTTGTCTTCCTGAAATTCGACGCCGATGACGTCGCGGCACCATTCGGCCGCGGGAAGAGCATTTTCGACCATGGTGCGCACGACCTTCGGATCGCCCTTATAGTCGCCGCCTTTTATCGTGTCCTGGTAATGGAGTTCAACCGAGTCGTCGAGAATGCCGAGCTTTCTCTGAACCCAGTTGTTTGCGGCCGCCATTTCCGCACCGGAGACGAGGGAGTTCCCGCCGACGGAAGGCATCTTTTCGAGAATGACGACGGAGGCCCCGTTGTCCTTCGCTTCGATCGCGGCCGAGAATCCGGCGCCGCCCGCGCCGATTACAACCACGTCGTAGACGCTTCTTTCAGGAACTTTTGCCGCTTTCTTCATGACGGCAACCGGACCGGAGAGCACCACGTCCGCTTTCCGGGCCGCTTCGGCCACGGCTGTTTTAAGGGCTTCCGACGAAACAGTAGCGCCCGAAATCGAGTCGACTGAGGCGCTGTTGCCCGCGATCATTGCATCCTTAAGATCGGTGAAGACTCTCGCCGCAAGGATTTTGTTTTCGTTCGATTTGACGACGTTGATGCGGGTGATGCGGCCGGAATCGAATGTGACTTCCGCCGTCACGTCGCCGTGCTTGCCGACGCCGGTGCCGGTTGTTGTGACGGGGGCCGCCGCGGCCGCCGAAATCGAGAGCGCTGCCGCAATCGCCGTCAGAGTGGTTCTGAGAGGAATCATTGTGCTTCTCCTTTTGGTTGGTCCCGATCACAATACTGCAGAAAACCGACCTTGAGATCAGTTTTTACCCGAATGGCGGTTTTGGGTCAGGACGCCCGGTTTCGCTTCAGCCTTCTTCGAAAATTTCAGAGAAGCGCATTTTTTCCACAGATTGTGGATAAAAGTCATTACTTGAAGCAAGAAACGCTATATATGGTATTGAGAATGCTGTCCGATGAATCTATGGTGCAGAAAAGGAGGCGGAGGGCGATCAGAGACAATTCGATGTCTGTTGATAAACATGATTTTTGATTTTTTCTATCGATCGTCTGGCAGAAAACTTATGACTGATATATCGGAAAAATCTGAGGCTGCCTAAAAAATAGGCAAAAAGAGGGGCTTTTTGAAAGCTGAGAAAAATCAGACGGCTTCCTGAGGTGCTTTCCGGACCCGATGAAGAGAGCCCCGGGGAGGAATTTGAGAGGGGCGGGAGACGGCAGGACCTTGGTTTATAATGACGCCTTAATAGAAACAAATATTCATAAAATTCAAAGGTATAGCACCGATCGGCGAGCTTCCGTAGTGATGGTCGCCGTTCTTTTTGAGTGCTTCCCTTGGGTGCCCGGAGCTTCTTGAGATGCAGGTATTAAAAAAAGACAATTCGCTTGAGCCTTTTGAAGATAAAAAGATAGTGAGCGCCATCGAAAAAGCGGCATTTCGCTACGACCGGATCATTCCGGAAGAAACGATGACCGCCATGGCGGAAACCGTCAAAAAGCGTGTTGAGAATCAGGAAGCTGTTCCGGTTGCATCCCTCCATGAGCTCGTCATTGCGACGCTCAATTCCTTCGGCTTCAAGGACGTGGCGGATTCGTACGCCGAATACCGCTACTACAAGACGACGTACGCCAAGACCTTTGAAAAGATCCGCCAGGAAGCCGATGACGTTCTGCGTCTCGGCGACCGCGAAAACGCGAACTTCGACTCCTCCCTCGTTTCCACGAAGGGCGTTCTGATCAAGGGCTATCTCACGAAGGAGCTCTATAAGCAGTTCTATCTCTCGAAGACCGAGAAGGCCTTGACTGAGCGCGGCGACATCTACATTCACGACATGCGCGACATGATCCTCGGATCGGTCAACTGCTGCCTCCTTGACGTCGCTTCCATTCTGAAGGGCGGCTTCGAGATGAGCAATGTCGAATATACGGAACCGAAGAGCGTTCACAGCGCGCTTCAGGTGATCGGCGACATCACGCTCGTCGCTTCCGCTCAGCAGTTTGGCGGCCTCACGATCGCCGAGCTCGACAAGGTTCTTCTCCCCTACGTGAAGAAGACCTGGGCGCGCGCCTACGAAAAGTACAGGGAAACCTGCGGTCTGCCTGAAGAGGCTGCGAAGAAGATGGCGCATGCCGAAACGATCCGCGAGCTCGAGCAGGGCTTCCAGTCGCTGGAATTGAAGCTCAACACGGTGACGTCGTCCCGCGGCGACATCGCCTTCACGACCGTTTCCTTCGGCCAGTGGGATCCGAAGCTCCCCGAGGAAGAGAAGGAATGGCTCTATGAAATCGACCGCATCATCCTCACGACCCGCAGAAACGGTCACGGCGCCCGCCGTCGTCCGGTGATCTTCCCGAAGCTCGTCTACCTTTACGACGAGCGCCAGATCAAGGCGGACAAGTGGTCTGCCTCGCTCTTTGAAGAAGGCGTCAAGACGAGCGCTCAGTGCATGTACCCGGACTGGCTTTCGCTTTCATCCGACCACGGCGACGTCTCGAAGCTCTTCCTCAAGACCGGCGTCGTGACGAGCCCGATGGGGTGCCGCGCGTACCTCACGCCCTGGCAGGATCCGGAAACGGGCAAGTATGTGACGATCGGCCGCTGCAACATCGGCGCGGTTTCGCTCAACATTCCGCTTCTCATCAGCCTTGCGCGCACCGAGCACCCGACCGAGTGGCGCGAAAAGTTCTGGGAGATTCTCGACAACCGCCTCGAAGTGATCCGCGAGTTCCTCAAAAAACGCTACGACTTCATCCGTCACCAGCGCGCATCGTCGAACCCGCTTGCCTTCACGCAGGGGGGCTTCTACAAGGGCTACCGGGAGCCCGATGAAGAAGTGGGCGACCTCGTCGACTACATGACCGCGAGCTTCGGCATCACGGCGCTCGACGAGTCCACCTATCTCTGGACGGGCGAGCGCATGATCGATGAGGGCGGGAAGTTCGCCCACAAGGTGCTGCGCCACATTCAGAACAGGATCGATGCCTTCAAGGCCGAGGACCATCATCTCTACGCGATCTACGGCACGCCCGCCGAGTCCCTTACGGGCACGCAGGCGCGTCAGTATGCGCTCTTCTGCCGCGAGCGCGGGATCGACAATGTGTTCGAGCACACCGAGCACTACGACCCGATGTACTTCTCGAACAGCTTCCACGTCAATGTGACCGAGGACATCACGCCCTTTGAGAAGCAGGATGCGGAGTTCGAGAGCTTCCACCTCGCTCCGGGCGGTCACATTCAGTACGTGCGCCTCACGAACCCTGAAAACTTCGAAGCCGATGCGGCCATCATCCGCCGCGGCATGAAGATGGGGTTCTATCAGGGCGTCAACTTCGACAGCGCCTACTGCAACGACTGCGGCACGCACTCGAATAACGTGCTCAACAAGTGCCCGCACTGCGGGAGCACCAATCTCTCGGTGATTTCGCGCGTCTGCGGATATCTCGGCTATTCCAACATGAACGGCCGCACCCGCATGAACGACGGCAAGCAGCGCGAGATCGAGCGCCGCATTTCGATGTAAGTCGAAAATGAACTACTGCGGCTACAGCAAGTTCGATGCGGCCAACGGCCCCGGAGTGCGGGTTTCGATCTTCGTCTCCGGGTGCACGCTTCACTGCAAGGGGTGCTTCAATCCGGAATCCTGGGATTTCGGTGCGGGGAAGCCCTTTGATGCGGATGCGCTCGCGAAACTCCTCAGGGATTCCGACGATGATTCCATCGCCGGCCTCTCCATTCTCGGGGGCGACCCCTTTGAGGCCGAGAACATCCCGGAGGTTGCGCGCATCGTCGACGCCTACCGCGGGAAGTTCGGAAAAGAAAAGACCATCTGGATCTGGACGGGGCGCAAATACGAGCACCTCATGAACGATCCGGCCGCGAAGTCCCTCATCGAAAAGATCGACGTGCTCGTCGACGGCCCCTTCATCGAAAGCCGCAAGGTGACGGAACAGGGCAAGTGGTTCGGGAGCACCAATCAGCGCGTGATTGAGATAGCGCGAATTTGAGGCTCCCGGACGCAGCGGGCGCGCTTTGCCCCTGAGCAAGCTCCAAAGAATAAGAAAGAGACCCGGAGGAGGATTTCTTCCGGGCCTATCTCTTTATTTCGAGAGCGAGAAGATCGACTTGATCTCGTCGTCCGTGAGGTCTCCGATCCAGGATTCGCCCACGCCGACGGCAAGGTCCGCGAGCTCGCGCTTCTTTTTAAGCATCTCGTTCACCTTTTCCTCAAAGGTGCCCGCCGTGATGAAGCGGTAGACCACGACGTCGCGCCGCTGACCGATTCGCCACGCACGGTCGGACGCCTGGTCCTCGACGGCCGGATTCCACCAGAGGTCGTAGTGAATGACGGCGGAAGCCGCGGTGAGGTTGAGGCCCGTGCCGCCCGCCTTCAAGGACAATACGAAAACTTCCGCATTGGGATCGTTCTGGAAGGCGTCGACCATCTCCATGCGCTTTGAGGCGGGAACGCCGCCGTGGAGGAACTCCGGGGTCTTTCCCGTCGCATCGGCAATCCAGCGCACGAGCCTTTCGCCCATTTCGCGGAACTGCGTGAAGATGAGGGCCTTGCGTCCCGATTCACGGCAGCGGTGAAGGAGTTCGAGTAGCGCTTCGGCCTTGCCGGAGTCGGGCTTATCGGAAATTTCCTTCAGGAACTGCGAGGGCGAATTCGAGATCTGCTTGAGGTGCAGAATCATGCGCAGAATCTGACCGCGCCTCGACGCCCGGACGTGGGCGGCATTGAGCGTTCTGCCGCTCTGATCGGCGCTCGCCGCGCTCGCGTCGAGGGTCTCGAGCTCCTCGAGATTTTCCCTGAGGCACTCTTCGTAGAGCGCCACCTGGCGGGGCGTGAGCGTCGTGAAGTAGTCGACGACGTTCTTTTCCGGCAATTCATCGAGAATGCCCGGATCGGTCTTCACGCGCCTCAGAAGGAAGGGAGCCGTGATCTTGCGGAAGCGGTCGATCGCTCCAGCGTCCCTGTGCTCTTCGATGGGTTCGACGTATTCGCGGCGGAACTGCGCAGGGGTTCCGAGGAGTCCGGGCTCCAGAATCGAGAAGATCGACCAGTATTCGGACAAGCGGTTTTCGACCGGCGTGCCGGTCAACGCCACAACGGCGTCGGCAGGGAATTCCTGAGCGGCGCGCGCCTGACCGGTCTTGGAATTCTTGACGGCCTGCGCTTCGTCGAGAACGAGAAGACGGAAATGAAGCTCGGAGAGCTTCGGGAATTCGCGCTTCAGAAGCCCGTAGGAGGTAATGAGAATGTCCGGACGGTCGGGGCCGTCATCAAGCTCGCGCTCCTTCCCGTGGAAGATCTGGGTCGTGAGGCCGGGCGCAAAGCGCTCGATCTCGCGCTGCCAGTTGACGAGGAGCGACGCTGGAGCCGCAATGATGACGCGGCCCGTCGAGAGGAGTCCGCGGTTCTTGAGTTCCACGACCGCCGCAATCACCTGCACGGTTTTGCCGAGGCCCATGTCGTCGGCAAGGAGCGACCCGAGACCGAGAAGCGCATTCTGCACAAGCCACGAGTAGCCGCGGACCTGATAGGGACGAAGCGTCGCGTTGAGGCCTTCGGGAGGCGGAAGCTCCTTCACGGCCGCCTGTTCGCGGATCTTGCCGAGGAGCTCTTCGGTTGCTTCCACCGTTCTCCCGGCAATCTGGCCCGAAAGGAGCGCACGGAGCTTTTCCCAGTTGGTGAGGGCCTTCTTCTGCGCCTCCATCCATTCGAGGACGAGGCGATCAAGATCGGCCTTCGAGAGATGGAAGAGCGCGCCCCCGGAGGTAATGAGCTCACCCTCGGCATTGATGCGGGCGCGGAGTTCCTCGAGCGTCATGCGCTCGTCCCCGACCGCAATCTCCCAGTGGAAGTCGGCGAGCGCTGCGGCGTTGAGCATCCCCTGGGTTGCGAGCCTCGGGCTCCTCGGGGAGGTCTTGGGCGCAGAGGACGCCGAAAGCACGATTCTCGGCTTTTCGATTTTCTTGAGCGCTTCCGGGAGATCGAATTCAATACCGTAGGCGGAAAGCGCCGGCATGGCGGTAAAGAGGAAGTATTCCCACTGACTTCTCGGAAGCCACGCCGGGTTCTCAAAACTCGCGCCGAATTCAGAGAAGAGCGGGTGGGTGCCGGCGAGAAGTTCAACTGCCGCGCGCACGCGGTGATCGGGGTCGTCGCCTAGCTTCTCCCACTCGGTGATCGTGAGGCTGCCGGAAGATTCGGGAGAGTCGTTCGACTCGTTCTCCGACGCCGTTTCTTTTGTCCCGGTGCGGGGCTTCACGTGAAGCGTGAGCTTCAGAGCCCCGTTTTCGAGTTCGCCCGCGAGCACAAGCCGGCAGGGCGTCGTCATGGCGGCGAGCGGGAGCGCGAAGAAGGCGGAAAGAACGCTTGCGAGATCGTCGTAGGCGGGCGGTTCCGGCGCAAAGCCGTCGCCCGTGAGCGCCTTTCTCACGCGTCTTCCGATCATGAGGCGGCTTACTTCCTTATTCTTTTCGGAAGCGTTTCTCACGAAGGCCGTGGTAATGAGCGTCATGCACCAGAAGAAGGCGCGCATCTCTGCGCCTTCGGCCTTCGGATCCTCGCCCGAAAGGAAGGTTTTGCCGCCTTTCTTCTGCGTGAGGAAGCCCTTCGTGAGGGCATAAGCCTCGGAGAGGAGCGTCTTCACCTGAGGCGTAGAGACCGCCGGAATCCAGAAAACCCGGAAGCCCGGATACTGGTCGTAGCACTCTGTGGCGCTTAAAGGCACCGGGATCGGCGCCAAGGCGCCCGCGGCTACGATTTCCGCCGCCGTCTGGCTTAGTGCATGCCAGATCGCAAAGGCAGGCTTCATGGGAAGGAGTTCGCGGCGCGTGAGCGCGAGCACTGACTGAAGGAAGACCTCCGCATTCACATGGAGATCGCGCATCTTCTCTTCGTCATGATCCGCCGGAGGCGCCTTGATGATCGCCTCGAGCCGGAGGGTCGCGAGTACTGCCGCCTCAAAGTCGATCGTGAGCGAGGCGTCCTGCGCGAAGATTTCGGCCTGAGTCTCGAGGAACTTTCGCCACTTCGGGTTGACGGTAACGGCGGGCGTGCGTTCCTGACGCTCCTCGCGGCGGATGAGCTGCCCGAGGAGTTCGCGCACGCTGTGGGCGGACGCCCGCACTACTGTTTTCAGGAATTCACGGGCTTCCGTGTCGCCGAATGCGCACCAGGAGCGGCGGGCAATGAGCGGCGAGAGGCCGGTGGACGGGAGCGCATCAATGAGCTCTGTTCCAATATCCGGGAGCGGCTGCGGCATCCAGAAGCGAAGGCGCTGAAGGCGCTCCTCGTCCTCCATCGCGGGAACCTCAAGTTCCGGAATCTGAGCGGCGGCAAAACGGATGATTTCGCCGATGCTCGCGTAAGTGAAGGGCGTCGACGGGGAGAGCGCTTCCTGCTGAAGGGCGTCGCCGCGGCTCACGGAGGCTCCGGACTTATGTTCGCCATCCGCCGGAGCGCTCTCGTCGCCGCCTTCGGGAGCGAGCTGGCCTGCGGGCTTCTCGAGCTTTTCGGCTTCCTCAGCAAAATTGAGATTAATGAAGCGGAACCAGCGTCCGGGCTCCTGCTCGAGCTCTTCGAGGAAGGCGGCAATCAGAAGCGCGCATTCGCTCGACATCATGCCCGGATCAAATTCGATGCTTCCCGGGTTCTTCAGGAAGACGTCTTCGCCCGAAGTCTTGATCGCGTCATTGAGAGCAGGCGGCAGGTCGCCGCTCGCGAGGCACGGAATCAGTCCCGTGATCTTTGCGGCTTCCCCGAGAATCTTTGAGACGGACGGGGTTGAGCCCGGGTAAAAATGCATCGCAAGCGTATAGAGCTGCCCGCGCGAATTCGTGAGCGAAAGCTTCACCGTTCGCGAAGTCCGGTCCCAGGTGAGTTTCCGGGATTTGAGTCCGTGAAGGCGTTCCTGCGCCGCAATCCAGATGCCTGGTGACGTGTAGTTGGGGAACTGCGAGGAGAAGGTCTCAAACCACTCCTTGCACTCCCAGCTGCTTCCGCTCGTAAAGCCCTGCATTTCTCTGAAGCCGATTCTGAAATTTGCTGTTGAAGGGAAAATCTTCAGGCCCGCCTGCCGTCATGCGGTTTTCGCGGGCCAAACGGGGATTTTACCTCTATCGATGTGCTGTAAGAGTTTTGCGGCTCCTTGATGCAATAGAGCGCGGGAAGTCAAGGGGAAGTGACGGCGATATCGGGGCGCTGATCTCAGATCCACGACCGACGAATGGATTTTGATCCTGAACTCCGGACGCCGTGCAGGAGATCGGGTTCAGGGAGCATCAGGATCCGGTCGCTTGCGAGGATGAATTTGTCCGCAGTGCCAAGTGAGATCCTCGGCGCTCGATTGCTCGAAAAGCTGAAAAAGGGAATGGCGCGGGCAGGGCGCAGAGCCTCCCACAGCCTGCCGGGAAGTGACAGACGTCCGTTTTTGGCGGGCAGGCCACCGGCTTAAGGTTTCCCCTATTTATTTCGGCATGCCGGACGAAAATGACTATCGTCATTCGCCTCACGATTCCCGCTGCCGCGCCAGGCGGCGCGCTGCGGCCGAGGCTTTGCAAAATGCATGCCTTTCCTTCGCAAGCCGCGGGTATTCCGAATCTCCGGTGAAATCCCGAAACTTCAGGCACATTCAGGCGGCAAAACAGGCGAAAATAGTCTTATCTTGAAATCGCAATGCCGTCCCTCGGGTATGCAGCGAGGAGGTGTGATCATGAATGCCGTCTTTAAGGTCGTCTACAACGAAGTTCTGAAAGTTTTCCAGGCCGTCAACGAGATGACGCGAAGCCGCGGCAAGCGCGCTTCCTCAAATTTCGGGGGGGCAACCTGTTGATTTTTCAGTAAATAAATTTAGAGTTCGTTTTTCCGGCGTTGCGGCTGCTCTTCTGGTCGCCGGATTTCTGGGGGGCATGCCTGCTTCAGCACTGGCTGAAGATCTGGTGATGAGCGACAACTACACAGTTGATTCGGATAAGACATTGGATTCGATTACTGCATCGAACACCGATAAAACGCTCACGATCAACTCTTCCCATACTTTGACTATAAGTCAACCTGAAAACGGCAAGGGCTCATCAATCGCTTCGGCAATTCAGGGAGCCGGGACTCTGAGTCTTGAGAATGTCACGCTGACAGCCAAGGACAATGCCAAGAGCAGTTTTGACGGCTCAATCATCCTGTCAGGCAATACAACCGTCTATGCTGAACACCTGACGGCATTTTCGGGTGTGAATAACGAGAGCTCTTCAGCAGGGCGGATTGAAGTAGGAGAACACTCAAAGTTTATTGGCAGCAACAACAATGTTAAACAGGTCAATGAGCAAGTTTATGCCCAACTTTCAGGAAGCGGCCGCATAGAGCTCATTGATAAAGCTGGATCTGGATCAACAATCAGGCTGATGAATGCTGGAAACGACTTCCACGGCTTTTTTAGTCTTAAGAACGCCACCCTGGACTGGGTTAAGGGCGCTGCAAACTTCTTCAGCCAAACAGATACAGAATTCGAGAATGCGTACGTATACGCAGCCAGCGATGTGACGTTTAAATCTCTGGTATTGACCGGCTGGAACGATATTGTCTTACGCAACGACAGCACGCTTGCTATTGCCGGTGATAAGAATCTGAAACTCTCCGACCAAACCTATATCCTCGGCATCGGCTCTGTGGATGCGCTTTTGACAGGAGACGGACCTCTGGAGATCGGCGACGGCAAAAACGGTACTGCAGTGACGCTGAGCGCTACAGGCACACATTCCTATGACGGGACAATAACTGTTGATTCCAATTCTTCCCTTGATGTTGTTGGCGGCATTTGCGGCAAAAGAGGCGGTATTGAGATTGCAGGCACCCTCACCATGCAGGGGGCTTACGAAAACCTAAGCGGCACCATCAGCATCAAGGACGGCGGAAAGGCGATGTTTAATGGTTCGCTTGATGTCGGGACGCTTAATGTTGAGCAGGGCGCCGCGCTTGATCTGCAAGGTCAAGGTACAGCTTCAATTATGAGCGTGGGCGGCTCAGGTGCAATCACCATTGGATCCGATAGGGTTCTCACTATCTATCACACGGATCCCGGAGTTCTGGAGATCGGCAACGTATTTACAGGAGCAGGCAATCTTCATATCAACAGAACAGAAGTCGGCAATGTCGTTTTTGATGCGAATAGCAGCACCAGCAGCATAAGTACTTTGAGCTTAACAAAATCGCGCCTTTTGTCTTCGAACGCACGCGCGATTTTGCAGAATGCAGACAACACAATCATCAATGCCGGCAGCGTTCTGACGGTAGATAACAATCAGACCGTCAATAACCTTACGCTCAATGGCGGCCAGCTTTCGTTCACTGGTGGAACGCTTTCGGCCGATACGGTTAATCTCCAATCAGGCAAGCTTACTATTGCATACGACCGCGCCAACTTCAATATCTTCGATTTTCAGGGGCCTCAGGAAAAGCCGCTCATCGTCGCGCAGAAATCCATCACCGGGTTAAATAACGCAACCCTCGAACTATCCGGTTTGGTCGAAGATACCCCGGACGGAGGTGCGCTGCTTGTATGGTCAAAGCCAAAATTCGTCGTCTCAGAGAACGGCAAAATAATCTCCGGTTCGTTCGATCTCCAACACATTGAACTTATCGATCAAAGCGGCATCGGGTATGTGATCAAGTCGGCGCCGAACCATAACAACACATTGAGCGCCAAGATTATCGGGAGCGGGAACATCACGTTCTCCGCCGACTCCAGGAACGGTGCGCACTACATCATCAAGACGTCCAATGCCTCCGATGAGGCCAATATCTACACCGGCGCTACCTACGTCAATTCTGATATCGGCCAGGTTGTTCTGGAGGCGCAGGTCGACAAAGCCTTCGGTAATACAAGGCTTCTCTCCATCGGAATGTACGGCAGCGTTCTCATCGCGGATGGCACAACTCAGACGGTCAGGGGGCTAGAGGTTTCTGGCGGCGGCACGCTGAGCATCAACGGCACGCTCAGCCTCAGCGACGAGCAGGCCGGAGCAGGGGGATCAAACAATCACATTACAGGGGCAGGTGCGCTCACCGGAAGCGGTGTCCTCAATATCATCGACTCCATTCTCGCAGTATCGGGTCAACAGACGACCTTTAAAGGCACTATCAGCCTTGAAGATGCGAACTCGAATCTCGTTCTTCACATCCCGGATGGCAAAATTTGGGATACGGAAATATTTTCTGAGAAGGCCTCCATCATCGCAAAAGAAGGCAGCACGATAACGGTAAACTCGGCCTATCAAGGCCCGTGGACCTTTGATGCTCCTGTGGACGACGATAATTCAGAAAATTGGAATCTTGTGGCGGCAGACAACACGGAGCTGAAACTCGATAGACCTTACGCCAGCCTCGCGAAGATTGGGTTCATAAAGACTGGGAATGCGACGCCGCGGATCACGCTCGACGATCCCGAATTCCTGGGATCGGCTGCTGTCGACACAACGGACGGCGAGCTTTCGATTCATGTCAAGGATGGCGACGAGAAGATTAAGATTGCCAACCCGATCATCGGGAAAGGCACGCTGGAGATCCGAGGCTATGGACACCTCATTTCTTTTGAGGATGCTGAGGATGAACAGTTCGACGGCAAAGTCATCGGCATCCAGACGCGTTTTGAAAGTTCCGGTACCGCTGCGAAATTCCGAAATGCCGATGTCGTGCTTGAGGATAATTCCGTCTACACCGTAGATTCACCGAACATCGGGATCGGCAGCCTCCTTGTCACGAAGAATTCGAAGCTGCAATTCAAGAGCGCAGCGCTCCCCGCATCTAATGATGCCGGCAAGGTGCTTCAGGCTTCAGGCGACATCACCCTGAAGGACGCTTCCGTCACCATTGAGGGCGCCGTCGTGAAGGATCACATCAAGGGAAGCAATCTTCTAGAGCAGGATGAGGGCGGAGAGCGGCTTATTCTCGCTCAGGCTTCAAATGTTGTACTTGAGGGTACGAACAACACTGTCTCCATCGCAGATGGCAAAGGGAACGAACTTAAGAAGCTTCAAATTGAACATAAAGGCGGCGAAATCTACGGCACGTATGGATATTTTTTGGGCGCCGATCAAGGCTCGCTCTATGCTTCCTATGCCCTTCAGGAGATTGAAGTCCGCAACGGCATGCTGACGCTCGGCACTTCTGCTGATGCAACTGATTCCACACTTACTGCAAAGATCAGCGGCCCGGGCGGCGTGACGATCAATACGATCAGGGATGTTGCTCTCACCAATTCGCATAACGCCTATACGGGCGCAACGAACGTTGAGGCGGGCAATCTCCTGGTCGCCGAGGGCGCTCTCGGACAAACCGCTAGCCTCAATGTCAAAGAGAAGAGCGTGGTCACGATTCAGGGCACTCAGACCGGCGTGAAGTCGCTTAATGTACAGGGCGAACTAATAATCAACGATGGGACATTTACCGTAAACGAAAAGGAAGGCATAGCAAATACCGTTTCGAAGCTTAAAACGTCAGTAGCCGACGCCCTTTCGGGCAGCGGCAACCTTACCCTTACTGGAACGGGCTCGGATATCAATGGAACGAACAAAGGGTTTACGGGCGCAGTTACTCTGGGAACGGATTCGTTAACGACCATTTATGATGCGCTCGGGCTCGGCAAGGGAACGATAGAGATCAACGGAACGCTCACAGCAAATTTCTCGGCATCCACGTCGGGAACCAAGCACCTCTTCGAAAACAAGATCTCAGGCTCCGACTCCGGCAGTTTCATACTGCAAGGCGGAGATGTTGAAATCACCAAAGACATTGGCGATTACTTAGGCAGCTTTGACCTCGCGACGACGGATACGATTCTTAAAGTGAAGTCGTCGAAGACCGATATCACCCTCAATGTCGGAGGATCAGGCAACTTTGCTTTCACGGGCTCAGGAGAAGCACCTACTGCAGTCACTTTCTCGAACGATGCGTTCTCGGGAAAGGCGACCTTCGAAAAGGTAACTCTCAAAGGCTCAGAGTACAAAGCATCCGGCTCTACGCTGGTTCTGACGGATGGTTCTACCTATAAGGCGGATGCAACGAAGCTGTCTTTAGGCGGCCTTACGGTCAAAGATTCGACGCTCGACTTCACGACCTCTGCGGTTCCGGGAGCTTCTGAAACGGACAACCTGCTTGCAGTCACGGGCAGTATTGCTTTTGAGGGGAACTCCACCGTTAATGTTGCTAACGGCGTCATTGAGAATCTCACTCAGGAGGAGGGGCAGGGCAATCTCCTTGAACAGGACGACAACCTTAATCACGCTATTACGCTCGCTGAAGCTGCGGGCGTTACCGGCGCCGCCAATGCTCACCTGACGGTGGACGGCAAAAAAGTTGAAGGCGAAGAGAAGACGTTTGCCGTCGGCAGCGATGCTTTCGGCACGTATGGCTACAAACTCTCAGACGCGGATAACAAGCTCTCCGTCACCTATGGGCTCAAGGTTCTGGATGTGATAGAGGGCCATACGGTCACGCTTGGACAGAAGGGCAATGGCGATGCTCAACTCAGCGCTCAGGTCACCGGCAAAGGGGGCCTGACGATCGACACGGCTGAAGGGAAGCCAGTAAGCCTTACCAATAAGCAGAACGACTACTCGGGTGCGACGAACGTTGTCAACGGCAATCTCATCGTCAAGGAAGGAGCTCTCGGCAATACTGAAAGCCTCAATGTCAACGAAAAGCGCGTAGTCACGATTCAGGGCAATCAGAGCGGCGTGAAGTCGCTGAATGTCAAGGGAGAACTCAGCATCGAGTCGGGGACTTTTACCGTCAACGCGGAGAAGGACAAAGCTAATACCGTCGCGACACTCACGACAGGTTCGGCCAATGCCTTAGATGGCGCAGGCAATCTGCACCTGACAGGGGAAGGCTCTGAGATTAAAGGGGCAAATCAAGGTTTCGCCGGCGCCGTCACCTTGGAATCTGGTTCCACGACGACTATTGATCATGCTGACGGGCTCGGCGCCGGTTCCATTGAGATCAACGGCTCTCTTACCGGCACGTTCGACAGCGGTGAAATCGATAATCCCCTCACGGGCACCGGTACGCTCAGTCTGCCTAAAGCCGTAGAGATTACGTTGAAGAACGCGTTATCGAACGGCTGCGGCTTCTCCGGCATTCTGGATCTCAAGCAGGATTCCACCATTACCTTCAACGCCGAATCTGACGCAACCCTCGCCGCGACGATCAAGGGCGCTTCGAAACTGAACGTATCAGGCACCGGGGCCAGCTTTGCGTTCGACTCTGCCGACAAGATTGCTGGCATCAAGGACATCAGCCTGAATAAGGTTGCGTTCACGGTGGATCAAAAGATTTCCGGCAAGAACCTCTCGGTCGTAGATAGCGAGCTTACGATGGCGGAGAAGACCGGGCTGGGCGATCTTGTCCTGAACAACACCAGCCTTTTCTTCAATGACGCCGGTACTCCGGGTACGATCGGCGAGGCTGGTAATCATCTTGCCGTGAATAGTCTCCATCTCACAGGCGAAAACACGATTGTCCTCGATACGGATCAGCTGGTTGCGGCCAATCCCGATGCCGGGAGCAGCAAGGTGGGTCTGACGGCCCAGGATGTCTTTAAGGAGTCGAAGAGTTCTGACCTGACGACAGTTCTCATTACGTCCAAAACGGACGTAACGGGCGACGGCACCTTCAAGCTCGTGGATACGAAGAATGCGGAAATAAAAGCCGGCGACAAAACCTTCAGGATCGCCGATGAGGCTGGCGAACACGTAGCCGACGGCATCTACGGCTACAGCGCAAGCGTTTCCGGGGGCAATGTAGGCATTGCCTGGCAGTTGAAGACCGTATCCATTCTCGAAGGCAAGACGCTTTCTCTTTCCGAGAGGGAGGGGGAGGACAGCACGCTTTCGGCGAAGCTCACCGGCAGCGGCGGGTTCGAAGCGAAGAAGGGCACGATTACGCTCGCTGCCGAGAACGACTACACCGGTGCTACGCATGTCGAAGAGGGCGCCCGGCTGGTTGCGGCCCACGACAAGGCTCTCGGCCAATCGAAGGATGTCCGGAACTCCGGTACGCTCGTCGTCAACGACGGGAAGAATGTCTCGGTTGAGGGTGCCGTAGAGAATGCCGGAACGATTGAAGTCGGTCTCGGCCATTTCCGTGCGGCATCTTATGAGGGCAAGGAAGGAAGCGTCATTGCGCTCGGAGCGCACGTGACCGCAGAAAATGCGGAAACCGGCAAGTTTGTCGTTGAGGGTGCCGCGACGGGCAAGAGCCGCCTCGATCTCTCGGTAACGGATGAATCCGTTGGTCGCGCGGTTACCGGCATTGATGTCGTTGAACTTGGCGACGGTTCGACCCTTGAGCTTGAACTTGGTGAATCGATCAAGAGGGGTGACTATTACTACCGTCTCATGAAGACCAACGACGGCCTGCGCTACTACCTTGTCGGCACGCTCACGGATACCGGATCGACGGTTCTGACGACGAGTGAGCTGAGAACTCCGGAAGCCGGCGCCCGCGCTGCGCTTGCGTTCATGAACCAGCGGGCATTCGACTTTGGGCTGAACCAGCATATCGGCGAGAAGTCCTATACGGATCCCTTCACGGGCGAACGTAAGACGACGAGTCTCTGGCTCATCCAGGGCGGCAGCTGGAGCAAAATGGATGACTCGTCCGGGCAGCTCCGGAACGACGGCCACATGTCCACGACGAACCTCGGCGGCGACCTCTATGCATGGAACGACGCCGGTGGTCGCTTCTCAGTCGGCCTCATGGGCGGCTGGGTCGACGGTTCCTACGATGTGGATTCCAATATCACGGGCCTCAAGGCGGATGCGGACTTCGACGGCTGGTCGCTCGGCGCCTATGCGGCGTGGCAGCATGTGGGCGAGAGCGGGCTATTCGCCAATGCTCAGGTTCGCTGGAACGACTTCACGAACGAAGTGAAGGGCCAGGGGCTCACGAAAGAAAAGTACCACGCAAGAGGCATGTCGCTCGGGCTTGAAGCCGGTTGGAACCAGAGACTCTGGACGGCGGCAGCGACTGACGGAAGCCGGGCTATGTCCTGGGATGCTTCGCCCTTCACGCGAGTCTCTTGGTCGGGCGTTTCGGCGGGCGATCAGACGGACGCCTACGGTCAGCGCTTCAGTGTTGAAGGAGACGGGAACGTCGCCATTGCACTTGGCGCCCGCACTAGCCTTGAGTTCGGGTCGAAGGGGCAGACTCCTCGCTTCAATGATCCGCTCGTTCGCGTCTATGCCGAAGGCGCCTGGGTGCACAACACGAAGACGTTTGAAAGTACGGTCGTGAATGCACAGGGAGCCAGTACCGCTGAATTCGGCATCGAAGATTACGGTCAGTTCCGGGTCGGCCTAGAAGGCGAGTTCACGAAGAACTTCCGCCTCTGGGGCGACGTGACCCATGAAGCCGGAAGGAGCGGCTATTCGAGCACCGGCTTTACGGTCGGCGCGAAGTACGTCTTCTGACGCTGAACTCTTCTCATATTGGACTCTGAACCCGCCGCTCCGGAATGACTGGAGACGGCGGGTTTTCTTCATCGGGAGCCGAGAGGAGCCAGGCCGACCAACCTCCGCGGTTCGCGTCGGCGCAGGAAATGGGGCGCCGTTCCTTGCGAGAGACCGCATGAAGTCTAAGGCTCGCGAACCACCTGCAGTCGCGGAGCACCTCCGGCACCTGCGCTGTCAAAGGGCCTTCAGATACGCGCACTCAGAGGCTGGGTTCAAAGTCCAATTTGAAAGTGAAAAGCGCGTTGATTCTGCCGGAGCCATTCCCGAGTGAGGCGGCGGATCTTCCGGGTCCGCTTCATCGGGCGCGATCAGGAAAACTTCGCGTTTCCTGTCAAGCGCTTTTCCGCGGCTTTCAAAGCGCAGTGCGCATCGTGTTTTGGTCGGTCGTTTTTTGACGCAGCGGGGCTGAGAATCGTTATGTGCTCACGGGAAAGGGAAACGCATTTTTCTCTGCCCGCATTGTGTAATAAGAATAAAACCCCAAGAGAATTAAACACATGTTCAGTCATTCGGAACCGGGAAAGCTCACGCGCTGCGGGAAAAAGTCGGGAAGTCAGGATGTCGAATTTATCGCGAGACTCTGGATGGCGCGTCTTTACGTGGAAGGCGATGCCTGGGAGGTAATCGACATCACCGACGTGATGACGGATGATCCATGGAATAAGGCGTTCCGGGCGGAAGTCAAGGCGTACATGTGGGCGGTCAAGCACCCGCAGGAAGGAACGACTCCTGAGGAGTGTCTGCGCCTCGGCCTCGAGCATTCGTCGGAGATGAACTATGGCGCCTTTAATTCGGCCGATTTCTGCCCCAACAGAGCGTGCGGAATCTGGTTCAAAACCGTAAGAGAAAAATTAGGCTTTGAGAGGCCGGATGTCTGCCCGCAAAGTCTCCGTGACGAGCTGAATGCCCGGGAGGCTGAATATTCGGCCGGAAAAGAGAATGCACTCCCCGAGCCCCTGCGGTCCAACATCCGGGCGTTTAGAGACGCATTCGGTCTCACGGAAGATGAAAGCAATGCGCTCGCATTTCTTCTCCTTGTACGCATTTTTCAGCCTCTCCAGGAGTTTCTCTACAAATTCAACTTTGCTGCAGGCGGCGCCCGCCTTCTGTCGGAAGTGCTCTCTGTTGCCTTCAGAAAAGAGATGAGCGAGCAGCTTTTTTCTTCGGAAGGAACGCTCATGCGTACGGGGCTTCTTTCCCTTCGCGATGCGACGGATGACAGCCTCGACATGCGCTTTGATCTTCTCGGCAATGATCAGGAAAGCACGAGGCTCATGAACGAGAGGATCTCGCCTGAAGCGTTCTTCAGCACGCGCATCTCCCGCACGCCGCCTTCGAACCTTGCGATTGATGACTACAGCCACATTCCTGCCGTCAGGGAGCTTTTGATTCCATATCTGGGGGAGGTTTTGAAAACCAGAAAGCAGGGCGTCAACATTCTCATCTACGGGCCGCCGGGCACCGGGAAAACCGAGCTTGTGCGAGCGGCGGCTGACGCGCTCGGAGCAAGACTCTATGAGATCGAGCCGTTACGCGAACGTGAAAAGGAGGAAAAGGCCCACTCCCGCATATCGCGCTGGAATATCGCCGAAAAGCTCTATAGAACCGCGGAAAATACGCTTCTCGTCATTGATGAATCCGAAGACATCATCAATGAAGGCGCCGTTTTCACGCTCTTCGGCGGTCTGAAGAGAACGAATAAAGCAGAGCTCAATAAGCTCGTCGAAACCGCTCCTGTTCCGACGTTCTGGCTCACGAATTCGCTGATGGGAATGGATCCCGCGCTGATTCGCCGGTTCGACATCCTGCTTGAGGTCCCCGTGCCTCCCGAAAAGGTGCGTCGTCAAATTGCCGGGAAGGCTTTCGGGGAGCTCCTCAGCGCCGGCATGCTTGATCGCCTCGCCATGAGCGACAGAATTTCGCCCGCCGTCATTTCGCGCACGGCTTCCGTGATCAGAGACCTGAAGCTCGTTGAGGAAAAGAATCGCGACGCCGCCTGCGAAACGCTTCTTTCCGCCACGCTCGATGCGCAGTCTCTCGGGAAATTGCCCGGAAAAGTCGACGCGCTCCCCGTGTTCTACGACACCCGCTTCGTCAATACGACTGCAAATCTCAGTCAAATCTGCGAGGGACTGAAGCGCTGCGGAGCAGGGCGCCTCTGTCTCTACGGACCTCCGGGCACCGGCAAAACTGCATACGTGCGCTGGCTCGCCCGCGAGCTCGGCATGCCGCTCATCGCCAAACGCGCGAGCGACCTTCTCAACATGTTCGTGGGCGGTACTGAAGCGCTGATTCGCGAGGCTTTTGAAGAGGCAAAGCGCGCGGGCGCGCTCCTTCTTATCGACGAGGCGGATTCGTTCCTGCGCGACAGGGAACTGAGTCAGCGCTCCTGGGAAGTCACCCAGGTAAACGAGCTCCTCACCCAGATGGAAAGCTTCCCCGGCATCTTCTGCGCCACGACCAACCTTTTTGAGAACATTGACCGGGCGGCGCTTCGCAGGTTCGACCTCAAGGCGAAGTTCGACTTCCTGAGACCCGAACAAAGGCTCGGGCTCTTCGAGCGTCATCTCGCTGCGCTCGGACTTGGGGCGAAGGACGTGAAGGGCCTCGAGGCGCGCCTCTCGGCGCTCGACTGCATCACGCCCGGCGACTTTGCGGCCATTGAACGCGGATCCGCCTTCAGTCCCATCCAAAGCGCTGAGGAATTTCTCAGCCGGCTCGAAAGCGATGCGGCTCTCAAGACGGAAGGTCGCAAGAAGCCCCGGATCGGATTCTGAGTGATTGGGGTCCTTTTGCCGGTTCCCGCCCGGGTACCGGCGTTTTCGAATGGAAGTATGGCGAATGAGAATTATTACTATCTCAAGTTAATCTCTGCAACAGGCGTTTCCGTGAGTCAGTCTCAAAGAAGTAGCGCATTGTGAGTAGAAGTCGGGGATAATAGCGACAAGCCTCAGGCGCGTAAGAGAGAACCGTCAAAGCGTTCCGTTCGCGCCGGAGGAATTTCCCCTAACTCCGTCTCAGGAACCCCAAAATGCTTGAAACAGGAATTTCTCGCAGAGACCTCCTGCGCTCAACGCTCGCGCTCGCCGGCCTCTCCATGACGCCGCTCGCAAGCGCCGTGGCGGCAGCGGCAGAAGACATTGAATCCTTTTCCTGGTGCGCCTGCGTCATCAACTGCGGCCAGCGCTGCCCGGTGCGGTGCTTCACGAAAGCCGGGAAGGTGATCCGCATTGAAACCGACAACACGCTCCCGGACGACGCTGATGCCCCGCGTCAGATCCGCGCCTGCCAGCGCGGCCGCTCGATGCGCGAGCGCATCTATTCGCCCGATCGGCTTAAGTACCCGATGAAGCGCGTCGGGAAGCGCGGCGAAGGTAAGTTCGAACGCATTTCCTGGGAAGAGGCCGTGAAGACCATCGCCTCCGAATGGAAGCGGATCCGCGACGCTTACGGCAATGAAGCCATCTATTGGCAGTATTGCTCCGGCCAGCAGTCGATCGTGAGCTCGCGCCGCGCCTGGCAGCGCCTCATGAACCTCATGGGCGGGTTCCTCAAGTACTACGGCTCCTATTCGAACGCGCAGCTCGCCGCCGCCTTCCCGCTCACCTACGGCGGCCGTCCGGCGTCGCTTCCGAGCGTGATTGCGGACGCCGAACTCTACGTCCTCTTCGGCAACAACCCTTCCGTCACGCGTCCCTCTGGCGGCGGCAAGGGCTACCAGATCGATCTCGCGCTCTCGAAGAAGCGCCCGAAGATCATTGTGATCGACCCCTGCTTCACCGATACGGCGACCACGCGCGCCGACGAATGGGTTCCCATCCGTCCGGGCACCGATGCAGCGCTCGTCGAGGCGCTCGCTTATGAGTGGATCACGAAGAACCAGGTCGATCAGGCTTTCCTCGACAAGTACTGCGTGGGCTACGACGAAAAGACGCTCCCAGCATCTGCGCCTAAGAATGCCGACTACAAGTCCCATATCCTGGGCCGCGGCCCCGACCGGATCGAAAAAACGCCGGAATGGGCGAGCGGCATTACCGGTATTCCTGCCGATGTGATCCGCCGCCTCGCAAAGGAGATGGCAGAAACGAAGCCGCTCTTCGTCTCGCAGGGCTGGGGCCCGCAGCGTCAGGCGAACGGCGAGGATACGTCGCGCGCCATCGCCATGGTGCCGATTCTCCTCGGTCAGATCGGGCTCCCCGGCACGAATTCGGGCGAGCATGAAGGAAACACCTCCTTCCCGGCGGTGTACCTCCCGGTCGGAAAGAACCCCGTCAAAGCGTCGATTCCCTGCTACCTCTGGACGGATGCCATTCTTCGCGGCAGCGAAATGACCCGCCGCACTGATGCCCTTAAGGGCGCTGAGAAGCTCACGCAGAATATCCGCATGATCATCAATTCGGGCGGCAACACGATGATCAACCAGCACGGCGACGCCAACTGGACGCACGACGTGCTTGCGGACGAGAAGAAGCTCGAATTCCTCGTCGTCTGCGACAACATGATGACGCCTTCCTGCCGCTATGCCGACATTCTGCTTCCCGATACGCTCGGGCCCGAAACGAACGACATGGCCTGCCAGGGCGGCAGCCACGGCGACGTCGCGGAAATGCTCGCCATCCAGAAGGCCTGCGAACCCGAATACGAGCAGAAGTCTTCCTATGAAATCTGCCGCCTGATCGCGCGCGAACTCGGGCTCGAGAAGGAATTTACCGAAGGCCGCACGCAGGAGGAATGGGTGCGCTGGTGCTACGAGGAAACGCGGAAGAAGGCGCCCGAACTCCCGACCTTTGAGGAATTCTGGAAGGCCGGGCTTGCCAAGGTCTGGCACTACCGCAAGGACCCGATTGCGCTCGAAGCCTTCAGAAAGGACCCGGCATCGCATCCGCTCAAGACCCCCACGGGCAGGATCGAGATCTATTCCGAGCAGCTCGCGAAGGAAACCGCCGACTGGGTGCTCGCCGAAGGCGACCGCATCAATGCGATTCCGAAATTCTGGCGCACCTGGGATATGCCGGGCGATTCGCTTCAGAAGAAGTATCCCCTCCAGTGCTTCGGTTTCCACGGTCACGGCCGCATTCATTCCACTTTCCATAATCTCCCGAAGCTGAGGAGCCTCCACCCGGATGCGCTCTACATGAATCCGGTCGACGCCGGGAAGCGCGGGATAGAGGACGGCGACACGGTTGAGATCTTCAACGATCGCGGCATTGTCCGGCTCCCCGTGCGCGTTACGCCGCGCATCATGCCGGGCGTCGTCACGATGCCCCAGGGCGCCTGGTACGACCCGCAGATGATCGACGGCCGCCGGGTTGACGTCGGCGGCTGCATCAACACGCTGACGGCGCACCGTCCGAGTCCTTACGGCAAGGGCAACGCCCAGCACAACATTCTTGTCGACGTCCGCAAGGCCTGATGAAGAGAGGAGATTAAGAAAATGACACAGAAAGGCTTCTACATTGACGTCTCCCGCTGCACGGGCTGCCGCACGTGTTCCGTCGCGTGCGCCGACAAGAACGGGACGCCTCCCGGAATCGACTTCCGCCGTGTTCTCGAAGTGGAGGGCGGGAGCTGGAAGGAAGACAGGAACGGCGCCTGGCGTCAGGACGTCTTCGCCTATTACGTTTCCATCGGCTGCAACGAATGCGCTGACCCGGCGTGCGTCAAGGTGTGCCCGACCAAGGCCCATATGAAGCGCGCCGAGGACGGTCTCGTCGTCATCGACGAATCGAAGTGCATCGGCTGCGGACTCTGCGCGAAGGCCTGTCCTTACGGCGTGCCGCAGCTCAACACGAAGAAGCGCAAGATGACAAAGTGCGACGGGTGTCTCGACCGCACGACGAAGGGACTCAATCCCGTCTGCGTCGAAAGCTGCCCCGAACGCGCGATCGAATTCGGCGACATCGAGGAGCTCCGAAAGAAGCACGGAACGCTCGGGAGCATTGCGCCTCTCGCTGATGCGTCGGTCACGAAGCCGAGCCTCGTGATCAAGCCCTGCGCTTCCGCGAAGCCTTCGGGCTTTGAGGGCGCGAGCGTCCACCGTTTCTAAGACGCAATAGCTGACTGAGACGCTCGAGGATCTCAGCACGCAAAAAAATCCCCGGATGCCGGTGAAAAGCATTCGGGGATTCCTTTTTGGCGGATACGGAATTCCGTCAAATAATGTAGATCACGGCCGACATCGAGAGGATCGCCACGAAGACGGAAAGCGTATTCAGGTTGGCGGCCTTTGAGAGATCGCCTTTCAGAAGGTTCGTGTAGATGAGGTTCATCGCGGGAACCGGCGCAAAGCAGACGAGCACCAGAGCTCGCCGGACCTCGAGGTCGAAGGGAAGGAGCTCGAAAAGCGCGAAGGCAAGAAGCGCCTGAAGCACGAAGCGCATCGCGAGAATCTTGAGAAGATCGAGGAACTCCCGGAAGGTGAGCGACAGGTTGAGCGCCTCGCCGATCATCACCATGCAGAGGAAGGTGTTGGCGGCGGCGCCAATCTTGGTGCAGGTAATCACGGCGTCGGGGAGCCTGAGGCTCAGGAGGCAGAGAACGAGCATGAAGACGAAGGCAATGATGGGGCCTGAAGTTGCGAGCTTCTTGAAGACGACGCCGATCATTTTCGCGGGCGACGTCTTCTCCCTCATACCGGAGATGGCCGCATAGGTGCCGCCAGCTGCCATGAAGGCGTTCCCGAGGTCGAAGACGAGGGCGGTCAAGAGGCTCGCGGGCGAGAGGAATGCCTGCACGTAGGGGACTGCAAAGGGGCCTACCGAGAAGCCCGTGAGGTTCAAGCGCCGGAAGTCTCTCTCCTCAATGTTCTTCGTTCCGAGGGTGAGGAAAATGGCGATGATGAGAAAGAGCACGTTGGCGAGAAAGCCGATGGCGGCAATGACGGCGTAGTCGGCGGAAAGCTTGAAGCCGTTCAGTCCCGTCATCGTGACGCAGGGAAGCGTCACGCACATGACGAGCGCGCTGATGGCGTGAAAGGCCTCGGGCTTCAGAATGTTGAAGCGCCTCAGGCCCCAGCCGAGGGCAATGAAGACAACGAAGGCGAGAACCTTGGCGAAATTTTCGTCCATGGGAAAAGCCGCAATGATGAGTTTGGGGAAACGCATTATTTTCCGTCTTCCCAATGTTTTTCACCTCCTCCCGCGGGGGGAGGAGCAATGACGAATATCAGAAGCCGGCGATTCTTTGGCTGTTGAATCCGGTTCATGCGCCGCGGTGCGCGTGCCCGAGCCGGGCATTCAAGGTTCGGTCTGCGATCCCGGATGAAAGTTCGTTCGGAAGGGGCGGAGCGTCAGCTCCGCGCGCAGCAGTAATAGTCGAATTGAGGATCTGTGAAAGGGAGCAATCCTTTTGCGGTTAAACTCAAGAGTAAATTAAATGGATGGATCCGTATTCCGGAAGAGACGCCATGCTGATCAGAACGATAGAACTCAGAAATGAAAAAGAAGCTCCTTACCGTAAATTAAAGCTCTCCGGAGGATTCAACATCATTTCAGGCATGAATGGAGAAGGAAAAACTTATCTTCTTGAGACCATTGCATCCGGGCTACAGGTCCTCGCGGATAACTTTGCGCTATCGGGCGAGCTCTTCATTAAGAAAGATGCAAAAACGGACTCTGCTGAAATTCTGAATAGTACGGATGGAAGTGATCGACCAACTGTTGGCCGTATCATCCGGTGCGTTATGGAAATAGACGGATCGGGTAAATGCTTTCAATTAAAAAGAATTGTCAATGAATCAGGCGAAGAAGATACAGTGATTGAAGATCCGGGTTTAGCGGACATTATTGGTAGAGCATCTGGAAAGGATCTGCCGATATTTTCATTCTACCGGTCATCCGGATTCATGGAGTTCGACTGGGATTCAACTGAACATTCATCGATGATTACAAAGGAAAAGAGAAATTCCGCATATCAAAACTGGAGTGATGCAGGTAATAATGATTCCTGCGAAAGAACCTTATCATGGATCAGAGAAACGGCATCTTTACGGAATGAATTAGAATTGAGGGAAGGGGATTCTTCACGAAATATTCATCAATCTGACGAACGGCGGGTTCTGAATCGGATGCTGAATGCTGCTTTTCCGTAAATCCTGGATGTCTGCTGGGATCCTGAAATAGGTTCTATTATGATTTCCAGAAAAATCATATTGATCGGAGGAGGATCAGGAATTTCTCAGATCCCCATGACGATGCTGAGCGATGGGGAGCGCTCGGTTATTCTGCTTTTTGCAGATATCCTGCGCAGAATGTGCGTTCTCAATCCGCAGCTCCGGCCGGATGAGGCGGTGATGACGGAGGGAATCATTCTGATTGATGAACCGGAGGCACATCTGCATTCTGACTGGCAGCGCAAAATGCTTAAAGGACTAAGAACAGCTTTCCCGAAGATTCAATTTATTGCTGCCTCAAACTCTCCCGTGATGCTTGGAGAAGTGGATCCGGCTAATGTTAATTTGCTCGTGAATGGTAAAGTTCTCCGGCCAGTACAGTCCTATGGACTTAATGTAAGTGAAATTATGGAAAACATTTTAAATGTACCAAGCCAATCGCCAGAAGTCATGGACGCAGTTGATGTAATTAAGGAATATGCTGATTCCGGGAATGCAAATGCTGCAAGAAGGCGATTGAATGTACTGGAGGATCAGCTTAATGGATCTACTCGAGTCACTCTCGATGCTGAGGCAGTCATCGCGCTTCATGCAATTTTCGAATAAGAAAAACAGAATTGTGGTTCATAAGCCAATCAAAAAAATCAATTTGATGTTGCAGAGCAACAGTTATTTTTCAGGGATTGATTTTTATTAACAATTCTCTTCTGAGACGCTGATTCAATCTATAAAAAAGGCATGCTGCCCTGAAAAGAGCGGCATGCCTTCTGAGAAAAACTCAGGATTCAAAACCCTGCATCACGAGAGAAGCAGCGCATTGAGGCGCTTCACGAACCCTGCCGGGTCCTTCAGCGACCCCTGTTCGGAAAGGAGCGCCTGATCAAGAATGACGTCCGCCCATTCGGAGAAGCGGGACGGATCATTTTCAGCGAGCGCCTTCTTCACGAGCGGGCTCTCGAGATTGACTTCGAGCGTGTACTTTTCTTCCGGAACCGTCTGCCCCGCAGCCTCGAGCATGCGGCGCATCTGTTCGGTGAGCATCTGGTCGTGCTGGCCGACCACGCAGGCGGCCGAGTCGACGAGGCGGTCGGACACGCGGACATCCGCAACCTTTTCGCCGAGCGCGGCCTTGAAGCGGGCAACGGCCTTGTCGTCGTCTTCCTTCGAAGTTTCGGAAGGCTTCTCCGCATCATCGGTCTTCGCCTTCACGCCCTCGAGCTCAAGGTCGGCGGCGGTGGCCGGGATGAACTTGTGGCCGTCGAATTCGGTCAGAGCACCCATCATCCACTCGTCGATGCGCTCCCAGAGGAGAAGGACTTCGACGCCCTTCTTTTTGAGACCCTCGAGATAGGGCGAGCCTTCAGCGGCTTCCGGGGTGTTCGAGATGACGTAGTAGATGTTCTTCTGGCCTTCGGGCATGCGGCTCACGTAGTCGGCAAGGGACACCGTGATGTCGGAAGCCCCGGCCTTCGTGGTCGCGAATCTCAGAAGCCCGAGAATGGCCTTCTTGTTGTCCGGATCCTCAACGATGCCTTCCTTCAGCACACGGCCGAACTGCGTCCAGAAGACGCCGTACTTTTCCTTGTCGTCGGCGAGCTTCGCGAACATGTCGAGCGCGCGGCGGGTAAGGGCTTTCTTCAGCTTCGCGGCTACGCGGCTTTCCTGAAGAAGTTCGCGGGAAACGTTGAGCGGAAGATCGTTCGTGTCGACGAGCCCCTTGATGAACCTCAGGTAGTTGGGCAGGAACGCATCCGCGCGGTCCATGATGAAGACGCGTTCGACAAAGAGCTTCAGGCCCTTCTGAAGGTCGCGGTTGTAGAGGTCGTACGGGGCGACCGACGGGCAGTAGAGGAGCGACGTGTATTCGAGGTCGCCTTCAACGCGGTTGTGCGCCCAGCAGAGGGGATCCTCCCAGTCGTGCGTAAGGTGCTTGTAGAACTCCTTGTACTGGTCGTCCGTCACTTCCTTGGGAGGCAGCGTCCAGAGGGCCTTCGCGTCGTTCACCTGCACCCAGTCCTTTTCGGGAGCCTTGCCTTCCTCGGCGGGCTTCTCTTCGAGGAGATAAACCGGCGTCGAGATATGGTCCGAATACTTCGTGATCGTTTCGCGAAGCGTCCAGGGATCGAGGAAATTCTTGTCCTCGTCGCGCAGGTGCAGGATCACGTCGGTGCCGCGGGAGGCGCGGGTGGTGAGCTCAGACGTGAAGGTGCCCGAGCCGTCCGACTCCCAGCGCACGGCTTCGTTTTCGCCGGCGGTCGCGGCGCGGGAAACCACGGTCACGCGGTCGGCAACGATGAAGCTCGAATAAAAGCCCACGCCGAACTGACCGATCTGCTGCGCGTTCTTCGCTTCATCGGCGGAGAGGTGCTCGAGGAAGTCTTCGGTGCCCGACTGCGCGATGGTGCCGAGGTGTTCGTTCGCTTCCTCGAGCGTCATGCCGATGCCGTTGTCGGAAACGGTGAGTGTGCCGGCTTCCTTGTCGGCGCTGATGCGGATCGAGAAGACGGGGTCGCTGCCGAGGAGCTCGGGCTTCGCAATTGCCGCGAAGCGGAGCTTGTCGATGGCGTCGGAGGCGTTCGAGACGAGCTCGCGCAGGAACACTTCCTTATTCGAATAAAGGGAATTGGCGAGGAGCTTGAGGAGCTTGCTCACCTTGGTCTGGAAAACATGAGTTTCAGCAGCCATTTCGACTTTTTCTCCGAAATCTGATAAAGGTCTGACGCATCCTGCCCGAAAGCAGAATGCCGATGAAGCCTATATGGGGGCTGAAGCGCGGTTTTCAAGTGGAGGGGCTGCTGAGCTCTCAGGAGCCGCAAACGGACATAAAGAAAGTCCCGGAAGGAGGTGCATCTCCATCCGGGACTTTGCTCTGAAGAAAAGCTTCGCTCAGAATCTCGTGCGGCGGATCAGCCCGCAGCGACCACGCCCATTTCGAGGGCGATGCGGTCGGAGGCGAGGCTCTTCGAACCCGCGCTGGCCGCTTTTTCAGCGAGGCGCTGATAGGTCTTCGCATCCATCACGACGAGATCGGCGCGGCCGTTTTCAGCAAGAACCTGCGCTTCGCCAGTGCGGGCGCACTGAGCGGCAACAGCGGAATAGTCTTTTTCAAGGCGTGCGGCGGAACAAATCTGCATTTGGAACTCTCCACAAGAAGAACCCATGGTGGCGGTTCATCTTCAATTCGTGCGTATCGGAGCGCTTTATTGCTGCGCTCTCATTGCCGTAAACGTTAGCACGCTCCATTCTCTCTGATATCGCTTTGATTTCTCTAGTTTACGGTTTTCTGCCGAAAGGCACGGGGAGTAGGAGCTTAGCCCTAGCAGAATAGGGGTTAGTACTGCCTCAAGCCAGTGCATGGATTGAAAGAAGCGCACCATCCGGGTACAGAAGAGGCCCAACCTGATGCAAATGAGCAAGCCTCTGATGAAATCGGCGAAGAAAGACGCAAGGGATCAGGAGGAGAATGGCTCCATCGGAAGCTTCCAGCGAGAGGGAAGCTTCGAATTTTCCAGGCACCCCGTATTGAGGCAAACCATCATGACTGAATCCGCAGCATCAACGTCCGTTCCGCCCGAAGGCCTGAGCCTTTTCCCGGCGGGAGACCCGAACACGGCGTATGCAAAGTTCTTTGTGGGAAAGAGCTGGCTCAAGCTCCTCACCAAAGACCGTCTTGTCGTCGCGAACGTCACCTTTGAACCCGGCTGCCGCAACAACTGGCACATTCACCACAAGGGCGGCCAGATTCTTCTCGTCACGGCCGGCCGCGGCTGGTATCAGGAAGAGGGAAAGCCCGCCCGGGCGCTTGAAGCCGGCGACGTGGTCGACATTCCGCCCGAGGTGAAGCACTGGCACGGCGCGGCGAAGGATTCGTGGTTTGCGCACATCGCGATTGAAGTTCCCGCCGAAGGCGCTTCGAATGAATGGTGCGAGCCCGTCGACGAAAAGGCCTATCTCGCGCTCTGACGGCATTTCTCCGGGAAGTCCCGGGATCCATCTTCGTACTTGCGGAGAGCAACATAGAAAGATGCAGTCTGCGGGCAGATTCATTGCCCGCTCCAAACCTCAGGGAGATTTCGCAATATGGCAAAGTCGAAGGTTTATTTCTCGCCCGTGATCGACGCCGAGCACCTCAACAAGCTCTACGACCTCGTGAAGGAAAACATTTCCGGCAAGGTCGCGATCAAGCTTCATACGGGCGAGCGCCACGGTCCCAACATTCTGCCGCGCGAGATGGTTAAGGCCTTCCAGGCGAGGATTCCGAATTCGACGATCGTTGAAACGAATACGCTCTATCACGGCGACCGCTACACGACGGAAGACCACCTGGAGACCCTCAAGGTGAACGGCTGGACCTTCTGCCCGGTGGACATCATGGATTCGGAGGGCACCGTGAACCTCCCCGTCAGGGGCGGCAAGCACTTCAAGGAAGTTTCCATGGGCGGCCACATCGTCAACTACGACTCGATGGTGGTCCTCACGCACTTCAAGGGTCACGCCATGGGCGGCTTCGGCGGCTCCATGAAGAACATCGCCATCGGCTGCGCCGACGGCCGGATCGGCAAGCAGCAGGTCCATGCGGTCTCGGACGTCAATCTCCCCTGGGATCAGTGGCCGGGTAAGGAAATGCTGATGGAAACGATGGCGGAGTCCGCGAAGGCGGTCTGCGACCATTTCGGGAAGAAGATCGTCTTCATCAACGTGATGCGCCGCATGTCGGTTGACTGCGACTGCGCAGGGCTTTCGGCCGCCGAACCCACGATCGGCGACATCGGCATCGTTGCCTCGACCGACATTCTCGCGGTCGACCAGGCGTCGATCGATATGGTCTATGCCCGCCCGGCGGCGGAGCGCCATGACCTCGTCGAGCGCATTGAATCCCGCCACGGGCTCCATCAGCTCACCTACATGAAGGAACTCGGCATGGGCAGCAACGAGTACGAGCTCATCACGGTGGATTGATCTCCTTCCACGTCTCATGAAAAAGCCCGTTCCATAGGTTCGACCTGCGCTGCAGGAGCCTGTGCGATCGGAAGCCCTGAGAGCATTTGCGGCAAACATACCCGCCGGCGATGCCTCAGGGCTTTTTTTCTTGCTTGAAGAAGCTGCGACTGCAGTTTGACGCCGATAGGAAAGAGGCAATCGCGTCGAGACGATAGACTCAATAAATGAGGTGCAGAGGAAGAAATTAAGGGTTTTCCCGCATAAGACCGGTTATTCTTCAGTCCGTCCCTAAACCTCCTTTTTCCCCGGAGTTCCTGTCATGGCGATTTCCCCTGCAGCCGCGATACTGCAATCCGTTGTTTCAAGCGGTGCCGCGCGCACCCATCAGACAATCGTTGCCACGCTCTGCCTCGCGTTTCTCGCGGGCGCCTACATTGGCCTCGGCGGCCTTTTTGCGGTGCGCGTGAGCGGCGCGATGCCGCCTGAAGTCTGGGGGAGCCTGCAGAAGCTCGTCTTCGGCATGGTCTTCCCGACGGGGCTTCTTCTCGTTGTGCTCTGCGGCGCGGATCTCTTTACCGGGAACTGTCTCTCGCTTTCGGCCGCTCGCTTCAACTCCCGCATCAGCTGGTGGCGCGCGACGCGCTCCGGGTGCCTCTCCTATTTCGGGAACTTCCTCGGCGCCGTCTTCATCGCCTGGGCGCTCGTGAAGGAGGGCGGGATCCTCTTTGAAATGACGAACGGCACCATGCCCTGGGGAAGCTTCGTCGTGAAGCTCGCGAACGCGAAGACTTCGCTCGACCCCTGGGAAGCCTTCTGGCGCGGCGTCGGCTGCAACTGGCTCGTCTGCCTCGCAATCTACGCGGCTTCTGCCGCAAAGGACACCTTCGGCAAGATCTGCGCGCTCTGGGGTCCGACCATGGCCTTTGCGGCAATCGGGTTCGAGCACTGCATCGCCAACATGTTCTTCATCCCGGCCGCATGGTTTGTGGGCACGGATCCGCGCTATCTGGCGCTTGCCGATGTTCCGCGCATTCACTTCGGTCTTGAGGACGTCCTTCTCGGAAACCTCCTTCCCGTGACGATCGGCAACTTCGTGGGCGGCTTCGTCTTCGTGGCGGGCTTCTACTGCCTCATCCACTGGCGGGAGCTGAACGCCCTCGGACGCCTAAAGGAGAAGACCGCTCAAAAGGACGAATGAGATAGAAATTGGCAGGAATCTGCTGAAAAGAAGCAATTCCGGGGAGACCGCAACTCTCAAAATTGAGATGAAGGGCGGCGCCGCGCGCTTTAAGCATTCCGCGCGGGCAGAGCCTTCTGAACAGCAATTGGGAGAATCGACATGTCCATGACTCGAAAGGCGTTCCTCCAGCGCGCGGGCGCAGCTGCGCTCGCCGCGGCGGCGGGTCCGGCGGCTTTGGCCGCAGAGGCTTCCGGCGAAGCGAAGCCTGAGGAACGCGCAAAGGTTTATTTTTCGCCCGTAATCGACGCCGAGCACCTCAATAAGCTTTACGACCTCGTGAAGGGTGACATTTCCGGCAAGGTCGCGATCAAGCTTCATACGGGCGAACGGCACGGCCCCAACATTCTTCCGCGCGACATGGTTCAGGCCTTCCAGGCGCGGATCCCGAATTCCACCATTGTCGAAACGAACACGCTCTATCACGGCGACCGCTACACGACGAAGGACCATCTCGAGACGCTCAAGGTGAACGGCTGGACCTTCTGCCCGGTCGACATCATGGATTCGGAAGGCACAGTGAACCTTCCCGTCAAGGGCGGAAAGCACTTCAAGGAAGTCTCCATGGGCGGCCACATCGTCAATTACGACTCGATGGTGGTTCTCACGCACTTCAAGGGCCATACCATGGGCGGCTTCGGCGGCTCCATGAAGAACATCGCCATCGGCTGCGCCGACGGCCGGATCGGCAAGCAGCAGGTCCATGCGGTCTCGGACGTCAATCTCCCCTGGGATCAGTGGCCGGGTAAGGAAATGCTGATGGAAACGATGGCGGAGTCCGCGAAGGCGGTCTGCGACCATTTCGGGAAGAAGATCGTCTTCATCAACGTGATGCGCCGCATGTCGGTTGACTGCGACTGCGCGGGCAGAAGCGCCGCGGAACCCACGATTCCGGATATCGGCATTCTCGCCTCGACCGATATTCTCGCGATCGATCAGGCGTCGGTGGATCTCGTTTATGCGCGCCCCGAGAATCAGCGTCACGACCTCGTTCAGCGCATTGAAACGCGCCATGGCCTGAGGCAGCTTACTTACATGAAGGAGCTCGGCATGGGCAGCGACAAGTACGACCTCATCCAGGTCTCCTGAAAGAGGTCGATTCCGTCAAGCGGCATTATTCCAACCCCGGGATAATGCCGGCGAAAGTCGCTTAGACAGTCTCCAGCGACATCATCTAGTAAAGGCGGATGCATTCCAGGCGCAGCGCGCGGAGCATTCGCCTTAACGTCAAGCCGTCTCTACGGCCTCTCATCACTCGAATCAGCGCCGCTTGCCTTGAAGAGCATGCTGTTCATCGTAGTTTGCGGCATATGGTCGCATATCCCTGAGGTCGCACGACTCAAAGTCATTGGTAGAACAATCTCGCACAAGCAGACCGGCAGCACCCGTATGTCGCTCGGATTTGCTCATCCGGCATGAATGATAGACTGAAGTGTTCGAGAGAACCGAACGATAGAGGATGTGCCGTGCCGAAGAAAACAATTGCCGTTGGAAACTCGTCCTTCATCACGCTTATTGAAGACAACTGCTTTTACGTCGATAAAACCGCTTGCTTCAAGCCGTTGATTGAGTCCGGCAGCTTGGTTGATGTGATCACGCGTCCGCGGCGGTTCGGCAAAACGCTCTTTATGGACTCGCTTCGCCTCTTTCTTGCAATCGATCCGGCAAACCCGGGGAATGCGGCAAAGCAGGAAAGGCTCTTCAAGGGCTTGAAAGTCGCTGAAGACCAGGATTTTTGCCGCGAATACATGGGCCAGGTGCCCGTTCTCTTCCTTTCACTGAAAGCCGTTGAAGGCGCGACATTTGAAGCTGCGTATCGAGTTTTTGCTTCGACAATCGTAGTCTCTGCGAAGCTTCATGCCTACTTGCTCGATAGTCCTCGACTACATGATGACGACAAAGCCTTGCTCCGGAAATACCAGTCGATCGACGTGATGAGGGATCTCGCGAATATCGACATTGCCGCCGACTTTTTGAAAAACATGCTGACCTTTCTTGCGAAGCACTTTGATCGTCCGGCAATGCTCTTTCTGGACGAATACGATGTTCCGCTCGCAAAGGCTGCATCTCGCGGCTACAAGAGCTCCATGCGCGATTTCATCAGCGCCTTTTTCGCTGTTCTGAAGCCCGAGGCCGACTTTGAAATTTATGACCGACCTTTCCTCAAAAAAGCCGTTCTTACAGGGTGCCTTCGCGTCAGCAAGGAAAGCATATTTACGGGCATAAACAACATCTCCATCAACACCATCTGCTCCGAGAATGTCAGCCTCTCCGCCTCAATGGGCTTTACCGAGCCTGAGGTACGCGCTTTCCTCGATTACTACGGGTTGTCCTCTCGAAAGCAGGCTGTCAACCATTGGTATGACGGTTATCGCTTCGGCCCCGATAAGATCTACTGTCCGTGGGATGTGCTCAACTTTTGTCAGTGCGCCCTGAAAAGTACCAATCCCCTGAAATTTGAACCCGACAATTATTGGATTGGTACGAGCAGCAACGACGTCATTGATGAGTTCCTCGGATTCTTCACCGAGAAAGACGCGGAACGGATGCAGACGCTGATTGACGGCGGAAATATTGAACTTGAAATCACGGAAGAGCTCAACTATTCCGACATCAGTCGCCATAAGTCTGAGGATTTCTGGACGCTTTTCCTCTTCACCGGCTACCTCACCATTGCGAAGCCTGTCGGATACAAAAAATATCTGCTCCGAATCCCGAATGAAGAAATTCGGCATGCTTTCCGAAGCCGCGTTCAGGCGCGGTTCTCCGGCGAGAATAGTTCCTTCGCCGCTCACGGCGTGGAGCTTGCTGAAGCTGCAGTCAGTGGAGATGCTCCGGGCATGGCTAAAGTGCTTGAACCGCTCCTGAGGAATTATGTTTCCGTGCGGGATGAGGGGACAAGACCACCTGCAGAGAACTACTGCCATAGCCTTCTCTCCGCGCTTTTCGCCTGCGCCGGCACCCGAATCAACGATTTCCGATCGAACTCTGAATTGGAAGACGGTTATGCCGACATCGTCTTCTCATCCGGCTACGGAACGGAACGCATCGGCATAGTGATCGAAATCAAGCGCGCATCCCGACCGGAAGGCCTTCCTGACGCCGTCGACAATGTCTTGAAGCAGATTGACGAGAAAGACTACGCCGCGTGCCTTCGCTGGCTGCGATGCAGGAAGTACTACGCGTACGGCATCGCCTTCTGCGGGAAGAGGTGTGCTGTAGTCGGCGGGAAGCTCTACGAAATTTAGTCAAAACCAAGCCGTCCTTGTGCTGCATCCAGCGCGCGGATTCCTTGCTTTTGGATGAGACCGGTTTCCTGCAAAGCTATGAAACCAGGGTTTCCGAAGTCAGCTCGAATTTCAAGGCCAGGTTCACGCGGCAGCGACACGCCGTCATCCTGAACTTAAGTCCTGCTGCTCCCGCGCGCAACCGCGAGGACGATGAGCTCAATAAAGCCGAGAACGGGCACGAAGAGGAGAACCGCCCACCAGGCGGACCGCCCGATGTCTCTCAGGCGCGCAGCAGCTGCGCAGATCGTGCACCAGGTGACGCCGAGCGCGGCAATGAGAACGAGGAGGGCTGCCAGCGACCCGCCGTGGTGAAGTCCGTGATCCGGGGCCATTGGACTATTTCCCCAGAACCAGCTCGAAATGAAGTTGAGGATGAGGCTCGCGATGATGAGGAGCACCATGCGGATCAGAAATTCCTTGCGGCCGATGCGGCCCTTGAGCGAAAACATTTGTTAGCCTCCTTCCTCTTTCCGGATGCTCAATCGGGGAACTTTCTATTCTATGCTTTCGGACGAGGCTTTCTAATAGAAAAAGGCAGTTCTTCGAGAGCTTTCTGCTGACAGAGAAGCGCAGAACGTAGAAGAATGAAAGTCTCAGGCAAAATCAATTTCCCAAGCAGTCAGAGCGCGCATTCTCCATGTCTCAAGACGTCATCAGTCTCGTTATCGATTCCTTCTGGAAGATTCTGCTCCCCGGCCTAACGGTGACGATCCCGCTCACGGCCGTGAGCTTTGCGCTTGCGATGGTGATTTCCATTGCGGTGGCGCTCATCCAGTACCGCGGCATTCCGATACTTACGCCCATCACGCGCTTCTACATCTGGGTGATCCGCGGCACGCCTTTGCTTGTACAGCTCTTCGTCGTCTTCTACGGGCTCCCGCACGCCGGGATCCTCATCAACCCATGGACGGCTGCGATCATCGTCTTCTCGATCAACGAAGGCGCGTACTGCGCGGAAACGATCCGTGCGGCTTTGGAGAGCGTCCCGGCGGGGCAGCTCGAGGCCGGCCTCTCGACCGGCATGTCGTGGCTTCAGGTCGTGCGGCGAATTATTCTGCCTCAGGCCATGCGCACGGCCTTCCCGACCCTCGGCAATTCGCTCATTGCCATGGTGAAGGATACGAGCCTTGCCGCGAACATCACCGTGACGGAAATGTTCATGACGACGCAGCGCATTGTGGCGCGCACTTACGAGCCCCTCGTTCTCTACATCGAGGTGGGCCTCATTTATCTGCTTTTCTGCACCGTTCTCACGCGCATTCAGCGTGCGGGCGAAGAGAAGCTCCGCTTCTACGGCCGCCGCTGATTGAGAGGAGGTGAAGGAAAATGGCTGAAACCTTCTATCGGATTGAGAATTTAAGGAAAGCGTTCGGCGACGCGGAAGTATTGAAAAGCGTCACGTTTGAGCTCAAGGAACGCGATGTCTTTGCGCTCATCGGCCCGAGCGGGGCAGGGAAGACGACGCTTCTGCGCTCCATCGACTTCCTCGACCGCCCCGACGGGGGCGTCATGACCTTTAAGGACAAACGGATCGAGCTCGCCCATGCGAAGCCTCACGACATCCGGGAATACCGGAAGCGCACGTCCTTCGTCTTTCAGAACTTCAATCTCTTCCTCAACAAAACGGCGCTCGAGAACGTTACCGAGGGCCTCATCATGGCCCACGGGATGCCGAAGCGCGAGGCTGTGGAGCGCGGCATGGCGCTTCTCGAAAAGGTCGGCATGAAGGACCATGCCGGGAAGTACCCGAGCGAGCTTTCGGGCGGCCAGCAGCAGCGTGTTGCCATTGCCCGGGCGCTCGCGCCTGATCCGGATCTCATTCTTCTTGACGAACCCACCTCAGCGCTCGATCCCGAACGCATCAAGGAAATCGAGGGACTTCTCAAAATCCTCGCGGGCGAAGGCCGAACGATGATCATCGTGACGCACGACCTTGCCTTTGCGAGAAAGGTTTCGACCCGCACGGCCCTCCTCGAGGGCGGCGTCATCGTTGAGGAAGCCCCGACGGAAATCTTCTTTACTGCTCCGAAGGAGCCGAGGACGGAAGAGTTCCTCCGCGGCTTCGGCAGCGACCATTCATAGGACTTTAAGAAATGACGACAACTTTCATCAGCAGAACCTCCCGGCGCGCCGTCATCGCCGCCGCCTTTGCCGCTGGCGCCCTCATGCTTTCGGGGTGCAGTGAAAAGTCGGAGCCGACCCCTTCCGCTCAGACCAATGCCGCTCCGGCTGCTGGCGCTCCTGCCGCGGAGGATGATCTTCTCGCGCGGGTCATGAAGAAGGGCGAAATCACTATTGCCACGGAAGGCACCTGGGCCCCCTGGACCTATCACGATGAAAAGAATGCGCTCACGGGCTTCGACGTTGAGCTAGGCCGCCAGATTGCCGCGAAGTTGGGCGTCAAGGCGGTCTTCATTGAAGGCAAGTGGGACGGGCTTCTCGCCGGCATCAGCGCGGGGCGCTTCGACATCATGATCAACGGCGTCGACGTGACGCCCGAGCGCTCGAAGGCCTTCCTCTTCACCGAACCCTATGCATTCAACCGCACCGTCGTCATGACGAAGACGGATTCCGACAAGGTGAAGACGCTTGACGACCTGAAGGGCCTCACCACGGCCAACACGATTTCGAGCACCTACGCTGAAATCGCAGAGGCGCACGGCGCAAAGGTGACGGGCGTCGACGACCTCAACCAGACTTTCGAGCTTCTGCTCTCGGGCCGCATCGATGCGACGCTCAACGCTGAGGTTACCTACCACGACTACATGCGCGCGCACCCGGATGCGCAGATCAAGATTGCCGCCGTCGACCCGGACGTGATCCCGGTGGCGATCCCGATGAAGCCGGGCGAGGACTCCGCTTCCATGAAGGCGAAGCTCGACGAGATCATTGAAGGGATGAGGAAGTCCGGTGAGCTCGGGAACCTCTCCAAACAATTCTTTGGCGGAGATCTGACGCAGCGCTGATCGCGCTTGAAGCACGCATAATCGCTTCTGAAAACCGCCCGTGAGCTTAATGGCTTCCGGGCGGTTTTAGTTTTGCAGGTACGCGTGGTTTTGAATTCGTATTGGGAATTGTTGCAGAAATGAATGGGCTGCAAGCTCCCGCCAAGGATGCCGAAGTTCATTCACGAGAACTCTTCTTTCATGCGGCAGAGTATCGCGGGACCGACGATGCGCTGAGGAACCTGCTTCTGCAAGTACCGGAAGATGACGGGATGAAGGCGCCGGGGATTTCGGATCACGATTCGCGAATCGCTTGATATCCTTAGTAACGGAGCCGTGCTCGCCGAAGGTTTCCAAGGCCTCCGGCGGTCAAAGACTAAAACACGGACGCCAGGATAAGTATCAGAAGCGCCAGCGCGGAGAGAATTTTGTGCACACATACTTCAACGTAGATCGTTGATTTGTTTGGTGTTTTGTTTTCCTCCTGCGTTGCTTGCTGCGGCGCTTCGGTTTTGCTACTCTAGCGTCACTAGGGTATTTCTTACAGGTCATCCCTAGCCTCCAGAGGGCCTCACTGTTGGAAGCGGTGTGGCCCTCAGTTTTTAGGGTTTCGAAATCAACGGCAACCCAAGATGGAAATGCCGCGATTCGACGAACTCCGAACGCCTAAATCCCTCGCCCGTTCCTGCCTCCATTCAGGACTGCGGATCGTCTGATTTTGCCGACAGCAGCGAGAGTTTCGGCAATCGCGTCATGACGTTATGTTCGATTGCGATTGAATATGCATGCGCGTGCATGCAAGGCGATTTCTCCTAAGCGAATCAGATCTCCGCTGAGATTGACGTTGCAAAGCTGAGAGGAATCAGTTGAAAACGTCAGCGCATGCCTCCTCATGTTCGGGTAGCCGGGCATGATGGCTCCGGAGATGGCTGTCAGATCTTCCAGCATCAGCTCATCCTGATGAGCCGGATCAGACCGGAACGCGGAGACAGAAGCCGAATCAATTGCTGTGAGAAAATATCAGTTTTAGCCATAGAGTCCCCATGCTTTCCCCGATCCGCCTGAGACCTTTCCAGCTTTCCGACCTCGACACCTTCGCAGACGCCTACGACAAAACCTGGGGCTGGGAGCTTTCTCCCGACCCGGAGCGCCCCGAAAGAATGCGGCATGCCTTCGTCTACGTGATAGGGAACCTCCTCAAGTCGGACTTGATCCGTGTGGCGGAACTCCCCGACGGCCGTCCCGCGGCGCTCATGTGCGCCCGGCTTGATCCGAAGGCCGAGCCTGCTGCTCCTGACGCGGATCTCACTGGCCTCCGGGAGCGTCATCAATCGCTCGCAGCGCTCCAGAAGAAAACGGAGCTCGGCCGATCCTGCCTCGGGTTCGAGGAGAAGCTCCATTCAGTCAACCGGAAAATGCTCGCCGACTATGTCGCGAGGGCCGGCGGCTCAATGGAAGACCGGCCGGAACTCGTCTTCCTGATCGCACACCCGATCGCGAGAAGACGGGGCTGCGCCGGAGCGCTCCTCAGGCTCTTTGAGTCGGAAGCGCAGCAAAAGGGCGCACGTGAAGCCGTGCTCTTCACCGACAACGACTGCGTGACCGCGATCTATACGAGAAACGGCTGGAGACGGGAGGGCGAAATCCCCTGGAAGATCGACGAGAACGAGGATTTCAAGAGCTGGCTCTACGTCAAATCCTTCTGAGAAGAGGGAAAGAGGTCCAAAAAAAAGCCGGACCGGAGGCAATATGCGCCTCGCTGGTCCGGTGATGTCCAATAGAAATTGACCTCAAACTTTGCGCCTTTTTCGGGAAAGGAGAGAGAAAAACCGAAGAGAAGGCGAATCAGACTTGGATGGGCCCGGATCTCCGGGGAAACTCAGGCAATGACTGCCGGGTTCCCCGGAATTTGAGGGCCCGAAGCGCTGATCAGGCTTCCTTGTAGCCCGTCACATAACGGCCGGCCATGAAGCCGGAGGTATGCGCGAACCCGCAGGCGTTGCCGCCGCAGTAGAAGGCGCCGTGAACGCCCGCAACCGTTTCGCCGGCAGCGTAGAAGCCTTCGATCGGCTTCATGTCCCAGCCGAGAACCTGGAATTCTTCCGTGACGCGCAAGCCGCCGCAGGAGAGGTTGTTCCACGGGAACATGCGGATCATGCGCCACGGACCCTGTTCGAGCTTCCACTGCTGGTCGGTGCGGCCGAACTGGTTGTCGACCTTGGTTTCAACGGCCTTGTTCCAGACGGCGAGCTGATCCTTGAGGCCCTCAAGATTGACGCCGCTCTTTTCGCAGAGCTCTTCAATCGTGTCGCACTTCCAGAGGTTTTCGCCCTTTTCGAACTCAGCGAGAACGCGCTCTTCGGTCCAGGAGGGCAGACCCACGAGGGCGGAAAGCTTGATCTTCGAGAGCGTGCGCTGCCAGGTCGCCTCGTCGGCGAGGATGTAGTGGCAGCCGTCGGGGTTCGATGCAAGCTTCGGCGTCACGTGGCAGATGCCTTCGCGTTCCGTGATGAAGCGCTTGCCGTTCTTGTTGATGAGGATGCCGCCCTGGCCGGAGATGAACCACCAGCGGCAGTAGGGGCCGTTGCGCCCGTGCGTTACGATGCCGCAGGGGTAGGAGGCGATGTACTGCATGTGCGACAAGGGCGTGCCCACGTCGCGGACCGCGATCATCATCGCTTCGCCCGTGTTGGAGGGCCCGCCGATCACGACGCCTTTGCCGGCAACGGAGGGAACCCAGCGGTCCAAAGACTCGGGCGAGCCCGTGATGCCGCCCGTCGCCATGACGACGCCCATGCGGGCGCGGCAGGTAACTTTCTTGTCGCCCGTTCCGCATTCAACGCCCACGACGCGGTTCGCCTTTTCGTCGAAGAAGAACTTCGTGAGGCCGCATCCGTGATGAATGGCGAGCTTGCGGGCGGCGATTTCCTTTACAAGAACGTCGATGTAGTCGCGGCCCTTGAAGGAATCCTGGCGGTGCGCGCGCAGGTTCGAGTGGCCTGCATAGGGTTCGAGGTGGTGAGCGGCAAGACCGTGATCCTCAAGCCAGTCAAAGGCTTCGCCAGAATGCTTCGTGAAGCCGTAGACGGGTTCCTTGAGGGACTGATGTTCGCCGTAGGCAATGATGTCGTCGGCAAAGGCCTTCCAGTCGTCCTTGCCCTTGGGGTCCGCCTTCTGCATTCTCGAGCCGCAGGCCGTGAAGAGGCCGCCGCAGAGATTCGTGCCCGTATGGTAGGGGGAGAGGCCCTTGTCGAAGATTTCAACCTTGGCGCCGCGGTCGAACGCCTGGCAGGCGGCCATGAGGCCCGCACCGCCGCAGCCGAGAACGACGACGTCGGTTTCAATATCCCACTTGGCGGGAAGTTCATTCTTCTGGCTCGCGGCATGAGCGAGCGGGGCGGCGGCAGCGGCAGCGGAGGCTGCGGCGGCGCCGAGGAAGGAGCGGCGGGAGAAATTCTTAAGCGTCATGGCGAATCTCACTTCATCTTGATGTTGAAGTTGTGGCAGTCGTTGCACTCAAAGCGCGACTCTGCATGGAGGCTGTGGCAGTTCGTGCACTGCTGTTCGCCGCGGTGATTCATGTGCGGATTGGGATTCATCTTCGCGGTGCGTTCGGCAACCTTCGCGTAGGAGCCGTGGCAGCCGAAGCAGGTCTCCTTGGGAGGTGCCTTCATTTCATTCTGGTGGCAGGTCGAGCAGGGGAGCTTCGCATGCGGGCCGTTGATCTTGGAAGGCATCGCAGCGGAGGCTGAGCCGGCAGAGCCGAGCGCAAGAAGCGCTGCGGCCATGACGCCGAGGAGAGCGGGTCGGAGGGTCATTTTTCTTTCTCTCACTGATTGTTGGGCTGTCGGAGCGCCGCTCGCGCGAGCTGCGCTCATCCGGCCCGGGAATCGAGGCATTGCGGACCGTGGCGGGGAAGCGCTTCCGGATCCGTTGAGAGCCATATTAAGAATCAGGAAAGAATTCCAATACCTCCCGCGGGAGGTATTGCTAGGCCGTAGGAATTTCCTTAGATCGGGAGAAGACCGCAAGCCTCCAGGATAAGTCCCGATGCAGAGCGGCGAGGATGTCCGGGGGACTGCCCTCAGGACGACCTATTTTGCGCTCCCGGTCTTCGGGCGTTTGAATATCGAGAAGCGTCCAGCCGCAGCCCATTGCCTTCCCGCGGACATGCGCGTGATCGGCGAGCAGCTCGTGAAGCTTGCGGGGAGCTCCTGACGCACGCGCCTTTCGGCAGATATGCGGGTAATGGCTTCGGATATAGCTTTCGGCAAAGTGAATGGCGTAGAGTGCCGCATTTTCTGGGCCGAGCTCCTTGGCGAGACGGGCCGTTTCCTCAAGCGGAAGCGATGCGCCTTCACAACGAAGCGGCTGGCCGTCTTCGTGAGCGACGAGGGCCGTCTCGCGGAGAACGGGCCGGAGCCTTTCCGCAATCGCCTCGTCGTCTTCCGGCGTGAGGCCGGCAAAGTCGGAGTTTCCGGATCAGATCAATCCCATTTTGAGAAGATCGATCGAAAGGATGCCGGCACCGGCAACTTGGCGATATGTCTCGCAAGCGATGTTTTGCCCGCGTGCGATGCTCCCTGAATGAAAAGAATCATGGAAGCGTTCCGGAACGAAACAAAAATTATTCCGGCTTCCCTGCCGGCCGATGAAGCTCCCGGAACCAGGAGTGTGCGAACTAGACCGGCCCCCGGGCGCCGATGAACCGGGCGGCTTCCCTGCCGGCAATATCTCCGAAAACAAAGGCATCCGTAAGACCGCAGCCGCCCACGCGCGCGGCGCCATGGACGCCTCCCGTCGTTTCGCCGGCGGCATAAAGCCCCGCAATCACCAGGCCGTCGGGGCGGAGCACCTCTGCGCGGGGCGTGATCGCAATCCCGCCGCAGGAATAGTGGAGCGCGAAATGTTCGCGCCCGTAGAAGAAGGGAGGCGTCTCCACCGGGAGCCCCCGCATCGGGATCCCGAAGTCGTCGTCCCAGTGCTTTCTCACCGACCGGTTGTAGCGCGCGATCGTTTCCTCGAGCGCCGTATAGGGCACTCCCATGCCGCGCGCGGCTTCGTGAAGGGTCTCTGCTTCCCGCACCGTCCCGTCCATGAGCTTTAAGCCGAGCGTCGCCCCCTTGGGAGAGCGGGCGTCCGAGATCACCCACATGGACTTCGAAGGCTGGTTTGAGATTGCGCGCTCGATTTCACGGAAGCCCGCGCCCTCGGAAACGAAGCGTTCGCCAGAGTCGTTGAGCCACACCTCGCCCCCGACATAGTCGAGAAGTCGGCCGCCTGCGAGCGGGAGCATCTGGAGCGCATCCATGTCAACCAACTTCGCGCCAGCCTTTTCGGCCATGAGGATGCCGTCGCCCTCGGCCCCGTCGAGGAGCTCGCCGCCCGCGCTCGCCGTGGTTTCGAGCTCCGGCGGAAGATCGGGCGCGAAGCGCCGTCTCAAGGTCTTCGAAGCCGTAAAGCCGCCGGTCGCGAGCACCACCGCTTTTGACCGGATCAGAACGGAATCGCCCGTCTGCGTTCTCGCGTAAAGGCCTTCGACGCTTCTGCCGTCGCCCGAAAGCAGAAGCCCTTCACCGCGCGTGAGAAAGCGCACCGCCGCGCTCGTTTTACGAAGGGCCGCCATCATCACCTGCACGTAGTCGTAGCCCGACTGAGGCGACCCCGAATTCCAGCTTCGGGCCGAGGGCGACCCGACCGCCCGGAAGGGCGTCGTGATCCAGGTGATCCCGAGTGCGGAAAGGCGTTCAATGGCTCCCCAGGAACCTTCGGCAAGCGACCGGGCGAGCTGCGGGTCGGCCCGGCCCTCGCCCGTTTCAAGAATTTCGTTCGTGAGCCCGGCGATGCCCTCAGGGGACTTTTCGGCTGCCACAGAGCCCGACGAAATGATCGTGTGTCCGCCCGCCAGGGGCGCTTTTTCAAGGACCACGACGCGGCGTGCGCCCTCGCTGACGGCTGCGAGCGCTGCCGACAATCCCGCCGCACCGGTGCCGACCACGACGACATCCGCTTCCTCCTCGCGGGGAAGCGGCTCAGCTGCCGGGCTACCGACAATGAGGCCCGAACCCGCGGCGCCGGCAAGGAGGAAGAGCGTGCGCCGCTTCACGGGAGGCTCCCCGGCGCTTTGAGGCCCTCTCCCGTGAGGCCGCATTCGCTCGCGAGCTGCCAGAGCTCGCCCGGTGAATGGACGCCGAGCTTCGCGAAGGCATTGGCGCGGTGCATCTTGACGGTAGAAACCTCGAGCCCCAGCGCCCGGGCGATTTCCTTATTGGCTTCGTTTCTGAGGACGTGCTCGGCAACATCGCGCTCGCGGGGCGTGAGGGACTCAAAGCGCGAGCGCTTTTCGAAGAGCGCCGACTCCTCCGCGGACCTTGCGGCCGAGGCGGTGGCGCACTGGGCGACGCGCGCGACAAGCGTCATCGGATCAACGGGCTTTTCGAGAAAATCCTCCGCTCCCCGGTGAAGCGCCCGGACTGCGAGCGGTATGGAGCCGTGGGCAGTCAGAAAGAGGACCGGAATGCGCGAGCCCCGGCGGACGAGCTCCGCCTGAACCTCAAGCCCGTCCATGCCGGGCATCTGCACGTCGAGGATGATGCAGCCGGGGCGAGCGAGGCTTTCAGCCTCGAGGAAGGAAGCGCCGTCGCTCCAGGTTTCGACTTCCCAGCCCATGGACCGGAGAAGGAGCGCGCTCGAGGCGAGGAGCGCCTCGTCGTCGTCAATGATGCGGATGAGTGGGGGAAGCGTCCTGGGGGTCATGATGTCTGGTCTTCGGGGAAGGAATGTTTTTTCGTATTCTCGTCGGGGAGCGCGCCGGAGGCAATGTCGAAGCGCACTTCGGCGCGGAGCCCCCTGCCGGGGAGGCGCGAGAGCGTGAGGCGGCCGCCGTTCTCCTCGACGAGGTTCCGTACGATCCCGAGGCCAAGCCCGAGGCCGTCGGATTTTCCGGAAGCAGAAACGCGCGAGAGGCGCGAGAAGGCTTCGTCGGAGAGGGGCTTCCCGTTGTCGTCGACCGTGATGGAGACCTCCGAATCCGTGGAAGCGATCCTCACGGAAACCTTTCCCTCAGGATCATCCTTCACGGCCTCAATGGCGTTCTTGATGAGGTTGTGGAGGATGAGCTCCACCTCAAGGGCATCCCCGAGAATGACGGGAGACTCGTCGGGAAGATGGGCCTCCACGGGGAGCGGTGAAGAAAGCTTCACGCCCGCGAGCGCTGACCGGAGGACATCATTGATCCGGAGCCTCACGGGACGAGACTTCTCCGCACGCGCATAGCTGCGGACGCGGTCGACGATCCGCGCGATTCTTCTTGCCTGCATGTCCGCGCCGTCAATGGCAGTGATCAGCACCGGATCGGCCTGCGATTCCGTTCCGGGCGCAGGAAGAGGCGACGCCGCAGAGATGCCGGTTTTAAGCCTCGCGACGGCAAGGTAGTTGATGACTGCCCCCACGGGCTGCTTCAATTCATGGGCGACGATGGCGCAGAGCTGACTGACGGCCCCCATGCGCTCGAGCCTCGAAAGCCTCGAGCGGACGTTTTCTTCAGAAGCCGCGAGGCGGTCGCGTTCGGCTAAAGCGGCCCGGAGATCCGCCGTCCGGCGGCGGACGAGTTCGCGAAGCCGGAGTTCGGAAAGAAGGAGGAGCAAAATGAGGCCGGCAGCGCCCAGGATCCAGATGCGCCAGCGGCGCCAGAGGGCCGAAGGCGTCATCTCCTCGAGATAGGCCCAGGGCCCGATGTGGAGGCGCTCCTCGAGCGCCCGCACCGCATGAAAGTCGCTCGTCGGGTACCAGGAATATTCGCCCGCCCCGAGCCCGAGGAGCGCGAGGGTAGCAGACCGCACCGTTTCCGGGTCGGCAGAGGGGAGCGCTGCGAAAACAAGATCGGGATAAAGCCGCGTCGACGTCCGGCAGAGCGATTCAGCGCCTTCCTTCTGAGCCGCGACGCGCAGAAACCCAGGGTCAATCAGCCCCTCGGCCTCAATGCGCTCGAGCGTGCAGACGGGAACGACGCCGACGTCGTAGGCGCCCGAAAGCACGGCTTCAACGACGTGCGGCATGCCGTAGCCGAAGAAGCGCAGTTTCGAAAAGAAGTTCTCAGAATCCATCCCGGCATCTTCAATCTCGCCCCGGAGTGCGAGCCAGCCGTCGAGCGAGGTCGGAAGCGTCGCCGCAGCTTTAAGCCCCTCAAGGCTCTTGAGCGTCGTGATGTCCGTTCGAGAAGAAAGTGAAATCACCGCCGCCCCCGTCGATTGATGCGGATCGCGGGCCCAGCGGGTTTTCCTCGTTGCAATGGGGTGCGCGCCCACGGCGTCGACGAGCCTCAGGAAGTCGGCAGCCGGGGAAATGATGAAGTCGGGACGAAGTTCCCGGACAGAGCTCTCAAGCGTCGCCGAGTTGACGCGCAGAATGACGATGTCCTCTGCTGGAAAAACCGACGAGAGCGCCTTCCGGATGGGATTCACCGTCGTTGCGGCAAAGCCCGGCTCCGTCATTTCGACAACCGCAAGCCGAAGCGCCTGCGGTTCTGCAGAGGCCGGGAGCGACAGCAAGAAGAGAAGGAGTGCGCAGGGCACCCGAAGGGCTCGGGGAAGCAAGGTCGGGAAGCGTCAGACGTCGGACGGCGTTGTTTGAAGGAAAGAATTCAGAGAAGCCTAGCACAAGCGCGCTCCCCGACCTCACAACAGTCGGATCGTCAGAGGAAGGTCTGCAGGAGCGCGTTGAAGGCGACGCCGAAGAGAATCGTGACGGAAAGGCTCGCCCGGAAGGCAACGAGCACGGTTGCAAAGAGCGTGATGAGTGTTGCGGGGTCCGTCGTCATGAAGGCCGGGGCCACAATCGAAATCATGACGCAGCCCGGCGCCGCGTCGAGCACGCGCTGCATGGCGGGCGAAACCGGGCGGTTTCTGAGAATGAGCCAGCCAATGAGGCGCGTCGAATACGTGGCGACGAGCATCCCGATGATGACGATGAATTCCTTCAGGGACGGCAGAGCAAAAATTTCTTCCATTTTCTCTTCTCCCCGCTTATTTGTTTGAGACCGCCGCCGTCGCAAGGCCGAGGAGCGTCGCAATGAGAATGCTCCAGTGAAGGGGCAGCCAGAGGCTCGCGAGCGCGGCGGCAATGCCCGACACCACCATAGGCGCCGACTTTGAGAGCGCCGGGCGCATGGCAACGACGAGGCCGATGAAGGTCGCGGGAAAGGCCATCATGAAGCCCCAGCGCGAGAGGTCGCCAAGCGACGTCCCGAGCGCGGCGCCCAATCCCGCGAAGAACCACCAGTTGCTCCAGAGCGTAAGGCCGCAGCCCAGATGAAAGGGGAAGGAGAAGATCTTGTCGGCGGGGAATCCGAGCTTTCTTCTGCGGTCGACTTCCTGCATGGAAATCGCCCAGACTTCGTCGCACATGAGAAAGAACGCGGCGAGCTTTGCCGGAACCGGGAGATGCGCCTTTTCGACCCAGGGCGTCAACGCAGCGCCCAGCACAATGTGGCGCGAATTGATGAGCCAGGTCGTCATGAAGATGACGAGAAGCGAGGGCGCGGCGCTCCAGAGCGCGACCGCTGCGAATTCGCTCCCGCCCGCAAAGTTGAGGCCCGCCATCATCGCCATGCCGACGCCCGAAAGCCCGTGCTGGGCGCCCTGCGTGCCGAGAATGAAGGCGAGCGGAATGATGCCCGCGAGAAGCGGAAGCGTTGTCCGGATGCCGCGCAGCAGCCCTTCAGCGAAGGTTTCGTCCGCCGTGCGCTCGATTGTCTGGGTAGTTTCGGTCATGTTCTTTGAGGAAGGAGCTTCAGGTTGCGGCCTGAAGTTCAGATGAATAGCGCCGGACTGGTAAAGCCCGGCGCAGGCAAGTCAATTTGCGGAAAATTTTAGAATTCTACGCCTGGGGCTTTGCCGGTTCAGATGCGGGCCTGGCCGCTTCAGGCGGAAGCGCATCGTCCGTCCACCGCCAGGCGCGGGATGGACTCACGGCCTTCGCCACCGCTCCTGACCGGATGTCGGAACGGATCACGCGGATGAAGGCGATGAAGAGCGCCATCAGCACGAAGAAGACCGGGATGGAGGAGACCGTGATCATCGACTGGATGGTGGAAAGGACGTTCAAGCCCGGAATCGCGCGCTCGAGGAGGAGAATTCCCACGGGCATGACTAGAAAGAGGACGCACCAGAAGATCGTCAGGCGCCGGTCCGGTTCGTCGCGGGGCCCGAGCCCTTTGGCGGTATAGAGCGACAGCGCGAGGCCGCTTCCGGTTGCCGAGGTCGCAAGGTTGAAGAAGACGAGAACGAGGAAGACCAATGCGGCAACCTTCGGGAAGGGAAGCGTCTGGAGCACCATGAGAGTGGCGCCGGCGGAGCCCACCTCATTGATGGCCGACGAGACCTCAAGCCCGTGAAAAAGCTCCTGCCCCATGCCGTAGTTGCCTAAGGTCGAGAAGGAAAGCCAGCAGGCGAGCGGCGCCCAGATGCAGTTTGAAACGGCAATCTCGCGGAAGGTTCTGCCGTAGGACGTGCGGGCAATCCAGTTGGCGCAGAGGAAGGCGATGGCGACGTACCAGGCCCAGTAGAAGATCGTCCAGCTCTGCACGAACCCGCTGTTTCCGATGGCGTCCGAATTAAAGCTCATCCGCACGAATTCGCGGATGTTGGTGCCGATCGCCATCACGGTGTTGTTGAGCATGAAGCCCGTGTCGCCCGCGATCAGAAGGAACGCAAAGAAGGCGAGGCCGAGCTTCACGTTGAAGTCCGAGATCCGTCCCATGCCGCGCGCGATGCTCTTTGACGCCGAGAGCGTGAAGAAGGTGCAGAAGACGATGATGACGCCGAGCTTCAATGCAAAGGAATTCTCAATCCCGAAGACGTCGGAGAGGATTTCGCCCATCACGGGCGTGCCGATGCCGACGGTCGTCATAATGGCGGCAAAGTAGCCGAAGACCACAATGGCGTCGAGAAGAAAGCCGGCCGAACGCGAGGCAAAGGTCTCCCCGCTGCCGATCAGCGGGCGGGCGAGGTCCGACATGCGAAGGCTCGCGGCGCCCTTATTCCAGTAGAGGTACCCGATCGCGAGCCCGGGGATGAGATAGAAGGCCCAGGCCGAGAACCCCCAGTGGAACATGCCGTAGGCGGAAGCGTATTCATAGGCCTCCACCGATCCGGGTTCGAGCCCAAAGGGCGGGGTATTCACGTAGAACATCCACTCCACCGTGCCGAAGATGAGAATGCCTGCCGCGAGCGCGTTGCAGATATTCATGGCAATCCAGGTGAAGGTCGAATATTCGGGCTTCGCGTCGCGTCCGCCCATCCGGATGTCTCCCCAGCGGGTCGTCATTGCCAGAACGGCAAGGATCGCGAAAACGACGCCGAGAAGCAGGAAGAGCCATGCAAGGCTCGTGGTCAGAAATCCGTAGGTTCCGCGCAGAAGCGAAACAACGCTTTCGGGCGCGGCAAGAATCGCAGCGATCGTCGCGGCAAGGAGCGCGAGCGTGAGCGCGATCAGAGGTTTGCTGGCATGGGTAAACATGGTTGAGAGGTCAGTTTCAGGGCCAAAGTGAAAATGACTTCAAAGACTACCCGCGCGCCGGACGGAATCCTAGAGCACCTCAGGGTAATACCTCATCATGACGCCTTTCAGGAAGCGAAAAGGAGCGTCAGAAGCACGCCGGAAAGAAGAAAAAGGAAGAGGATGCCGAGAAAGGCGACGAGGGAAAGGAAAACCACGCGCAGAATCCGGCCCCGGTCAATAGGTTCCTTCGGAAGGACGACGTTCGTGAGGTCAATTGAATCCTTCAGTGGTCTGAAGGAAGTTCTGAGCGCTGCGGTGCTTTCCTCGCCAAAGCGGTTCACGCGCACAACGAGCGCCGGCCGGCCGCGGAACCAGTTTTTCTTCGGAGAGGTGCAGTCCGTGAGCGCATTGGCGCCCTGAGCGTCAAGCGCCATTTCGAGCCGCCGCGTCCATTCTTCTTTCCCAAGGTGCCCGGCATGGACATCAATGCAGAAATCACTTTCCGCGATCAGCTCGAGCCCGTCCGGGGGAAGAGCTTCGCCCTCGAGCAGATAAGGTCCGCGGACGCGGTAGCAGCGCTTCTCTTCGGGTCCCCCCGGAGGAAAGACCGTCATCTTGCGCTTCTCTTCAGAACCCGGGCAATCAGAACCGGGATCAGATAGCCCGCGAGGGCCGCAGCGAAAAAGGCCGCGAGGAGAAGGAGAAGCCAGAGGGCCGCAATGAGAAGCGACTCCGGAAATTTGAGAACCGAAGCGATGGAGAGAACCGAAAAGGTGGAGAGGCCGCCCAGGAACCCTGTATGGACGAGCGCCCGCCACCAGCTCGCGGCCGCCGGACTCATCCAGCCTTCCATCAGAATGCCGCTCGAGAGCCCCATCAGGAAGCAGGCGAGAAAGTTGGCGGGCATCCAGGGGCCGAGCTCCGGGAAGTCAAGGAGCACGCGGAGCACTGCGCCGGCGCCACCGCCCGCGAAGATCAGGAGAAGGTCGCGGAAATTCTTCTCAGCCATGGAAGCTCGCTCCCGCAGCATTGCCTGTTAGCGTTGCTGCAATGCCGGTGACGAGCGTCAGCACGACAAAAAGGACGATGGAGCCGTATTTCCCGAGGCGCTCCATGGCAATGATTTCGGAACAGAGGGATGAGAGGGTTCCAAGGCTCCCGACAAAGCCTCCGCCGATAATCAGAAGGAGTTCATCCGGAACGCGCGCGGCGACGAGTGCGGAGCCGATGAAGGCGGCAAGCGCGTTGACGACGAGAATGCCGGCAGGAAAAGGCCCGGCAGCGTGCGCCGAGACGACGAGAACGGCGTATCGGGCGAGAGCGCCGATGCCGCCCAGGAGAAAGACAAGCGCCAGTGATTCCGGAGAAGAAAGTTGAAGCATGAATGAGCTCGCGAACCAGGGAAATAAGGCCGCAGGTGACGGAAGTGTACTCGTCTTTCTCCAGAGGTCCGAAGGAAACAGACTGCTCTCCATGGCTTCCGGCTGACCGGGAGCCTCAGGTGGAATGCCGCCGGGCGGCTGGAGGACAGGGCATCGGGATGAGCGTCAGAACATCGAAAGAACGCCATATTTATCAATCGGTAATGACGAAAATGGAAACCGCTTCAGGGTAAATATTGAAACCGTTATTCGAAAAAGACGAATTCCGCCGTGCAATCATGGAGGTATCGATCCCGGCTCATCCGCCGGGAGAAGGCTCAAAAGGAGAAGGCCATGACTCAAAACATTTCTCGACGCAGCCTCATTGCCGGTTCAGCGCTCTCTGCGCTCGCTCTCGGCGCTGCCGGCACGGCTCAGGCACGAACCCAGCCCCTGCCGCAGAAGTGGGATTTCGAAGCCGACGTCGTCGTGATCGGCGCGGGTGCGGTAGGTCTTCCCGCCGCTATTCTTGCGCGCGAGGCGGGCTTCTCGGTACTTGTGGTTGAAGCCAATTACGATATCGGCGGACATGCCATTACCTCGGGCGGCAATGTGCCCCTCGGAGGCGGGACGTCGTTTCAGAAGAAGTACGGCATCAAGGATGATCCGGAAACGCTCTTCAAGGACCTCACCGACTGGACCGTCTGCGAAACAAGCGGAATGCCCGACTACCGCTACAACGACCGCGCCGTGCAGTACGCGCTCGCGCAGAATGAAGCGCCGACATTTGAGTTTCTGCTTGCCAACGGCGTCAAGTTCATCGACCAGGCGCCCGACAACAACGGTGCGCACGCCGTCGGCATTTCCGCAAAGCGCGAACTCCACTGCCGCTGGTCGCAGGGCCAGTCCGCCGAATCGCCGGCGGGCGCTGGCGGCACGGACCTGATGCGCGGCCTCGAGCAGTCGGCGCGCGCAAAGGGCGTGAAGTTCCTTCTCAATCACCATATGGACGAGCTCTATCGCGAGGAAGAGGGAGATGCCCGCGTCGTCGGCCTCCGTGCGAGCTATTCGCCCACCATCCTGCCGGGAACGGATAAGCCTCTCGCGAGCTTCCGTTCGGAAGGGAATATTGAATCGGATTCAAAGGAAGTCACCGTCCGCGCGAAGCATGCCGTTGTGATCGCCACGGGCGGCAATGCCGGAAATGTCGAATTCCGCCGGATCTTTGATCCGCGCCTCACGGCTGAATACGCCAATGCGGCAGCCGAATACTCTCCGCAGGACGGCTCGGGCGAGCTCGCGGCAATAGCGGTCGGCGCGTCGCTCTGGGGGACGGCCAATCAATCGATGGACAGAAACGGGTCCCTCAGAAAACGCCCGGTCATCGGCGTGCGCACGAATTACATCCGCTGGACGCCGCAGTCGCCGATTTTTCCGAAGATCCGCTACACGGGCCTTTATCTGAAGAACTGGCAGAACGCCATCATTGTGAACCAGGTGGGAAAACGCTTCTACAACGAAATGGAAAACGGCTACCCGAACGGCACGCATGAAGGCTTCTACAAGGACGGAAAGCCCTACGTGCACGGCGACTGGCGGAACACCACTCGTGCGCCCTTCAGGCCCAGAAACTACATCGACGCCGCCTGCGCCATGAACGAAGGCTCCCAGGCTCCGGACTTTGCTTCCGGACCGCAGTGGGCGATTTTCGATGCTGCCGCTTTGAAGCGCGAACGCATAACGCTCAATGACCATTCCGGCGACCCGGAAATCTTCTTCAGCGCCGACACGATTGAGGAGCTCGCCCGGAAGATCAGCACGTCGCCCTGGTCGACCTGGAAGATGGATCCCAAAGTCCTTGCCGCGACGGTCGCCCGCTACAACGAACTCGTTGAAAAAGGCGCGGATGAGGATTTCGACAAGCCCAAACCCCGCTACAAGATTGCCGAAGGTCCGTTCTATGCAGCGTGGGCAACCTTTGCCGTTCACGACTCCTATGCGGGACTGCGTATTGACGGCGACTGCCGGGTCCGCGACTGGAAGGGAGAAGTGATCAAAGGCCTCTGGTGCGGCGGCGAATCTGCGGGCGGCTGCTCCCAGCACGGGCTCGGGCGCTGCCTGACGCAGGGCTACATCATCGGGCGCAAGATTGCCGAACTCAAGGCTTGATGGATGATTTGAGCCGTCAGGCAATCTGACTTTCAAAAAATGAGAGCCCCGGCACGATGAGTGCTGAGGCTCTCTTGATCTATATGGCGTCGTTCCGGGAATTACTGATTGGCTTCCTCGAGGCTCCTGATCGGCGTAAAGCTGCCGTCGGGGTTGACGCGGAAGACATAGTGTTCCTTGAGATAGATGATGTCCTTGCGGTTCACTGCGCCGAGTTCGGCAAGGATGGCCGCACGGGCAACGACGTTGGCGCCCGCGGTTTGGGCGAGGCTTTCGATAGCGGCGAGGGATTCGCCAGTGGCAATGACGTCGTCGATCAGCGCAACGCGCTTGCCGCGGATCTTGTCGGCGTCGCAGCCGTCAAGCCAGAGCGTCTGGTCCTTCTGCGTCGTGACGGAAAAGACATGGTGCGAAACCGGATTCACCATGTAGGGCTTGCGGCTCTTTCTGGCGACGATGAATTCCTTCATGCCCATGATGCGGCTCATCTCGTACGTGAGGCAGATGCCCTTGGCTTCGGCCGTCATGAGATAGTCGACCTCCGGCAGGCGCTTTACAAGCTCAGGGGCAACCGTCTGAACCAGCTCTGTGTCGGAGAGGCAGACAAAGCTCGCAAGCCCGAGCTTGTCGGAGATTTGGACGTAGGGGAGCTTGCGGGTAAGGCCGCAGATTTCAAAGTCAAAGTACTTCATGGCTGGAGGAGAAGCTGGTTGGAACTTGCGAGAGCTGTCGGAGGGCTCCGGGATCGCGCCGCATTTTATAACTCTGGTGACCTGAACGGCATGCTGACGACTGAGCGTTTTCGAGAGGCATGAGAATGGAAATGACGCGTTGCATATTGAAGCGCCGCATTGATGTTTACATGCATAGACTAGTGACCAACCGCACGCTGTGCGCTCCTTAAGCCAACGCAAATGCTTTGATTGCCGTGGAAATGATTCAGAGAGAATCCTGCGTGTTTGATTAATTTGCTCAGGAAGATGGCTGTTCCATGTTTTCGACCTCGAAAATCCTCGTACCTGTATGCGCCGCACTCATCGGCGTTTTCACCGCAGCCTCGGCTTCGGCTGAGGCATATGACGGCAAAATCCAGGTTTGGTTTTCACCGAACGGCGGCGTGAAGCAGGCGGTGATTGACGCTGCTCGGCAGGCGCAGAAACGGGTTCGCGTTTCCATCTACAAGATTGAAAGCCCAGAGATCGCTGAGGCGCTCATTGACACCGCTCGTCGGGGCGTCTCCGTCGAAGTGGTGCTTGATGCAAAGAAGATGCATTCGAAGGCCTCGCGGAAAAAGGAATTGTCTGAGGCGGGCATTCCGGTCTATGCCGACAGCATGCATAAGACCTTTCACGACAAATTCATGGTGGTCGACGGCCTGCGGGTAGCGACCGGCAGCTTCAACTACAAGGACTCATCGGACACTTCGAATGCTGAGAACCTCGTCCTCATTGATTCTCCCGCCCTTGCAGCCCGATATGAAGCCGACTGGGAGAAGCACCGCAATGAGAGCGTTCGATATGAACTCAAGTGAGTTCATGCGGCAGAAATATTTATGTTGAGTTATTATTTCGTTGCCAGGGTTGAGAACGCATGTTCTTCATGATTGTCGCAGACTGGATGGCGCCTGTGCTATAGGCGATGAGGTGGTGTCGGCATGGCGGGACGTCCGTTTCGCATAGGCTCTTGGCGCGCAGGTCGAACCTATGGAACGGCGTCTCTCAACCTGGCATACAGCCCATTCGAGCTGGCGGCACGAACATCTCGAATCACTCTCTTCATGCGGCAAGTGAGGTTCGATGCGTTTCTTTCCAGCAGCCGCCCAAAGAGAAAATTCTCAACCCTGAAGCTAGCCCGCAGTCTGCAAAGCTGCGGGCTTAAGGCTTAACTGAAGGTTGAGTTCAAGTCGGCAGGAAAGAAGGCCGTTCTTTCCGGGCAGCCGATGTAGTCGATCATCAGATATGCGCCCGGGACAGCTGAAAGCGTGCAGCCTTCTGACCAACAGGAGCTTTCGAGCCCGGAGGCGTCAACGAATGAGAGTTCGAATTCTTGTATTTGCGTAAGGCGTTGTATGCGCAGTATCGGACAACAGGGCTTCTGGTACTCGATGACATCCCGATCCTCGTTGAATCCGTAGGCGAGGAGCAGCGTGACGAGCATGCCGGCGGCCTGCCTGAGATTCCTGGGCTGCCATCCCGAATCTCTCAAAAGTTCGAGAAATTTCGGAATCAGGACGATGTCGTCCACCAAGGAAAACTCGCGTTCTTCAGCGGTCGTCGGAATGCCGTAATCCGCAGGCTTGATGCCGTTGAGAAGCACGCGACTGAGCTCCCGGGCCATTGAGACCCGTGCTTCGGTGTTCGGGTAGTCGACTGTGATCTTTAAGCAGTCCTTCTGTCTCAAGGACAGATACCCCATCTCGGTCAGGATGCGCAGAGCGGGCTCTGGCGAGATGTAATCGACGTAGTCGATGTACCAGAGATTCCCGGCGCAGACGGCGCCCGCCGTCTCGCGGAAGGCTCGCTGAATAAGAGAGGCGACAAGCCGCGGTCTGGGTTCCGCGCGCACCCAGTGATTCTCAAAGCCGTACTCGGGATTTGCAAGAAAACTCAGTATCGAGAAGGGGTTGTAGAGCCTCTCCCGCCTGCATCCGTTGTTGAATTGATAACCGCCGTAGCGCCGCCAGAGGCCTTCCAGCATCTGATCCATCCCGAACCACATGCCGTGCTCCATCGCTCGCTCAAGCCACTCTCCGAAATTTTCCCTGAGTTCCTTTTCGGTGAAGCCGCAGACAAGAGCAGCGTCGCTCATCGTGGTCAGATGGTGCAGGAACTCGAACATGTCCCAAAGAGGAATTTGCGTGATGGCAGTGAAGCAGGCGAAGCGGAACACTTTTTCTGCAGCACCGATCATGCGGCAGAATTCGAAATACTTTGATCGGACGCGGCTCAACCGTGCCTTGTCCTCAAGGCTTTCGAGCCAGGGAGAATCGTAGTTGTCTACGAGTAGCACGAACTCATGAGTCCTGAAGTCGCTGAGCCAATCCGATATCTGCAGGAGCGGCGGTCTTCGGTCGCCGTCTGAAAGCTGAAAGCCTTGCCGCGAAAAAGCATCGACGATGCAGCTGTCGAAGCGCTCTTCAAAGCCCTCCGCATCCGGAGAGCCGCAGAACGCTTCAAAGTCGAGACGGACGATTCGATGAACGCGTCTCAGCTTCCATATGCCGACGCCCTCGAGCGCCCGCAGATCTCCCGAGCCGCGGCTGAAAAGAGACTCATAGGTTGAGAGGAGGAGCGTTTTGCCGAACCCCCGGGGCCGCGCGATGTAGATCATTTCGCCGGGGTTGCGGGCATTGGAGCAGATGACATCGGTTTTGTCGACGTAGATTGCCCCGGATTCACGCAGTTGGGAGAATTCAGAAATTCCGAGAGGAAGTTGCTGAAGTTTGGAGGTCATAAGAAGAGTTCTGAAGGAAAATAAATCGCACTAAGCCGTTTATACTGATTTAAGGACGAAGCGTCAAGAATTATGTTGAGTTCATTAGTAAATAAGGAAGTTTTCTATCTCGGCGCAGAACGCTATCTGTTTAGCGTCAGAAGAAGAATTTCCCTTCTTGCGTAGAATTCACAATGTCGCTGTCGCCGGGCTCCTGCGTTGACCTGACTTCCCGGCAGCTCAAGCTCGACGCGCTCATTCGATTCACCGGGAAGAAATGCCTCAATCTGCCGCATCATCCACCAGCAAAGCTGCGTTTTCGCTTGCCGACGTCTTCGAGTTCAAATTTGATTCCACCGCCGGCGGGAGTGCGAAGCGGTTCGTGTTCCCAGACTTCCAGCGGCCCTATGTCTGGACAAAAGCCGACGTGCAGAAACTCCTTGATGACGTGGACGAACTGCGTGCGGATCCTGACGGTGCGCCCGGGTCCAGGTATCCCTCTGATGATTCCGCGGGTTCCGGCGTGCATGCGCCGGAATACTTTTTCGGCTCCATCTGCCTGCGTAGAAGCGAGACGAACGATGACTGCTGGGAAATTCTGGACGGTCAGCAGCGCCTTACGAGCTTCCTTCTCATCGCTGCCGTCATTGATCATCAGCTTGAAGAAAACGCAAAGCAGGCCTCCAAAGCGAATGCCGCGCTCTTGGATGTCATCCGGGATCACTGGCAAGCCGCAAAGTCCATCCCTGAAAAGCAAATTTTGTTCTCATCCAATCCGAGGACGCATGTCCAGGTGCGCAAAGTATTCGAGGAATTCAATCTCGACTATGAGTTGCTGCACATAGACGGACCGGACCTTTACCATGCAACGCTATGCAGGGACGTTGAGCGCTTCGAGTACATCCTCCGCAAAGGCATGGTTGCCGTAAGGCTTCTCATCTCGCAGGCAGCGGCCGAACAATTCTTTCAGGGGGAAAACAATCGCGGGCTGCCGCTTTCGCTCCTCGATCTTCTGAAGGCCTATCACATGCGTGTGGCCAAAGCCTGTTTTCATCAGGAAATGGGGCGCATTTGGCATCTTTTCAATGAGGGAGAGGAAGAAGTTCCGGATGAGGACGGTGCTGCGAAGAAGAGTTCGGCAGAAGACAAATCGCCGGATCGCGAACGCCGGGCAAAACTCGTATCCAGCTTCGTCATACCCGCGATGCTGATGAGATTCGGCATCGCGCCCTGGGAATCTTCCCGCCCGGCTTTTCGCGATCGATGCCTGGCGCTCCTGAAAGGCAAAACTGGCACTCATCTCAGAGGCCGCTTTATTGATTGGAAGCTGAGCTCGGAGGGCGGGGTCGCCGGTCATGAACGTTTTGCTTTTGGTTTGCTCGATGATCCCGGGACCGGCATAGAACTTTTCTGCGTGAATGAGCTCCACCTTGCTATTGCAGAGGCCATAACCGCCGGTCATAAACGTTTCAATTTCGATTTGCTCGATGATCCCGGAGCAGGCATAGGATTTTTCCGCGCGATTGAGCTCTACCTTGCTATTGCAGAAGCCATAACCGCCATGACGCAGCCTCAGGATGGGGGATCCCGCGTCTATTCCTCACTCATTCATTTGAATGCCGAGGAACATCAGCTTCTCGTTCTTGCCGGCATAGCCTGGGCGGACCGCTTCCTGAAGGTAGGCGACGACGGATTCAATCCCTACCTGGAAGATGACAAAGGAATCAAGCGGCTTTCGGCTGAAAAAATCGGCGCAGCGCTTCGCGATGATCCTGATTTGCGAGCCTGGCTCTGTTCTTTTGCCCGACTGCTGGATATTTTCAGCAATCGCGGTGGAAAGAAGTACGGCCTCTACGACAGATTGGAAGCAGACACCATGCTTAAGTGGCTCAAATATCGCAATCCAGAGGAAAGCTTCTTCTTCCTTCCTCATCGATCCGGAAGCCCCGCGGCCTGTCTGCGGGAATTGAAGGCTCTAACGCATCCTGACCGCTTTCAGGCCTTCCGCTATGCAGAAAACTACCTGCGCCAGCAAAAATATTTTATGGATGCCAGCCAGTCGGGGAACGCAAATGAAGACTGATGAAGCACGCGTTGAAAACGACGCCAAAGCGCAGGCAGATCAGCCTTTTGAAGCCTCTCTGGAAAGCATCGGGTCCCTCCGAGAGCAGATTGAAGAGAAGAAATTGTCTCTTGTGATCCCGGCTTTTCAACGCGGCTACAGCTGGCGGGAAGAGCAGGTGGCGCAGCTCATGGAGGACCTGATTGACGCGTGGCGATCTTCGCATTCGGAGCCTTACTCGCTCGGCACGATTGTCTGTACCCGATCGACCGATAAGAACTCTAATGAACTCCAGGTCCTCGACGGACAGCAGCGTCTGACGACGATTGACATCCTCCTCAATGAGTTGTCGCCGAAGGAAAAGAAAGACAAAAACCGCTGCGGAGAACTCATTGCCGCCTATCGATACCTCACCGCCAAGGAAAATGCTGATAAAACGCGTCTCCCGCGGCATGACCTGCAAATGAAGGCTATCCGGGACCGTCTTGAAGTTGTCGACAGAGCTCTATTTTTGGAATGGCTCAAGGAGAACATTCAGGTCATGCTCGTCGTGCTGCCGCTCAAGGCCGGCGCCCAGAACGAAGCATCGAAGATGTTCGAAATCATCAATGTCCGAGGCCAGCAGCTCTCGCTGCTCGACCAGCTGAAATCTCGATTCCTGCAGATTTTCGGCGACGCCCACCCGCTTGACCGAAGCTTCTTCAACCAGATCTGGAATGACTGCGAGCGGCGGCTAAGCTCCTATGAGGAATGCGTCAAAGGGCCTTCCTTTGAAGAGATGAAGAAGGCAATGAAAGCCGTGGAAGGGAGCATTGAGGAGCAGAGGAAGGAATGGAGCCTCGGCGAGATGTTCAAGAAGGTCAAGAAGGCTGCGCCCAACACGAACATTCCGGCGGAACAAACGGAAGCGCCGGTTGTGCCCGCATCGCTTCAGCTTTCCCCCATTGACATGCTCAACCTCCTCGTTATGGCAAACGAGATTCTGAAGCTGCGGATGGGAAGAGGTGATCCGTACGCATTGTCGCGGACAGAGGAGGCGGGTGCGGTTAAGGACATACGCTCACGCTTCGACTGGTTGGTTAAGAACAACGATAAAGAAGTCCCGGCAGCGGGGCCTGAAAACCTGATGCGTCTTATGTTCGTGATGTCGGTGCTTGTCCGCGTCGTCGGGAAATGGGCGCCTTTCAGAGACTCTAAAATTTACGACGTGGTTGGAGGTTCGAAAACGCCTCTTCGCCAGCTGGCCGTGTCCTTCATGGCGGCCAACAGCTACCAGGCTTCAGGCCAATATTGGCTGCTGGTTCTCGGAGCCTTCGCTCTTGAGAGCGGGCTAAAGGGAGAGCAGGTGCCTAAAGAAGCGGCCCAATTCAAGCAAACCCTTCTGCCGGTTTTTGACGCCAAGGCAGGCCGGGATCTCGAAGCTGAAGCGCTCGCCCGTCTCGTCACCTGGGGCTTCACCTATGCGCGCAGCAGGCTCGACGGCTCTGCAACAAAAATTGCTTACGAGCTCGCGGTTTCGTGCACTTCCGGAAAAGAACTTCTGGCGGAAGCCGCGAAGGAGGTTGCTGAGGAAGTTGATCGATGGCGCTATGGCGATGGCATCCGCCAGTGGCTTCTTTTCTTCATAGATTGGATGCTTTGGTTTGATTTTGCAGGGAGCAGGAACAGAAAGAACCGACTCCGGGAGCTCATGGGGGAAGCAACCGGCGGCATCCCAGAAGAGAAGAATCTCTTGCCGTTTAAAGATGCGCTCATCGCACCGCAGTTTTTGAATTTGTTTGAAAACTTCCTCCGGAACGAATTCAGAATCGTGAGCCGTGGTCAGATTGACCACTGGTTTGCTCAGAAAACCGCGCAGAATACGAAGGAGAAAAACGGAGGCGACGAAGCTAACCTCGACGACAGAGTTCACGAGCTCGGCAACCTCGCTCTGATCGATCCGAGCACCAATACTAAATGGACCGATAAGGCGCCTGAGCAGCGGGTGAAAGAAATGCCCGGCAATCCATCTCCGAAACTTTGGTGGACGGCAGAGCTGACTAAGTCAGCTAAAAGCTCGGGGAGCGCGTTCAGTCTTGAAATCATTCCTGCCATCACGAAGATTTGGTCGCGCTATATGGCGGAGTTCAGGCTCCCGTAAGCTCTCGCGCTCCTGCGCGGAAGTTCTTCCAGTCCAGGAACGATACCGCCTCCGATTTCGCCGCTCTTTAGAACCGGCTGCCGGATTAAAGATTGTTGATGAAAGGAACTCCCTGAAATTAGTGTCCCCCAGCTTCAGAGAAAAGCAAAAAGAATTATGTTGAGTTATAGTTGGGTGGCTGGAGATGAGAATCTTCGGTTTGAGAACGCTATGTTCTTCATGATTCTCGCAGGATAGATGGCACCTGTGCTATAGGCGAGGAGGTGGTGTCGGCATGGCGGGACGCCCGTTAATCGCATAGGCTCTTGGCGCGCAGGTCGAACCTATGGAACGGGCGTCTCTCAACTCAGTGTCTTCTTTTAAACAGCTTTCTCTTTCCGATTTGGCCACGTACCCGTGCCTGCAGGATGGGGTCTCAGGGGTTGGAGGAAACTGGATGCCCGCAACAATCAAGGCGTTCGACACGCAGGTTCGGCGCTTTGAGGACGGGCATCAATTTTTACCCTGAATGAATGTCATCGGGCGCAGATCTTTCTTAAAAATCCGTGCGGTCCCACTCGCATACCCCGGGAACATCTTGCGAAAACGAATCAGAACGGCACGTCTTCCACAAGCTGGTCCTGCGCGGCATCACCACCCGATTTCGTTGCAGCGGCTGTGTTGTCTGATGCAGTCGTCTGCGGAGCCTCGTCTGCAAAGACGGCCGTCATCAGTTCTCCTGCAAATGCATTATCGTTCGATGGCATCAAAACGGATTGAGAGCGTGCACGTTTGGCCGTGAGGAACATCTGAAGCTTTTCGTCGAATGTTTCCAAACCGTCGCCGGGGAAAGCGGCAATCGGGATATGGACGACAACGTCCTTCGTTTGTCCAATGCGCCAGCAGCGGTCTGAACACTGGTCCTCAACTGCCGGGTTCCACCATCTCTCGAGATGAACGACATGATTTGCGGCCGTCAGCGTGAGCCCCGTTCCGGCAGCCCTGCTGGTGAGAATCACCACGTCGAACTGCCCGGTCTTTTCCGGCCGCTGGAAGTCCCGCACGACCCTCTGGCGGGCAGCGGCAAGCATGGTGCCGTTGATGATGCCGGGCTCCTTTTCGAGCTTGTAGTGCTGCTGAATTTTCCTGGCTAAGACTCGCTGAAGCGCTACATGGAGCACAAACACCACCGCTTTTTCGTTCTTCTCCTTAACTTCATCAAGAATCTTGAAGAGCGCCGTGAAGCGGGCAGAGTTCGCAATGTCCTCGTCAGTGAGGACAAAAGTTGAGTTTTCGCCGGCCAGGCCTTTGGCGGAAGCCCCGCCGCTGCTGACTCGTGCAGAGCCGGCGGCACCGATTTTCTTCGGCGACAAGCATGCTGCAGAAAGCATCTGCAGAAGCTGAAGTCCGGGAATGCTCGCCTTGCCGTTCATGGAGGAATTGCGAAGATTCAGCACCTCCTGATAGGCAGCCGCCTGTTCCGGAGGCATCGGAACCCGGTAGAGCTTCTCGATCTTAGCTTTGAGGTCCTTGAGGCGGTCAGTTTTGAGGCGACGGAGCATGAGCTGAATGCCTTTCGCGTCCTCAGGGGAAGCTGCGTCGCTAGAAAGATCTGTACCTGCCTGGCCGCCCGCGATCTCCATTGATTTGTTGCCAAGGAGAAGGGCATTAAGTTCGCGGCCGGCCGTCTCTGCTGAGGCGACGTCGTCTCCCCGGCAGAACCTGTTCGAGAAGGTTTTCGCCGACCCCATTACCCCCGGCACAGCAGCGTCGAGGATGGACCAGAGATCCATAAAGGTATTCTCAACCGGCGTACCCGTCATGGCGAGAAGGAATTCAGATTTAAGTCCTTTGATGCACTCGGTGAGAAGCGCCGTTGGATTCTTGATGCGCTGGGCTTCATCGAGAACGATGAGTCCCCAGTTCTGCTGAAAAAAGAACTCCTGCTGATTGCGGACAGACTCGTAGGTTGTGACGGCCCAGGTGCATCCTTCGAGCTGCTCCGTACGTTCCGTCAGGGAGAGCTTCATCATGCGGCGCACGCTCGCAGCCGAGAGGTCAAGTCCTCGTCCGTAGGCTTCACCAAGCCACTTTCGACCTTCAGTCAACCAATTCTCGAGGAGCCCGGCAGGGGCGATGATAAGGGTAGGGAGGCCCGAGTCGGCAGCTTTCATGCCTTCAGCAAGCCAGGCAGCAAAGGAAAGGCATTCGATGGTTTTGCCGAGCCCCATATCGTCCGCGAGGAGCGCCCCGGGAATTCCCCTGTTCCAAAGGTCCTTCAGCCAGGAGAGCGCCTCTTCCTGATGCGGCAGCAGGGAGAGACCGGATGAGAGCGTTGATAGCGGGTGCTGCCAGGGCGTGCGGTTGACAAGCTCGGCTTGATATTCAAGCGCTTCCAGATTCCGCTTGATGTCAGGGCCGAACTGAACTCGCTCTTCAGCGTCGTTCTTTGCCTTATCCGCTTCCCCCTTGTTGTCGCGATGCAGGTCGTCCGGTTTCCCATCTTTATCGGTTGTCTGGGGAAATACCTTGCGGCAGCATTCCAGAAGAGATGCGGCATTGATGCTCTCCACCGGAATCATCGCATCCTTAACCTTCACGAGGGCATCTCCCTTGACGCTCGCCTCATGAAGGTCGCTGATGAGTTTTTCGAGCTCCGCCTGCGTAAGGCAGAAGAATTGTCCGTGAAGAACCAGCCCCGCTCTGTCGGCACCGTCGGCATACCAGTCGGTCTTGATCGGCTGCATGAATGAGAGCGTCTGGCGCTGCCAGGGTCCCAGAGCCTTAACTCGGTCGCTGATGAACTCTGGCGTTTCCACAAACGTGAAGTTCACGAGGTCGTCGAGACTGTCATCCTTAACGCCAGCCTTGGCGAGGGCCTTCATGATGGCCTGTCGAGGGTTCTCCAGGAATCGCATGCGCTCATCCGGACTCGCGTGGTTGATGTCCCGAATGGCCTCGACGACATGCTGCGTATCGGGCGGCATGAAGAGATACGTCCCGCCGCCGAGCGGCACGTGACCTTTGATCGGGAGGCCGCTGTCGAGAAAATGTGCGAAGTCCTTCTTTTCTCCCTTGAGAAGAAGCGGCAGGAAATCATCAGATTGTCCGGAGATGCCTTTGGGTCGAAGAATTACGGGACGAAGCTTCCCGTGGTCATCGACCTCAGCCGTTACGCGCACAGCAGTGAGAAGCTTGGCGCGGGAAATGCCGGCGACCGCCTTTTCGACGGCACGCGACATGGAGAGCACCGACATGGCTTCGGCCCATGCGAAATTCCGGTCAACATTGGGATCCGATAGAGCGTTCTTATAGGCTTCGATCGTTTCTGCAACGATGAAGACTTCGGGCGGAAGCAAATGAGGAGAACGGCCGCCGTAAGTGATCTGGAGTCCGATGCGGGTTGGGCGGATCAGTCGGCGCTTATCGGAAATGAAGGCAACATTGATTGAAAAGTCGTCGGAATAGGGCGTTCCCTCTGAATCAACAGCAATCGATTCGGCGCCAAGAGGAGGGAGACCCATCAGGGGCCAGAGCCGGGGCTCAATGCCTGCGATTACGGCATCGGGAACAATCAATGCCTGTCGTGATTCATCCCATTCAGCTTCCCCGCTGTCTCGGAGAGACATGAGCGTTTGAATGCCCTCAAGGGCTTCCGGAGAGGCAATAGCGTCCCATTCCTCAATAGCAGCATCATTCAGGGAAATCAGAAAGGCACTGCAGCACTGGGTCTTAAGCAGATACTGCCGGTAAAGCTTTTCGCGCTCTGAGAGCTCGGGAGAATGAGCTGCATCAACGGCTTCTTGATCCTTATCGTTCTCTGCAAGGACGCGGAGCATATTTGCTGTCATCCTGTGCAGTTCATCAAGGGATACGATGGTCTTTACTGCTTTAGGTACTGCAAGGCTCTTTGAATCAACGTAGGAACGACTCCCCATCCGGGCTGATCCTTCACTCTTCTTATTCTTTTTAAAGAAATCAAAAAACATGGGGGTTCCTTTGCCTTTCTTTATGTGAGACTTATTTTCCGTATTTGACTTGCTTAAAGTCGATAGTTTGAAAGATTTTGTATGGCTTCTTTTGTTTTCGCAGTCCAATAGCGATCATGGCGGATTGCATAGGATTTGCCATCTTGAATTTTCAGACTTTTTACATACCCATAATCGAGTGTGTTCTTATTTCTGAAGTCAAGTCCAGGGAACGCCCGCATATTGAAGAGACGTAATGATCCATTGCCGCTCATTTCGATAACTTGAATGGGATCGCTGCCCTGAAACACGAGCGTAATGACAAGCGCAGATGCTCCATTAGAGACTCCGGTAAGCATTTTGATGTCTGGATGCTGATATCGATACTCATTCAGATAATTTTTCATCATAAAAACCTGAATGTCATCGATAAAACCCTTACTCCAGAATTCATGCCAGTAACTGCGACGATCCCTCCATTGTTGAGCCTTGACGTGGTCGAACTGACGGCCCGTCGCAGAATCAATTACGTCAAAAGCCCAGTTAAGCTTGCGGCCGTTCATCCAGCGTTTGAGCAGCTTCTGTAGATCGTCGTTCAGGGTGCTGAAGCGTCGATCATGCAGCTGAGCAGATGGACCAATTATCCTTTCGAAGAATTCGACGATGAGTGCCTCCTCTTTATCGGTTGGAAGTATGGCTGCTCCGCGAATGTCGAGAAAAGGCTCGAGTATGGCAAAGCCGAACTTGTCAATGAGGGTCTCATCAATGAGCTGATTGTTGATCCGACTGTCCTGGTTGATGAAGTCGAGCAGCTGCTTCAATTGGACATACCGCTGAACATCTCCTTTAGCTTCGGCAACGCTGAAAACTTTCACCATCATCTCAGTGTATTGTGAGAAGCGGGCGCGCCAAATCCGGCGGAACATATTCATGGAGGGCCGACGAAAAAGCTGGGTACACTCTTCAGCATAGGGCTCAAGCAAAACGTTCTCTTGAACCGATTCGCCGATTGATTTGCAAAAGTCGTA
>NZ_CALDXB010000030.1 GCF_937923675.1 uncultured Sutterella sp. | reverse complement strand
TACTGTCGGCGAAGTGGAAAAACTGGCTTTCCGAATTTATGGAAGCCCCCTTTAGGGTTTACAACAATATTTACATTTAGTAACAATGATTTTACCTAGGGATAATCGTCTACAAGCACATCCTGAAACTGCAGTCGAAGGTTTCGTCAGGGTTTTGAGAGAAGTTCCCGGCAGCAAAAAGGCCGGGACATGCCCGGCCTCTTTATGCATTGCGCCGCCCTTAGAGCCGGCGGCGCTTCAGGTTTCTGAAGACTTATTCCTCAAAGGCGCCCTTCACGACGACCTTGCCCGCCGCCATGACCTGACGGCCCTTCATGAAGACTTCCTCGAGCGCGAGCTCCTTGCCGAAGACGAGGAGATCGGCGTCGGCCCCGACCGCAACGCGGCCCTTGCCCTTGAGACCCAGAGCATTGGCGATCGTGGTCGTCATGGGCTTCAGGGCCTTTTCGAGTCCGAGCTTGTCGGCGAGGAGGCGAATGGCCTCGAGGTCGCAGTTGATCGACCCGACGCCGAAGCCCACCATTTCGCCCGCTTCGTTGAAGCGCGGCATCGAGCCCTGGCCGTCCGACGAGAACGTGATCCGCTCAAGCGGCACATCCTTTTCGAGTGCGGCGAAGAGCGCATCGGCCGCCGTTCCCTGGTAGCAGCCGCCCCCCGTCGTGATGTCGATGTAGCCGCCCGTACGCGCAAAGGCGCAGGCGCGGTCGAAGACGTGCGGATGGCGCGCAACGTGCGTGGGGCGCATGTGCTTGGCGGGAATACCGCGACGGATCGCGTATTCGATCGGATCGAAGATGTCGTCGCCCCAGTCGCCGCAGTGAATATGAAGGAACCCGGTCTTCCCGGTCAGCATGCCGGCCACGCGGATTTCCGCGAGGAGCTTGAGCACCTCATCAGGCGTCGGGAAGGACGCGCGGTGGTCGCCCAGGGCGATCTTGACGCCGAGGCATTCCGGAATCGTGAAGATGTCCATCTTCGCGCTTCCCGTGATCGTCGTCGCGGGATAGGCGTAGTTGCTCGTCCACATCCAGCCGGAAGCGCCTTCGACCGTAAGGCCGCGCACCTTCGCGAGGAGATTCTCGATCGAGCGCGACATGCTGTCGGTGCCTGAGACGCCGAGGAAGCTCGTGACGCCGCCCTTCACGAGGGAGGAGAAGTTGAGTTCCGGGCAGCGGCTCGCCCAGCCGCCTTCGCCGCCGCCACCGGTAACGTGGATGTGCTGGTCGATCAAACCCGGCGTTACGGCGCGTCCGGCAGCGTCAATCGTTTCCATCCCGGGAATGTTCGGGTCGAGGCGGTCATCGATGGCGATGATTTTTCCCCCGGCAACAAGAATGTCGCGATGGCCGACATGTTCAGGAGCGTAAAGATCCGCGTTGCGGATGAGAGTTGCAATGCTCATTGTGGGGTCTCCGAAAAAAAAATGAGGAGGCTCATCGAGGAGCCTCCGGACTGCGCCCAAAGCAGAAAAGAATATTTTAGTTGCCGCAGGGTGCGCGCTGCGGCTTCCCCGGAGAAAGGCTTCTTTCTCACCGCAGGTTTCTGAAGCGCCTCGCGCTTCCGATCCCGTACGTATAGGCGCTTCTCACCGAAAAGAGAAGGTAGACCGTCACGAGAATCGTGAAGAACGAAATCCCGGCGAGCCCCTGCGTGAAGTTGAAGGGAATCCCGAGAATAAGCATCTTCAGAAGATCGTCCGCGGGACCCGCCACCCAGATGGCGATGAGCGCCGTCCAGAAGGTCCCCGGCGTGCGCCCGAGCGTGAGGAGCACGAGCGCGAGGATGATGCTCACGGCATTGATGACCGCCGGAAGCGTGCTTTTTATGGCCGGCCACGCGTACTGCGCGTCCATGCTGATCACGCGCGCGGCCTCCCCGGCCTGACGCCCGAGGTCGAAGAGCGAAACCGCAGCCTTCGCCGACAGAATTAAGAGGACCACGAGAAGAAGCCCGCCGATGCCCGCACGGATGCCTTCTCCGGCGACGGCCGGCGGAACCGAGCGGCCGACGAGCCAGAGAAAGAAGGCAATCAGGCAGGGAGCGATGGCGGCGAGCAGAAGCCCCATGCCGGTGAAATGAATGGTTGTGGTTTCGATCATGATGAAATTCAGGATTTATTGAGTTCCCTCGCGCGCTCGTCTGCTCGGCGCTGCGCTTCCGCCACGGCGCGGAGCACTTCCTCCGCATTCGCCGGATCCTTCAGAACAGGTGCGGACTGCCCCGGAGCATTGAGTTCGCGAAGTATGCCGCAGGGCTCCTTCCCGTCGTGAACGCCTCTGCAGTGCGCCTCGAGATCCATCAGATGGCCGCGGAGCTCCTGCAGATCCGCAATGCGCTCATCGACCTGCTTCAGGTGCTGATGAATCAGCCGGTGAGCGAGATCGGCCCCCTCGGGGCAGCCGGAATCGAGCGCGCCGAGAAGCGCCCGGATTTCCGAAAGTCCGATATCAAGGTTGCGGCAGTGACGGATGAAGTCGAGGCGGTTGACGTGAATCGCGCCGTACTGGCGGTAATTATTGGCCTCCCGGACCGGAGGCGGAAGAAGTCCGATTTTTTCGTAGTAGCGAATGGTTTCCGGAGTATTGCCGGTGAGCTGCGAGAGATCTCGAATGCGCATTCCTCGTGCCTTTTGCACCGCTCTTCAGGCGATGCGAGAGAATTGAATGATTGGGCTCGAATCGTCAGGCCGCCCTATCGGGATGGCGGCAGCTTCTGGCCGGATTGTCTGGTTGTTTTTTTTGCAGACGGGGAAAACGGCGCTTGACATTGTAACGGCTTCAGGGTGTGAAATGACTCTCATCGGAATTTTTCGATGCGTGCAGTCATCCGCGCGCAACACCTGATACAGAGATAAAAGAACAATGAAGACTCTGACGCTCAATTTCCCGGACATGTGCTGTCCGGCTGAATTCACGCCCTTTGAAGCGGCGGTCCTCAAGGCTGATGAGCGGTTCCGCCTCATCCCAGACTACGGCGCCCGGACGGTGCGCATTCTCTTTCCCGAGGATGCAAAACTCGATGAAGCCGCCGTCCTTCAGACAGCCGAAAAGCTCGGCCTCGCCTACAGGCGCATTGACGAAGTCGTGACCGAAACGGTCCGCATCCGCATTCCGGAAATGGACTGCCCCGTTGAAGCGGGCGAAATCGAGCGCGAGCTCAAGAAAGCCGGGCTCGAGGGCTACGCCTTCGACATCATGAACCGCGAGCTCATTCTCCCTGCCGACCATGAGCTTGTTCTCAAATCGATTGAAGCCGTAAAGGCGGCGGGCTACGAACCCGACCTTGGCGCCGAGGCGGCCCCCTCCGGAAACGTCCGTCTTTCCGTTCCGGAAATGGACTGCCCGGTTGAGGAAGGCGAAATCGACCGGGAATTCAAGAAGGCCGGCCTCTCAGACTATTCCTTCGACGTCATGAACCGGACGGTGACGGTGAAGGCGGCCGACCTCGAAAAGGCGGAGAGCGCCATCAAGGCCGCGGGCTTTGAATCCTCGCGCTTGGACGACATGAAGGTAAGCGGCCCGAAGACGCTCCTTTCTGTTCCCGAGATGGACTGCCCCGTTGAAGCAGGCGAAATCGAGCGCGAATTCAGAAAGGCCGGCATCTCCGGGTACGAGCTCAACATCATGAACCGCACGATTGCGGTTCCGTCTGCCCTCACCGACGCCGCAAGAAAGGCGATTGAGACGGCGGGCTACGAATCGACCGTGATGGTTCAGCGCCGGCGCGAAGCGGACTTCGAGGACAAAACGCCCTGGAAGCGCTACTTCCTCGCGCTCGCCATTGCAATCGGCTGCGAATTCTTTGAGATTGCGGCCGACTGGGGCGTCATTCACCTCCCGGAAGCCGTCGTCTCCGGCGCGACCCTCGTCCTCGCCGTCATTGCGATTGCTTTGGTCGGGCTCACCACCTTCAGAAAGGGCATTCAGTCCGCGATGAAGGGCACCCTCAACATGAATACGCTGATGGCGGTGGCCGTCACCGGGGGCGTCCTGATCGGCGCCTGGCCTGAAGCGGCAATGGTTCTCGTCCTCTTCGAGATTTCCGAAGCGATCGAGCAGCTTTCGATGGCGAAGGCCCGCCGCTCGATCCGCGACCTGATGAGCGTGGCGCCAGAAAAAGCGCTCGTTCGTCAGGAAAACGGCAAGTACGCCGAAATGCGCGTTGAGGAAGTGGGGCCCGGCGCAGAGGTGCGCATTGCCCCGGGCGACCGCGTGCCGCTTGACGGCAAAATCATCGAGGGTTCCTCCACGTTCGACCAGTCCATGGTGACGGGCGAATCGATGCCGGCCGAAAAAGGCCCGGGCGCTACGGTCTGGGCGGGCACCGTTAACCTCTCCTCGACCATCGTCATCACCGTGACGGCGCCTGCCTCGCAAAGCCTTACGGCGCGGATCATCGAGTCGGTTGAAAATGCTCAGGCCTCGAAGTCCCCCGTGCAGCGCTTCGTCGACCGCTTCGCCGCGGTCTATACGCCCCTCGTCTTCGTCTTTGCCCTTGCGGTCGCCATCCTTCCGCCGCTCTTCGTCGGCGACTGGCTCGGCTGGCTCTACAAGGCCCTCTGCCTTCTCGTCATCGCCTGCCCGTGCGCGCTTGTGATCTCGACCCCCGTGACGATCGTCTCGGCGCTCGCGACGGCCACCCGCTGCGGCCTTCTCATCAAGGGCGGGCTCTTCCTTGAGGAAGCGAGGAAATTGAAGAACGTCGGCCTCGACAAGACGGGCACGCTCACGAAGGGCGAACCCCAGGTTGAGAAAATCGAACTCTTCTCCGGCACGACCCGCGAAAAAGCGCTTGAACTTGCCGCTAGTCTCGGCGCCATGAACAAGCACCCGCTTTCGGTCGCGATCGTTGAGGAAGCAAAGAAGGCCGGCGTGAAGCTCCATGAAGTGAAGGAATTCACGGCGCTTCCCGGTGCGGGCGTCAGGGGCCGCGTCGGAAGCGGCATGCTCTCGCTTCTCAACTTCGCTTCCGTTCAAAAGGCCGGCCTCTCGACCGATGAAGTCGAAAAGGCCTTCCATGAAGCCATGGAAAGCGGCCGCTCGAGCGTGGCGCTCGCCGATGCCTTCGGCGTCCTCGCAGTCTTTGAGCTCGCCGACGAAATTAAGGAAGATACCCGCGTGGGCCTGAGGCAGCTTGCTGCCGAAGGCGTGACGCCCTGGCTTCTCACGGGCGACAACGAACGCGCGGCGAGAGCGCTTGCGGGCGAGCTTGGACTTGAGAACGTCTCTTCGGATCTCCTTCCTGAAGCGAAGCTCTCGCGGATCCGCGAACTTCAGAAGACCGGCCTCACCGCCATGGTGGGCGACGGCATCAATGATGCGCCCGCGCTTGCTCAGGCCGACATCGGCATTGCGATGGGCGTTCGCGGCACCGACAGCGCCATTGAGGCGGCCGACATTGCCGTGATGGACGACCGGATCTCGTCGGTTGCCACGCTCGTCAGACTCTCGCGGATGACGCATTCGGTGCTCGTTCAGAACATCGCCTTTGCGCTCGGCATCAAGGTGATCTTCACGATCCTTGCGCTCTGCGGCATGGCGACGATGTGGATGGCGGTCTTTGCCGATACGGGCACCTGCCTCATCGTGGTGGCGAACGGCATGCGCATGATGCGCGCGAAGCCGAAGCTCGACCGCATGGCGGCAGCCGTTGAGGCGCAGGCCCGTTAAAAGCGCTCAACAATCGTTTTCGAAATATTCCTCCCTGAACGCCTGCGGAAGCCTCTCCGCAGGCGTTTTTTCATCTCTCTTTTGGGCTATTCTTTTCCTTAGAGTCTTCTTCCGGCGCTTGCCCGCAAGAGCCTTTTCTCTTTCTCAGTCTCTCCAATGACCGATCCGCTCAATCTTGAACCGCCCGACGGCGACTACGTCCGCTACATTGAGTCTCTGCAGAAGCGGGGTACCGGCTCGCTCAAGCCCCTCGAACCCGAGGACTTCATGGGCGGAACGCAAACGCCGGAAAAGTCAGGATCCTCGCTCAAAAGCCTCCTTAAAACCCTTCATATTCCCGGGACTTCCGCAGAAGACGAGAGCCGCAGGAAGGCGCTCGCGCGCATGGAGGAAGCAAGCCGCGGCGCTTCTCCATCGCCTGCGGCACTCCCGGAAAAGAAGGCGAAGGTCGACCCGGCGCTCAGGTTTGTCTCCACCGCCTTTGCAATGTTCGGCCTCATCGGGATCGTCGCCGGTGCGGATTCGGGAGACGAGGCGCCCATCATCTTCGGCGTCTTCGCCATTCTCATTTCGGCCTTCCTCCAGCTCAACGGCCGCTTCGGCACGCCCTCGCGCACGATCAGTACAAGAAGACCCCGCGGCGACCGGCGCTGAGATGCCCGCGCTAATCACTTTCGCCTATTTCCTCAACCGAATCCTCAAGAGAAGCGCTTTTTCCCGGGCCGCTCATTGGACAGCCCGGGCAGAGGCGTGTCAAAGTTCGCTTCACCACAGTCGAATAGAGGCGCAGCGCGGATGATGGCCGCTCAATGGGGGCACCCGTTTGAGAGCGATCCGGAGGCCAAGCTGCCGAAACCAGCAGACAGGCATGTCTGCTTCAGGTTGGGCGCCGGCGGAAAACGCCGGCGACTCCTGGAAGGTCCGTCAGGCCTTCCGGAGGCGCTATCGGCGGCGATGCTTTGACATTTTTCGTCACTTCGAGCTTCTCCTCCTTTTTTAGCGCTCTTCACTTTCCGCTCGTGAGCGCATTCCCGCAGGGAAGGAGACGTCCCCCAAAGAAGCGCATCCCGCACGAGAGGCAAGACTGAAGAGGCGCCGGAAAGAGGATCACGGAGAGGCCGGACGCACATCAACGAAATTTTCTCGGAGCTGCACCCGCTGGAAGCATGAGCGGTGCGGCTCTTTTCGTTTGCGCGCTTTCTTCCCCAAATTTCCCTTCAGTTCTCAAGAATAAAAATGACTACTCCCACACCTGCTACGGAATCCGCATCCACTTCTCAGCAGGTCGGCATGAAGCGCGAGGTCGGCCTTTTCGGCGGCATATCCGTTCTTGCCGGCATCATGGTCGGCTCCGGCATCTTCTACATCGGCGGCATCGTGCTTCAGCGCGCCGGCGACAATCTCGGCCTCGCGCTCCTCGTCTGGGCAATCGGCGGCCTCATCACGCTCCTTTCGGGCATCTGCTTTGCCGAACTCGGCGCCATGATGCCGAAGGCCGGCGGCTACTACGTGTACCTGCGCGAAGCCTACGGCGAGCGCGTCGCCTTCATGTGCGGCATCACGAACTTCTTCCTTTCGTCCTCTGGCTCGATCTCCGCGCTCGCGCTTGCCTTTGCGGCGGCGATTTCGAGCATGTATCCGCTCGACGACATGGTGCAGAAGGCGATCGCCCTCGTGTCGATTGTGGTGCTCTCCCTCATCAACATGCGCGGCATCAAGCTCGGCTCCATGGTGCAGAACGTCTTCATGGTTCTGAAGCTCCTGCCGATTCTCCTCATCATCGGCTGCGGCCTCTTTATGGGTCAGGAGTCGCCCGACCTCTTCCACTTCCCGGCTGAAGCCCCGTCCCTCTCGTCGATTCTCTCGATGATGGCCTTCGCCGTCCTCGCGACCCTCTGGGCCTATGAAGGTTGGACGAACCTCAACACCGTCGCCGAGGAAATGAAGAACCCGAAGAGAAACCTCCCGCTCGCCCTCATTCTTTCAATCGTCGGCGTCGCCGTTCTCTACGTGGTCTTCAACTACTCCGTCTACCGCGTGCTTCCCTACGACACCATCCTTGAAATGGTGAAGAACGGCAACTTCTACCTCGGCACGGCCGCCGCCGAAACGCTCTTCGGCGTCACCGGCATGGCAATCGTCGGCACGGCGATGATGCTCGCCATCTTCAATTCCCTCAACGGCTGCATCATGGTCTTCCCGCGCATGTACTACGCGATGGCCCGCGACGGCGCGCTCTTCAGGAGCCTCGCCAAGCTCCACCCGACCTACCGCACGCCGATCAACGCGCAGCTCGCCTCCATGGTGATGGCGATGATCCTCGTCTGCTCGCGCTCGCTCTCCGAACTCACGAGCCTCGTGGCGATCTGCGGCCTCATCTTCCACGGCATGACCTTCCTCTCCGTGATCGTGCTGCGCCGCAAGTACCCGACGATGGAGCGTCCCTACAAGGTCTGGCTCTATCCGTTCTCGATCATCCTCGTGCTGATCTTCATGCTCGCGCTCATCATCAACACCATCTGGCAGGATCCGGTGACGGCCGCCCTTGGTCTGATCGTTCCGATCCTCGGCCTCGGCATCTACGAAATTCTTTTCCGCAGAAGCCACGAAGCAGTGACGGGCAAAAAGGATTAAAACCTCTCTTACACCTTCAGAGCGCAGGAACCCCGGCGCTCTGAAGCCTTCCGGCACCAGAAACCGTTTCCCTTAAAAAATCCCCAGAAGGATTTCCGAAATCATGTCTTCAATGCTTATCCGCAACGCGCACGCTTACGTGAGGCGCGGTCATTTTGAAGAGGCTCTCCTCATCGAGGACGGCATCATCCGCGCCGTCGGGAGCGAAGCTGCCCTGAGAGCAGAGGCCCCCGCCGACGTCAAGGTCTGGGATGCCCAGGGCAAGACCATCGTTCCGGGCTTCATCGATTCGCATCAGCACCTCCTCAACACGGGCGTGATGCTCTCCGACGTGCGCCTGCAGAACGCGAAGAGCATTGCCGACGTGAAGCGCATCACGCGCGAATACATTGAGGAAAGAAAGCCCGCTCCCGGCACCGTTCTTCACGGCATGGGCTGGAACCAGGACTACTTCACGGACGAGCCGCGGATGCTTACGAGGGACGACCTCGACGCCATCACGACGGAATATCCGCTCGTTTTCGAGCGCGCCTGCGGCCATATGCTTACGGCCAATTCCGCCGCGCTCGCGCGCGCCGGGGTCGACGAATCGATCGTTGCGCCCGAAGGCGGTTCGATCGAGCGCGACGCGAACGGACGCCTCAACGGCATCTTCACGGAAAACGCCAGAGCGCCGCTCCTCATGCTCTTCAGAAACCGCACGGCCGACGAAGACGTGGCGCTCATCCGCACGGCCATGCGCCATGCGGCTGAATGCGGCGTCACTTCGGTTCACACCTGCGACGTCCGCGGCGGCACCTGGGAAACGGTGATTGAAGCCTACAACCGCGTGATGGCGGACCACCCGCTCGTGCGCGTCTGGCATCAGTCGAGCTTCCAGTCGAGCATGGAGGACTACAAGCGCTTCCTCGCCGCCGGCCACGTCATGGGTTCGGGCAACGCCTTCCACCGCTTCGGCCCCCTGAAGCTCTTCGTCGACGGGAGCCTCGGCGCCCGCACGGCCTTCATGCGCAGGCCCTATCACGACGATCCCTCGACGGTCGGCATCCCGACGATGACGCCCGAAGAAATCAGCGAATTCGTTAATGTGGCGGCCGACCACAACTGCGGCGTCGTGACGCACGCGATCGGCGACGGCGCGATTGAAAGAATTCTTGACGCCTACGACGCAACGCTCTCGGGCTCAAATCCCCTCCGCCACGGCGTCATTCACATCCAGATCACCGACCGGCCGCTTCTCGAGCGCTTCACGAAGAACGACATTCTCGCCCTCGTGCAGCCGATCTTCCTTCACTACGACACGAAGATCGTCGAGGACCGCGTCGGAAAGGACCTCGCCGCCACGTCCTACGCCTTCGGAACGCTGAAGAAGCTCGGCGTTCACATGTCCTTCGGCACGGACTCCCCGATCGAAGACATGAACCCGATCGACAACCTCTACTGCGCCGTCAACCGCCGCCGCCTCGACGGGACTCCCAAAGGAGGGTTCCATCCTGAAGAATGCGTCGACATCTACGACGCCGTCGACGCCTATACGATCGAAGGCGCCTACGCGAGCTTCGAGGAAAAGGTGAAGGGCCGTCTTCTCCCCGGCTACTACGCCGACCTCGTGGTGCTCTCGAAGAACATCTTTGAGATGGATCCCCTGAAGCTTCGCGAGACGAAGGTCGACGCCACCATGATGAACGGCGAATTTGTTTTTGAGCGCCAGGGCGCCTGATAAAGCAAACGCTTCCATGAAGAAAACCCGCAGGGGACGAAAATCCTCATGCGGGTTTTCTTTTTCCGGGCTTGTCGGTTCAGAAGCAGCCGAATGCGATCCTGCCGTCTCCCGCAGCCCGCACGAGCGTTCTCGGCATCCGGCCGGCTGCGAGCACGCGCTCGTCGATGAGCGCTTCGGCGCGCCTCAGATTCGAGAGAAGCGCTTCTGTCCGGGAGGACGATGCCTTTCGTGCTTTCCAGACGACAGCGCGGCGGACCGCCTCGGCGGAGGCGCGCATGCCCGGGAGATAGTCGCCCGAGGCAATCGTGCGCGTGAGAAGAAGCATCAAAAGAAGATGGTCGAGAATCAGAGCGCGCGCAGTCTGCTGATCATCCGTCGATTCAGCCTTTTCGCCGGCAAGCGCCCTGTCGCTCTCTTCAATCGCCTCGCGCACGTCATGAAGGACTGCATCGAGCGTGAGGGATGAATCTCTCCAGCCCCCGGGCGAAATTGCCGGGACTAAAGCAAGGAGCTGAAGGAGCTTTTCGTCCAGAGCGCCTTCGCTTTCCTCACTTTTACCCGCATCAAGGAGTTCCTGAAGCAGTTCCGCTTCTTCCTTCAGGAGCTTCTGCAAAGAAGCGACGCCTGCGTCCTCCTTCGGGAGAAGGCTCTTCAATTCCTGAAGAAATGCTTCTGCCGAGAGGTCCCTGATCGGCGCTGCCCCGCCCATCGGGCATCCTTTTTCGTCGAACGCGAGAAGCATCAGATTCCCCGCCAGAGCATCCGTTTTGCCGGAAGTCTCCGAAGGAACTGCAATCATCCAGGTGCGGTCTGCGAGTTCGTCATCGGGCTCGTGCGCGAGAGCGCCGAGCCGGTCGGAAAGGAGAAGAAGCGCATTTCCCTCAGGCTTCACTTCCGCTCCCTCGAACGAGGTCATGTCGTCAAACCGATCGCCTCTCTGGAGGATCGCAACGGGCGCATCAGAACCTTCAGCGCAGAAGGCAAAAACGGAGGGCCGTCCGGGACCCAGGATTTCAGGCTTCTGAGGCGGAGGCGGGACCTCCACTTTCGGAAGCGCCCGATTCTCCCGGCGGGACGAAATGCGCTCCCGCCGCGGCGAGGCTTCTGAAGAAGCGCCTTCCGAACGGCGCGTCCCCGGCAGTTCCTTTTTCGAAAAGACCCTGCGCAGAGCCAGTACGCCGAAAGCCGCTCCGGCAAAGGCAATAAAGAGCCAGGTAATGATTTCAGAATCAAGTTGGGTCATGGATCCCCGAGGCTTAGCCAGGCTGACGAATTGGAAGGACTCCGTCGATTCTACCGACGGGAATCGAATCCGGAAATGACAATCACAACTTCCCTCTCCTTGTCTATGGCCAGACGCAGTCTGATCGCTGAATTTTTCATCGGCGCTTCTCTTAAATCAAATAAAATCCGTGGTTCCTCGGGTACCATTCATTCAGACATTACCCCACAAGCGCTTTCGCCCGGCCTGCCGGTGCCTCCCGCCCCATTGAGACAAAGAACATCGTGACGACAAAAAAGAAAACAGTCATTGAACCTCTGAAGCAGACCGTGAAGCTTGCCAACGGCGTAGAAATGCCTACGATCGGTTTCGGCACGTGGCAGATCCCCATCAACGAGCACTTCCAGAGCACCATTCAGACGGCGATCCAGCTCGGCTACCGCCACTTCGATACGGCGCAGATCTACAACAACGCCGCGCTGATCGGCGACGTCATCCGCGAATCCGGCATTCCCCGCTCGGAATTCTTCCTGACGAGCAAGATCTGGGCGTCGCACCGCTCCTTCGAGAGCGCGGAGGATGCCTACGCGATGATCCTCGAGCAGCTTCAGGTCGACTACCTCGATCTGCTCCTCATTCACTGGCCGGCCGCCCAGGGCGAGCCCATGGTCTGGCAGGCCCAGAACGCAGGCACCTGGCGCGCCTTTGAAAAGATCTACAAGGCGGGAGCCGTCCGCGCCATCGGCGTCTCCAACTTCCTCCCGCACCACCTCGTGCCGCTTCTCGCCCGCGCGAAGGTGAAGCCCATGGTGAATCAGCTTGAAATTCACCCCGGCTATCCGCAGCGCGCGGCGCTGCGCTTCTGCATGGATCACGGCATTCTCGTTCAGGCCTGGAGCCCGCTCGGCCGCGGCACGCTGCTGCGTCACCCGACGCTCGAGAAAATTGCCGCCGCCCACGGCGTGACGCCTGCGCAGGTCGCGCTGCGCTGGTGCCTCGAGCTCGGCATTGCCCCGATTCCGAAGGCTACGGACTTCCACCACCAGAAGGAAGACCTCGACATTTTCGGATTCCAGCTCACGCCTGAAGAGCGCGATGAACTTACGCTCATGCCTCAGACGGCCTTCTCTGGACTCCACCCCGATACCGTGACCTTCTGATCGCGCATCCCTGAGAGGCGCATAAGGAAAAACCGGCGGATCCCGATCAGGAATCAGCCGGTTTTTTCGCGGAACCTGCCCAACCTGACGCTTAAGATGCGTTTTCGATTCTCAAGCGTCAGCGGGCTTCGCTTCACTCTGATCAGAAGGCCGGAACCACGGCGCCCTGATACTTCTCCTCGAGGAACTTCCTGAGTTCAGGCGTGGCAAGCGCGGCCTTGAGCTTCTGAAGCTCGGGGCGGTTCTCGTCGCCCGCGCGGATCGCAACGATGTTGGCGTAGGGCGAATCCTTCGATTCGATCGCGATCGCGTCCTTCACGGGATTAAGGTTCGCGGAAAGCGCGAAGTTGGAATTGATGACGGCAAGCGCAACGTCGTCGAGCGCACGCGGAAGCTGCGCGGCTTCAACTTCAACGAAGTTGAGCTTCTTCGGATTTTCGGTGATGTCGTTCTTCGTGGCGAGAACGCCCGCTTCCGGACGAACCTTGATGAGGCCCGCGGATTCAAGCACCTTGAGCGCGCGGCCGCCGTTCGTCGGATCGTTCGGAATGCCGACCTTGGCGCCTTCAGGCGTATCGGCGATGTTCTTCACGGTCTTCGAATAAACGCCCATCGGCTCAATATGCACCGCGCAGAGAACGGCGAGCGAAAGCTTATGCTCCTTCGCGAACGTGTCGAGATAGGGCTTGTGCTGGAAGAAGTTGGCGTCGAGCTCCTTCTCGGCAAGGGCGAGATTCGGCTGCACGTAGTCGTTGAACTCGATCACCTTCACCTTGACGCCTTCCTTTTCAAGCTGAGGCGCAACAAAGTTGATGATGTCGGCGTGCGGAACCGGAGAAACGCCCACCTTGAGCGTAACCGTCTGCGGCGCAGCGTCCGCCTTCGTCTGGGCGGGAGCGCCCTTGTCGCCGCAGCCGGCAAGACCGACAGTGATGCCGGCGGAAAGAGCGAGGGAAGCAAAAAGCCTGGTGAACTGCATGGGAAAATCCTTGTGGTCTGGCATGCCTGCTTTGCGCACCCTCCGGGGCGCCGGAAGCAAGCTTCCATGAATCTTTGAAAGCGATTTCGAACCGCGTCGGAAAGAGGGCTTCCGACTTGTTTCCGGATAGGAGATGAGGAGCTCCGCGAGCTCTGACGAGAAAAAATCCGGAAGGATTCGATTCTGAGATGCGCCCCCTCGGGGCCTGCGATGGATTGAAGTTTACCCGGGAGCGAAAAAAGGCCGCCGGGTAATACCTCAAAACCGCGGGAAACCCCTAAGCGAAGCCCGGCTCTCAATCAAAAAGATCGCGGGCGAGCTTCATCGGGCAGAACTGCGGTCCGCACATGCTGCAGAAATGCGCTTCGCGCGCGCCGCTCCCCGAGAGCGTTTCATCGTGGAATGCCGCGGCTCTTGCCGGATCCACCGACAGCGCAAACTGGTCGTTCCAGCGGAACTCAAAGCGCGCCGAGCTCATGGCGAGGTCCCTCAGGTCTGCTCCGGGAATGCCGCGGGCGAGATCCGCCGCATGGGCGGCAATGCGGAAGGCGGCCATGCCTTCGCGTACGTCCGCCGCATCGGGGAGTCCGAGATGCTCCTTCGGAGTCACGTAGCAGAGCATGGCCGTGCCGGCCGCCCCGATCAGCGCGCCGCCGATCGCCGCCGTGATGTGGTCGTAACCGGCGCCCATGTCGGTAACGAGAGGCCCGAGCGTATAAAAGGGCGCCCGGCTGCACCACTCGTCCTCAAGCTTCTGATTGAGCTCCACCTTCGGGAGCACGATGTGTCCCGGGCCCTCGATCATCACCTGCACGCCTGCTTCCGCGGCCCGGCGGTTGAGTTCTCCGAGGGTCTTCAATTCCGCAAACTGCGCCTTGTCGCAGCCGTCATGCACGGATCCGGAACGAAGACCGTCGCCGAGGGAGAGCGTCACGTCGTAGCGGCGGGCAATCTCAAGGATTTCATCGAAATGAACATAGAGGAAGTTCTCCTCCTTTTTCGCGTGCATCCAGGCGGCGAGAAGGCCGCCCCCGCGGGAGACGATGCCGGTTAGACGATCCTTTGTGAGCGCCACGTGGTCCTTCAGCACGCCCGCATGGATCGTCATGTAGTCGACGCCCTGCCTCGCCTGGGCCTCCATGACGTCGCAGAAATGCTCCCAGGAGAGGTCTTCGGGCCTGCCGGCGCGCTCGAGCGCCTCGTAAATCGGCACCGTGCCCACGGGAACCGGCGAGCTCCTCAGGAGCGCCTCGCGGGTTTCCACAATGTGCGCGCCGGTCGAAAGATCCATTACCGTGTCCGCGCCGCAGAAGAGCGCCTCGCGGAGCTTCTCGATTTCCTCGTGCCAGTCCTTCGAGATCGAGGATGTGCCGATGTTGGCGTTCACCTTGGTGGCAAAGGCCCGCCCGATCGCCATGGGTTCGGCTTCCGGGTGGAGGAAGTTGAGCGGAATGACGGCTTCCCGCGCGGCGACGAGCGCCCTCACGTCTTCGGGGGTGAAGCGCCTTGCCTTTGCAGAGCGTTCATAGAGCGCCTTCGCTTTTGGATTCCCGAGCGACTCGAGCTCCTCCTCGAGCGCCTCGCGCCTCAGATTCTCGCGCTCGGCGACAAAGGACATCTCGGGCGTAATGACGCCCGCCTTTGCCGCTTCGTACTGGGTCGGAGCGCCCGGAGCCGGCCGCGTGCGCCTGCGCGGCGCGCCCGTCCCGTCGCCTTCGCCGAAGGGCCCCGTCACGTCTGCAAGGCAGATTGCGGGCTGCCTGCCGCCTCCGAAGGCTGCCGGCGTGGGCGCTAAATCAATCCGCCTGAAGGGCACGGGTTCGCCCGCCTGAGACTTCCCGTAGACGCGGACCCCGGGGAGCCTCCCCGCAAAAAGACGGTCGCAGGGGGATGCATCCCGCTGCGGGACGACTCTCGGAATCTGCTGCTTGGAATTCGTCACAGCGCTTCTCCATGAAGAAATGATTGAAAAGCACTGTGCCGGAGGGAATGCAGAAAATCCCGATGAAGTTCTGCATTGCTGAAAGCGCTTCTCGCCGCAGGTATGAACCTGATCCGATGATGGGAGTGTCTCTCAACCGCGGCTTCGCTTCCCGAAGGGGAAAAAACCGCGGTACCTCCAGCGCACTGCTCGTAAACAATTTTAAGCGTTCGGACTGCCGTCCGCCCGCGAATTCTTTATTTCCCGGAATCCGGAGCCTGCCACGAAGGGACGCTCCGGAAGGTCTTCGCGGCCGCGGGCGGCGCGACGGAAGCCGAAGGGACGCTCTCGTCCGCTGCCGGGCGATTGCGGTGAGCGAGCTTTGAGAAAAGCTCCTGCACGTAGGCCTCGACGGCATTCACCGTGAGGGCGCGCCCGGCAGGCGCACGGCCCGCGGCGTCGACGCGCGGAATGCCGTGCTCGAAGGTCTGGAAGCGGACGATGCTTACGAGCCCGTCCTCGGAAGGCACGTCGTACGTGAGGACGAAGGGACAGGCCATGGGGCCCGTTCCGGACGGAAGCCGCTTCACCTCGACCCCAGCCTTCCTGAGTCCCGATTCAATCGCATCCGGCAGCTTCGGGCTCTTCACAGCGTCGTTCTCGAGGAGGCAGACCGAGCGGTAGGAAACGGGAGCAAAATCGGCCGTCTCATCGACGCGCCCGGTTGTTCCGGACGCGCAGCCGACGAGTGACGCTGCAAGAATCGCTGCCGGAATTGCCTTCGAAAAAAGCACTGTGAAACCTCTGAAAACTGGAGCAAAAAAAGGATGGCCGGCGCAGGAGGCAAAGAGAGCCTCCCGCGCCCGTGTTCGAAAGAATAGCGTTTTTCAGCGGGCGAGCCCGGCAGAAATGCGGTCCCAGCCGCGGGACTTGCCGGTCGCGCTCTCAATATCGACGCGCCAGATCGTGATCGCGCGGCCGCCCTCTGCGTAATAGGCCTCAGCCTTTTCCCTGCCGGCCTCAGCCGCGTGGCGGGCGCAGATGAGAAGCGCCGCATGACGCCGCTCCTCCTCGTCCATGACGAGGCAGGCGCGTCCCGCGACGACGGCGCTCGCGTAGTCGACCGTGAATTCAAGGGGGAGCGTCTTCTGGGACGCGACGAAGCAGAGCGACACCTTCGGATTCTCGAGCATGTTGTCGGCTTTTCTGCTGAGGGCCCGGGTCGAATGGAAGTAGAGATGCTTCTCGCCCTCGAGCACCGGGCTCACCGGAACCCCGTAGGGGTAGCCGGCCTCATCCACGGTTGAGAGAACGGCATGGTCGGCATTCCTGATGACGCGAAGCGTATCGGTAAAGGAAAGCTCGCGGTCGCGCCGGCGCATGGGGCGCTCCGTGCGGCCGTCTTCCCCGAGAAATTCTGAAGCGTGTTCTTCCTGCTGCATCTTTTATCCCAAACAGATGAGAGTCGGTACTCACAAAGTATCTAAATCGTATATTTGAGTCTGTTGCCGGCCTCTGCGGCACACATAGCCCGTTACAATACTCTCTGTTTTTTACGATTCGCACCCAGATTGAAGTTCTTTCTGCCATTTGCCCCTGATGGCGGCCCCGAAAGCGCTTCAGCGAGACGAATGAAATGATGGACAGCAAATTCAATAAGCCCCTCATCCGCATCATCGACGACGACAGCGCCGTGCGTTCATCGTGGTCGTTCCTCCTCTCGGGCGAAAACTACGAGTGCGCGGAATACAGCGACGCCGGCACGTTCCTCGCCTCTGCCGACTTCCGCCGTCCGGGCTGCATTCTGCTCGACGTGCGCATGCCTTCCATGTCGGGTCTGGAGCTCCAGAACAAGTTGAAGGACATCGGCTGCGATCTCCCGATCGTCTTCGTCTCCGGTCACGGCGACATCGACATGGCCGTCAATGCCGTGAAGAACGGCGCCTTCGACTTCATTGAGAAGCCGCCGAAGGAATCGCGCCTCATCGATACGATCGAAGCCGCGGTTGCGCGCAACAAAGCCATGCGGCGCGATCAGGCTGAAGTCGCGGACTTCAAGTCGCGCCTCGAGCAGCTCACGCAGCGCGAGCGCGAAGTGATCCGCATGGTCGCCCAGGGCTATTCCAACAAGGAAGTGGCCGCCGAATTCGGCATTTCCGAAAAAACCGTGCAGGTTCACCGCGGCAGCGCCTACCGGAAGCTCGACCTCCACAACGCCGCAGAAATTGCGCGTCTCCTGCTTCTTTCGGGCGACCCGCTCTGACGCCGATCCATCTTCATCTGAAAGCGCTGCTCTTCCTTAGCGAACTGCGGCGCTTCGCATTTTCTGCTCCCGGAATACGCCTGCGCGCTCAAAGTTTCGCGCATACTCTAGGTAAGTGAAGAGGCTCTTTCCGGGAGCCGCCCGCAAAGCGGCTCCGTTCTTCCGAAGAACAACAAAAGTCCGCATCAGAGACCGATTTCCCTTTTTGTTAATTTAGGAGTCCTCATGAAGACCGACATCGAAATCGCACAGGAACACAAACTCATTCCGATCGATGAGCTTGCGCATTCCGCCGGCCTCGCCGACGCAGAATTCGAACCCTACGGCCGCGACAAGGCCAAGGTTCAGCTTGACCCGTCGCGCAAGGAAAAAGGCAGGCTCATTCTTGTGACGGCCACTTCCGGCATGCCCGCGGGCTCGGGGAAGACCACGACCTCGATCGCGCTCGCCCAGGGTCTGAAGCGCATCGGAAAGAGCGCCGCGCTTGCGCTTCGCGAACCCTCGCTCGGCCCCGTCTTCGGCATGAAGGGCGGCGCCGCGGGCGGCGGCTACAGCCAGGTGCTCCCGATGGAGGCGATCAACCTCCACTTTACGGGCGATCTCCACGCCATCACGGCGGCCAACAATCTCCTCGCCGCGCTTCTCGACAACGCCCGTCATCAGGGCCAGGTTGTTCTGAAGGAAATCTTCTGGCGCCGCGTCATGGACGTGAACGAGCGCATGCTGCGCAACATCATCACGGGCCTCGGGGGCCCGGCCAACGGCATCCCGACTGAAGCGGGCTTCGACATCACGGCCGCTTCCGAACTCATGGCCGTTCTCTGCCTCGCGAACGACATGGAAGACCTGCGCGCGCGCATCGACCGCATCGTTCTCGGCCTGCGCCCCGACGGCACGCCCTTCACCTGCGCCGAGCTCGGCGCCACGGGCGCGCTCCTCGCGCTCCTTCTCGAAGCCTTCAAGCCCAACCTCGTTCAGTCGATCGAAGGCAACATCGCCTTCGTTCACGGCGGCCCCTTCGCCAACATCGCCCACGGCTGCAACTCGGTGGCGGCCACGCGCGCCGCGCTGAAGCTTGCCGACTACGCCGTTACGGAAGCGGGCTTCGGATCTGACCTCGGCGCAGAAAAGTTCTTCAACATCAAGTGCCGCGCCGCCGGCTTCCAGCCCGCCGCGGTCGTCCTCGTCACGTCGACGCGCGCCCTCAAGTGGCACGGCGGCGTCCCGCTCCCCGAAATCGGCTCCCCCAACCTCGAAGCGGTCGAGCGCGGTCTCGTCAACCTCGACGCCCACATCGCGAACCTGCGCCACTTCGGCCCCAACATCGTCGTTTCGCTCAACCACTTCCACACCGATACGGATGAGGAAGTCGAAGCCATCCGCATGCGCTGCGCCGCGCTCGGCGTGCGCTTTGCGGTCTGCGACGGCTTTGCCAGGGGCGGCGAAGGCGCGATGGAGCTCGCCCGCGAAGTGGTCGAGGCTGCCGACGATCCGCATCCGCTCGTCAACACCTATGCGGAAGACGCGCCGGTGGTCGACAAGATCGAAGCCATCGTCACGCAGGTGTACGGGGGCGCAGGCGTCAAGCTTTCCGCCGCAGCCATGAAGGATCTGAAGCGCTTGTCCGACCTCGGCTACGACAGGCTCCCGGTCTGCATCGCGAAGACGCCGTTCTCGCTCACGGCCGACCCGAAGGCGCTCGGCGCTCCGAAGGGCTTCGTTCTTCCGGTCGAACGCCTCATCCTCAATGCGGGTTCGGGGTTTGTCGTTGCGATGGCGGGCTCCATCATGCGCATGCCGGGGCTCCCGAAGCGCCCTGCCGCGATGGGCATCGACGTCGTCAACGGCCGCATCACGGGCCTCGCCTAAGAAAAGCGCATTTAAGCATCACTCGGGAAGACCTCCGGGTATTCCCGGCTGAGATTTGAAAAAAAGGCTCCGGGAGCAGTTCCGGAGCCTTTTCTTTTGTCGAGGATTCAATCCCCCACCAGAGGCCGGCCGGGAAAAAGCCGGTCGAGCGTTCTCGCCCAGTAGCGGGAGCTCCTCACGAACTTGACGTGCGGAGAAATGGGATTCCTCGACGGGTCAAAGCTCGCATTCGCCGTCTTTTCGCCGCCGAGATAGAAGTCGAACGCCACAGGATACTGCTTCACGAGCGCCGGCAAGTAGTACTGTTCAAGTCCCCAGCGGTAGACGAGCGTCTGCCGGCATGCCGAAGGCGGCGTATGAGCGGGGAGCTCGCGAACATCGAAGCGCTTCTCGCGCAGAAGCTTCAGAAGGAGCGCGTGCATCCCGGGCTCCTTCCCTTCGGGCGGAACGACGCAGAGGTCGTTGTCCGCCGTACTCACGGTTCCGTTCACATTGACGACGCTGCAGCCGCTCAGGAGAAGCGCCGCCGCCAGAAGGCTGCCGAGACCGACAGATAGTCTGCGCGCAATCATGGATAGATCCTCAGAATGAACGAACCGACATGAGCTCAAAAGATAGCAGGAAGCCGGAACCGACGGAAGACGAGAGGCGGAAGGAAGAAAGCGGAAAACGCAGATAGAGAAACGGCGGCCCGGGAAAGGAGAAAACCGGGCCGCCGCAAAAGGGCTGCGCATTGGCGTCTGCCGGGGGCGGAAAGCCGTTCCCTGACGTCTGCGCTGACTTTTGACTGCAACCTTCGCCGTTCACGGAAAAGTCCTGCAGCCGATGTCTGAGGCTCCGCCTGTCGCTGAATTTCTTCAGAAGCGCCTGCCGGGGACCAGCCGATCTAAGCGCGCGGAAACCTTATCAACCACAAAAAGGAGAAAAAAGCACACTGAAGTGCTGCCATGAAAGGAGTTGCCTCCGACGTCATGGCGCGTCATTCTGTTCGGATTGCCGAAACGATATTTAGCAATCGATCGAACCAACCGAACATATGTGCAGTATACATGAACGAATGTTGATCTGTCGTTCTGCTGACCTGAATGCAAAATATTCATTGAAACAATTTGTATCTTCAACGAATTTTCCTGTATATCAAAATCATATAAATAATAAGTTCTGAGGTTAAACGCGAAAATGAACAAGAAATGACAGTCGACCAGGGTTATCCATCATTGCTTTTTATAAATTGAAAATACCGATTTCAATTGAATGCTCTGCAGCACGTATCAAACTTAAGCCTTCCGTCGTAGGTATTTCTTTGATTTCCGACGCTTCTGAAATGATTTTGAGGTGTATTATCGAATCAAGATGAAGCGATTTATCCGATCTCCGAGACCGGACTCCTTCCGGGCTCGATCCAATATTGGCAAGGAGTTGTCTATGCTTACATCCTCTCAGATCGCCCTTATCAAATCCTCGGAACCTGCCATCAGGGCGCACGGTCTTGAGATTACGAAGCTCATGTACAGCCGCATGCTGGCTGAACACCCTGAGCTTTCAAATATCTTCAATCTTTCGCATCAGGCTGCCGGAACGCAGCAAAAGACGCTTGCGGCAGCCCTTGCTCTCTACGCCGCAAACATCGATGCGCTTCAGAATCTCAGCGGCGCCGTCAAAGTCATTGCGGAGCGCCATGCCGCGCTCGGCGTCAAGCCCGAACACTATCAGATCGTCGGAAAGTGCCTTCTCGCCGCTGCCGAAAAAGTGCTCGGCGATGCGGCAACCCCCGAACTGATCGCCGCCTGGGCAGCCGCCTACCAGCAGCTCGCCGACATTCTCATTGCGGCTGAAGCCGGCATCTATAAGGCAAAGGCTCAGATGGAAGGCGGCTGGAGCGGATGGCGCACCTTCGACTGCGTCAACCGGGTTGAGGAATGCCCGGGGGTCGTCTCCTTCTACTTCCTTCCTGCCGACGGCGGACAGATTCCCGCCTACCGGGCCGGCGAGTACGTGACGCTGCGCGTCTACGTCCCCGGGCTCCAGGTCCTGCAGCCGCGCCATTACACGCTCTCGCAGGCAAAGGGCTCCGGCATGCTCCGCATTACCGTGAAGGCCATCCGCTCGAAGGAAGGCGCTCCTGCCGGCGTCGTTTCCAACCAGCTCGTCAATACGCTCAAGGTCGGCAGTCAGGTTGAGCTCACGGCTCCCACGGGAACCTTCGTCATCGACGACGTGAAGGACGACCATCCCCTCGTTCTCATTGCCGCCGGCATCGGCATCACGCCGATGGTGGCGATGCTCGAGGAGCTCTCGACCGAAAATCCGCTCCGTTCGGTGCACTTCCTCTATTCGACGCAGAATAAGGCCGCCTATCCCCTGAGGGAAACGGTCGACGCCGTGATGAAGGGGCTCCCCAACGGCGCCAAGGCGGTCTTCTTCACGAAGCCCGGTCCCGACGACCATCTCGGTCAGGACTTCGATGCGTCCGGCCGCATCACGCCCGCCAGCATCCGCAACTTCTGTCAGGATCCGGACGCAGATTTCTATATCTGCGGGCCCACCTCCTTCATGAAGGACATCACCGCGGCGCTGCGCCAGATCGGCGTGATTGAGCCGCGCATCCACACGGAAAGCTTCGGCGCGTAATGGAGGCAGCCTTCCGGAGAGACCGCAGGGTCTTCCTCCGGAAGAGGCTTCACGGGTCCGCCGAATTGCGGATCCGAATGCCGAAAGGCCGGTCAAGTCCGCTTCCCATGCGGACGCCGGCCTTTTTCATGGAGTATGGAGCCCGCTTTCAGCGGACTTCAAAATCTCCCGGTTCAACCCCGAAGCGGCGCGCAAAGATGACCGCGATCTCATGGGGAATCGTGCGGACGCCGCACTCGAAGTCGGAAATCCGGGTCTGCGTGGTGCCCGCAATGGCAGCCGCTTCCTTCTGCGTCATGCGGCATTCCGTTCGCAGGCGCTTCAGGAGCTTTCCCGGCAGTTCGCGGGCTGAGTTGTCTTCCGGCGACGCTTTGCGAAGAGGAGGACGCGAGCCGTTTGCGAGCCCGACGAGCGCAGAGAGCGCGGTTTCCCATGCGTCCGCATCGCTCTTCCCGACAGCGATGCGGAATTCCGTTCTGCCGTCTTCGTTGTCGATTCGCTCGAGCCGGATTGTCATCTCATGGACCTCTTGTTTACACTCGCAGCAGAACGCCGCCCGCGGTATTTTAACGGTCTCGCGACACTCTCTTTTTGAGCCACACTTTTCATGTCCATCCGCAAAACACTCAACCATAAGCTTCACGACATCAGGACCGGAATCGGCGACCAGATTGAAGAGCTCAAGGCCGAAATCGACCGCCGCTTCGGAAGCCTCGGCCGAAAGTCCGGCGACGAGATCCTGCGCGCGCTCCCCGAACCCAACGGCATGACGATGCCGCTCATGGAGGCGCTCGAGGAGCGCGAGTCCGAGCGGAGCTTCAGCAACGAGCCCCTTCCCGACCAGCTCGTGAGCAATCTTCTTTTCGCGGCCGACGGCATCAACCGCAAGGGCGGGAAAAGAACGACGCCGACCGCCCTCAACTGGCGCGAAACGGATATTTATCTTCTGAAGGCCAACGGCATCTGGCGCTGGGTTCCGGAGCGCCGCGCGCTCCTTTTCTGCGCGCTCCACGACATCCGCGAGGAGTCCTACCTCCTCAACTCGCAGTTCACGCTCCCGCCCCTTGAACTCGTCTACGTCACGAACTATTCGCGCACGAGAAGCTTCATCACGGACGCCGTCGAAACAATTGCGCCCAAGATCCGCAGCGCCGCCTTCAGCGAGGAAGCGATCCGGGAGCTCCGCATCCGCTCGACCAACATCGACGTGGGCGCAAAGATTCAGTCGGTCTACCTCGCGGCGGCAGCCATGGGCTTAAGCTGCGTCGCCCGCACGGGCTTCTCGGCCGAGAAGCTCGCCGCGAAGCTTCACCTCAAGCCCGACGAGGAAGTGGTGGCCGCCCAGTCGGTGGGCTACCCCGCGAAGTCGATTCTCGATCACATCAAGTAGTCCGGAGCCGCCCGGGTTCCTGCCGCTTCATGTCTCCATCGCCGCAGTGCTTTTCACGCTGCGGCGATTTTCTTTTCCCGGCCCGCGCACTACTACTGACCGACGCGGCCCGTTACGCGCCCCTTTTCGTCGTACTGCCTGCCGGTCCGCGGGTCCGTGCGGCCTTCGTAGCGCCCCCTGGAGTCGTAGCGTCTGCCGTCCTCCGTCACGCGCCCGGTGCTCCTGCCTTTTTCATCGTACATGCGCCCGGAACTGTCGATGCGCCCCTGGTAGCGGCCCTTTGAGTCGTAAAGGCGCCCGTCCTCCGTGCGCCGCCCCTCGTAGCGCCCGCGCGCATCGTACTGATCTCCGTTCTCTTTCACCCGTCCCTGATAGCGCCCTTTCTCATCGTAGATTCTCCCGGGCGGGTCAGTGAGCGAAAGCGCCTCGGCAGTCGTCGCAGGGAGGATCGCGAGCGAAAGAAGGATGCCCCCCGCAGCCGCAAGGAGCGTTCGTCTCATGGTCTTCTCTTCATCCATTTCTGCCATCTCCTTTTCCGTGATGGAAGTTTTTTTTATTCTGCATCAGAGACCGCCAATTCATGACGCAGGGACGCTCAATTCGGAGATACACCTCAGAAAACCGCGGGATTTCCCTCATTCCGGCGTGCTACGATGCGCACCGAAAAAATCCATTCTTTTTTCTCTTTCTGCTTTCCCCTTATGACTGCCCCGCAGCGCGCACGCTCAGGCTTTCGCGCCTGGCTTCCCGTCATCGGCCTCGCCTTTGCCGCCTTCGTCTTCAATACGTCGGAATTCCTGCCCGTCGGCCTTCTTCCCGACATGGCAAAGAGCCTCAATGAAACCGTCTCCTTCATGGGACTCGTGATCACGGGCTACGCGTGGGTGGTGTCGATCATGTCGCTCCCGCTCGCGCTTGCGACCGCGAAGTTCGAGCGCAGAAAGCTCCTCCTCTTCCTCCTCGTCGTCTTCGCCTGCTGCCACTTTGCCGTCATCTTCGTCGACAGCTTTGCGACGCTTTACGCAACGCGCGTGGGCGTCGCCCTCACGCACTCCGTCTTCTGGTCGATCATGACGCCGCTTGCGGCCCGCATGGCGCCCGCGGGGAAGCGCGCCGTGGGGCTTGCGGCCGTCATGGGCGGCACCATTGTCGCCACCGTGCTCGGCGTCCCGATCGGCACCAAGCTCGGTCACCTTTTCGGCTGGGCCGAATCCTTCTTCATCATCGGGCTCGGCGCCGCAGTCTGCTTTGCGCTCCTCTGGATGGTGCTCCCCGAATGCCCGAGCACCAAGGCAGGATCCGTGAAGAGCCTCCCCGTCATTCTGAAGCGCCCTGCGCTCCTGCAGCTCTATGCTCTCACGGCGATCACGGTGCTCGGCCAGTTCACGGCCTATTCCTACATCAGCCCGATTCTGCAGCATGAGGGCGGGATGCTTGAGAACGACGTCGTCAACGTGCTTCTCATCTACGGGCTCGCGGGCATCATCGGAACCGTCATCAGCTCGAAGACGGTCGACCGCTTCCCCTCGGGGTCGCTTACCGTTCCGCTCGTCCTCCTTGCGCTTTCGCTCTACCTCCTCGTTCCGCTCTGCTCTTCCTGGGGCACGCTTCTGCCGCTCATTCTCGTCTGGGGCGCCGCGCAGACTGCGATCTGCATGGCATTCCAGACCGTGGTGCTTAATGTTGCTTCGGACGCAGCCGACGTCGCCACGTCGCTCTATTCCGGGATCTTCAATATCGGCATCGGCGGGGGCGCCTTCGTGGGAAGCCTCGTTTCGCAGCACTTCGGCTTTGCGCCTGTAAGCTTTGTGGGCGGCGGCTTCATCACGGTCTCGGCCGTCTTCTGCCTTGTCCTTCTCGCAAAGACGGGCTCTGCAATCCTGCCCCACGAGGACCTCTCGCGCGAACCCGGCACGGCCGTTCCGGAAGCGACGCAGAAGAAAGCCTGATCCCAAAAAGGATCTTTCCAGAATTCCCGGACACGAAAACGGGCGGAAGCTTCAATAAAAAGCGCCGCCCGTTTTCCTTTTGTCATTTCGTCAGTAAAGACGAATCAGATGCGGATGCGTTCCGGCTCCGCGTCGTCAAAGCGCGTCTCGATCACGCGGAAGCCCTGGGATTCAAGGGACGCCCGGCCGTGCTTCGTCGTGATGAGCGATGCGCCCCTGCCCGTCAGCTGGCCCTTCTTCATGACGGTTCTGCCGCCCACGATCGTTTCCGCGACCTCCTGGGTTTCAAGCCGGAAGAGCGTCATGTCGGCAGCAGCTTCGCCGGGGGTCAGATGCCCGCGGTCGAAGAGCCTCAGATGGCGCGCGGGGTTGAGCGACGTCTTCTGCACGAATTCAGAGAGCGTGAGGGCGCCGAATTTGACGAGCGAGAGGCCGATCGAAATCTGCACGTTTCTCGGGATGCAGCCGCCGTCGGTCGAGATCGCGTCGACCACGAAGGTCCCGTCAGGGCGCTTTGCCTCTGCAATCATCAGGCGCGAGAGCGCGGGATTGACGGGGAAGCTCCCCGCGGTCTTCGTGCCCGCGGATTCCCACAAGCGTATCGCCTCCTCGCCTCCGGCAAGGTCAGAAATGATTCCCGTATCGCGCACGACGAAGAGAACGCCCTTTCTGATGGCGCCTCGGATGCCGTCCGCCGTAATCGGGAAGCCGTAGGTCTTGAGGCACGTGCGCGTCACGTGGTCGATCACCTCGCCCTTCTCGTCGCAGGTGAGGATCGTGCCGTTCATCGGGCTCACGTAGCCTTCGGACCAGATGTTGGGATTCTCGATCAGGAGGCGGATGGCTTCAGCCGCTTCCTCTTCAACCGGATTGATGCGGCCGCGGCAGTAGGCGTTGATGTGGGCGAGGTGAAGCTTCAGACCCTTCACGGCGTCGATCACCTCGCGCATGCCTTCAATATTGGAGCCCGCAGTGGTCGACCCCGCATGCCAGGCAACGTAGACGCCCATTTCGTTTGCGATCTCAACCACGCTGCGGCAGGTTTCAAGCGGAAGCGGCCAGTGGCCGCCCATGAGCTTCACGCCGACGGAACCCGCCTCAACGGTCTTTTCGAGCCAGGAGCGGATCTCTCCCCGCGAGGGCGAGAGCGTCCCGAAAAGGGCGTCGGGCGAAAAGCCTTCAATGGAGGCGACGTTGATGCCGGCCCCCGCATAGGGAATGGTTCCAAGAATGTCGGTAAAGGGACCGGCCATGTCGAGGCAGGTGGTGACGCCCGCGAGCGCCGCCATGCGCTGACCGTAGGCAGACCCGAAAACGCTCCCGAGGTGAAGGTGCGAATCAATGAGGCCCGGCATCAGCACGAGGCCGTCGGCTTCCTCATCGAGTTTTGCCCGGCCGGCGAGCGACGTCGCCACGGCGGCGACGCGGCCGTCCTCGATCGCGACGTCCGCGATGCCGTCAAAGCCGTTCTTCGGGTCCACGACGCGGGCGCCGCGAATAATTCGATCCCACATGTTTGCTCTCCTTTTCTTATCGAGGACGAGCCAAGCCGCCTCACTTTCCGAGACGTTTTTCCGGGAAACGAATGCCCGTCCTTTTGATTTGCAGGAATCAGGGTCTGATTCCCGCTGAATCCCTTAATGATGCTCCCAAAATGCCGGCGTCTGGAAGGTCTTCCTCAATCGAGGCCGCGGGATTTGCAATCGCCTGCGTTTTGCCCGCGTAGATGCCCGCCCAGCCGCGCACTCTCGCCTTCATTTCGGCGACGCCCAGGACTCCAAAGGCAAAGCCCTTCCGCACGAGCTCCCCGGGCACGAATTCGTCGTACTTCTCAAAGACCGGAATTTCTCCGGGATAGAGGAGCTCCATCGGATCGTGAAGGTTTTCGGCCGCTTCGTAGATCGCGCGGAAGAATTCCGCTGCGCCCGCCTTCATCCTGAGAAGAATGAAATAGGGGCGCGAGGCGTCGAAGCTCTTCAATCCGATCCTTCGGGCCGCATGGAGGCGAATGAGGCGCTCGAGCGCAAGGAAGGGATAGGTCCCGAGCCAGGGCAGCAGGCACCAGAGGCCTTCGCCCAGGGGAATGAGAGGCGTCTCCGTCGCACGCGCGCGGAAGGCCGCGAGCCTTCCCTCATGAAGGCGCTCGCGCGCGCCCTTCATGAGGTAGGGGTAGTCGGCGTCGGAGCGGAGCACCGCGCACATCTTTTCCAGAATGTACGTATTGATGTCGCCCGGACAGAGCCCGAAAAAGGCGGGAACGGTGCCTTCAACCCGCGAGCACCAGACGACGTGACGCTTCAGGTCCACGTCCTCGACGCGCCAGACGTGCCCCGCGATGGCGATTTTTTCCCCGGCAGGGGGCGGCCGCACGATGGTGCCGAGCTCCTCGGATTCGCAGCGCACGGAAAACTCTTCATTTTCCTGAAAGACCGCGTAAAAACGGAAGCTCGCGAGCTGCCGCTCGCCCTGGAGCCCCACGATGAGTCCGCCCGTCTCGGTTCGCTCGATCTGGTTGCTCGCAAGCAGCCCCCGCAGAAGGACCTTGTAGTCGTCGGGCGAAATCCTGCGGAAAGCGGAAAGCGTAAGCACGCGGCCGGCAAGCTCGGCGGGCTTCATTTCGCCTTCGGACGCAAGCGTCATCATCGTCTGGTGGTAGAGAAGGCTGTAGGGGAGGCGGTCGAGCTTCGGCGGCTCCACCCAGCGGTCCTCGCGGTAGCACTCCACAACGGCAATCGCCTGCAGAAGCTTCCAGGGAATCGTTTCCGGAAGCATCGCCCGGGGTTCGGGTTCGTCCTCGCGGATCACGAACCACATTTCGGGCGGCTCGCCCCGGCGGCCCGTGCGCCCGAGGCGCTGCAGAAACCCCGAAACCGTAAAGGGCGCATCGATCTGAAAGGCGCGCTCCAAGCGCCCCACATCGATCCCGAGCTCGAGCGTTGCCGTCGTGCAGGTGGTGACGCGCTTCTCCTCATCCTTCATAAGCGCCTCGGCATCAGACCGGATCGCAGTAGAGAGGTTCCCGTGGTGAATGGCGAAGCGGTCGGGCTCGTGCCGCAGCTCGCAGTATTTGTGAAGGGTCGAGGTCACGAACTCGCACTCTTCCCTGGAATTCGAGAAGACGAGGCACTTTCGCCCGCGCGTATGCTCGAAGATGTAGCCGATGCCGGGGTCCGCGCCGCCGGGCGCGAGGTCCGAGGCGCGCGAGAGCTCTTCCTTTTCCGCCGCGCCGGGTTGAGCCACGGCGCGGGCGTCGGAGGAAACCTCCGTAACTGCAGCATCGGGCGCGCGCTTTTCTTCACCCCCGGCCCAGAAATGCTCCATCGAGAGCCGCCAGCGCACCGGAGGCGAATCCACCTTCGGCACGAGGGCGGGGCGCTTTGAGCCGCTCCGCAGAAACTCCGCCGCAAGCGTCGTGTTGCCGATCGTGGCCGAGAGTCCGATGCGGCGGGGCTCCGTTCCTGCGAGGCGCGAGAGGCGCTCGATGAGGCACATGGTCTGAAGCCCCCGGTCGCTTCGCATGAGGGAGTGGATTTCATCGATCACGATGAAGCGGAGGTCGCCGAAAAGCGTCGGGATCATCGCGTGCTTTCGAAGAAGCATTGCTTCAAGCGACTCGGGCGTGATCTGGAGCACCCCAGAAGGATGCTCGAGGAGCTTCTTCTTTCTGGACTGCGCGACGTCTCCGTGCCAGGACCAGACGGGAATGCCGCCTTCGGCGCAGAGGTCGGTCTGGCGCTCGAACTGGTCGTTGATGAGGGCCTTCAAAGGTGCAATGTAAAGCGCTCCCACGGAAGCTGAAGGGTTTTCCGAAAGAAGCGTGAGGATCGGGAAAAAGGCGGCCTCGGTCTTCCCTGAGGCGGTCGATGCCGTAAGGAGCACGTGCGCATCGGTATTAAAGACCGCATCCCCGGCCGCCACCTGGATCCCGCGCAGGCGCTCCCAGCCGTTCCTGTAGATGAAGTCCTGCACGAAGGGCGCATAGCGGCTGAAGATGGACGGCATGACGTTTCCCTCTCACTCAGATGTCGAATTCCGCGAAGAGCTTTTCCTTATCCCCGTCCGCTTCCGCCTTCTTAGCGGGAGCGAATTCGTCGCTCTTAAAGAGCGCCTCCACCGTGAGGTCCGGATGCTGCATGAAGAGGTTGAGGGCCTCAATGAAGTCGCGGATGATTTCGCGGGGCGTGAGGTGGCTCGACGCTCCCTCGCGGTCGTATTCGATCTCGAGGAACCGCGCGAAATCCTTTTCGCCGAGCCTGCAGGGGTAGCCGTAAAGCCCGGCATGCATGTGCGCGAGCTTTTCAATGAGAACGAGGAGCTCCTCGGTCGTGAGGGGCTCGAGCCGGATGACGGGGGACATCAGATCCTGACGGCCTTCCTCGCTGAAGCGCCCCGAGGCGAGGCGCGAGCGGAGGGCCTCGTAGCTGAAGAGCCCCCGGCGCTGATCCTCAACCGCCTGGGGCGTCCCGCCCATCAGAATGCCGAGATAGCGCGCGCGGCCCTGCAGCGCGTCGTTGTAGATCGTGAGGACCTTCTCGTAGTTGTACTGGCGCGAAATGCTGTTGGGGATCTTGTAGAGATTGACGAGCTCGTCGATGAGAACGAGAAGCCCCGAGTAGCCCGCGCCCCGCAGAAAGAGCGCAAAGATCTTCACGAAGTCGTACCAGTTGTCGTCCGTGACGATGAGATTGACGCCGAGATCGCGCTTCGCGTCGGCGCGCGTCGCGTACTCGCCGCGCAGCCACTTGACGATATTGGCGCGAACCTCGTCCTCGCCCGCGGTCATGGCGCGGAAGTAGTTGACGAGGAGCGCCGAGAATTCATAGCCGTGCACGACTTCGCCGAGCTTTGCGATCTGCGCGAGAATGCGGCTCTCGCCCTGCGCGAGATAGGCGGGATTGCCGGGGAGAATGTTCTCTTCAGCGAGCCCGGCGCGGATCGCGCTCATCCAGCGCTCGAGAATAAGCGTGAGCGCCCCGCCCTCCGGCATCGTCTTCGTGGCGAGATTCTGCATGAGCTCCTTATAGGTCGCGAGCCCCTGCCCCTTCGTCCCCTGAAGGCGGCGTTCGGGCGAGAGGTCGGCGTCGGCCACCACGAACCCGCGGTCCATCGCATAAGCCCGTATCGTCTGGAGGAGAAAGCTCTTGCCGCTACCGTAGCGGCCGGTAATGAAGCGCACCGAGGCGCCTCCCTCGCTCACGATCTCAATGTCGGACAAAAGCGCATCGATTTCCTTCTTGCGGCCTACGGCAATGTAGGGAAGTCCGATGCGCGGCACAACGCCGCCCTTCAGGGCATTCAATACCGTGCGGGCAATGCGTTTCGGAACTTTCTGCTCTTGAGCCATGTTTTCTTCGAAATGTTGGTTTTTACAGCTGAATAACGCCTTTGAAGCCGCCGTCAGGAGCTCTGAAGCAGCTCCCGCAGATCCTCAGCATAGTCTTCAATGAGGGAGAGCTTCCCGCCGACAACCTCTAGGAATGCGTCGCCGAACGCATCGTAGAGCTTTTCGTTGAGGCGGTCGGCCGTCATTTCGGGAGAAGCGCCGCCGGGGAGATCCGAAGGAGAGCTTCCCGCGAGAAGGCTCTCGAGAAGCGCCCGGTCCCCGGAGGAGAGCGCGTCCGGATCCTCCGGAGATGGTTGCGGAACTTCTTCGGATTCATCGGCCAGAGGCGTGCCTTCGGGAGTATCGCCCATCGATGCGCCGGCTTTTGTCGCAGCGAATGCGCTTTTTTCGGGTTCGTCGACGCCTCCGGACGCTGCCGCCTCCGGGAAGGCCTTTTCCACCCTGGGAAGCTCCTCTTCGGAAGGCTCCTCAACAATCAGCTTTTCCTGCGTTTCAAGCGCATCCGCACGAATGCCGGCAAGGCGCCCGAAATCAAGCTGCCGCACGGGGTTGGCGGCCTTTCGCCTCGCCTCATCCCAGTCGCCGAGCACCTCGCGCACGGCGCGGGTGAATTCGCCCGTCGGATCGGAAACAGAGAGCTTTCTCCTGCATCCAAGGGCGCTGCGGAGCTCCGCATCCGCCGCCTTCAGAAAAGCGCTGATCTCCGGCAGCGCCGCACGCTCGGGAAAAAGCTCCTCAAGCCGCCAGGATCCCTTTTCGCAAACCCAGCGCTTGAAGGGCGAAATCGTATAGATGCGGTCTTCCGGGCGGCGCGAAAAATCAAAAACGGCGGAAGCGAAAAGCTCTGCATCTCTTATATAGCGCGTGCCGAACCAACGGTCGGTGCCAAAGGCGCAGCGGTCCCTGAGCTTTCTGAAGCTTTCGAGCACAAGCCGCTTCAGTTCCCTTTCGTGGCCCGGCCAGAAGGAGGATTTTTCGAGCTTGTAGGACGAGCGCGCGCAGAGAAGCCGGAAAGTTTCTTCCGCGAATTCCGGGTCGGCATCAAAGTCGACGCCGGCCTCGAGCTTCGCAACGACATCGGCGGTCGTGCGGTCCGCTTTCGGCACGTATTCGCGCCGCATGAGACTCTGGTCGAGCCCCTCGTAGACCACCAGGTCGTCGAGCCACTGCGGAACATAGCGGTCGAGCGTGAAGTCGAGTTTCCGATACTCCTCCCAGAAGGCGGAAAGCTTTTCAAAAGCATCGAGAGGCCCCGAAGCGCCCGCGCCGTTCAGAAGCTCGTAGACGTGAACAAAGGCGAAGGAAACCGGAGCGCCCATCTTCCGCTCGCCCGCCTTCCAGCGCGTGCGCCAGGAAAAATAGGAAAGAAGCTGAGGCCCGGACATCCGGGCGTAGGTGGGATAGTAGGCCGAAAACCACGACCGATGGAGATCCGGGAAATCCCAGTCCGCCATGAATTCCGCCTGAAGCCTGAAGACCCGCTCCTCGCCCTGGCCGTTCGCTTCAGCCCGGGCGCCGAGCTCGAGCATTTGCCGGATGCGCTCCGGAAGGGCTCCTTCATCAACCCGCCTGGCTTCGAGCCGTTCCTCGTGCCTCGGAATGACTTCATCGGTAAAAATGCGCTCTTCCATCCTCAAAATCTCTCCTGCCGTCTTTCAAGACGAAAAGAATACCCGCGAATGCGTGCGGCCGCTCCGCGCGTAAACCTTGCCGCTTCCGCTACGATGTATTCATCAGGACTCTGCGCGAGGAAAAGAAAATGGAAATGCTCGATAAGGCCCAGCCGGACCTTAGTCTGGACGAATTAAGGTTTCTCGTCACGCTCTTTGAGACGCAGAGCCTCACACAGGCGGCAAGCAGCCGCGGCCTCAGCATGGGTGCGGCCTCGCGGCGCCTCTCATCGCTTCGCGAAGCCTTTCAGGACGAACTCTTCGTGCGCGCGGGCCTGCAGATGCTCCCGACGGCGCGCATGAGGGCGATGCTTCCGAAAGTTCTGAATCTTCTCTCCCTCACCCAGTCGCTCTTCAGCAGCGACGCCTTCGACCTCGCCAACACCCGCCGCACCGTCAGAATTCTCGGCGTCGACAATGCCGTCATGACGATTCTCCGGGAAGCCATCGGACGGTTCGCGAAGGACGCCCCCAACGCCACGATTGAAATCAAGGCCATTGATCCGCAGATGCTCGAACTCCTGCGCACGGGCCGTGCGGACATTGCGATCTACCCCCTCAAAACCGTGCCGAAGGACTTCCATGTGGTCGAGCTCTACCACTCCCGCCGCGGCATTCTCGTGAGGAAGGGCCACCCGCTTATTGAGCTCTACAACAAAAAGGGGCATTTAACCCCCGAGGACCTCCGGCCCTACCGCAAGGTGGAAATGAATAATGCGGGAGCGCCCGACTTCGGGCCGTCCCTTGATGCGCAGCAGGAGGTCGGGATCGCCATGCCCTACTATCTCGCCGTTCCCTGCGCGCTCATGGAGACGGACTTCACCTACATTGCGCCCGTCCTCACGCTCCTCAACTTTCTTCGCGACGACCGCTACGAACTGCGCATGCTCCCGGCGCCTCAGCAGATGAGCGCCTTTACGCCCTCCGTCGTCTGGCATAAGGGCACGCATTCCGATCTCTTCCTGCAGTGGGTGCGGGGCGTCATCGTCGGAAGCGCCAGAGCGGAAGCGAGGCGCCTCGGCGTTGTCGAAGAGCCCGACCGATAAGCCGTTGCCTCTGCTTGCATATTTTGCAAAGTACTGACTTTTTCGGGATGTATGCTTTCTCAGAGGCGAGTCTCTCCTTTTCGCCTCATTTTTCTGCGGAGCATTCTCCATGCGCTCACTTCTCTTCACGGGCACGGTTCTCGCGCTCACGCTGCTTTCCGGCTGCACGACCTACGTGCAGGTATCGAGCGACCCGGAAGGCGCCATGATTTCGAGTGCAGAGGGCTCGACCACCTACGGCAGAGCCCCCGTCAGCATTCCCTTCGACAAGGATGCGTTGGAGGCCTCGGGCGGCCGGATCCCCGGATTCATCGCGACGTGGCCTTCAGGCGCCCGTGCGGAATCCGAAAATCCCTACACCGTGATGGACTTCCGCTACGGCGCTCAGATTGAACTCAAGCGTCCGGCAAATGCGCCGGGGCTCGATGAAGACCTGAAGTTTGCGCTCAGCCGGGCTCAGGAGCGCGCCCGCGCGGCGGAGGCCGAAAGAGACCGCATGCGCCTCTACATGGACAACACCTGGTTCTGGGGTCCGCGGTTTGCCCCCGGCTTCTACTACTGGCCGTAACCATCTTCCCGGCAGCTAACCCGGCAATCCGGCGGCAATCAGCCTCGTACGCTTCAGCTTCGCACACGCCTTCAGGAATAAGGAGCCGGGTTTCCTGCTCCCGCAAGCCGACAAAATTTAAATTAGCCGCGCGCTTATTTAAAGAAAAGGGCTGATTTTTTAAATCTGCCCGTCTGCCGTCAATCTCTCTATCGATCCTCCGGGGAGTCCCATCATGAAGACCTCTTTCATTGCTACCGGCGACAGCTTCATCACCCGCCATATTGCAGCCGACGGCTACGAAGGCTTTGACGAACTCAGAGCGCTCATTGAAGCGCACGACGTGAAATTCGCCAACCTCGAAATGACCTTCCATCGGCAGGAGGGCTGGCCGGCCGCGGCATCAGGCGGCACATGGGCGATGACCGATCCCTCGATGCTCGACGACATGCTGCGATTCGGCTTCAACCTCTTCAATACCGCGAACAACCATTCGGGCGACTTCGGGCAGGAGGGCGTGAGCGCCACGATCAGGCACCTCAACGAGAGAGGGATGACGTTTGCCGGCACCGGCAATACGCTTCAGGAAGCCGCTGGCGCATGCTTTCTCGAAACCCGGGAAGCCCGAGTTGCACTGATCGGCATCACCGCGACCTTTGATCCCGCAGCCGCTGCCGGAGGTCAGAGCGGCACCATGCGCGGCCGCCCGGGCCTTAATCCGCTCCGCTTCCGAACCATTCATCACGTCAATCCGGAACACTTTGAAATGGCGAAGACGCTCGCCGCCGTTTCACAGATCAACGCCAAGGCGGAATTGAGCATCAGGAACGGCTACCGGCCCCCGTTCCCCGAAGGCACGCTTCCGCTCGGGAGCATGTTCTTCGCGCTGACGGACAAAGCGGAATACAACGAAACGGTTCCGAACGAGAAGGATCTCGCCCGCACGATCGACGAGATCCGCAGCGCCCGCGCTCAGGCCGACATTGTTCTCGTGAGCCTTCACGCGCACGAAATGCGGGGCACCGACTCGACCGTCGCCGCAGAATTTCTGGAAACGTTCTCCCACGCCTGCATTGATGCGGGCGCCAGCGTCGTCATCGGGCACGGTCCGCACGAACTGCGCGGCATCGAGGTTTATAAGAACGGCCTGATTTTCTACAGCATCGGCAACTTCATCTTTGAAACCGAAACCGTTGCGCTCCAGCCCTTCGACGCCTTCAGCTCGAAGGGACTGCCGATTGACATGAAGATAGGCGACTACATGGACCACCGCTCGAAGAACGGCACCCGTGGCTACATCGTGCAGGAGAACATCTGGCGCGCTGTCATGCCGAGCTGGACGATCGAAGATGGAAGAATCAGGGACGTGCGTCTCTATCCGATCGATCTTTCCCAGCACGGGACGAGATCCCGGCGCGGCATCCCGAAGCTCTCCCATTCGAATATCACGCTCGAGCACCTCCGGAAGCTCTCAGAACGCTACGGTACCGACATAGAAATCCGCGATGGCGTCGGCTGTCTGAAGCTCAATCAGGATGCGGCGCCTTAAAGCCGGCTGACGATCAAGCGCAGCCGGAATTTCTTCAAGTTCCGGCTGGAAATCCTCCTCTCTCAGAATGAGAAAGGAGGAAAAATTGGAGGACGCCGCCCGGCGACCAGGCATCAGCGGCTCGAACCGATCATCCGAAGCGTGCCGCCTCCGACAAGGCAGTTTTTCCCACGGAAGACGAGCCCATAGGCGTAGTACTTCGCGCAGCCCATATGGTCGAAGATTTCGCCGTATCTTTTCTCTTCGATCTGCGCCAGAGCCGAATTGAGAACGCTCGTCATATTTTCATCACGCCCGGCGCGCTTGATTTCCAGGACAACGCCCGTCTTTTCCGAACCGGCTCCCGAATCGAAGACAATATCGGCATAGCCGTCGCCCGCTTCGATATTCGACTTGAAATTCTGTATTTGATCGCCTGCAGAAGCCAGAAGCGCCGAGAGGAACCCGTGATAGTAGTTCTCCGCCGGAGCTCTGGATTGAGCGTCGCGCACCGAAACGTAAGTTCTGAGGAGCGGTGCGAGCACCGATGCCATCCCATCCACATCACCGGAAAATGCGGATTGCACAAGCCTCGAACCGTGGCGAGCAAAGGATCGATTCTCTGCCGAGTACCGGGCAAGAACACGTTCCTTAAAAGTCTGACGAATCTCCTCATTGGGGATTCTTACGCGGAAGTGCTTCGGAGCCAGCCGTTCTGCAACAGTTAAGTAGCCCGTAAAGAGAAGAAGCGTCCAGAAGTCTTCCGACTTGTGAAAAGCCATGTCCGCGTAAGTGAGCTGCTCATTAATCTCGACTTCAATGACGCCGCCGTCAACCAGCATTTGCATTCTGTCGGCATCAGCATCAGACAAAAACCCAAGAAATTCATCAATAACGATGTTCCCGCTTGTCGCCGTCCAGTAATTTTCCGGCACTCGGGCCGCCGGATCCGATGTTTTAGCGGCTTTGCTGCAGAAGCTGATCAGATCCCAGGGCGAATAAATATCCTGCCTCCCGAAACGATATCCGTCGTACCAGTGCTTCACGATCTCACGAACCGACTCGAGGTCGTAGTACCGGAGCATTTCGTTCACTTCATCCGGCGTGAATCCCATGGCAGCTGCGAGCGCCGGGTCATTCTCCGTGCAGACCGTGTTGGCCGTGAAATTGTTGACGCCCGTGAAGATGCTCTCCTTGCTGACGCGCAGACACCCGGTGAAGACGGCTTTTTTCAATACAGGACGACCATTGACGACCGGCCCGGTTTCCGGCTTCAACGGGTCAAGGAAAGCTTTCAGAAGATCGCACATTTCGGAGAAGTATCCGCGCTCGGCAGCCCTCGCGAGCGGAACATCGTACTCATCAACGAGGAGCACCACCTGCTTTTCATAATGCTTTGCGAGCATCGCGATCATATCGCCAAGGAAGCTCTCAGCTAAATCAAGATGCGACAACTCGCGCATGAACATCTGTGAGGAGTAGTTCCGCAGCATCGTCTTTTCTTCATCGCTTAGACGAGGGCTCTCGAGCAAGTACTCATGCCTTTTTGCCTCCGTGACAAGCTTGCGGGAGAAGCTCCGATATGCCCATTGGAAATTCTGTCCCTCAACGCCTTTCAAAGAAAGAAAAATGACGGGAAACTGTCCAAGGAACTTTTCGCAGAAAGGCTTGTCCTCGGCAATCTTCAGGCCCTTAAACCATGCCTGCTGCCTGGTTTTACCGCCCGAAGTCTCGGGATTCATCGTGAGAAAGGCATTGAGTGTATCCATGAAAAGCGTCTTGCCGAAACGGCGCGGCCGGGTAATGAGATCCACGAAATGGCCCGACTCCATCACCGCCTTAATGAAGGCCGTTTTATCGACATAGTAGTTTTCATCCTCGATCAGAGTAACGAAGGACGAATTGCCGACTACGAGCGTTTTTTTCATAGCGAGTTTCAAATGCTGCAACAGGTGATTTTGAGTCTATCACGAGCCTTTTTGCACCCGACTATCCCGCGCGTTCGCTGCCGCCGCATGCTCCATAACTTTCGAACGCAGTCCCGAAGCAATCGCACTCATACTCTTTTAGAGGTACTAAATCAAGCTTTGATTCAGCGTTCCATGCCGCACGGTTTCCCCCCTCAAATCCAACCAGCGCCAGCAGCACTCATATCGCTCCCGAACGCTCTCTCAGGGTTATTCCTCCTGCTTCCCTGCCGTCGGATGACGGCATCAAAAAGAACGTTATTTCTTGTTTTATATGGCATTTTATGTAAATAAGAATCATTCTCAAAATATTCTTGCGAAAACAACAACTTAGCTTTCAAATTCTGTATGGCGCAATCATCGGGAGATTAAGAAACTAAGCCGAAAGACGTAGAGAAGCGGCTTCAAAAAGATCAGAACAACAGGGAGCCGCACCTGCTTCCGTCTCAACGGTTTGCCCCATTCCTCACATGAAGGCAGACCGCAAGCGTTTCCCGTCACCCAGGAGTCCAGCCATGGAATTCCCCAAAATCTCCCGCCGAAGCTTCCTTGAAGCAGCTGCCGCCACAGGCGCCGCCGCGACGCTTTCCGGAACGATCTCGGAAGGTCTTGTGCCTGCCGCAAAGGCTGCCGTTCCCGGCGCCGCTCAGGAAGGCGAAACCAGAATCGTCAAGACCTGCTGCCGCGCCTGCATTCACAACTGCGGCGTCCTCGCGCATGTGCGCAACGGCCGCGTCGTGAAGCTCGAAGGCAACCCCGAATACCCGATGTCGAAGGGCTCGCTCTGCGCCAAGGCGCTTGCGGGCGTAAGCGCCCTCTACCACCCGAACCGCAACAAGTACCCGCTCATGCGCGTGGGCAAGCGCGGCGAGAACAAATGGAAGCGCATCTCCTGGAAGGAAGCAGTCGACATCATCGCCAACAAGCTCGAGGAAGTCCGCCGGCAGTACGGCGCCGAATCCGTTCTCGTCACGACGGGCGGCGGCGGCAATCCCGCCTTCCGCGGCATTCCGCGCTTCTGCAACGCCTTCGGCACCCCCAACTGGTACGAGCCCGGGTGCGCGCAGTGCTACCTCCCGCGCACGCTCGCCTACGACCTCATGTACGGCGGTCCCTCGACCTCGATTGCCGACGAATCCGCCCGCGAAATCTACAACCCCAATACGGAAATCAAGACGCTCGTCCTCTGGGGCACGGACGCCTCCTACAGCTGCACCGCGGGCGGCGGCCGCGCCCTCGTCGAACTTCGCGCCAAGGGCGTGAAGACCATCTCGATCGACCCGCGCTTCCAGCCCGATGCCGCAAAGTCCGACATCTGGCTCCCGATCCGTCCGGGCACCGACGTTGCGCTCATGCTCTGCTGGACGCGCTACCTGATCGAAAAGAACCTCTACGACCATGAGTTTGTTCTTAAGTGGACGAACCTTCCCTATCTCGTCAATGCGGAAACGAAGCGCCTCGTGCGCGCCAATGAGCTCGATCCGGCAGCAGACGCGAAGACCTTCGTCGTCTGGGATGCCAGGACGAAGAGCCCGAAGGCGATCCGCTATCCGTGGGACGACGCGCTCGAACCCGTGCTCGACGGCGAATTTGAATTCCAGGGTGTGAAGTACAAGACGGGCTTCCGCTGCCTCCGTGAACGCGCCGAGCCCTGGACGCTCGAGAAGGGCGCTGAAGTCTGCTGGCTCGATGCCAAGAAGATTGAGGAAGCGATCCTCATGTACGCCGACGGCCCTGCGGGCATCGCGCTCGGCGTTGCGACCGACCAGACGCCCAACTCCGTCCAGGCCGCCATGGGCTCCGTCATCCTCAACGCCCTCATGGGGAACGTGGAGCGCCCGGGCGCCCTCATGCAGAGAAATCCCTCGAGCAATGTGGTTCCTGCCGGGAGCCTCGCCACGCGCTGCTCCTACCTTCTTCCCGAAGGCCAGCTCACGAAGCGACTCGGCTCCAACGAACATAAGGGGCTCCTCCAGTGGGACGCCGGCCAGCCTTCGGCCATCCTCAACGCGATCCTCACCGAAAAGCCCTATCCCCTCAAGGTATGGCTCGAACGCTCGGGCAACAAGTTCGGCGTCAACGGCAATGCCGCCTCCTGGGTTCCCGCCCTCGAGAAGATGGACCTCGTCGTTCACATGTACATGTATCCGACATCCTTCTCGAAGTTCGCCGACATTCTGCTTCCGGCCCGCGAATGGCTTGAGACCAACATGCTCGTCGAATGCATGAACATGGTCTTCGCCCGCCAGGCCGTGGCGCACGTCTGGGAGACCGAGGACGAAACGCTCTTCTGGTCGAAGCTCATCAAGCGCTGCGCCGAACTCGGGAACGACAACTGCAAGCGCGCCTGCGATCCCGCCTTCATGAAGGACGACCTCGCCTACTGGGATTCGATGGAAGAGCTCCTCAACGGAAGACTCAAGCGCATCAACATGACCTGGAAGGAGCTCCTCGAGCACAATCCGGTCACGTACATGCCTTACGAGAAGTGGAATTCCTACTACGTCTACAAGAAGACGGATCCGAAGACGGGGCTCCCCCAGGGCTTCAGAACGCCCACGAAGAAGCTCGAGCTCTACGGCGACGTCTTCATCGAACTCGGCCGCACCGGCAAGCCCTATGCGCTCCAGAAGCTCCCGCCCGTCGAGAAGGACTACGACCCGCTTCCCTACTACCTTGAGCCGGCGGAAAGCCCCTCGGGCGAGATTGCGAAGAAGTATCCGCTCGTTCTCACGAACGGGCGTCTCCCGATGTACCACCACGGGACGCTGCGCAACATTCCGTACCTGCGCGAAATCTACCCGGTGCCCGAAATCTGGGTGAACCCCGAGACGGCGAAGGACTATGCCGTCGCGACGGGCGACTGGGTCTGGGTTGAGTCGCTCCGCGGCCGCATCCGCGGGAAGGTCCGCCTCACCGAAGGCATCCCGCCCCGGATCGTCTATATGGAGCGCTTCTGGTTCCCGGAAACGCTCGACACGAAGACGGGCGGCTGGCAGGAAGCGAACGTCAATGTTCTTTCGAAGAACGATGCTCCCTTCAACGACATGGTCGGCACCTATACGCTGCGCGGCTTCCAGGTGCAGATCTCGAAGGCGCCCGGCGCTCCGGAAGGCATCTGGCAGAAGCCAGAGGACTTCAAGCCCTGGCTCCCGCAGCCGACCGACACGACCCCTGACGCGAAGTTCTGACGGAGACAACGATCATGACCCAGAAAACAATGGTTATCGACCTCGACCGCTGCATCGGATGCTTTGCGTGCGAAGTCGCCTGCAAGCAGGAAAACAACGTGGCCCTCGGCGTGCACTACAACAAGGTGCTCTCGATCGGTCCGATGGGAAAGTTCCCTGAGATCAAGCAGTACTTTCTCCCCTCCATCTGCCAGGGCTGCAAGGACGCCCCGTGCGTGAAGGTCTGCCCGACGGGCGCGACCTACAAGACCGAGGACGGACAAATTCTGGTCGACAAGGAAAAGTGCATCGGCTGCAAGATGTGCATGGCGGCCTGCCCCTACGGCGCGCGTTCCTACAACGCGGAAACGAATGTGGTCGAAAAGTGCACGCTCTGCCAGCACCTTCAGGCCGTGGGCGAACAGCCCGCGTGCGTCAAGGTCTGCTGCGCCAAGGCGCGCTTCTTCGGCGACATTGATGATCCGGAAAGCGATGTTTCGAAGGTCATTGCCGCCGCCGGCCCCGAAAACGTGCATTCGATGCCGGATTCGGGGAACCACCCGACCGTGCGCTACATCCTGCACAAGAAGACGGGCGACTGGCAGGCCAACCCGCCGAAGATGCTTTAAGCGGGGATTGCCGGCATGACGAACGCGCTCTCGCTCTTCACGCTCCTCTTCTGCGCCACGCTCGGCGCCGGAGCCGCACTTGCGCTCGCCCTCGGCGAATGCATGGGAGTGAGAGCGCGCGCTGTGAAAAGAACGGCGCTCGCAGCGCTCTTCCTCTTCATTCTCGGAGGCTCAGCCGCGGCCTTCTCCTTCGGGCGGCCCGAACTCATCTTCGGCGTCCTGAGGAACCCCGGCACCGGGCTTTTCCGGGAATTCGCGAGCCTCGGGAGCGCCCTCGTTCTTCTTCTCCTCTACCTCGTCCTGGCCGGCCGCGGAGCGCTTGAGCGAACGACAAAGCCCGCTGCGGCCCTCGCCGGCATCGCCGGCACGCTCGCCGCAGTCTTTGCCGCGCTCTCCCTCTACATGCCCTGGCGCGCCGGCTGGCACACGCTCGCCATGGGGCTTCCCGCTCTGGGATGGAGCATCTCGGCCGGCGCCGCCATTTTTCTTCTCATCGCCGACCTTGAAGCACGGCGGGAGGATTTTGAGGAGGAAGGGAAGAACACGCTCCGCGAAGGCGCGCTTCGGATGATTATCCTCACGCCGCTTCTTCCCGCACTCGGCCTCCTCATTTTTCTCGCGAGGCTTGGGTTGGGCGAAGCGCCCTCCGATGCGCCGACCGCCGGGAGGCTTCTCACGGGCGACCTCGCGCTTCCCTTCTGGATGGGCGCGCTCCTCTCGGGCATTATTTGCCCCGCACTCATCGCCCGGGCGATTCGAAGGAGAGTCCAATCGAAGGCAGGAAAAGTTAGAGGGATTGCCGCACCTGCGCTCCTTCTCACGGTTCTCGCCGCCCTCGGCTCCGCAGCCTTCAGCTGGAGCGTCCTCAAGCTCGGCGTCCCTGAGTGGCGCTTCTTCTGACCATCCATTCCAACCGACTTCACTTCAAAATGAAAGAGCTTCTTCCCTTCTTCCAGAGCCGCTGCGGCCTCTACGTCTTTCTTTCCCGCGTCTTTGAGACGGAAATCGACGGGACCTTCCTCGAGAAGATCCGCTCGATGGACTTCACGGCCGATTACCCGAGCGAAGCGATGAAGGAAGGCGCCGCAAAGCTCGGCGACTGGCTCAAAAACCCGGGCGGCGATCCGCTCACGGACCTTGCCGTCGACTATGCCCGGATCTTCATCGGCGCAGGCGTCACGGGCGGAAAAGCCGCCTATCCGTACGAATCCGTCTATACGAGCCCGCAGGGACTCGTCATGCAGGAAGCCTGGGAGAAGGTCTGCGCAATCTACCGCCGCCACGGCCTCGCACGGAAGGAGCACTCCGACATTCACGAAGACCATATTGCGCTCGAACTCGACTTCATGGCGCAGCTCTGCCGCGACGCGATGAAGTTCGCCGCCCGCGGGGATTCGGAAGCCGTGACTGCGAGTCTTGAGGCGCAGGCGTCGTTCCTCGGGGACCATCTCCTCAACTGGACGAAGGGCTTCGCCCGCGACGTCGAGCGCTATGCCGAAAAGCCCTTCTACCCGGCCGTCGCTCAGTTCATGCGAGGGTTCCTGATCGTGGACGGAGCGCTTCTGAAGGACCTCCTTCAGGAACTCAAAAACGACGGAATGCCGCAGGCAGAAGCCTGACCGGCAATAAGAAGAAGGACCCCGACATGCCGGCCGGAAGCCAGAAAAAATCTCCCCCGAAATTCGATCGCCGCGGACTTCTCGCAGGATCCGCCGGTGCGGCCGGCCTCCTTCTGCTCGGCGCCTGGGGAAGCGCCGAAGGGGAATCCCATCTCGTTCGTCCGCCCGGATCCGTTTCGCCCGAAGGCTTCCTTGCCCGGTGCCTCAGATGCGACCGCTGCCGCAGCGTCTGCCACACCAATGTGATCGGCGCTGGGAAGCTTTCCGACGGAATCCTCGCGATTCGCACGCCCGTCATGGATTTCCGGCTCGGCTTCTGCGACTTCTGCGAGAAATGCGCGGAAGTCTGCCCGACGGGCGCCATTGCCGCGTTCGACCCGGAAACGGCAAAAATCGGACTCGCGGAAGTCACCGACTCCTGCATTGCGCTCAGAACCGGCGCCTGCACCAAATGTCATGAAGCCTGTCCCTATGAGGCGATCGACCTTGACCCCAGAAACCGCCCGATCGTGAACGCGGAAAAGTGCAACGGCTGCGGCAAATGCGAGCTCATCTGCCCCTCGCACGTCTACCAGTCCTGGCGCGGAGAAGCGGAGCGCGGCATCGTCGTGAGGCCGCTTTCGATAGCGCCGTCTGATTGAGAGGGAGGCTCCAAATGAAGATTTCATCCAAAGTTCTCCGCTCCCTCACGGCAATTCTTTTTCTGCTTCTCACTGCCGCGGGGCTTCTCTGGCATACCGGCTGGGGAACGCTCTCGAGCTTCGGCTGGAAGGACATTGCGCTCATCTGCCCGCTCGGCGCCATAGAAGTCATGCTTGCCGAGAAGACCTTCATCCCGCAGGCCTTCTTCGGACTCGCTGCCGTTTTCCTCATCTGCACGATCTTCGGGCGCATCTTCTGCGGCTGGGTGTGTCCCGTACCGCTCCTGAAGCGCCTTTTCAGGAAGCGCGACGAAGTCCGGATTGATGAGCAGAAAACCCGGGGAGCGCCCGGCGCTCCGCATGAAGAAAAGACTGAGGGAGCCGCCGCCGGTCCTCTTGCTTGCGCGCAGTCGTCTCCGGCCAACTGCGCCATGGAAGCTGAACCCGCCTTGAGCGCCTCAGCTTCAGTCAGGAAAGCGCAAGCCGAAACCGAACATTCTTCCCGTTCCCCGGGCGCCCGGAATGCCGGTCCTCTTGCCGTTCTCGCGGGCGCGCTCGCATCGTCCGCAGTCTTCGGCTTTCCCGTTTTCTGCCTCATCTGTCCGGTAGGCCTCACCTTTGCGCTTCTCATCGCGCTCTGGCGGCTTTTCGAGGTGAACGACCTCTCCTGGTCGATCGCGATCTTTGCGGGCTTTCTCTTCCTTGAAATCTTCGTTCTTCGCCGCTGGTGCGGGAACTTCTGCCCGCTCGGCGCCCTGATGACGCTCCTCTCGCGCTTCAACCGGACGCTTCGTCCGACGGTGAGCCGGGCCTGCCTCAGAGAGTCGAAAGGCCTCAACTGCCGCGTCTGCGCCACGGCCTGTCCCGAAGGGATCCGGCTCACGGAGCCTGACGGAGGCTCAAGCCATGCGCACTGCACGAAATGCCGGCGCTGCGCCGAAAGCTGCCCGGAAGGCGCCATCACCTTTCCTCTGATTCCGGGGAAAGTGGAACTTTCAGACGCTCAGAAGCCGCGATCACAGCGCCGGACGGGCGCGCCGCTTGAGCTCGAAAAGCGCCGCACGACATTTCTTCCCGCCGTCGGCACCCTGACGCTCTCCGAAATGCGGGAACAAAGCGCCCGCTGCATCGAATGCGGAGCATGCGTCAGGGCCTGTCCGCAGCACCCCGACATTCCGGCCTGGATGGCGCTCCTTCGCGAAGAGCGCGTGCGCGACGCCGCGCTCCTGATGCTTGAGAAAGGGCGGCTGCCGGAAATCTGCGGCCGCGTCTGCCCGTCTGAGCATCTCTGCGAATCGGTTTGTCCCGTCGCGGGCGGCGCCGTCCCGATTGCCTCGCTCGAGCGCGCCGCGGTTGAGCGCGTCCTTGCGCGCGGCTGGGAGCCGAAGCGCCCGGGGAAGAACTTCAATCGATCCGTCGTCATCATCGGCGCGGGGCCCGCCGGTCTCGCGGCAGCCGACATCCTCGCCCAGGCCGGCCTCCGCGTCGTCGTCTGCGACCGCGCGCCTGCCGCAGGGGGACTTCTCACCTTCGGCATTCCCGCCTTCAAGCTCGAAAAGGAGCTTGTTCTGAGGCGCCGCCGGATGCTCTCGAGAATGGGCGTTGAATTCAGATTCGGAACGGAAGTCGGGAGAGACGCTTCCGCCGCGAAGCTTCTTAAAGATGCCGATGCGCTCTTCATCGCTTCGGGTGCCGAGAAGCCCGTTTCCCCGGGAATCCCCGGCGAAGAGGCCAAGGGAGTGGAAGAGGCCAAAACCTACCTTGCAGCTTCGGCGTTCCGGATGCTCCCGGAAGATATTCAAAAGCACGCGGAAGCGCCCCCTGCTTCAGCGGAAGTCCGCGGCAAACGCGTCGTCGTCATCGGAAGCGGCGACACCGCCATGGACTGCCTGCGGGCCGCCATTCGCGAGGGCGCCTCCTCTGTGCTCGCAATCGCGAGAAAGCCCGAAACTCAAATCCGCGCAATCCCGTCTGAAGTCCTCGCCGCCCGCGAGGAAGGCGCGAAGCTTCTCTTTGAAGCCATCCCGCAGCGCATCTGCACGGATGACTCGGGAGCGGTCAAAGCGCTCGACATTCGTCATGTCCCTTCGGGCGAAATCCGGCAAATTCCTGCGGATCTGATTCTTCTCGCCTGCGGCTTCCGCACGGAACCGCACCCGTGGATTGCAGCGCTCGGCGTACGCTTCACGGATAAGGGCCGGATCGAAGCAGCGAACACCCGCACGAACGTTCCCGGCATCTATGCCGGAGGCGACGCCGTCCGGGGCGCGGCGCTCGCGGCCGAAGCCGTTGCCGACGGCAGAACTGCCGCGGAAGCGATTCTTTCGGATCTCGGCCTCTGTGAGGAACTTCATCATGCACGATGACGCGAAGCCGCTTCTTGCCGGAAGGCGGTGCCTGCGCACCCGCCACATCTCCTCGACCTGCACGGCCTGCGTCGACATTTGCCCGGAAGAAGCGCTCGTCCTGAAGGAAAAGCGCCTCCTCTTCGCCGCCTCAAGGTGCACCGGGTGCGGCGCCTGCACGAGCGTCTGCCCGGAGGACGCCCTGATTGCGCCCGCCTTTACAAGCGAAGCTTTGGAAGATGCCCTCCTCCGGGAGGCGCCTCAGGGCCGCATCGTCTTTGCCGCAACCAATGCCGGAGCGACGGGGAAGAAAATTCTTCTTCCCTCGCTCCTTCATCTCTCGGTCGACTGGATCCTTCTCGCCGTTGCTCTGGGTGCAAAGGAAATCAGGCTTCTTTATGCGCCGGGGAGCGTCGACGAAAAAAAGCTTTCCGACATCACGAGCCGAATCGAAATCGTGCGGAAAATCTGCGCGGAGCTCCATCTCCCTCTTAAGCTCGAAGCCCTTCGGGGCGCCCCGAAAGTCGACGCCGGCCGGCGCCGCTTCTTTTCGAGGCTCGGCGCTGCGCTTGAGCCTCAGGACGCCTTTTCGCCTCAGACTCAGGAGGCGCGAAGCCGCATCGCCAAAACGCTTCTTGAAGAACCTTTTGTGCGGATCCCGGACAGCCGCTTGAGACTCATCCAAGCGCTCAAGCGTCTCCTCGAAAAATCGGGGAAAGCCGACAGTCGGGAAGCCGCAAAGCTCTTTTCGGCGCCCCGCATCAATGCCGCGAAATGTTCCGGCTGCGCGCTCTGCCCGGCCGTCTGTCCGACGGGAGCACTTCAATCGCAGGGGGAAGGCGGAACGCTCAGGCTTCTTCTCAACGCCGGCGCCTGCACGGGCTGCCGGCTCTGCGCCGACATCTGCTTCATGAACGCCGTCACGCTTCACGAAGCGGCGTCGCTCGAAGAAGTCTTCCCGACGCCTGCGAAAACGCTTTTCGCCCGAAAGAATGACGCCCGGGCGTTCGATACCTGGGAGGATAAGCTCTCGGGGCTGATCAATGCTCCGGTCTATCGGACGTGACTGCGCTTCAGACGAGGCCAGCAGCGCGCGCCTCAGCGAAGCGCCTGTAGGCGTCGCGCAGCCACGTGAAGTTGTCGACCGTGCGCTTCTGCATGTCTTCGCGGGCGGTCGCCGTCATCCAGAGGACAAAGTTCCTCAGCTTCGCGTTATTGAGCTCCTCCTCCCGCCGGTCGACCAGGCACATGTAGCGCGGCGCCCGGGTCCAGCCTTCGAGAAGCGGAACCACCCGTCCCTCGCGGATTTCATCCTCGACGTGCAGAAGCGCAAGATCCACCGTAATGCCGTGGTGCTCGAGAAGAAGGCGCTTCAGCGTGAGCTGGTCGTGCGTGACGAAGGTTTTTCGCCAGACAAGGGGTTCAGAGGCTTTCCCGCAGAAAAGCTCCCCGGTGACGGCTTCGTCGTTGTAGGCCTTGAGAAGGAGACCCTCGTGCTTCGCAAGATCTGAAGGCTTCTCCGGGATCCCGGCGCGACGGAGGTACTCGGGCGTTGCGAGCGGCACCGTCGTGGAATTGTTGTAGTTGCGGATGATGAGGCCTGCCGGGTCCGCGGGCCTGCGGTTGAGAACAGCTACGTCGACCTCGCCCCGGCGCACTTCATCGGGCCCTGTTTCCGGCACAACCGCAAAGGCGACGCCCGGAAAAAGGCCGCTGTAGCGCAAAAGCTGCTCGGAAAAGTATTCCTGCGCGAGTTCAATCGGCGCCGCAAAGCGGATGATCTGCTCGCCCGCCTCATCCTTCTTCGGCTCCAGAATTTCCTGGAAGCCCGTTACAAGGGGTTCGATCGCTGCGCGGAGCTTCTCCGCCTCCGCCGTCGGTTGAATCGGGCGGCGGGTCTTGTCGAAAAGAGACTTTCCCAGTTCCTTCTCCAGGCCCGCAATCAGCCGCGAGGCTTTCGGGAGATCAATGTCCGCCAGCACCGCGGCCTCAGAAATGCTGCGCGTGCGGCAGGCGGCAACGAAAACCTGCCAGGCAAGAAGATTCTGAAGGCATTTCATGAGCGCGACGGGAAAGACAGAGGAAGAGAAAGCGCATTAGACGCTTTCAAGAATTCTACCGTTTCCCGGCTTTTACTCCGCTTATCAATCGACCAGCACGCGCTTTCCTTCAAACGCGAACCCGAAGACGCGGATTCGGGAAGCCTCAATGCCGCGGCCGATGAGCTCCTCGCGATAGCGCTTTCTCTCGATCTGCTCGTGCGCTTCCTTCACTGCATCCTCGAGCGTCCCGGATGTTCCCGGGCGCTTTGCCTTGAATTCGAGGATAAAGGCCAGGTCCTTCGATTTGTCGAGCGGTTCGAGCATCACGTCGCACCGCCCGAGCCCGCTCTCCCGGTTGCTTGTCACGACATAGCGGCGCCGGAGTGAGACGAGAAGCCCGAGAACGAAGCCGTGGTAAAACCGCTCCGGTTCGGAACCCGAGGCGTCAAAGAAGCTGAAGACCGAACACGTGAGCTGGTTGAGGAAAAAGTTCATGTTCTCAATGTCGCCGGTAAGGAGCGCTTCGATGAAGTCGGGATAGTTCGATTCCTGTGCGCTCGAGAACCACCGGCCGATGAGCGCATCGAAGGTTTTAAGCACCTCCAGGTTGGTGAGTGCGAGCTCGTAGTGGTCGTCATCCGCCTGACGCACGACTTTGAGATAGCCGCTTGCAAGAAGCAGGGACCACAAAGCCGCCGGACTCGTCTCAATGTCCTGGAAGACTATCTCCTCACAGAGCGAAACCGTTACGGACCCGCCGTTCAAGAGGCTCTCAAAGGCCTGCTTGACGTCCGAATTGCCGGTCTGCACAAGGCGGCCCGCGAGCTCATTGCTGCTCGTATTGGCCCAATACGGAGCCAGACGCTTTTTCTTGAGGTAATTCGTAACCGACCACGGATTGTAGATGCCCTTCACGGAGCCGAAAGAAAACCCGTCATACCAGGTCTTCACATCGTCCAGATCGCTGAGACCATATTCCTTCAATGCTTCCGCAACCTCGGCCTCCGTGAAGCCGAATGCCGTCTGGTATTCATCCGACAGCACCGTTATGACATCCGGATTATTGAGGTCCGAAAAAATGGACTCCTTGCTGACCCGGGTAATGCCCGTCAGAAGCGCGCGCTCCAGACTGGGATTGTCTTTGAAGGAAAGGTTCATGAAGGCACGGACGAACTGCGCCAGTGCATCCCAGTAGCCGTTAAGCCATGCCTCCTGCATCGGCGTGTCGTATTCATCGAGCAGAATAATGGGCTTCACGCCGTAAACCCGATGAAGTGCAGTCGAGAGGAACCGGAGACTATATTTAATGAGTGCAGGATTTGAAGAGAGCCCGAATGACGCGAAGTAGGAGCGCTCCTCGTCATCAAGCTCAGGCGCTGAGGTCAAAAAGGGAAATTTACCAAAAAGTTCCCGAAGCGCCAGCACGATCAGATCGCGCGCTTCCTCAAAGGTCGGCGCCTTGACGCCGGAAAAAGAAAGACGGATGACCGGAATCTTTCCGGCGACACTGCGCATCTCCTCGCTTGACCAGACTTCAAGATCCCCGAAAAGCGCTTCCTGATTGGTTTCCGCTGCTGTGAAGAAGCGCTCCACTGTATCGATCATGAGCGATTTGCCGAATCGACGCGGACGCGTGAGCACGGTCACGAGCGCCGCGTTCTCCCACCAGTCGCGGATGAAGGCCGTCTTGTCGACATAGAAATAATTCGATGCCCGTATTCGACCGAAATCCTCAATGCCCAGGGATACCGTTTTCATTTCGTCTCCTTTGCGAGGCAGTCTAACAAAGCTTCCGAAGGCCTCCGCCGCTTTGAAGCGCAGGAGCGCATCCTTCCAGCCGGATGCCAACGCAGCAGCATCGGCACCTGCCGCACTGCGAATGCCTTAGACTTGGCAATCGTCCCGTAACCTCATGGTTTTACGGGAATCACGAATGGATTCTGCCATTAACAAAGATGTCTCCAGAGGCTCAAATGAATGCTCTACCGGGAAAAGCACTCCCTCTCGGGACATCAGATTTCGCTGCGCTCAGAAACTCCAACGAGATCTACATCGACAAGACCGCTCTAATCTACGAGCTCGCTTCCGTCCGCAGCAAGATTCTCATCGTCCGCCCGCGGCGCTTCGGGAAGTCCCTTCTCGTATCAACCTTTGAATCGCTTTTCAAAAACGGCCTGCGGGATTTTTCGGGCCTCATGATTGAAAAGCTCTGGAAGGACAAAACTTATCCGGTCGCCAGGCTTGACTTCTCCGACTTGAAGGATCTCCCATCCGCGGAAGAGTTCCAAAAGTCGCTTCGCAGCATGATTGCGACCGCCTTTGCGGATATCGGCTTCCGGTACGACCCGACAAACACCGTGAGTCTCTTTCTCGATCAGTTCAAGCTCTGGCTTTCCACTCTGGGATCCAACAGCTTTGTTCTCCTGATCGACGAATACGATGCGCCGCTCACCGCGCATCTCGAGAATTCCCGTCTGTTTAATGAGATCAGGACAGTCCTGAGCCGCTTTTACGCCGTCATCAAACGATATGAAGGCTGCCTCCGGTTCTTCTTCATGACCGGCATCACAAAATACAGTCAAACCAGCATCTTCTCCGAACTCAACAACTTCGACGACATTACTTTAAATCCGGCCTATGCAACGCTTCTCGGCTATACCGAAGAGGAAATCAAATCGGGGTTTGCTGCATACCTTCGGAATGCCGCGGAAAAGCTCGGCACCACTGAAAGACACGTGCTTCAAAACCTTCGGGACAACTACGACGGCTTCTCGTTTGAGCCTTCCGCTCAATCCCACGTGTTCTGCCCGTGGTCGGTCCTCAACTTCTTCAAGTATCCTCAGCAGGGCTTCAAAAACTACTGGTACGAAAGCGGCGGGCAGCCCTCGCTCCTACTCAAATACCTCGAGAAGCATCAGCTGGTTCGGCCGGAGTCCTTCGACGTTCCCGTCGCCATGACGCTCGACGAATTGGGCGCCGTCCGCCAGTACGACAAGCTTTCGGTCGAGGCGCTTCTCTTTCAGGCGGGCTACCTCACAATCAGAGAGCAGCTCAACGTCGCGGAAGTCGAGGTGGGATATCCGAATAAGGAAGTCGAGCTTTCCATGGCGCGGCTTTATGCGGACGAAATGCTCCGCAACATCAACCGGCTCGATGCCGGCGTCTCCCGGCTCGCGAAGATGCTCGACCGGGAACGCCCGGAAACGGTTATTGCGCACTTCAACCAGGTCTTCAACGCCATCGACTATTCACGCTATCCGGTTGTCAATGAAGCCTCCTGCAGGAGCCACCTCCTGGTACTTCTGATGGGCGGCGCAATGGTGCCGGATGTGGAAAAGCATTCCGCACTCGGAAGAAGCGATCTCGAGGTGGAAACGCCTCATCGCCGCTGGGTGTTCGAACTCAAATTCTCCGCTGACGGCACAAATGCCGAAAAGCTCCTCCGGAGCGCCGTCATGCAGATCCGGGATCGCAGGTACGGCGAAGCGCCTCACGGCAGAGAGCTCATTGCCGTCGCCATGGTCTTCAACGGCAGGGAAAGGCGGTTTGACCGCTGGGAAGTCGTGCCTGGAGCCGCGGCATAGCCCGTCCCAAGCGGCGCAAAAAAAGGACGGATCCCGGAGAATTTCCCGGGCCATCCGTCCTTTTTCTCATTCAAACGAGATCAGAGCCGCGCGATTACTTCGGATTGCGGTTCATGAGGCCTTCCTGAACCATCGCGGGGTTCGGGCGGGCAGCGGCAATCATGCGGAGCGTGTTTTTGTCCGTGTGATGGAATTCCTTTTCGACTCCCGGAATCACGAGCACCGTGTCTTCCTCGTAGGAGATGGAGCCGTCCTCATTGAAGGTGAACGTGATGTCCCAGGACTCGGTGCGGAAGTTCTTCTCAAGGAACGGGTTCGAAGCAATGCCGTTCATGGTCGAGCCGCGTTCGGCGCGCAGGTGAATCTGCTTGTCGCCGGGCTTCGCCTTGCCGACCGCCATCGCGACCTGAGCGCGCGGAATGGCGAGCGTCATGAAGACGGTTTCGGTCTCGGGCTCCCAGAGGAGATAGCCCACCTGATCGTGGAAGGCGTTGAGTTCGCCGGGCTTCGTGATCGCCACGTGGTAGCGAAGGCCGTAAAGGAGCTGCGGGCCGCTGTTCTGGGGGTCGAGCAGCTCATAGGTCTGCGTTTCAACGAAGGGTTCGGATTCCGTGCCTTCGGCGACCGGATGCGTATCGACGCCGTCAGCACCGTACCAGGTGCCGGCAAGAGGCGCGAGGGGGCCGAGGTTGGCAAGCGTATCCGGGCTTGCGGGGGTCTCGGTGTAAATATCTTCGTGATGCATGGTCTTATCCTGAAAATGGAATACGGCAGCTTCGTCCTCAGTACTTGAGCTGGAATCGATGCTGCAGCTCCTTCGCATTATGAGCTCCGAGCTTGCGCATTGCATTGGCGCGGAAGAATTCAATTGTGCGCTTCGAGACGCCGAGCCGTTCGGCAATCTGCCTGTTGGTAAGGCCTTCGCAGACCAAACGCACTACCTGCTCCTCCCGATCGCTTAAAGGATCTGTTGCAATTTTTGCTTCTGCGTGCGAAGCGCCGAAGACCGGAGCATCCTTCAAGGCATGCTCAATCGTCGCGAGAAGCTTCTCGGATCCCACGGGCTTCGGGATGAAGCTCACCGCGCCCTTCTGCATCAGGTCGACCGCAAGGTCGATCGAGCCGTGCGCGGAAAGAAAGATGATGGGAATCTTCTGCCCGGCCCGGATGAGCGCTTCCTGAAGTTCCGGACCGCTCATGCCGCCCATTTTGACGTCAAGAAGGAGCACCCCATACCTCGATGGATCATCCTTTTCGAGGTAGCTTTCCGCACTCTGATAAACGGCGGTCTCATAGCCTTCGCCCTCAAGCACGAAGGAAATCGCCTCGCAGAGCGCTTCGTCGTCGTCGACGATGCGGATGAGCGGTTCTTCAGACTTCGTCATGCGCGGATCTCCTTTTCGTTTCTTTCGTTCTTTTCTTCCGTCATTTCCTTCTCATTCCCCGCATCCGGGGAGGCCGTCGGCAGGATGATATCCGCTGCGAGCCCGTCCCCTGCGGCTCCCCCGCCGGAGCGGAAGACGAGTTCGCCCTGGTGGCGCTCCACGAGGTGCTTCACGATCGAGAGACCGAGGCCGAGCCCTTCGGGCTTCTCGCTTGAAATAGGAGATGCGAGCGCGCGGATTTTCTCTTCGGAAAGCTTCGGGCCGTTGTCGGAAACCTCAAAGCGCACCTTGTTCCCGAAAGAGCTTACTTCGAGGACGACCCGGGGGCTCTCGACGCCGCGAACGGCTTCCACGGCATTGCGGATGAGATTCACGACGGCAAGCTCGAGCTCAAGAACGCTCCCGCGCACTTCCGAATGCCGCGCCTCCCGGGAAATGATCACCTCGGTTTTTGCCTCGAGCTTCGGATACGTTTCCCGAATGTGCTGGACGAGATCCGCTACCCGGATCCGCTGGAAAACGGGCTCCCGCTGGTGCGCATAGTCCCGCACGCGGTCGACGATCGCCCCCGCGCGCTCGGCCTGTCCGGCGATCCTCCCGGCGATTTTGAGAACGCTCTCGTTCGTGGCGGTTCCGGCCTTAGCCCTCCGCTCAAGCCCCTCGGCAAAGAGTCGGATGGCAGAGAGCGGCTGATGCACCTCGTGCGCGATGAGGCTTGAGAGCTGCCCCACGGCGCCGGCGCGCTGCAGCATTGCAATTCTCTGACTCTGCTCGACTTCGCGGACGTGCACTTCCTCGAGCTCGCGTTCTCTCCTTGCCACGAGGACTCTGAGCCGCCAGCCGTGATAGGCGAGCCCCGCGACCGCAAGAAGAAGAATAAGGAGATAGGGCCAGAAGGCATTGACGAAGCGGCTCATCGTCCAGTCCCTGAGATACGCATAGGGACCGATCCTCAGGTCCTCGAGGAGCTTGTCGACCGCATGAAAGTCCGTCGCGACCGACCATTCGCGGCCGCTTTCCGTCGCGGGCATGGTGAGGAGCGCAACGAGGAGCTTTCGCGAGAGCTCGGGCGTCACGGTAGGCATGACGGACAGGCTGTGGGCCGGGTAGAGCCTCGTGCTCGCAACGCAGGAGACCGCGCTCGTGTCGACGCCCTTCGGGGGCGCAAGGACGCGGAGCTTTCCCGTCACATCCGGATGCTTGCGGCTTAATTCCTCAAAAGCGCAGAGCCTCAGAAACCCGACGTCCGTCGTCCCGGAAGCGACCGACCGGGCAACAGACTCCATCGAGTCGCTGCGGTTGAAGAACTGCGTGCGGCCGAAGAATTTGTCCGGATTCTTCCCAAGCGCAGCAACCTCCCCCATCGCGATCTGATAGCCCGAAAAGCCCCAGGCCATGTTGGCCGAAAGTCTTGCGCCCTCGAGTTCGGCGAGCGTTCTTGAATCTCCCCTGCGGAGAATGATCGCCGTGCCTTCATTGTGGTTGGGATCCCTCAGGCCCGGCGCCACGGATGTCGCGAGGGGCCTCGCGCCCATGGGCGCAAAGCGTCTTGCCGCCCCGGAACTGCTCACGAAGACGTCGACCTCGCCCGCCTTCACGGCCTTCTCGAGATCGGCAACCGTGTAGTCCGTCACCGTCACGTTCTCAATCCCGAAGGTATCAAAGAGCGTCGTGAGGGTTGCCGCATCAAATTCATCCCGCTGCTCGGGAAGAGCAAAGGCGCCGACGCCCACGCGGATCTGCCTTTGCGCCGGAGCCTCAGGAGCTGCGCCTCCCTCAGCATTCGAAATACCGGAGAGAGAAAGGAGGAGAAAGCCTGCCAAAAAGAGAGAAGGAATGGCCTTATTCATGGGGAAAAATGCCGGAGGATCAATGTAATGGAGTCTACAGAACGTCTGTCGGGAAACCCTGGAGAAGCTTTAAGGCTCGCTTCAGAAAAGTCCTTTTTCTTGTCCTGAAGCAACCATACTTATCGGTGGGGTGCACCTACACTTCCGGCTGACTCCAAAGGGACTATCTGAAGTCCTTTCAGCATTCATATACAACAAAAAACAGGAGAAGCATGATGTCGAGCACGGATATGACCCGCCGCGGCCTCTTGAAGACTTCCATTTTCGGCGCAGCCGCTGCCGGCGCCGCCGGCATTGCCGGCGCTGCCGAAGCCAAGACCGCGGGCAAGGCGAAGGACCCGGTCTATGATGCCATCATTGTTGGCGCCGGTCCTGCCGGCCTGATCGCCGCCATTACGGCGCACGATCTCGGCGCCAAGGTGGTGCTTTTTGAAAAGCGCGACCGTCCGGACGGCAACGCCATCTTCGCCCTCGGCTCCATCTGCGGCTGGGGCACCCGGCACCAGAAGGAACAGGGCATCGAGGATACGGCTGACGCCTTCTACGCCATGATGATGGACATCTCCAAGCAGATGGGCGACAAGTCCTTGAACCGCACCTACACGGACAACATTTCCGAAGGCATCGACTGGCTTGAAAAGGATATCGGCGTCAAGTTCGGCAAGATCCGTCCGATGCCCTATCCGCGTCTCGGCCGCACCTGCCGCGTCTTGGGCGACGGCATCACGGGCGGCGCCCGCCTCGTGCAGTACCTCCTTGCCGCCGCGAAGAAGCGCGGCATCGAAATCCGCTACGAGCACAAGGTGATCGAGCTCCTTCACGACGACCACTTCCGCGTGACGGGCGTGAAGACCCTCTCGGACGAAGGCCAGAAGGAATGGCTCGCCAAGGGCGGCGTCTGCCTCACGACGGGCGGCTTCTCCGCCAACCCTGAAATGGTCGACCGCTACATCGGCGGCTGGGCCACCCGCATGGTGCTGCGCGGCTCGAAGTCGACCACCGGCGAAAACGTTTCCCTCACGCTTCCGCTCTATGCGAAGTTCGTGAACATGGACCAGTTCCACTGCGGCCCGATCATCGGCGTCACGCACGTGAACCCCGCCGACGTGCTCAATTCCGGCTACGGCGTTCAGGTCAACACCTCCGGCAAGCGCTTCATGGACGAGAACAACACCTACGTGGTGAAGGCCCGCACGACGGCGCTCCAGACGCTCGACAACCAGGCCTGGGTGATCGTCGACAGCACCTGCCCGGTGCTTGAGAAGGTGATCGCCAAGTTCGACCGCCTCAACAGCCCCTACGGTAAGGCCGATACGCTTGAAGCCCTCTGCAAGCAGGTGAACCTCCCCGAGAAGAACGTTCTCAAGGAAGTGAAGGCCTACAACGACGCGCTTGCCGCCGGCAAGCTCGACGAAATGACGCCTCCCTGCACCTACAAGAACCCGCACCCCGTTGCGAAGGCCCCGTTCTACGCCGTTCCCTTCCAGGGCGGCATGACGGCCACCTTCGGCGGCCCGCTCATCAACACCAAGGCTGAGATTCAGAGCCTTGACGGCGGCAGCATCCCCGGCCTCTACGCCGCGGGCAATGCCGCGGGCGGCATCTTCTACTTCAACTATGCGGGCGGCGCGCAGTTGGGCGCCGCTACGGTCTTCGGCCGCATTGCAGCCCGCGAAATGGCTGCCCGCGCCAAGAAGGCGAAGATCTGAATCACGGGGAGAAATTCAAAATGACCAAGAATACCTTTATCGCTCTTGCCGCCGCGCTTTGCTTCGGCACCGCTTTTTCCTCGTCGGCGCTTGCTTCCGACTACACGGCTGACTTCCATCTTGCCCACGGCCAGAAGTGCGAGACCTGCCACAAGACCGCGCCGACCGAAGGCGCGAAGGTGAAGAAGGACGTCTGCAAGCAGTGCCACAGCTATGAGGCGCTCGCTAAGCAGACCGCCAAGGACGAACCCAATCCGCACTACTCGCACCTGGGCGACGTCAACTGCACGGACTGCCACAAGGGTCACCAGAAGTCCGAACTCATGTGCAACCAGTGCCATCAGTTCTCGCTTCAGGTTCCGCACAGCAAGTAATCGCGGAACGCTCCTTCGGGCTCCCGGGGAAGACCTCCGGGCCTGAAGAGTGAAAAAGCAATTGCAAAAGACCTCAGATCGCACTGCAATGCGGTTTGAGGTCTTTTTTTATTGGATTTTTTCCTTATTTTTCTGAAAGCCCGGGCTCTCAACCATCTGCAGATTCACCGAGCCTTCAATCGCTGCCGATCGGAGGATCACTGGATCAAGTACTGATAAGTCCGACATTGTTCCCGACGTATGATCGTTCCTGCTGCGCCCGCCGGCGCAGGCGACCACATACGAAATGCATGGATCAGAGAAGGAGATGCTGCCGTGCCAAACGAATCCACCGTCAACCGCCCGATGCGGCGCAAGGCCCGCGAGCTTACGCTCGATCAGGCCCGTGAAGTGATAGAGGCCGCTGAACATGCCGTCCTTGCAACCTGCGATGCGGAAGGCTTTCCCTATGCCGTCCCGGTTTCCCCGGTCATGGTCGGCGACGCGCTCTACTTTCACTCGACCGGTCTGCCCGGAGGCCGCAAGGCCGACAACATGCTCATGAACCCGAACGTCTCGCTCTGCTTCATCGCCAAGGCAACGACGCTGCCGCAATGGTATTCGGTCGATTTTGCCTCCTCAGTTGTCACGGGCAAGGTCCATCCGGTCACGGATGAAAAGGAATGGCGGGAGGCTTTTGAAGCGATTCTCAGGCGCCATGCTCCGGGCAACAGCAAGGTCAGAAACGACGTTCAGTTCAAGGTTCGCGGTCCGCTCGCCATGATCTGGAAGGTTGAGATCGAGAAAATCACCGGCAAGGCCCGCGGCGCGGCGAAATGGGAAAAGGGCAAGAGCGTCTACGAAGTGCAGGACATGGGGCCCTCGGCATGGTTGAAGGACGTGCCGCTTTAATCCTTTGTCTCGTTATGAAGGCGGGCGATCCATTTCGGCCGCCCGCTTCTTTGCATAAAGGCACGGAGGAAGCCCAAGTTGTTCGGGTAGCCTGAAGATAGAGCAGATGAGACAGTACCCGCTGTCAAGATAATCGTTGGGACCACCGTTCAAAAAAGTAATGTGCAGCCAGGCCGGGTACCGGGAGCACGAAGGGCTTTCCAGAATGAACTTAAGGAAGCCCTATACTCAGGATAAGCGTCTGCGGAAGCGGCGAGTACCTTACTGCCGCGGAATCTCTCGCTTACGTTCCCTCCGGTTTTCCTGATTCGACTCGTCCCGCATGCGCCTCTTCTTCCCGATCCTTCTCCTTCTGAGCCTGGCGCTTTCGGGAAGCAGCGTATTTGCTCAACAGCGGCCGGTGGTAGTCCGCGTCGCGGTGCAGGAAACGCTCGAACCGCGCTTCTATATCGAGACCTTTGCGCCGACGATGCTCCATCTGCGCACGCTTTTCCCTGCAATGCGCTTTGAAAGCCGGATGCTCGGAATCGACGCGCTCGTCGAAGCCGTTGAGAAAAATGAGGTCGATCTCTTCTTTGCCGACAGCGGGATCTTCAGCAGCCTGCGCCTCAAGGGAAAGGCCGTGCAGATCGGCTCGCGCATTTCGCCGCGCTCTTCCGATCCCTCGCAGTCGGCCGCATTGACCGTCCTCAGAAAGGCCGACAGCCCCATCAGAACGCTTGCCGACCTGGCCGGAAAGCGCCTTGCCGTTTACGACCGCAACGACGTGAGCACCTGGCTGGTACTCAAGGCCATGCTCGAAACAGAAGGCGTGAATGTCAAAGCGCTCGATGAGCGCGCAGTTGTTACAGGCTACGGCCAGGCCGATCCCGTCATGGAAGTGCTCGCGGGGAGAGCCGAAGCGGCCGTTCTTCCCTCATGCCGCATTGAGGAACTTCTCGCCCAGGGCGCAGTTCCGGAAAATGCGCTGCGGGTCGTCAATCCCCGGCCCCAGTCCGCCCTCTCCTGCATCGTTTCAAGCCCGCTTTTCCCCGACATCGTTTTCGCTTCGGCTTCCGGCCTCAACCCGAACCTTCTCAAAGGTTTCATGATCGCCGCGCTCACGCTGCCGGCCTCGCGGGGCGGCTACGCCCTCGGCATTGCCGACAACTTCACGCCCGTCGAGAAGGTCTACCAGGTGCTGAGGCTCGGTCCCTACAGCTACCTCAACGAAATTTCCCCTTTCGTTCTCTGGAAGCGCTACAAAACCGCCATCCTTGCCTGCCTCGCCCTAATTCTTCTCATGCTCCTTCATTCCATACGCGCGAATCTCCTGGTTCGTCGCAGAACCGAGGAACTCACGCTTGCGAACCAGAGCGCTCGGGAGGCACGGGAACGCCTCTACCTGATGGAGCGCGCCGGAATCATTTCGAGTCTTTGCTCCATGCTCGTGCATGAAGTGCGACAGCCGCTTGCAAGCCTCGTGGCCTATTCCGGGGGACTCCGCATGTTCATGAAGCAGCGGGGCGGCATCTCTCCTCTCGTAGCTCAAGCCGCTGAAGGCATCAATGAAGAAGCGGCGAGGATTTCGCGCATCGTTGAACATGTGAGCAGCTACGCCAAAAACCGCGAACATCCCCGCTCGGTTCTCTGCGCAGCCGAACTCATTTCCCGTGCAGTCGACTCCTTCTGCGGAACCGCTGCAGGGCGAACAACCAGAATGGAAATTGCTCTACCCGCCTCCGACATCCGCATCCTTGCAGAACCCCTTGAAATCGAACTTGCGCTCCTCAACCTCATCAAGAATGCAGCTTCCTCCTCGCATAATGCAGGAGAGAGTTCTCGCCCGGATATAGAAATCTTCACACGCGTCGAACGGGAACGTCTGGTCATTGCTGTGCAGGACAGAGGGCTCCCCATGAGCAAAGAGCAAATCCGCAGCCTCGGACTTCCCTCAGCGAGCAGCAAGCCCGAAGGGCTCGGACTCGGCCTCATGCTGGTGAAGCGCATTGCCGAATCGCATGGCGGAAGCCTCTACTATGAACCTGCATCTCCCGGCCCCGGTCTATGCGCCTGCCTTTCTCTTCCCCTTTCAGGAAAGGACTAAAAATGCCCCTGCTTCCTCCTCTCGTTAGACTCGTCGACGACGATGAAGCGCTTCTGCGCGCTCATTCCTTCGTCCTCAACGTTGCCGGCATGGAGGTCCGCACGTACTCATCAGGAGAAGAATTCCTTCAATTCGACGATTTCGCCCGCCCGGGCTGCGTCGTGCTCGACGTGCGCATGACCGGCATGTCGGGGCTCGAATGTCAGGAAGTCCTAAGAAAACGCGGCATCGACCTTCCGGTTCTCTTTCTCACGGGCCACGGAGACATCGACATGGCGCTCCTTGCCGTCAAGCGGGGCGCAGCAGACTTTCTGCAGAAGCCCGTCGAAGCCGAAACACTCGCCGAGGCCTGCCGCACACTTCTCGAGTGGCATATTGAGGAAAGGACGAAAAAGGCGGAGCTCGAGAGCCTGCGCCGCAGGGTCGCAAGCCTTACGCCCCGGGAGCTCGAAGTCGCGCTGCAGGCCGCTCAGGGGATTCCGAACAAGCCTGCTGCCGCCGCCCTCGGCATCTCCGAACAGGCCGTCCGCATCCACCGCATGAGCATCTACCGCAAGCTCGGCATCCATTCGCCTGTTGAGATTCTCGGGAAGCTCCGGGCCGCCGGGCTTATAGCCGGCGAATCCGAATCCAGGGCTTTCGTCACTGTCCGGATGCTTTCTCCGGAGAGCGCTCCTGATAAGGACGCAGGCGTCGGCGAAGAGAGTAACTCCCGATGAGCAGCGCTTCCCCACTGTCGCTCCTGCGGCGCCGGCTTCTGGCCGCGTCCCTTGCAGGAACCTTCCTCCACGAGGCGGCCGCGCGCGGGACTCTCCGGAATCTCCCCGGCTTCGACATCATCATCGCCGGTGCTGGCGGCGCGGGACTTGCCGCAGCCGTGAGCGCGGCGGAGAACGGCGCATCCGTGCTCGTGCTTGAAAAGGAAGCCGCTCCGGGCGGCAACACGCTCATTGCGAGCGGCTACTACTCTGCCCCCGCGCCGAAGCGGCAGATCCCGGAGGACATCCTCGACGACTGGCAGCGCTTTGAAGCGGACATTCTCGAGAACGCCGGGCCGACCGCCGACAGGGCGCGCATCCGGCGCTTCGCCCGCGAAGCCGGGATGACGCTCGAATGGCTCGAGGCGCACGGCATGCGATTCTCGCCGCGCATCTATACCGTTTCGGGCGAACACTTCCCGCGAGCTTCAAAGCCTCTGATGCCGAATGGATCGGGCTACATCCGCACGCTCCTCGATCATGCGAACCGCCTCGGCGTGAAGATTCGATGCGGCGCTTCCGTCGTGCGGCTCCTCTCCGAGGACGGAACCGTCCGCGGCGTCGAAGTCCGCTCTGAAGGCGCCGCTCCCGAGCGATTCTGCGCCCGCAAAGGCGTTCTCATTGCCAGCGGCGGCTACGCCGCCAGCGAAGCGATGATCAGCGAGTTTGCGCCGCGCTTTGCGAATCTCACCCACAACAACGCCCCCGGCATCACGGGCGAAATGCTCCTTGCCGCCCGCGCGGCGGGAGCCGCCCTCGTCGACATGGAGAAGATCCAGTGTCAGCCGGGATCCCCTCCAGGGCGCAGTCACCGCGTGCGTCTTCACAACGAGGTCGACCGCTTCATTCTCGTTGGTCCGGACGGCCGCCGATTCGTGCGCGAAGATGCCCGGCGCGACATTCTGCGCGACCGCGTTCTGGCGCTTCCCCGGCAGACGGCCTTTGCGGTCGTCGACGACGAGGGATTGAGAAGCTACAACGTGCTCATTCAGAAGGAAACGGTCTGGGGCGTCGAAACCGGAGACGCCTTTGTTGCCCGGAGCATCCCGGAGCTTGCCCGCGCGATGGGGATGCCTCCCGAAGCGCTCTCGGAAACCATTCAGCGCTACAACGACGGCATTGAGATTCAGCGAGACGCCTTCGGCAAGAACCTTGTCCGGGCGTCCCGCATCGCAACGCCGCCTTTCTGGGGATGCTACGCAGGCATGACGCGCCACGCCTGTCAGGGCGGCATTCGGGTCGACGCCTGGAGCCGCGTGCTGCGCCCCGACGGGAGCGTCATTCCTGGGCTCTACGCAGCCGGTGAGGCCGCCGGGTCCCTTCACGGCGACAACCAGATGGGCGGCAACGGCCTCAGCGACTGCCTCACATTCGGGCGTCTCGCAGGCGCGGACATAGCACGGCTCTGACGCGAATTCGCGCGCATCCTGCGAGTCGTCTTTCATCCTTTCCCAAACCGCCACTCAACAAATGTTTATGGCGGAAAAGTGGTGAACGCGGAAAAATTCCGCGCATCCACAGAAAAGCGCCCCGCCGGAGCGCCAAAGGACAAAGGAGAAACCACATCATGAAGATGAAGCCTGCCATCGCCGCCATCGCCATTTCCGCCGCCTTCGCTGCGGCCGCCGTCTCTGCGGCTCCCGCCGACGGCGCCTATCGCGGCGAAAGCATGGGCCGCAACGGCCCCGTCACGGTTGAAGTCACGCTCAAGGCCGGCAGCATTGCCAAGGTCGACGTTGTAAGCCACAAGGAATCCGTCGGCATTTCCGATCCCGCCATCGAACGCATCCCTGCCGCGATCGTTGAGAACCAGACGGCCAAGGTCGATGTGATCAGCGGGGCTACCCTCACCTCGAACGCCATCATCAACGCCGTCGTGGCTGCGCTCAAGAACGCAGGCGCCGACATTTCCCAGTTCACGAAGCCCGTGGGCCACCAGTCCCTCGCCGGCTCGCCCGTGAAGGAAGTCGATTCCGAAATCCTCGTGATCGGTGCGGGCAACGGCGGCATCACCGCTGCTGTCAAGGCAGCTCTCGCCGGAAAGAAGGTCATCCTGATGGAGAAGCGCGCGGCAGTGGGCGGCGTTTCGGCGCTCAACCACGGCGGTCTTGCCGCCACGGGCACGCGCTATCAGCGCGAGGTCATGAAGGAAAAGAACGACAGCGCCGAGCTCCTCTATAAGGACATGCTTGTCGGCGGCGACAACCGAAACGACAAGGTGCTCGCCCGCATGGCCGCAGAACGCGTGGGCGAAGTGGGCAACTGGCTCATCGACGACCTCAAGATCGAATACGGCGCCGCCTGGGTCAAGTTCCCCGGCCACAGCGCCGCCCGTCAGATCAGCGCCAAGGGCAATTCGCTGCACTGGCAGGAGCAGATGCTCGACATCTACAAGAAGCACGGCGGCGTCATCATGACCGACGTTCGCGCGCAGGAATTCGTAACCGACAAGGACGGCAGCGTGATCGGCGTCCGCGCGACGGGCGTGAACGATCAGCCCTATGAATTCAAGGCAAAGTCCTTCATCCTGGCTTCGGGCGGCTACGGCGCAGACCATGAGATGGTTCCTGAAATCGCCAAGCACGCGCTCTTCTACGGCATTCCGACGGAAACCGGCGACGGCTTCAAGATGGCGCGGAAAATCGGTGCTGATCAGATCAACATGGACTGCATCACCGTTTATCCGAACGGCCTCGAAGTCCAGCCCGGCCGCTCGATGGATACGACGGGCTCCTCGACCCTGGCCGTCCGCAACAGCGCGATCTACGTCAATTCCGACGGCAAGCGCGTGATCAACGAGAATTCGTCCCTCAATGCCCTCGCCCGCGCGACGATGAGCCAGAAGGACTACACGCTCTACCTGGTGCTCGACAACGCCGCCTGGCAGATCTATCAGCAGAAGGCGATCGACGACCATACCGTTACCTCAAAGGACATCTTTGAGAGCTGGAAGTCGATCCGCAACAACGGCAAGCCCATCATTTGCGAAGGCACGATCGAGCACTGCTCGAAGGAAATGGGCATCAACGCTGCCGGCGTCGAGGCTTCGATTGCGCGCTGGAACGAGTTTGTGAAGGCGGGCAAGGATGCGGACTTCGGCCGCACGACCCTCAAGGCGATCGGCGAAGGCCCCTACCACATCATCGAGCAGAAGGGCCGCTACCAGACGACGCTCGGCGGCCTGAAGGCTGACGCCGACATGCGCATCCTCAACACTGCAGGGAAGCCCATCGGCAACCTTTACGGTGCCGGCAGCGTTGTGGGCGGTGCTAACGGTGCTGACGCCCTCACCACGATGAAGAACACCTGGGTCATCGTCTCGGGTTATGTCGCTGCTGAATCGGCGATCGAAAACCTGAAGAAGTAACCTTCACGCTGAAGGCGTGCCAGATCGTCTTCGGTACAGAGGAAGCCTCCGGCGGCAGCAATGCTCCGGAGGTTTCGCTTTCTGATCCAAGCTGCCATTGCGGCTGATCAGCTTCCCATCCGTCATCCATAGACGAGATGGTTCATGATTTATTGGCAACTGCACTTTGTCATGGCCGCCTGCACCATTTACGGCTCATTAATAATAATTTGTTTATTGCTTTCGAAAGATACACAGTCGCAACGTGAGAAGCTGACCTTCTCCTTTTTTATTTTGAGGGGGCTTCCATAAATTCGGAAAGCCAGTTTTTCCACTTCGCCGACAGTACCCAAAACAACGCCGAGAGCCTCAGCACCGATCCGATGTTGAGGCTTTTCTGTAGAGGCAGTTGTTAAGTAAAAGAACCTCAGATCTTCGCACCATGAAGAGTTCCTAAAAATCAACAAGTTGAAATTTCGTACAAGCCCCAGATGAGTTTCCCTCATTTTTGGGGCTTTTTTCATGCCCGAAATCCGGCCCGGAATGGTTTATTGACATTGAAAATTAATCCTAAAATCTTGATTCTTATAGTGTTTACAACTACGTGAATTCCCAGAAATCCGGTAACACCACCCCCTGAAGCTGCATGGCGACAAGG
>NZ_CALDXB010000029.1 GCF_937923675.1 uncultured Sutterella sp. | reverse complement strand
TGAAAATCAAAAGATTCCAGCTGAAATTAGAAATTAATGTGCGTCAGCCCTGGAGTGTAGCCGGAGAGACCTTCCGACAAGTGCTTGCTAAACTGCAATATAGGGGCCGGAGGATCGGTTTTTGCGAATATTTTCGGCTCTTCGCTGCTTCAAACGCGTAAAGCCTTGACCCGCTGCAGGTCCTCCTCGCCAGAGAGCAGTCCTGCATGTGGAATGGCGCTTTCCGCAGTCGAGCAGATTCCCCGGAGGTAAATGTATGAAGGTCAATGGCATCCCCACCCGCACCATTCGCGCACTCGATGACGGCACAGCCGTCGAGATCATCGATCAGACGCTTCTGCCCTATCGATTTGAAAAGCGCGTGCTTTCAGACTGGCGCGACTGCGTGGAGGCGATTGATGTGATGCGCGTTCGCGGGGCGCCGCTTATCGGCATTACCGGCGCCTGGGCTGTTGTGCTTGCGACCAAGGAAAATCCTGAAAATGCCGCTCTCCTCAAGGCGGCCGAGCAGATTCAGAATGTTCGCCCGACAGCGGTGAATCTTTCCTGGGCTGTCCAGCGGATGCTCGCGGCGCTTCTGCCCCGGGAGCCGTCCCTAAGGTTTGCGGCTGCCGTGAAGCTCGCAGAAGCAATGACGCAGGAAGACGTCATGCTTTCGCGCGCCATCGGCGACGCGGGCTACGGTCTGATCGCAGAGCTCTACAGAAAGCTTCGCCGTCCGGTCAACATCCTCACGCACTGCAATGCCGGGTGGCTCGCTACCGTCGACTACGGCACGGCGCTTGCGCCGATTTACTTCGCGTTTGAAAGAGGCACGCCCGTGCACGTCTGGGTAGATGAGACGCGGCCCCGCAATCAGGGGCTCCTCACGGCCTGGGAGCTCGGGCAGCAGGGCGTTCCCCATACCATCATCGCCGACAACGCCGGCGGCGAACTCATGCAGAAGGGAGCGGTCGACATGGTTATCGTCGGCGCCGACCGCATTACGCGGCGGGGCGACGTTGCCAATAAGATCGGCACTTATCTCAAGGCGCTCGCTGCCAAGGACAATGAAATTCCCTTCTATGTGGCGGCGCCTTCGTCGACAATCGACTGGAAGCTGAATGACGGCAAGCGGGAAATCCCGATTGAAAACCGCTCAGCGTCCGAAGTCCTTTCGCTTCGAGGAATTGACCGCTCGGGCGAGGTTGCCACCCTGCAGCTTGCCTCTCCCAATGAGTCGGCGGCGAACCCGGCTTTCGACGTGACCCACAACCGCTTCATCACCGGCATCATTACCGAGCGCGGCGTATTTTCGCCCACCAACCTTGCTGCAGCCTTCCAGGATCAGATTGCAAATGCAGGACTCTGAGGAACTTGCGCTGAGGCGCGCCGTCATTGAAACGGCGCGCGAACTCAACAGCCGCGGCATCAACGTCAATAAGTCGGGGAACATCTCCGCGCGTTTCCGGGACGGCTTTCTGATTACGCCGACCGGAATCCCGTATGAAACGCTGCTTCCCGAAGACATCGTTTTCATTGATTTTGAAAGCGGCGGATTTCAGGGCAGGAGGCTCCCGAGCTCCGAGTGGGAGATGCATGCCGAGGTGTACCTCGCGAGGCCTGATGCAGGAGCCGTCGCGCACTGCCACTCGGCCTACGCTACGGCTCTGGCGTGCCAGAACATGCCGATCCCGGCTTTCCACTACATGGTGGCGGCAGCCGGCGGCGATTCGATCGACGTGGTTCCATACGAGACCTTCGGCACGCATGCGCTTGCCGTGCGCGCAGCCGAATCGCTCCGGAAGAAGAATGCCTGTCTGCTCGAGCACCACGGCTCGCTCGCACTCGGGAAAACGCTCGCGAAAGCCATTCAGCTTCTTGCCGAAGTAGAGAATCTCGCCCGGCAGTACTGTATTGTTCGTTCGCTTGGCGAACCGCGCCTCATTCCGGCTGATGAGATGGCGCGGGTCGTTCAGAAATTCAAAACATACGGACGCCAACCTGGAGACACAGAGTGAAAAAGCCCATATCTGCCCCGAGAGAATGGCTGCGCTGCGACGGTACGACCGTTTCCTGCACGGAGTCGGTGCGCGTGCTCGAGGAAAACTGGCACGAAATCGCTGAACTGCTTTCCGAAAGCTATGAGGATGCCGTTCTCCTCGGCGTCGGCAAAAAGGAATTCAAGGACGCGATGAAGCGTCTGATTGATGATCTCGAGTGCGACTGGGCCGAGAAGACTGCTCCGGTGGAATCGCTCCCGAAAGGAAAGGCAAAATGAAGAAGCGTCTTTGCAGAGCGCTTTGCGCTGCGCTGGTTCTTCCCTTTTTTCTTGCTGCCTGCGCGCATCCCCAGCTTCTGGACATGGGGGAGAGCGACAGCCAGATTGTTGAATATCTCGGCAGCCCCGATGCCCGCGTGACGCTGCCCGACGGCAGTACGCGGCTCGTATACTCCGGCCAGGGCGCCGCGCAGGAAGTCTGGTGGCTTACGCTCGACAAGACCGGAAAGCTCGTGAGCCGCATCAATGCGCTCGATCGCGAACACTTTGCACTCATCAAGCCGGGCGTTTCCACTGAAAAGGATGTCTGGAATCTCTTCGGCAAGTGCGCGCAGAAGTACGAATTTGCTCTCTCAAACCAGCATGCCTGGATGTACCGCTTCAAGGATGAAGGCGCTTTCGACATGGCCTGCTGGGTGCAGTTCAACCCCGAGGGCATTGTGACGGAAGTTGGCTATACGCTTGATCCCTGGAAAGACCAGGACCACTGGCTGATTTCGTTCTGATTTCTTTCATTTCACCCGGGAGCGGCCTTAATGGACTCTGCCCTCAACCGCATCAAACATACGGCTCAGGGGCGCTGGCCCGAAATTTTCGCCGCTGCAGGGATGGATCCCGGGCACTTTGTAAAGTCAAACCGTCCGTGCCCGCTTTGCGGCGGACGGGATCGCTTCAGCCTCCTCAAGGGAGAGCGCAACGAACCCGACGGACGCTGGTACTGCCGGGGCTGCGGGTATGGCGACGGCATTGAGCTTGTGAAGCGCTTCAGGGGAACAACCTTCCCGCAAACATTGCGCTGGCTGGAGGCTTATCTCGGCATTGAGCATCAGCGGGAGGCATTCCATCCTCGCAAGGAAAAACTTTCGGATGCAGAAAAGAACGCCAGGAGGAGGGAACGCAATCTCGCCCGCTGGAATGCGGCCGTGCCGCTCAGGAACCTGAGCCGCGAGTCGCCTCAGTGGAAGTACCTCGCTTCTCGCGGGCTAGGGACTTGCGACGCGAGCGCAATGCTCCGTGCGGAAGCGGAGGCTGAGGCCTGGGAAACGAATGAGAACGGAGAACGCCGTTCTGCCGGCAGGTACCCCGCGCTTCTCGCGGCAGTGACGGACGGGAGCGGCGGGATCATTACGCTTCACAGAACCTTTCTGACGCCCGACGGCGGCAAGGCGCCTCTTTCATCTCCCAAGAAGCTTGCTCCGGGCGCAATTGAGGACGGCCTCATCCGGCTCTTCCCGCCCACGGCGATTCTCTGTCTCGCCGAAGGCATCGAAACAGCGCTTTCCGTTCATGAGATGACGGGGCTTCCCGTCTGGAGCGCCATTTCACTCACAGGCTTCAGAAAGTTCGGTGAGGTGCCCGAAGGCGTGAAGAAGATTCACATCTGCGGCGACAACGACCGTTCTTATGCCGGAGCGGCGGGGGCTTATGAATTGGCCGCCCGCATCCGCAGAAGCCGCCCGGATATCGAGGTGACGGTCCGTATTCCGCCTGAACCCGGAACGGACTGGAATGACGTTCTTCGTTCAGGCGGCAGACTGGAAATCCGCTGAAGCCTTATTTCTGCGGCGTGCGCTTCGTGAGCACCGTAGCCGAAACGCCTGCCACGATGATGATCGCGATGCCGATGGCAGTGGCGGGAGCAATGGGTTCGGCAAAGAAGAGGAGGCCGAGCACTGCGGCAAAGACAATGGCTGAGAACTGAAGCGCGCTCGTGAGGAGCATGTTGCCGGCACCCCATGCGCGGGTGAGGCAAAGCTGCGCGAGGGTTGCCGTTACGCCGATGCCGAGGAGCGCGGGGAGGTCTCCGGCCCGGATCGGATTGAGCCAGCCCGCAGTGACGAGCTGCCCGAGGAGTCCGCAGACGGTTCCGAAAAGCGTGAAGTAAAACACAATGCGCCAGTCGGGTTCGCCGATTTTGGTGAGTCCCTTTACCTGCATGTAGGCGAGCGCAGAGAAGAATCCGGAGGAAAGCCCGATTGTCGCGGCGAGTTCCTCGCCCGCATGCACTTCCGGGCGAAGCGCGAGGACCACGCCGATGAAGCCTGCCGCAATGGCTGCGAGGAGTCCAAGGCTCGGACGGCGGCCGGCTCGAAGCGCGATTACGGAAACGAAGAGCGCCATATAGAGCGGGCTCGTGTAGTTGAGGGTCATGGACGTGCCGAGTGGCAGAACGCCGAGGGTCCAGAACCAGATCGTGAGGCCGAGCGTGCCGAAGAAGCTTCTCTTCATATGAGAAAAGAAGAATTGCGTTCGGAGCGTCTGCCGCTTAAGAAGCACCCAGAGCGCGATCACAATCATGCCGAAAAGCGAGCGGTAAAAGACAAGCTCAAAGGTGGAGAAGTGCTCTGCGCCGAGCTTCGTGCAGACGGCCATCAGCGAAAAGAGGAAGGCTGCGGCAAGCATCCAGAGGCTTTGCATGTGAGGGTGTCCGGGCTGTGGAATTGAAGGGAATAAAGAAAAGAAAGCCCCGCAGTTTAGGCGGGGCTTCCGGCGGAGCCTCAGAAATGAGGCTCCCTGAAAGAAGTCGTCAGAGAGTGATTACTGCTCTTCCTTCTTCGGTTCGCGGCGAAGCTTGATGTGAAGCTCGCGCAGCTGCTTCTCGTCAACCGTCGACGGAGCCTGCGTGAGGAGGCACTGAGCGCGCTGCGTCTTCGGGAAGGCGATGACGTCGCGGATCGAATCGGCTTCGACCATCATGGCGACGATGCGGTCGAGACCGAAAGCGAGGCCGCCATGGGGAGGCGCACCGAACTTGAGGGCATCGAGGAGGAAGCCGAACTTCTGGCGAGCCTCTTCGGGGCCGATCTTGAGCGCGGCGAAGACCTTCTCCTGAATGTCCTCGCGGTGGATACGGATCGAGCCGCCGCCGATTTCCCAGCCGTTCAGAACGCAGTCATAGGCCTTGGCGTAGCAGTGTTCCGGATCCGTGAGGAGCTTGTCCTCGTCGCCGTCGAGCGGGCAGGTGAACGGATGGTGGCAGGCAACCCAGCGGTCCTCTTCTTCCGAGTACTCGAACATCGGGAAGTTGACGACCCAGAGGGGCTTCCAGCCCGGCGTGAAGAGCTTGTGCTCCTTGCCGAATTCGGAGTGACCGATCTTGAGGCGCAGGGCGCCGAGGCTGTCCCAGACAATCTTCGCCTTATCCGCGCCGAAGAAGACCACGTCGCCGTCCTTGGCGCCGACGCGTTCAAGGATCGCCTTGAGTTCTTCGTCGGAGAGGTTCTTCACGATCGGCGACTGGAGGCCTTCGCGGCCGCGGGCGAGCTCATTCACCTTGATGTAGGCGAGGCCCTTGGCGCCGTAGATCTTGACGAACTCGGTGTAGGTGTCGATTTCGGAGCGCGGCATGGAAGCGGCGCCCGGGACGCACATCGCGACAACCTTGCCGTTGTGGAGCGACTTGACGCCGGAGAAGACCTTGAAGGCCGAGTTGGCGACGATGTCGGTCACTTCGTGCAGACGCAGGCTGATGCGGAGATCGGGCTTGTCCGAGCCGTACATCGCCATTGCGTCGTCGTAGAGCATGACGGGGAACGGATCAACGAGATCAACGTCGATCGCTTCCTTGAAGACCGTGCGGACGAGCTTTTCCATCAGGCCGCGGATCTCGTCCATGTTGAGGAACGAGGTTTCAATATCGACCTGGGTGAATTCAGGCTGGCGGTCGGCGCGAAGGTCTTCGTCGCGGAAGCACTTGACGATCTGGTAGTAGCGGTCGAAGCCGGCGATCATCAGGAGCTGCTTGAAGAGCTGCGGGGACTGCGGCAGAGCGTAAAAGCACCCTTCCTGAACGCGGGACGGCACGAGGTAGTCGCGGGCGCCTTCAGGGGTGGAGCGCGTGAGGGCCGGCGTTTCGATGTCGATGAAGCCGTTGGCGTCAAGGAACTTGCGGAAGGCCATGGCCGTGCGGTAGCGGGTGCGCAGGTTCTTCTGCATGACCGGACGGCGCAGGTCGAGCACGCGGTACGTGAGGCGCGTCGTCTCGGAGAGGTTCTCGTCGTCGAGGTGGAACGGAGGCGTGGCCGAGGCGTTGAGGATCTCAAGCTCGTGGCAGAGGACTTCGACGCCGCCCGAAATCAGGGAGTCGTTCTTCGTGCCTTCAGGACGCGCGCGGACGACGCCGACGACCTTGAGGCAGTATTCGTTGCGGCAGCGGTCGGCGGTGGCAAACACTTCCGGACGATCCGGATCGCAGACAACCTGCACGAGACCCTCGCGGTCGCGAAGATCGATGAAGATCACGCCGCCATGGTCGCGGCGACGATGGGCCCAACCGTAGAGGGTCACAGTCTGGCCGATGAAGGACTCATCAACCAAGCCAGAGTACACGGTTCGCATAAAAGCTCCCAGAGTTGCTGGCCGCAGGGCCAGCAGGGTATGAAAAAAATAGCGCGCCCCAAACCCTTTCGAGGCTGGGGAGCTGCCTTGAAATCTGTCGCGCTTGGGGGTTGTCCGGCGTTCCGTCGTTTGTAGCGGCAGCGCTCCGGGACCAAGCCGTAGCATGAGTTTAGCTCGAAAGACCGCCTCGCGAGCGCGTTTTCCCCTAACCGGCGGGCTTTTTTGCCTGATTTTCTGCTGAAGCGTCGCGCTTTTCGGACGCTCCCCTGAGAGCGCCTTCAGGGGTCATGACGCCGAGGGAAACATGGAATTTAAAGGCCTGCTCGATGGTGGTCGTGGTCTTGCGGAGCTTTTCGCGCTCGACCATGATGACGTAGCCCGAAGTCGGGTTGGGCGCCGTCGGAACGAAAACCGTCACCATCTCCGTGGCCGAGAGCGTTTCGAGCGTCTCCTTGCCGGGAGTCGCCACAATGAAGCCGTAGGTCCAGCAGCCGGAAATGGGAAACTCAATGAGCACGACCTCCCTGAAGCTCTGCGTCCGGTCGGAGAGAACCGTGGCAAGGATCTGCTTCACGCCCGAATAGATCGGCCGGACCACGGGAATCTTGTCGAGGAACCACTCCCAGCGCGAAACGACCCACTGCCCGAGCATGTTGGCGACGAGCACGCCGGTGATGAGGATGACGGCTGCCGCGAGAAGAAGGCCAAGCCCCGGGATCTCGAAGCCGATGAGTTTCTCGGGATTGAGTTCAGGGGGCAGAAGATTCAGGACGACGTCGGACCAGCGAATGAGGCTTTCGAGAACCCAGAGCGTGATCGCGAGAGGCACCCAGAGCAGAAGGCCTGCGGAAAAGTATTTCTTGAGCATGATGCGTTGCGCGAAAAAAGCCGCGCTGCGAAGGTGGTCGCGGCACGGCTTTCTGGAGCTGCGCCGCATATTGGGAAGCTACGGCGCAGCAAAAGGATTCCCGGGGATTATTTGTCCGAATGCACGTGGGCAGCCGGAACAGCCTTGGGGCCGCTGTTGAAGTCGGTGGCAGCCCAGCCGGAGCCCTTCAGCTCAAAGCCAGGGGCTGAAAGCTCCTTTCTCAGGGTGTCCTTGCCGCACTTCGGGCATTTTGTAAGGGGCTTGTCGCTCATCTTCTGCAGGAAATCCTTTTCAAATCCGCAGGAAGTGCACTTGTATGCGTAAATGGGCATGATCGCATGGTCCTCGCTAGAGGACCGAAAAAAGTTCAGTCAATCGCCACGCATTATAGGAAAGAGGACGGCAGTTGTTTTTCCTGTCGTCCTCTTCTTTGAAGCGGAAGCTGACCGGGCTTCGGGAAAGATGCATGAAGGCACCGTGCCGAAGCCTCAGGTCAATCAGTCTTCATCGGCGCGCTTGAAGTTGGCAGCGAGCTCTGCCTGACGGGCCGCCGGTACCGGCTGATAGCTCGAAAGCTCCATGCTCCATGCGCCGGTGCCCTGCGTGAGGGCGTGCAGGCGCGTTGCATAGTTTTCGAGTTCAGCGAGCGGCACGAGCGCCGTCACCTCGATGTCGCCGCCCGGAAGCGCTTCGGTGTTGGTCACCTGGCCGCGGCGGCTGGCAAGGTCGCCCGCGATGTCGCCCATGTAGGCTTCAGGAGCCGTCACCTCAACGGAGACGATGGGTTCGAGCACCTGGGGCGCAGCCTTGGCGAGCGCGTCAAGGAAGGCTTTCCTGCCGGCGGCAACGAAGGCTACTTCCTTGGAGTCGACCGGGTGGCTCTTGCCGTCGTAAACGGTGACGCGCACGTCTTCAATCGGGTAGCCCGCGACGAAGCCGGTCGCCAAAACCTCGCGCACGCCTTTTTCCACGGCCGGGATGAGGTTGTAGGGAATGACGCCGCCCTTCACCTGATCGACGAATTCGAAGCCCTTGCCGCGTTCGAGCGGTTCGACGCGCAGGTAGACCTCGCCGAACTGACCGGCGCCGCCCGTCTGCTTCTTATGGCGGGCATGGCCTTCCGCCGGCGCGGAAATGGTTTCGCGATAGGGGATCGAGGGGGCCGCAGTTTCAACCTCAAGCTTGAAGTTGGCGCGCATGCGGTTGAGGATCGAGCGCACGTGCATGTCGGTGAGGCCGCGGATGACGGTTTCGTTGAGGACCGGATCGTGCTCGACCGACATTGTCGGGTCTTCGCTCTGCATCTTCGCGAGCACTTCGTTCATGCGGCTCTCGTCGCCCCGGCGTGCCGGACGAATGGCAAGGCCGTACATCGGGCGCGGGAAGTTGATGGGACGCATGCGGACGCCGCCGTCCATCGGGTCGCCGTGAATGACGGAGCCGTACTGAAGTTCGTCGATCTTGGCGAGAGCGCCGATGTCGCCCGGCGAAAGGAGATCCGTTTCCTGAGTGTTCTTGCCCTGCAGAATGAGCGGACGCGTCGCCTTGATTGGCTTCTTGCTGTTGTCGACATAAAGAACGGAGTCTCTTCTGATCGTGCCCTGATGCACGCGGAAGACGCCGATCTTGCCGATGAAGGGGTCGTTCACGATCTTGAAGACCTGAGCAATGACCGGAAGGTTCTTGTCCGGATAGGTGCGGAAGGGCGACCCGTCCTTCTTCTGGAAGAGCGCTTCATTGGCTTCGCCAGGATGCGGCAGGTGGCGGATGATCACCTTCATGAAGTCGCGGATGCCGATGAGGTTCTTCGCTGAAGTGAAGCAGACCGGGATGACGTGGCCCTCGCGGAGCGCCTTGGTGACGAGCGGGTGCAGAAGTCTCGGATCGACATGGCCTTCCTCGAGGTAGCGCTCGAGCATTTCGTCGTCCTCTTCAACCACGCGCTCGATGAAGGCGCGATGAACGTCCTCGACGGTCATGATGTCGCTGTCGCCGTCCTCGCGATCGAAGCAGTCGATGACGTGCGTGCGGTTGCGCGTCGGGAGATTGATGGGCAGCACGCCCGGTCCCCACGTTTCGCGCAGTTCCTCGAGGCACTTTTCAAGATCGGCATCCGGGAGATCAAACTTATTGATGACGATCATGCGGCAGAGTCCGCGCTCCTTGGCCGCTTCCATCATGCGGCGCGTGAGAAGCTCTGGGCCGCGCGTCGGATCAATCACTGCGCAGACCGATTTGACGGCGTCAAGCGCGGAAAGGTCCTGCCCGAGATAGTCAGGGTAGCCCGGGGTGTCGAGGATGTGAATGCGGACAGGCGTAAGGTCCGCCATGGCCGTATCCACGTGCGCAACTGCGAGGCGGATTGAGTGACCGACCTCTTTTTCGAGTGCGTCGTTGTCGCACATCGTGTTGCCGCGTTCAACGCTGCCGAGCTCCGGAATCATGCCGGAGCGGTAGAGCATGGCCTCGATCAGAGAGGTTTTGCCGCAGGAACCGTGGCCGACCAAAGCGAGGGTGCGCAGATTCTCGGTGGAATAGTTGCTCATGGCTGATCCTTTATTTTTCAGGAAAGATTCAGACCATTCTGCACTTTCATGCCGGGAAATCGGAGAAAAGCTGAAGGGAGCTTGATCAAAAGCGCAAGACAGAATCAAGCTGTGGCCGCAAGCCCGAGATTGTGTGATACTTAAGAGTTCCCGGTCCGTCGTCAGAGGCTCTGGAGTTCCTCAGGAGAACGGACAATCAGCTGGTATCCCACGCCGCGCACGCTTTCAATAGCGAGCGCTTTGCCCACAACGGCGCTCAGCTTGTGGCGGATTGAGGAAACATGCACGTCGATGGCGCGGTCGTATGGTCCCATCGACCGTCCGAGCACCTTCGGATAAATTTCCTCCTTGGAAACCGGGCCGCCTGCATTGCGGGCAAGAAGCTCAAAAAGTGAAAACTCAGTGGTGGTGAGCTCCACAGGTCTGTTGCCGGCCTTGGCTACCCGCTCCACGGGGTTGACGACAATCGGACCGACGACAATGGGAGCTGCCGTTGCTCTGGCACTCGAGGTGCGGCGCAGGATGCCGCCGATATGCGAATAAAGGTCCCGGGGCGGACAGGGCTTGACGATCGCATCGTCTGCTCCGGCTTTTTTGAGCGCTTCAGCATCTTCCTTCGTATCGGCCAGCATGAGGACCGGCGCGTCAGAGCGGAGCCTGAGCGCCGCGAGCATGGCCTCGCAGGTCATGCCGGGCAGGACTTCGTCGCAGATGATCAGATCGAGCGCTTCATTTTCGACAGCGTTAAGCCCGGGTTCGACGGCATGCGCAGGAAGAGCATGAAAGCCCTCCAGACGAAGATAGTCGACAAGCAGCGTGCGCCGTTCGGCGTCGGTGTCGATGATCAGAATGCGGCGAGGATTTTTAAACATGTGCCAACTGATGCTAAACAAAGGTTCCGCCTATCTTAACAAACCTTTGCGGCTAAATACGGTTGACGAAAGCGTTTGGCAGCCATCGACTTAGAAAGCGCTTAGGCCTGAATGAGGCCTCTCTGAAGCTGCAAAAAGTGCTAACCGGAAAGTTTTGAAATGTGCGGCTTTTCCCGCTTCCGAGCGCCTGTTTCAGCAGACAATTGCCCCAATGAAAAGCATTCCTATCGGAGAATAAAAAAATGCATGCAGGTCTGCGGTCTCTCTCAATCGCTGCCGCGCTCTGTTTCGGACTCGCCGGATGTGCGGTTGAGCATCCGGATCTGGATCGAATGACGGCGGATATGACGCCGGGAAATTGGCAGCGCTCCTCCCTGCCGACGGGCAGCATTGCCGCCTGGGACAATTTCTGGGCGCGCTGGCAGGACCCGGTGCTTACGTCGCTTCTTGAGAAAGCGTTCGAAGCCAATCCGGATATCGCAACAGCGGCGGCAAATCTGCGTTCGGCTGAAGCGAGCATCACTTCCGCCAATGCGGCGCTCTGGCCGACGGCTTCGCTGGGGGCGAACGCCGGGAAGAACCGTGCCGGCGGAACGACGCGCGACTCATATTCGCTCGAGGGTTCGGGCGGACTCGCGCTCAATCTCGCCGGATCTGAATTCTGGAAGGCGGATGCGGCAGAGCTTTCTGCCGCCGCGTCGCGCTATTCGCTCGAGGATGTCCGCGCGGCAACGGCGGCTGCCGTCGCCGAAGCCTACGTCAATCTGCGTGCGGCTCAGGCGCAGCTCGAAGTCGTCAAGAAGTCGCTCGCGAATTACATGGAAACCGCGGAAACCTCCCGCTGGCAGTTCGAGGCGGGAACGGGCGCTGCATCGGAAGCCGAGGACGCCATGGTGCAGCTTGCTTCAGCACGCGCCCGCATCCCGACTTTGGAAGGGAGCATTTTCGAATACCGGAATGCGCTGATGCGGCTCACCGCAACGCCGGTTGAAAAGCTCGAGCTCGGAGACTCCGGCGTCATCCCGCTGCCGCCCGAGGATGCCGCGGTTGCGATTCCTGCCGAAACGATTGCCAACCGACCGGATGTGCGTGCGGCGCGGCTCAATGTCGAGGCTGCGGTTATGCAGCTTAAGAGCGCCAAGAGCAATTTCTTCCCATCCCTCAATCTCTCGGGCAACATCGGGACGACCGCAGCCACGGTGAGTGCTCTGGGGACGGCCGGCACGGGCGTGGCGGGGCTCGCTGCAGCGCTCTCGCTCCCTGTTCTCAACTGGGGATCGCTGATTGCCGGAGAAGAGAGCGCGGCGGCAGACGTGGACAGAAATGTAGCCGCCTACCGGTCAACCCTCCTCGCGGCGCTTGAGGAAACCGACAATGCCATCGCATCGATTGCCAATGCGGAGCGCCGACGCACGGATCTCTCCCGTGCCGTTGAGCATGCCAGGTCTGCCGAAATGCTCGCCCGCCAGGAATATGAAGCTGGAATCGGCGACTACACGATGCTCCTTTCGACGCAGCGTTCGCTCCTTTCCGCAGAGGAATCCGAATTAAGCAACCGCGCGGATCGCGCCGCGGGCTATATCCGTCTTTACCGTGCGCTCGGAGGCGCCTGGGCAGTGGATGCTGCACGGGCAGACGGTGCTCAGAAGAATTAAGAACAAGAAGGAAATTTGGTCATGACAGACGAAAAGAAGACGCCTCAGACGCCTGAATCCGTGAAGGAGCTCTTGGGCGAAGTGCATAAGCCCTGGTACGTCCGTGCGATCCCCTGGGTTCTTGTGATCGCAGTCGCCGGCGGGGGCGCCTGGTACTGGCAGCAGAACCGGGCGGCCGGGAGCAAGGTGCAGTATGTGACTCAGCCGGTGACCAGGGGCGAGATCCGCGTGACGGTGACGGCGGACGGCACGCTCAACCCGACGCGTACGGTGACGCTCGGCTCCGAACTCTCGGGAATCGTGCGCAAGGTCAATGTCGACGTGAATGACGAAATTCACGCGAACGATGTGCTCATTGAGCTCGATACCCGCAACCTCGAATCCAAGGTGGCGAGCGCCCGTGCAACGCTTGCTAGCGCCAACGCCAAGCTTGCGGAAAGCCAGGCGACGCTTCGGGAAGCCGAGGTGAAGGATAAGCGTCTGAAGGAGCTCAACAAGCTCTCGGGCGGCAAGATGCCTTCGAGGACCGAGCTTGATCAGCAGGAGGCAGCGGTGGCAACTGCCAGGGCTGCCGTTGAGGTCGCCCGCGCTTCGATTGTGGATGCAGAGGCCTCTCTCAGTCAGGCTGAGACGGATCTCTCAAAGGCCATGATCCGTTCGCCCATTGAGGGCGTCGTGCTTGCGCGCTCGGTGGAGCCCGGCTACGCCGTGGCGGCAAGCCTCCAGGCAGTGGAGCTTCTAACGCTCGCTACCGACCTCACCAAGCTGGAGCTTCAGGTGAAGGTGGACGAAGCCGATATTGGCAGCGTCAAGTCCGGACAGCGCGCCTACTTTACGGTGAGCGCCTATCCGGACAAGCGCTTCCCAGCCACTCTGCGCAAGGTGGCATTCGGCGCCACGACGACGGAAAACGTCGTTACCTACACCACCTATCTGGATGTGGAGAACGCTGATCTTCAGCTTCGTCCCGGCATGACGGCGTCGGCAACCATTTCCACGGCTCAGCGCCAGAATGTGCTCCTTGTGCCGAATTCCGCCCTGAGGTTCGTGCCGCGCGAGGCTGCTCAGAAGGAATCCTCAAGCGCCCGTTCAACCTTCATGCCCGGTCCGCCCCGTCATTCGGGCGCGCAGAAGTCCGCCCGCGAGGATTCCTCCCAGGGACAGGCTGAACGCGTGCGCACGGTTTATGTTCTGAAGGACGGCGCCCCGCAGCCCGTGACCGTCCGCACCGGACTCACGGACGGCGCGCATACGGAAATTCTCTCCGGAGAAATCGATGAAAAGGATGCGGTCGTGGTTGACCAGCAGCGCGCTCAGAAATCCTGATGATCCGGACGGGGAGTTGATGAATGACGGATATCCCGCTTATTGAATTCCGCGGCATCGGGAAGCGCTACGGCACCGGGGAGGCGGCTTTTACGGCGCTCCACAGCATTGATCTCACGATCCATGAGGGCGAATTCGTCGCCATCATGGGGCCGTCGGGTTCGGGCAAATCCACGGCCATGAACATCATCGGCGCGCTCGACAGGCCCTCCTGGGGGGAATATCTCTTCGAGGGCGTGCATGTGGAAAATCTCAGCAACGATGAGCGCGCGATGCTTCGCCGCCGCTATATCGGATTTGTTTTTCAGGGCTTCAATCTTCTGCCGAGAACGACGGCGCTTGAGAATGTCGAGCTGCCTCTGCTTTACCGGGGCTTGAAGCGTGCAGAGCGCCAGAAGCTCGCCTTCGCGGCGCTCGAGCGCGTGGGGCTCGCCGACTGGGCGCACCACACGCCGGCAGAGCTTTCCGGCGGCCAGCAGCAGCGCGTTGCCATTGCCCGCGCAATCGTCATTAAGCCCAAGCTTCTCCTTGCGGATGAGCCGACGGGATCGCTCGACAGCGCCCGAAGCATTGAGATCATGAAGCTCCTGACAGACCTCAATCAAACGGACGGCATTACGGTTTCGCTCGTTACGCATGAGCCCGATATGGCGAAGTTTGCGCGCAGGCACATCATCTTCAGAGACGGACATCTCGTGCGCGACGACCGGGGACTCCCGGGCGCAGGAACGCAGACGCTCGCGAGGGAAGACGGAGGTGAAGCATGATCTGGAACGCATTTCTTCTTGCCGTACGGCAGATCTGGCGCAATCCGATGAGAAGTCTTCTCACGGTGCTCGGCGTCGTGATTGGCGTCGCCGCCGTCATTACGATGGTGACGATCGGCAATGGCGCAAGCGAGGCGATCCGCTCGGAAATTGAATCCTTCGGCAACAACCAGCTGATGCTGCGTCCCGGCATGCGCCTCGGTCCCGGTCAAAGGATCGGCGCTCCTTCCTTCAAGATGGAGGATGTGACGGCGCTTCAGACGCAGCTCGCGGGCGTCGTAGCCGTAGCGCCTCAGGTAAGCAAGAGCGTCACGCTGGTTGCAAACGGACGCAACTGGCAGACCAGCATTACCGGGACGACGTCGAGCTACTTCACGATTGACAATCGCACCTTTGCTGACGGGCGTGATTTCGAAGAGTCCGAGGAAATGGCGGGCTCTGCCGTCTGCGTGATCGGCTCCACGATTGCAAATGAACTTTTCGGGCGCACTGACGGCGTGGTGGGCGAACTCATCCGAACCGGGAGCTTTTCCTGCCGCGTGATCGGACTTCTCGCCACCAAGGGTTCCGCTGCCATGGGAGGAGACCAGGACGACGTCGTCATCATGCCGATCAAGACCGTGCAGCGCCGGCTGATCGGCGACACGCGCGTTTCTTCGCTTCTGATCCTGATGGACGGCAATTCCGACCGCGAGCGCCTCAAGCAGGCGGTGAAGGATCTGATGCGCGAGCGGCGTTCGCTCTCTGCGGGCGACGACGACAACTTCCAGATCATGGATACCGCGGAAATCGCTGAAAAGGTAGCCTCAACCACCGGCATCATGACGACGCTTCTCGCGGCGGTTGCCGGCGTGAGCCTCCTCGTGGGCGGCATCGGCATCATGAACATCATGCTTGTCTCCGTGACGGAGCGCACGCGCGAGATCGGCATCCGCCTCGCCATCGGCGCGCTTGGCCGGGAAGTGCTCATGCAGTTCCTGATTGAGGCGCTGATGCTCGGGTGCCTCGGCGGACTTCTCGGCATGGCGGTCGCATTCGGCGCTTCCTATGTGTTCTGCGCCTGGATGGATGTGCCTTTTGCGGTTGATCCCTTCATCAATCTGCTCGCTTTCTCGGTTTCGGCGCTCACCGGCATCGTCTTCGGCTTCTTCCCGGCGAGAAGAGCGGCAAGACTCGATCCGATCGAAGCCGTGCGTCATGAGTGAGTGAAGCGGGCTTTCCAGCCTCCTTCAAAGAGAAGGCCTCCGGGAATGTCTTTCCGGAGGCCTTTCTGCTTTATGAAGCGCTTTTCGCTCGGTCAGGCTTTCTTTTCGCCCTCAGCAGGCGTTCTCAGAAGCCTTGCGGAGTTGAGAATGACGAGGACGGAGCCGGCGTTGTGCACCAGAGCGCCCAGAACAGGTCCCATCAGGCCGAGCGCGGCGAGGATGATGGCGAGGAAGTTGATCCCCATCGCAAGCGTGATGTTGAAGCGAATCATCCGCATCATGCGGCGCGAGAGCCGGACGAGCCATGGAATCACGCGGATGTCGTCCCTCACGAGCACGATGTCGGCGGCATTGACGGCAATGTCGCTTCCGATGCCGCCCATGGCGATGCCGACCCAGGCGCGCTTCAGGGCCGGCGCATCATTGATGCCGTCGCCCACCATGGCGGTTCGGATCGTGGCGCGCTCGAGCGATTCGAGGCGGCGGAGCTTGTCTTCAGGCATGCAGCCCGCATCGACGAAGCGTTCGTCAATGCCCGCTTCTCTTGCAATATGTTCTGCGGCTTCCCTGTGGTCGCCCGTCATGAGCATCGGCGATACATTCTGTTTTTCAAGGCTGTGCATCACATCGGCAATGCCCGGGCGCATTGCGTCCGAGAGGGCCATGAAGCCCGCAACCGTGCCGTCAAGCGCGATGAAGACCGTGGTGGCGCCTTCGGCTTCGAAAGCTGCGGCTGCGGATTGAGCTTCTTCGGTGCCGGCGGCGCCGATGCGCTTAAGCCAGGAGAGACGGCCGACAGCAACTTCACGGTTGTCGATCCGCGCGCTTACGCCGCTGCCGCTTTCCATTCTGAAGTCGTCCGGGTTCGGCAATTGAGCCCGTTCAGCGTCCTTCAGCCCACGGATAATGGCGCGTCCGAGAGGGTGGCTGCTCGGCTTCTCTGCAATAGCCGCGAGGCGCAGGATGTCCTCTTCTGAACAGCCGGTCGAGAGGCTCTTTACGCCGCAGAGCGTGGGTTCGCCCGTGGTAAGCGTGCCGGTCTTGTCGAATGCGGCGCGATCGATTTCGGCAAGGCGCTCAAGCGCATCGCCTTCGCGCACGAGAACCCCTCGCTTGGTGGCGCAGCCGATTGCCGCCATGACGGCTGTCGGCGTTGCAAGCACCAGAGCGCACGGGCAGAAGACGACGAGAATCGTAACCGCGCGGATTTCCTCTCCCGTAATGAACCACGTGAGAAAAGCCATCGAGAGCGCAGCGGCAACGATCCAGGTTGCCCAGCGGTCGGCAAGACGCACGATTTTCGCGCGGCTCGCATCCGCGGATTCGACGAGCTTCGCCATGCGGGCGATCGTGGAGGATTCGCCCACGGCATCCGCGCGGAGTTCGAAAACGCCGAAGCGGTTGATGGAACCCGACATCACATGGTCGCCGGCGGTCTTGTCCACCGGGATGGGCTCACCTGTCAGAACGGATTCGTCCACAGAGGTGTTGCCCGAGAGGATTTCTCCGTCAACCGGAACGGTTTCGCCGGGATTGACGCGGACGACTTCGCCTTTCTTCACCTCTGAGGCCGGGATGATGCGCTCTGTTCCCGATGAAACCACGCGCGCGGTTTCAGGGGCGAGGGACGCAAGACGCTCAATGCCCTTTCGAGCCTTGGCGACGGTCATTTCCTCAAGAAGAGCGCCCAGCTGCATGATGACGGCGATTTCGCCCGCCGCGAAATATTCGCCGATGATGATGGACGCAATGAGGGCGAGCGACACCAGAAGGTCGGCCTTGACGTCAAAGCGCGTAATGAGGCCGATCGCAGCCTCAATGACGATCGGCGTGCCGCAAAGCAGAATCGCGATCCAGGAGAGGTCGATGCCTGCGACCGCGACGTCGAAGAAGCCTAAGAGAAGCGCAATGGCGGAGACCGCGATCAGAACGATCTGACGTCGCGTCTCATCCTGCCAGAGGGAGCGAATGAAGGAAAGCGAGGACATTTTTACCTATACCCGTATAGGTATTAAAAAAGGCGAAAAAACATGCCGCACAATGTGCGGCCTGTTGGAAGTAACGATACCCCATGGGGTATTAGGGTTAGCTTATGCCTCCGCCGGCGGACTGTCAAGGTGTCCGCTGTTTTCAGGACATGCGGGCGAAGTGCTCAACTGCTTTTGCAAACTTGGCGACGGTTGCATCGGCATCGCCCTTGGCGATGCCGTCGCGCACGCAGTGCTGCAGGTGCCCTTCAAGGACGATTTGTCCTGCTTTATGAAGGGCGCTCTTGGCGGCATTGATCTGCACGAGGATGTCCTCGCAGGGGACATCCTCATCAACCATGCGGTCGATGGCCTGAACCTGGCCGATGATCTTTTTGAGGCGCCGGTGAAGATTAGGCGCATCCATGCACTGCTTCATGGGATTTCAGATCAGAACGGAACGTCTTCGTCAAGGCTGTCGATCGGAGCAGACGCTGCGGCAGGAGAAGGCTGCGGAGCAGGTGCCGGAGCCGCCTGGCGAGCGGGTGCGGGGCGCGGCGACGATTCAAAGTCGTTCGAGGGGGCGTAGCCCGCATCTCCGCCATTATCCTGACGATTGTTGCGGCCGCCGACGAACTGCATGTTTTCGCTGACGATTTCCGTGGTCCAGCGATCCTGGCCGTTCTGGTCGGTCCATTTGCGGGTGCGCAGACGGCCTTCGATCAGGACGGAGCTACCCTTGCGCAGATAGTCCTTGGCGAGTTCGGCAGCGCGGCCGAAAAGAATGACGCGGTGCCATTCGGTTTCTTCCACGGGCTGGCCGTCGCGGTTCTTGTAGCGGCGCGAGGTGGCAATGCGCAGCGTGGCGATGGCGGTGCCGCCGTCGGGGGTGTAGCGGACTTCAGGATCGGCGCCGAGGTTGCCGAGAACAATAACCTTGTTGATGGAAGCCATATTCGGACAAAAACTAAAGGTAATGGTGTGAAATAAAAGCTAATTTAAGGCTTCCCCAGGTTTTCGGCTGGAGCGTTTGGGCTCCTTGAGGCCAATCGCTGAGGCGAGCCACAGAAGCATAGCAAAAGCGCAGGTAAAGAAGACGGCTTCTGCGCTCCACTCCCGGGCGATGAAGCCTCCGAGAGCGCCGCCCGCAAAAAGGCCGAAGTTCTGCAGGGTGTTGTAGATCCCGAGGGCGAGCCCTTTGTCGCTCTTCGGGGCAATCTTGGAAATGAGGCTCGGCAGCGTCGCTTCCAGCACATTGAAGCCCACAAAGAAGAGGCCGAGAAGAAATGCGATTTCCCAGATCGAGTGCATGAGGTAGGCAAAGAGCACGAAGGCGGCTGTGAGAAAGCCGATCACGAGCTTCATGATGCGCACCATTCTGCCGCGCTTCTCGCCCATGATGATGAGCGGCGCCATGACGATGAAGCCCGCGGTTACGGCGGGAAGATAAACCCACCAGTGGTGCTCGGAAGGCAGATTCATTTCGAGGAGCCGCGTCGGAATGACGACGAAGACAGCTGTGAGGCAGGCATGAAGGACAAAAATGCCGATGTTGAGTCTGACCAGCTGACGATCAAAGAGGATTTCCTGCCAGGGCTTGCCCGACGCTTCTGTCCTCAGGTGCTGCGGGGCGTCGGGAACAACGAATTTCGCAACGAGGATCGCGGCGAGCGCAAGAATGCCGGTGAGCGCAAAGATTCCGGGGACGCCCCAGAGGTCGGAAAGAAGCGGCGCAATGACGAGCGAAACGGCAAACGTGAGGCCGATGGAAGCTCCCACCATTGCCATCGCTTTGGTGATGACTTCTTCGCGTACCGAATCTGAAATAAAGGCAGTGACGGCGGCGGAAATGGCGCCCGCACCCTGAAGCGCTCTGCCGACAAAAATGCCCCAGATGGAGCCCGAGCAGGCGGCGATGAAGCTCCCGAGCGCAAAGATCAGCAGGCCGGCAATAATGACGGGCTTTCTGCCGAAACGGTCCGATGCGGCGCCGAAGGGAATCTGCAGAATGCCCTGAGCGAGCCCGTATATGCCGAGCGTAAGCCCCACCATGAATTCATCGTCGCCTCCGGGCAGCTCTCGCGCATAAATGGCAAAGACGGGAAGAATGACGAAAAGACCAAGCATGCGGAGCGCGAAGATGCCCGCGAGCGAAATGCTCGACTTTTTCTCGCGCGGCGTCATGCGCCAGGGGGCTGACTGAGTCATGGAAAAGGCGGGGCGATGGTGTTGTCTGCCGGTCTATGTTGGCCGGGCCGAATGTCCGCGTTATAGTTTTTCCACTTTTCCAGTGCCTTAAAAGCGGTTTGTTTCAAGCAGTCATGGATTCCATTTCTATTCGGGGCGCGCGCACGCACAATCTGAAGAACGTTTCAGTTGATCTTCCGCGCGGCAGATACATCGTGTTTACCGGCGTTTCGGGTTCGGGAAAAAGTTCGCTCGCCTTCGATACGCTCTATGCTGAAGGCGAACGCCGCTATGTTGAAAGCCTTTCTGCCTATGCCCGGCAGTTCCTCGAGCGCCTTCCCCGGCCTGAGGTGGATGAAATCCGCGGACTGCCCCCGGCGATTGCCATTGATCAGAAGACAACGCAGGGAGGAGCGCGATCAACCGTCGGTACGGCGACGGAAGTGTCGGACTACCTGAGGCTTCTTTTTGCCCGCACGGGGGATCTCTGCTGTCCGGAGCATCACCTGAAGCTGGAGGCGCAGTCGGTTGCTTATATGTCGGATCGCCTCATCGTGGATGCCGCCGACAAGAGACTGCTGATTCTGGCGCCCGTGAAGCGTCAGCATGTTTTTGAGGCTCACGAAGCCGGGCGTTTCCTCGGCCAACTGCAGAGTCAGGGGTATCAGCGCATTCGCGCGGACGGAGAGGTTCTGAGCCTTGACGACGCGGATGGAGCAGCCCTGACAGACGGGAAGCCTCATGATCTGGATGTGGTGGTCGACCGTCTGCGCGTGAGCCCGGATGCCCGCGAGCGCATTGCCTCAAGCATTGAAAATGCACTCTCGCTTTCTAATGGGCGCGTTCTTGCGCAGGACATGGATTCGGACTGGAGCGCCGCTTTTACTTCGAAATATGCCTGTCCCTTATGCGACTTTACGGCGGGAGAACTTGCTCCGGCGGACTTTTCAACGACGAGTCCCAGAGGCGCATGCCCCTCGTGCGGCGGGACGGGAGAAATCATTTCCTTTCTTCCTCAGTCGGTTGTCGCAGATCCTGCGAAATCGATCGAGGACGGAGTCCTTAAAGGAGTGGAGCCGAAGCGGGTCATTACCGCCGCCGAAGTGCTCGACATAGATGCGTCCGTACCCTGGAACGAGATTGATCCGTTGAAGCAGGAAGCGCTTCTCTGGGGAAATTCGGAAACAAAAGCGCTCAACCCGTCTTTCCCGGGAGTGATTCCGGAACTCAACGGCAAATGGAATGCCCTTACCGAACCAGAACAAGCCGCACTTCAGGATGCGAGAGGGCCGCTTTCCTGCAGGACGTGCGATGGAACCGGATTGGGGCCGATCGCACGCAATGTCTGGGTGGGAGAGAGAACAGCCGGGGGCTTCACCATCGCCGACGCTTCCAGGATGACGCTTCAATCCTTGCGCGAACGGTTGGAAGGCCTGAAGCTCTCCGGGAACAAACGCGAGATCGGCGAAAAGCTCGTCGCGGGGGCTGTTCCGCGATTGAAGTGCCTTGAGGCGCTCGGGCTCGGCTATCTCACGATTGCGAGACGAGCCAATACGCTCTCGGGCGGCGAGAGTCAGCGGATTCGTCTTGCGGGACAGATCGGGTCGGGATTGTCGGGCGTTCTCTACGTTCTCGATGAGCCGAGCATCGGGCTTCATCCGCGGGACGGAGACCGGCTCATCCGGACGCTCAAGGACCTGCGGGACCTCGGCAATACGGTCGTCATTGTCGAGCATGACGAAGACGTCATGCGCGCTGCGGACTGGATTGTGGACCTCGGACCGGGGGCCGGCGAAAAAGGCGGACGCATCGTTGCTGCCGGCACGCCCGACGAAATCATGAGGAATCCGGCTTCCGTAACGGGGCCTTATCTTTCGCGGACCAAAACCGTGGATGAAGGGACGAAGGCAAGGAAATTTTCGGCCGCGAAAGCCGAATGGCTGAGGCTCATCGGCGCCTCGGGAAGAACGCTCAAAAATGTGACGCTCGAGATCCCGGTCGGAGCGCTGACGGTCGTGACGGGGATTTCCGGCTCGGGGAAGTCGACCCTCATTACGGATACGCTTCTTCCCGCAATGGCGGGTCTCCTCAACAATGCGAAAACGCCCGCGCTTCCCTTTGCGCAGCTTGAGGGAAGCGATCTGTTCGACAAGGTCATTTCCGTCGATCAGACGCCGATCGGAAGAACGCCGAGATCCAATGCAGCTACGTATACCGGGCTCTTCACGCTGATTCGGGACGTGTTTGCGCAGACGCTTACTGCTCGCGAGCGCGGCTACGACGCCTCGCGCTTCAGCTTCAATGCCCGGGGCGGAAGGTGCGAGGCTTGTTCCGGGGACGGCCTTCTACGCGTTGAGATGCAGTTCCTGCCGGATGTCTTTGTGACCTGCGACGTCTGCGGCGGCAGGCGCTACAACCGTGAAACGCTCGAATGTCGCTGGAAGGGTCTTTCGATTGCCGATGTGCTTGACCTCACCGTGGATGAAGCGCGCGCCGTTTTTGCCCAGCAGCCTCAGATCATCCGCAAGCTCGATACGCTGGCCGACGTGGGGCTCGGCTACATCCGGCTCGGACAAAATGCGGCGACTTTCTCGGGCGGCGAAGCGCAGCGCGTAAAGCTCGCTGCCGAGCTGGCGCGCCGCGATACGGGAAGAACGCTCTACATTCTCGATGAGCCGACGACCGGACTTCATTTTGAAGATACGGCGAAGCTCCTCAGAGCTTTGAGGCGCCTCACTGAACTCGGGAATACCGTGCTCGTCATTGAGCACGATCTGGCCGTAGCCGCAGCTGCCGACTGGCTCATTGACATGGGGCCGGAAGGCGGCGAGGCAGGCGGGGAAATTGTTGCGGCAGGAACGCCCAAGGCATTGATCCGCAATAAGAAAAGCATTACCGGCCCCTGGCTCAGGACTTATTTCGAGAGGGCTTCTGCATGAGCGGCATCCTGATTCTCGGCGGCGCCGGAAGGCTTGGACGCGTGCTTGAGAAGACGCTTCGGCAGCTCGGCGGCAGGAATGTAGTTGCCGCACCGCGCGCAGAGGCGGATGCGGCGGATCCTGCGGCGGTCCTGAGCCTCTCGAGCCGTTTTCCCGGAGGGCGCCCCGACTGGGTTGTCTGCGCGGCGGCATGGTCCGATGTGGCGCGTGCGGAAGTCGACCGGAAAGGCGCTTTTCGCGGAAACGCGCTTGCTCCCCGCGGAGCCGCGCTTGCCGCGGCGCACTGGGGCGTGCCGCTGCTTCACTATTCGTCAGACTATGTCTTTTCGGGCGGCGGCCGTCGGCTGCTTCACTCTGACCGGCGGCCGAAGCCTCAGGGTGCGTATGGACGCACAAAGCTCGAAGGGGAGCGTGAGGTTTTCCGCATCATCCGCAAATCCCGGGGAAAAGCTCTTATTGTCCGGGCGGGCTGGCTCTATTCAGAAGCAACAGGGGCAGGCTTCCCGCAAAAAGTACTCGAGCGGGCGCTCTCCGGAAAACCCATTGTCATGCGGACCAATCAGTTCGGGCTGCCGTCAAGCTATGAGGCGCTCGCCTTCTGGTCTGCCTCCATGATGATGGGCGGAGGAGAGCGCGCGCTCATCAGCGGCGAGCCGAAAGTTCTGCATTTTGCGCCGCAGGGGAAACACGTGTCGCGGCATGCGCTTGCCAAAAGGATTCTTTCCCGGGCCGCGGAATATTCCGGGAGAGAAGACTCAGGACTGGAGGTTCTGTTCAGGAATGCGCTCGCTGGCATGAAGGGCTTCAGAACGCATCAGAAGAGTCAGCCCGAGAATTGCAGACTTTCGTGTGAACAACTTGCGTTTTTCAATGCAAGTTGTTGTTATTCATGGCAGGAGTCTGTGGATAAGTCCGTGGATAATTTCCTCCTGCCACGATTTGCAATTGGGGAAACTCAGGATTGATTCGATTGGGCCCGGAGTTCCTCAGCACGCTTTTCTTCAAAACGCCATGCGTCGCGGCACATGTCGTCGATGCCGAGTTTTGCCTCCCAGCCGAAGAGTTTCTTGGCCAGCGCGGGATCGCACCAGTTGGCGGCGATGTCGCCCGCGCGGCGGGGACCGATTTTGAGAGGAACCTTGCGCCCTGAGGCTTTCTCAAAGGCCTTGACGACTTCGAGCACGCTGTAGCCTCTGCCGCAGCCGAGGTTCACGGCCTTCCAGCCGGTGTGGCTCATGGCGTAGGGAAGCGCCGCAGCATGGCCGCGCGCCAGATCCATGACATGGATGTAGTCGCGCACGCCCGTGCCGTCAGGCGTTTCATAGTCGCCGCCGAAGACGTTGAGGCAGGGAAGCCGCCCGTTTGCCACGCGGGCCACGTAAGGAAGGAGATTATTGGGAATGCCGTTCGGATCCTCGCCGATCAGCCCGGACGGGTGGGCTCCGATCGGATTGAAGTATCTCAGGCAGATTGCGCTCCATTCAGGATCAGCCCGGCAGAGGTCGGAGAGGATCTCCTCGATCTGAAGTTTTGTGCGTCCGTAGGGATTCGTAGCTTCTCCCGTCGGATCGGATTCGCGCAGCGGGAGGCTCTTCGGCGTCCCGTAGACGGTGGAGGAGGAGCTGAAGATGAGGCGTTTGACGTCAGCTTTCCTCATGGCTTCAAGGAGCCGGATCGTGCCGATCAGATTGTTGTCGTAATACTCAAGGGGCTTTGCCACGGATTCGCCCACGGCCTTCAGGCCGGCGAAGTGGATGACGGCTTCGATCCTCTCGTCGCGAAGCGCCTTTTCGAGGCGCGCTTCGTCGCGGATGTCGCCTTCAATGAATTTCGGAGTCTTCCCTGTAATTGCAGCAATGCGCCCGGCGACGCCCTGGTCGGCATTTGAGAGGTTGTCGTAGAGCACCGGTTCGTGCCCTGCTTCCTGAAGCACCACAGCCGTGTGGGAGCCGATAAAGCCCATGCCGCCCGTCAGAAGTACGCGCATACAATCATCCTATTGAGTATTCTCGGGAAATCGAGGGGCATGGAAATCAACGTTTTCCATGTCTCCTGCAGAAGCGAATTTTGTCCCGGACCGGGTGCATACAGCAAGCTTGAGCCAGAAGGAGTCGATAGAGCCATGCCAGAAAGAAGAACCTCAGCCGTTCTTGCGGCGCTTGCGCTCCTGGGGCTCTGCATTGCCGGAGCGGCCAATGCAAAAACGCCTGACGAGGTGCGTGCGGCGTGCCGCGCTGAAGGACGGCCCTGCGTGGGACTCGTGCTTTCCGGCGGTGGCGCCCGCGGTTTCGCGCATGTGGGCGTGATACGCGTGCTTGAGGAACTCGGCGTCAAGATCGACGTGATTGCCGGAACGTCCATGGGGTCCATGGTCGGGGGCGCCTATGCGGCGGGCTTCACGCTTTCCGAGCTCGAGGATACGGTTCTCGGCGTCGACTGGGACCGCATGCTCGGTCCGCGGCCGGACCGTCAGCTCGTCAACTGGCGCAGAAAGCTTGACGACTATAAGAGCCTCCCGTCGAGCGGACTTGAAATGTCCCGCGAGGGAACGCCGATGCTGCCTGCGGCTTTCGTGCCTTCGGAAGAACTCGAACTTTTCCTCGCCCGAAAAACCTCGGCCTTCGACATGGTGCGGGACCTTTCGAGGCTCCCCGTTCCCTTTGCTGCTCCCGCGACCAATCTGGTGACGGGCTATCGCGTCGTCATGCAGAAGGACTGCACGCTGAGGGAAGCCATGCGTGCGTCCATGTCCATTCCGGGTGCTTTTGCGCCGGCGCAATATAAGGGCGAGCTTCTCGTTGACGGCGGCCTCGTCGACAACCTGCCTGTAGAGCTCGCCCGTGAAATGGGGGCGGATGTGGTGATTGCCGTGAATGTCGGCACGCCGCTCTCAGATAAGGAGAAGCTCACGAATGTGGTCGGCGTGATGGCGCAGATGGTGAATCTCCTTACGGAACAGAATGTGAGAAAGTCGTTGGGCGAACTCTCTTCCAGGGATATTCTGATTACGCCCGACCTCGCGGAATATTCTTCCGCAGATCTCAAGAAAAGCGCGGAGATCATCGCCCGAGGAGAGGAGGCCGGGCGAAAAGCCGCAGAGCGGCTCAAGGAACTGGCGCGACCGAAGTCTGAATGGGCCGCGTGGAATAAAGCCCGTACGGAACTTTTTGATCCGCCTGAAAAGAAGAAGACCCGGGTCTATGAAGTGCTCGTTGACGAAGGCCGGAATTCCCGCATTCCTCCCGAGAGAACCATAGAGCGCGCCGCAATCCGGCCGGGCAGCGTGCGCACGCGCGGCGAACTCGATGCCGCAGCGCGCTCCGTATTTGCGGACGGATATTTTGAAAGCGTGACGTATCGGCTCGATCCGGGGCCTGACGGGACTTCCGTCGTGGTGCTGGAGCCCCGCGAAAAAGATTCCGTCTGGTCGAGCGTGCGTTTCGGCGGGTCGCTCGAAACCGATTTCGACAAGGTGAGTTCCTTCAACTTTCTCTTTGCGCATTCCTGGCATCTTCTAAACAGCTGGGGTGCGGAATGGCGCAACGAAATTCAGATCGGCGAGCGCCAGCGCTTTCTTTCAGAGTTCTATCAGCCGCTCGGAACCACGCTGCCGCTTTTTATTCAGCCGAGCATTTCCTTTGAACGCCAGTCCTACGACATTTACGGCACGGAAGGGAAGCAGGCGATTGCACGCTGGCGCGCGACGCAGTTCGACAGCCAGGTGTTGTTCGGCTGGGAAATGGCAAGACTCGGCTATGCCGGCATTTCCGCAGGCTGGATTTCCATGCGGGCCAAGCCGGAGATCGGCCGCGATCCGCCGCCTCAGGAGCGCTACGAAGCTCCCTATATCGGCGCGCATCTCTTCCTCGATACGCTCGACAACGTGAGCTTCCCGACAAAGGGATATCGCCTGACGGCCGAGGGGAGAACGAGCGACGAAAATATTGACGGCCGCGGCGGCACGCACGTCTTTGAAGTGAACGTGCTCGTTCCCTGGAGCAGGGAAAAATGGACGGCGCTGCTCGAGGCAGAGATCGGACGATCGACCGTTTCCGGCGCTTTCCAGCTCGGCGGCGCGAGCCGCATGGTGGGATCGCCCTACGGACGCTGGTCCGGGTCCCGTCTGGAATATGCGCGCTTTGCGCTCGCGAGAAATATTTCGGAATTCATGCCGCTCGAGGCGCCTGTCTGGGCCGGCGTGCAGACGGAATTCGGACGCGCCTGGAACAGCGTGATGGGTGACGACCTGACGAGCGGCGGGCGCGACTGGCATAAGTCGGTTTCGGCTTATGTCGGCATCGACAGCCTGATCGGACCGGTGATGCTGACGGTCGGCCGCACCATGGGGGAAGGTACCGGGATCTACTTCCTCTGGGGCTACCGGGAGTGAAGGCGCGTCAGGCGGCAAAGCCTGTACGCGCATCGTCCCGCGGCGAAAGGCCGAAGAATTTGCGGTAGTCGTTCGTGAACTGCGAGCTGCTTGCGTATCCAACCTCAAATGCTGCGCCCGAAACGGTTTTTCTGCCGCTTCTGAGGATGTTTCTGCCTTCGTAGAGGCGCAGGATTTTTTGGTACTTGATGGGGGAGAAGCCCGTCATGTTCTTGAAGTGCCGGTGGAGCGACGGTTCCGAGAGGCCGATGGTTCCGGCAATGTCCGCGACCGAAATGGGCTCGCGGAATTTTTCCTTGATCAGTGAAACCGCCGCGGCAATCTGATGGGAGTGCGTGCCGTAGGAACAGACGCTGCGGATCCAGGCGCCCTGAGGCCCGAGAAGAAAGCGCGCGTGCAGCTCGCGAATCAGGATTGGAGCAAGAAGGGAAATTTTCTCCGGAGCATCAGAGAGTTCCTGGAGGCGCAGAAAGTTCTGCGCGATGTCTTCCTCGCAGCGCGTGACGAAAAAGGGCTGCCCCGCCGGGTCGTCCGGAGCCTGAGCGTGTCCAAGCATGAGGGAGAGCTCCGCCATGAGGTCGCGGTTGAGCTCGAGAACGCAGGAAAGGAAGGGCTTCTCAATGGAGGCTTCTTCAATCGTTGTGAAGGAAGGGAAGTCAATGCAGGTGACGACCACGTCGCCCGGACCGTAGACATGCTCAATGTCGCCGACGCGCGTGCGCTTGCGCCCCTGAAAAATGAGCGCGGCATAGGGCTTTTGAAATGAGCGCTTTTCCCCGCGTTCGATGCGCTTGACGACATTGAATCCGGCAATGCCCGTGGGGTTGAAGCCGATGCTGCCGGCATGCTGCATTGCAAGGCGTGCAAGCGCTTCGCGAGTGGAATCAAGAATGAAAGGCATAAAGCGTTTCTGGAAAGGATTTCATATTTCCAAAATGATAGTTTGGAATATAAATAAAAGTACGTCCTGAGAGTTTTTAGCAGGTATTTGAGATTTTGCCTGTCTGTTGCCTGCAGGCTGATTCCTAAACTCCATCTCGTCGCGAATGAAGAGCGACACCGAGAAACTTCTGAGGACGAGAGAAATGCACAAGTTGATCAAAATGGCAGCCGCCGTCGGCGCCGCTGGCATCATGGGAGCCGCCGGGCCTGCCGCGGCGGCGGAACTGAGCCACACCATCGTTCACCCCGGGGATCTGCCTTCCAATGCGGGCGCGCATTCGACCTTCACGGGGCAGGTGCGTCACGACAGCATTAACCGTGCCGACGCCGACAGTCCCTACAGCGTTTCCATCGTCACATTTGAACCCGGCGCCAGAACGTTCTGGCATACCCATCCAGCCGGACAACGCCTTTTCATTCTGTCGGGCGAAGGACTGATCGGAACTCCGGACGGGAAGATCGAACGCGTTCACCCGGGCGACATCGTCTGGTGCCCGCCGGGGCTCAAGCACTGGCATGGCGCTGCGCCGAAGACCGCAATGAGCCACATGGCCTTCACCAACATGAAGGACGGCCGCAATGTCACGTGGATGGAAGAAGTCTCTGCGGACGACTATCACTTTCCTGAAGCCGGGGAGCAAGCGAAATGACAATGCTCGCAAGGACGACGAAGTCGGCTTTCATGTGCGCGCTCGGACTGGCCGCTTTTGCGGGCGGCGAAGTGTCGGCTTCCGATGGAGCGCTGAGTCCTGCGGATCAGGCAGTTGTGGCCATCGCAGCGCATACGGCGGACGGGAACCTCTCTGCATTGAAGGATGACCTCAACGACGGCCTCGACGCAGGGCTCACGGTGAATGAAATCAAGGAAGTGCTTGTTCAGCTCTATGCCTATACGGGCTTCCCTCGGAGCCTCAACGGCATTCATGCCTTTATGGACGTCATGGATGCGCGTCAGGCGGCAGGAAAGACCGATCCCGTCGGGCGAGAGCCCTCGCCCGTGCCGGCAGACCTAGACCGCGATCGCTACGGCGCTGAGATGCGCGCCAGGCTCGGCGGACGAACCGTGATTCCGCCGCCTTCGGGATATCAGCTTTTTGCTCCGGCGATCGATGCCTTCCTCAAGGAACACCTCTTCTGCGACATCTTTATTCGCGACAACCTGACGCATACGCGCCGGGAGCTTGCAACCGTCGGGGCGCTTGCCGGCATGACGGGGACTGCGGGACAGATGGTGTTCCACATGAATGCAGCCATGAATACGGGGGTTTCTGCTGCGGAAATGAAAAGCCTCGTGCAGGTGATACGGAGCGAATGCGGCAGCGATCGTGCGGATGCTGCAGAGGCGGTTCTTGAACGCGTTCTGCGCAATCGTGGACAACAGACAAAAACATCATCCGGGAGTTGAAGGTGATTTTTAAGAGATTTTTTGCATCAGCTTTATTTGCATGCGCCATTCTTTCTCAAGCGGGCGCGGCTTCAGCAGATCCTCGAGTGGCGCTTCCCGGGGACTGGTCCGACTGGGTGCTTTACCGCACGTCGGACCGCGGGAGCGTGATTGAAGACATGTATGCGCCCAAAGAGGTCATGGAAGCAATGAAGACGGCGGAGAGCTTCCCCTATGGATCACGGCTGCTTCTCATCGAATACCACTCCCGTTCCGGAGAGCGTGCCGGCGTGCGGCGCTACATCGTCATGCAGAAGGAAAAAGGCTGGGGCGCTATTTATCCCGAAAGTCTGCGCAACGGGGAGTGGGAATACCAGGCATATCACGGTGATCGCAGAGCATTTACGGAGAGCGAGGACCCGGTAAGCCGGTGCCTCTCATGCCACCGGAGCGCGGCTTCGAGCGACTACGTTTATTCCGCAGAGGACCTGAAGGCCGCTGCGCGCAGAAATTGATTTCTAAAAATGGGAGATTCCATCATGAAGACAAACATCAATCGCCGCAACGCCCTCAAAACGGTGGCCGTGCTGGGCGCGGCTTTGACTCCGGGGCTGGGTGCGGCCGCTGCTGCGCCGGCTCCGGCGGCCACGACGAAGCCGGCGGGGGACAACTGGTACAAGAGCAGCGCCGTCACGTCGGAACTTGTGCGCTTCAAAAACATCTACGGCTTTGAACTCGTCGGGAACCTTTATGCACCGGAAGGCCTGAACCGTTCGCAAAAGCATGCAGCCCTCGTCATCAGCCATCCTTTCGGCGCTGTCCGCCAGCAGTCTGCGCTTCTTTATGCACAGAAGCTCGCTGAAGCCGGATTCGTGACGCTAGCCTTCGACCAGTCCTACTGGGGAGAAAGCGGCGGAACGCCTCGGGGCTCCATCCTGCCCGACGTCTATACGGAGAATTTCTCTGCCGCGGTCGACTATGTCGGCACATTGCCCTATGTGGATCGGCAGCGCATCGGAGCGCTCGGAATTTGCGCGAGCGGCGGATTCGCGCTCGCTGCCGCCAAAATCGATACGCGAATCCGGGCCGTTGCTACCGTGAGCATGTACGACATGGGCGAATACTTCCGCACGGGGATCAACGGCGATCGCGCGAAGTCGCTTCGGGCATCCGATCTTGACAAAGCTGCAGCCTCCCGCTGGCAGACGGTGGATTCCGGCAAGCCCGTCTATGGCCCCGGGCAGAATGATCCGGTCTTTGCCGAAGCCGCGGAATCCAATGATTTCTACCGTACGTCGCGAGGACTTTATGAACCGAATGACCGCCGCAATACGCCGGCCACCTATGTGAAGTTCATGAATTTCTACCCGCTCAATGACCTGGATTCCATCTCGCCGCGCCCCATTCTTTTCATTGTGGGAGCGGACGCGCCCTCGCGCTGCTACACGGATGAAGCCTATAAGCGGGCGGACGAGCCGAAGGAGCGCTTCGTGATTGAGGGCGCCAACCGGACGGATCTTTATGACCGTACCGGCATGATCCCATGGGAAAAACTCTCGGGATTCTTCCGTGCAAATCTAGGCTGAGACATTCGGAAATGGGCCCAGGGCGCTTAATGCCCCCTGAACCCGGGTGATTGAGCGCTGCCCGGAGGGACGTACCATGCAGCGAAGAAAATTGCTGGCGTTTGCCGTGACGAACATGCTTGTTCATCAGGGCGCAGGCGCCGCGGAGACAATCAAAATGAAGATTCAGATTGAAGCCAGGGGAAAAAGCTGGACGATTCTCCTTGAAAACAATGAGACTGCCCGCGCGCTTTACTCAAAGCTCCCGCTTACGCTTGACTTAGAGGACCTCTACGGACGGGAGCTTTGCTATCGCTTCCGCGAGGCGCTGCCGGCCCGGGAAGTCGGGATACGCGGCTATGAGGTGGGCGAGGTCGTTTATTGGCCGCCGAGGCACAGCTTTGTGATTCTCTACCGACAGAACGGCGAAGCCTTCGACATGCAGTCGGTCGGCAGAGTTGAGAGCGGGATTGACGAACTTGCTCAATTGGGAGATGCAAAGGCTCGGCTCACGCGGGCAGAGTGATCGGACAGTCGCCGAAATGAAAAAGCCGGAGTCTCCCTCGGTGGAGATCCCGGCTTTTGCAATTTCAGCGGCAATCAGAGGGCTTCAGATTTTCCGCCTCCCGGAGGGATGTTCTTGACGGCGAGATTGAGCGCCTTGAGCGAGATGCTGATTTCGCTCGAGAAGAGAAGCGCTGAAAGCACGATGAGGAGCGTTGCGGCTACAAGAATCACGCTCTCGAGCACCATGAGATTGATGCCGAGGAAGCGGCTTCCGACGCTCACGGCAACGAGGAGTGCCGAGAGGAGTGCGGAGAGCGCAACCGACAGCATGCCGCGGCGCAGGAGCGAGGCGCGCATGTAAAGAAGATCGATTTCCTCGTCGATGATGGGAAGCAGCGCTTGAGAGGCGTCTTCGTGGCGCTTCTTCATCAGTTGGCGGATTCGGTTCGTCGCGTGGTTGTAGCGGTTCGTCATGCAGATCATGAGAAGGCCCACGCCGGAAATGAGCGTAATGGGACCGAGCGCCAGAGCGAGCGACTGATTGAATTCAGTGATGTTGATCATTTCAGGCCTCCGTTAGTCCATGGGCAGCGGGGACTTGCCCGGAAGGTGCTCGATGGCCATGCGAAGCGCATGCAGGGAGACGCGGACCTCAAGGCTGAAGTAGGCGGTCGATGCAACGATGAGCGCCAGAGCGAAGCCGAGCCAGATCGAGGAAGCGAAGACGAAGTTGAGGTTCGAGAGATGCGCGAAAACGTTCGTTGCGACGAGAAGACCCGAGCAGACGTCCGAGAGCACGAGGCAGAGCATCGCGCGGCGCAGATACTTGGCGCGGCGGAAGATCAGGTGAATCTCGCGGTCGATGTCGGGTTCGTTTTCATAATCGCCGGCTTCGCGTCGGGCGAGCAGCTGACGAATGCGGTCCGTCGTGTGGTTGTATCGGGCAACCATGCAGAGGAGCATCAGGCCGACGCCCGAAATGAGCGTGATCGGCGTGAGCGAATTGGCAAGCATGCCGGAAAAGAAGTCCATGACAGAGCTCCTGATCAGGCCGCCGCCGGGGCTTCCCGCAGGAAGTCGGCAATCTTCGGATTCACGATGCGCTTGAAGTCTTCGGTCGAAATGATGATCGAGACGTCGCGGCCGCCCGCATTGAAGGCGAGTTCGTCGTAGCGCGTGAAGAGCGTCGGGTCGCAGATGAGCTCAAGATCCGGGTGGAAGCTTACGGGAGGAACGGCGCCGAAAATGCAGCCCGTGAGCTCCATCACTTCCTCCGGAGAGGCAAGCGATGCGCGGCGGCCGCCGACAGCGGCGGCGAGCTTTGCGAGGTCCGCCTGCATGTCGGCAGGAAGAACTCCGAGGACGTGCTTCTTGACGCCGTTGCCCTTGACGGTGCAGCAGAGGGCTTTGGCGCCCTGGCCGAGTTCGGTGCCGCGGATTTCCGCAACAGACTGGCTGGACTGTCCGGCCTGGGGGTGATGGACGACGCGGAAGCGGGCGCCGCCTTCAGTGAAGAGCGTCGTAAGGCGCTCGAGGACGTGGTCGATCATGATGAGAGCGAGAGGCTTGGGTCAGAAAGCGTTTTTCTTATGTGCCGCGCTTAGAATACGCCGGTTCAGGCAGAGAACTTTTGCGCGGTTTTTTCTAATAGAAAACCGGAAAGTGTACGCCTGCAGGTGATATTTTTCTTCTTCAAGGATGCTTTTGATGGAAATTCCTCAGGGCGTGGTTCTGGCATTCGACTTCGGTCTCGCTCGTACGGGCGTGGCAGTCGGCAATACCCTGACGGGTACGGCGCGGGCGCTGGCGATCATTGATTCGCCGACGAATGATGCGCGCTGGCAGGGCATTGCGCCGCTCATTGAGGAGTGGCAGCCGGCATTCCTCGTGGTCGGCGTGCCGCGCATGGGGGACGGAACGCCGTCAACCCTTACGGCGCGCTGCGAGCGATTCGCCCGGCAGCTTGGCGGGCGCTTTAGGAAAAAGGTCTTCACCGTCGACGAGCGTTTTTCTTCCGTTGAGGTCTCAAACGGCCGCGAGCGCATTGACGACAAGGCTGCGGCCGTCATCCTTGAGCAGTTTTTCCGCGAGGCCGGTACGGCTTCGGATTCTTCCAGCTTAGAGTGAACCATGCGATACGTTGTCGGTTCAGTAAGACTCGTCTGTCTCTTCTTCCTGACGATTTTCATCTTCTTTGTGGCTATCGGCATCCTTCCGGTGCTTCAGGCCCGTTCGCGCGCAAAGGTGATCAAAACCCTGGCGCCCGTCATTCCCTGGGTGCTCGGAATGAAGGTTGCCGTCAAGGGCCGCATTCCGAATGAGGCGGCCGCCCGCGGCGTGCGCGAGGATGGTCCGGGGTATCTCGTGAGCGCGAATCACATTTCCTTCATGGACATCTTCCTCATGGATTCCATCCTGCCGGTGCGCTTCATTGCCAAGAAGGAAATCGGCAGCTGGCCTGTCTTCGGGCCGATCACCACCCATGTCGGCACGATCTACATTGACCGCTCGAGAAAGCGCGCCGTTCTTGAGGTTGCGGAAGCTATGGCGGCGGCATTGAAGGAAGGCACCAACGTTCTCTTCTTCCCGGAAGGCACGACGGGTCCGGGCGACAAGCTTCTCCCCTTTTATGCCAATCTTTTCGCCGCGGCGGAGCCTGCAGGTGCGGACCTCCTCCCGGTAACGATTCGCTATACGCTCGACGGCAGGACGTCGCTTATTCCCGCATATGCGAGCCTGCCTCTCTGGACGGTGCTCAAGCAGATTGTCTTTACTCCGGGGCTCGTCGCGGAAGTCACCATTCTCGATCCGATCCCGACGGCGGGGCGCGACCGGCGCGACCTCGCGCTCGAAGCCTCCCGCGTCATGGCGGGCGCGCTCGGCTGGCCCGATGCGACGGCTGAGAAGGAAAAGGCGCGCGAAGAAAAGCTTCGCCAGGCAGGCGTGCATCACGCTGACGCCGCCCGGGCGTAAGCGGCGCCGCAGAACGCAAAAGGCAGGACGCTCAACAGCATCCTGCCTTTTTTGACGACTGGAGACGGACTTCAGGAGTAGGCCTTCGGATCCGCCCAGCAGGGACACTTTTCCGTGAAGATCCGCCGGTCGCGGATTCTGAGCGCCGTAAGCTCGCCGCCCCAGAGGCACCCCGTGTCGATGGCCATCAGATCGGGGCGATTGATGAGGCCGAGCGTCGACCAGTGCCCGAAGCAGACAGGCGCGCCCGCCGTCTTCCTGAGCGGATAGTCGAACCAGGGCATGAGGTTGGGAGGCGCCTTTCCCGTGCCTTCCTTCTGATCAAAGTCGAGCTCGCCGGTTTCGCGATCGACAAAGCGGATTCGGGTGAAGCCGTTGAGAATCGCGCGCATGCGGGCTTCGCCCTTGAGATTGGGATCCCACTGCGTGCCGCCGTACATGCCGGCAAGCGCTTCCTTCCAGTGCTTCCCGGAGAGGCGATGTTCAGCTTCCCGCGCGAGCATTCTCGCTGTGGGCAGATCCCAGGCGGGATTCATGCCCGCATGAACGAAAGTAATGCCCTCGCGCTCAATCATGAGCGGCCGGGCGCGAAGCCAGTCGATGAGCTCGTCGCGGTCGGGGGCCGACAGAATGTCGGAGATGGTGTCGCGGCGATGAACGCTGCCGGCGCCGGCGGCTACGGCGAGAAGATGAAGATCGTGATTCCCGAGAAGCGTTTCGGCGCGGCTCCCGAGGTTCTTCACAAAGCGCAGCGTTTCAAGCGATTCCGGGCCGCGGTTCACAATGTCGCCGAGAAAAAGAAGTTCGGCATCTTCCGGGATCTGTTCGAGCAGTCCCTTCAGGCTTTCAAGGCATCCCTGAAGATCTCCGATCGCGAAAAGTTCGCGCGCCATGCGAAAAGTCCTCCGTTTCTTGCTCAGTTGCATCAATGCGCGCTAAGCTCCTGCGCGCATCTCTCGTGCGCAGGCATTCTAAAGCGGCATCAGCTTGGCGGATGTCCTGCCCCGTCCAGCGATATTCAAGGTTTGAGTTCATATGAAGCCCGTCCGTAAAGTAGTCTTCCCCGTTAATGGTCTCGGCACCCGCTTCCTTCCGGCCACCAAGGCGATGCCGAAGGAAATGCTCCCGGTCGTCGACAAGCCCCTCATTCAGTACGCGCTTGAAGAGGCTGCCGCCGCCGGCGTGACGGAAATGATCTTCGTCACCGGCCGCCACAAGCGCGCCATTGAAGACCATTTCGACCGCTATCCGGAACTCGAGCGCGAGCTTGAGATGAAGGGCAAGGAAGAGCTCCTCGAAATCGTCCGCGGCATTGTTCCGCCGGGCGTGCGCTGCATCTACATCCGTCAGCCCGTTCCGCTCGGACTCGGCCATGCCGTTCTTTGCGCTCAGCCCGTGGTGGAGGATTCTCCCTTCGCCGTGATCCTTGCAGACGACCTGATCGACGGCAAGGTTTCGACGACGCTGCAGCTCATCCGCGCCCGCGAGGAGCAGGGCGGCGGGTCGGTCGTCGCCGTTCAGGACGTGGCGCCCGAAGAAACGAAGAAGTACGGCATTGTGAGCGTTGACGACCAGACGCAGAATACGTCCCGTCTGCGCGGCATCGTTGAGAAGCCTGATCCGAGCGTTGCGCCTTCGCGCCTTGCCGTCATCGGCCGCTATGTCTTTGAACCCGAAATCTTCGACCACCTCGCGAAGATTGCTCCGGGCGTCGGCGGCGAAATCCAGCTCACCGACGGCATCGCCTCGATGCTCAACGAATCGCCCGCTTATGCTCATCGCTTTGAAGGCACGCGCTTTGACTGCGGCAGCAAGCAGGGGTTCCTCGACGCCACGATTCACTTTGCGCGCAAGCGCGGCTTCCGCATCGGGTGATTGCCTGCGGACTGAATCCATGAAAAACGGCCTGTCGGAGAATATCCTTCAGGCCGTTGGCATTTCCGGAGACTCATGAGGAGCTATCCGGCTCTCACTTTTTTGAGGAGCGCCGTCGTCGAGCGCTGGTGCTCAAACGTAATCGTGATGCACTTTCCGCCCCAGGTGGCGGCAAGCTTTGCCTCCGGAAGGTCCTCGGGTTCATAGTCCCCGCCCTTGACGTAAATCTCGGGACGAGCGAGCTCAAGCGGCTTCAGCGGCACTTTTTCCGGGAAAATCACGACGAGATCGACGGACTCGAGCGCCGCGACGACAGCCGCACGGTCGTCTTCCGTATTGATCGGGCGGTCGTCGCCCTTGCCGAGCATTCTGACCGAGGCGTCGCTGTTGATGGCGAGAACGAGGCTCGCGCCCAGCGCTCTTGCCTGCGCGAGATAGGTGACGTGTCCGCGGTGAAGGATGTCGAAGACGCCGTTGGTGAAGACGACAGGTTTGGGGAGTTTCGCCGCACGAAGAGGAAGCTCCTCCATCGTGCAGATCTTCTTCTCAAATGACGGCGGCGGGCAGCGAAGGCTCATTGTGCTTCTTCCATGAAGGACGCCATCCAGTCGGAGCGGACGGCAGAAAGGAGGTCCCGGGCGGCGTGCGTGGCATCGGGCGAGGGTTCGGGCAGAAATTTCCCGTCGGTGCCGAGAAGCACGCGTTCGGGGAGTCCGGCAAGACGTCCTGCGGTGCAGTCGCCCGGCTTGTCGCCGAACATGATGGAGCGGCTGAGGTCGATCTGCAGCGCTTCGGCCGCGGCAAGGATCATGCCGGGCTTGGGCTTTCGGCAGCTGCAGTCGATGCGCCAGGGCGGAAGCGCCTTTTCCGGATGATGCGGGCAGAAGCGCACGTCGGCGATGGGTGCGCCCGCACGGGCGAACTCGTCCTTCATCCAGTCGGTGAGCTTCTGGAAGTCCTCGATGCTGTAGTAGCCCCGTCCGATGCCGGACTGGTTGGTGACGACGACAAGGAGAAAGCCCGCATCATGGAGAATCCGGGCGGCTTCAAGCACGCCCGGAATCCATTCGAAATGCTCCCGGTCGTGGACGTAGGCGTGATCGATGTTGATCACGCCGTCGCGGTCGAGAAAAGCTGCGCGCGTCATCAGGCGACGGTCGGATACTCTTTGAGGAGCACCTTCATGTAGTCGGACGTGCCTTCCTCGACGGAGCGGAATTCAACGTCGCAGCCCGCGGCGCGAAGCTTCTCGAGGTTGGCCTGCGTGTAGGCCTGATACTTGCCCTTGAGTGCTTCCGGGAACGGAATGTACTCAATTTCGCCGGCTCCCACGGCTTCTTCAAGCGTGTAGGCGGGAAGCCCCTCGCTCTCGCGAATGGTATTCACGACGGAGAGCGAAACGGCGTTGAAGGGCTGGGCGCGGCCGGTGCCGCAATTGAAGACGCCCGACACCGGACGATCGAGGAAGTGCATGAGGACCTTGCAGACGTCCTCGACGTAGACGAAGTCGCGTTCCTGCGCGCCGTTGGCGTAGCCGAGGCAGCCCTCAAAGAGCTTCACCTTATGGTCGCGCCGGTACTGGAAGTACTGGTGGAAGGCGACGGAGGCCATGCGGCCCTTGTGCTGCTCATGGGGACCGTAGACATTGAAGTACTTGAGGCCGATCACGGGGGCGCGAAGGTACCCGAGCTCGCGGCGCAGCACCTGGTCGAAGAGGTACTTCGAGTAGCCGTAGACATTGAGCGGGCCTTCGTAGCGGACGTCTTCAATGAATTCGGTGTGCGCGCCGTAGGTGGCGGCCGACGAGGCGTAGATGAAGGGGATGCGCAGCTCCTGAGCCCAGCGGTAGAGCTCAAGGGTGTAGCGGTAGTTGTTCTCCATCATGTACTTGCCGTCAAGCTCCATCGTGTCCGAGCAGGCGCCCTGATGGAAGATTGCTTCCGGCTTCGGGGCCGTTCCGGCGCGGACGCGCGCGATGAAGTCGCGCTTGTCGAAGTAGTCCGAAATCGCGCATTTCGTGAGATTGACGAACTTCTCGCTCTTCTCAAGATTGTCGACGGCGATGATGTCGGTAACGCCGCGCTTATTGAGCGCGATCACATTGTTGCAGCCGATGAAGCCGGCTGCGCCCGTAACGAGAATGCTCATTCAGATTCCTAAACGGAAAGGAAACAAAAAACCAGAAGGGCGTCATTCGCGGCCGTCTGAGGCTCACGCGAAGAGCTCCTCATAGGATACTGCAGCGGTGCCGAGTTTCCCGACAACGATGCCGCCGGCGCGGTTGGCAATCCGGACGGCGTCCTCAATCGGCATGCCGGTCGCAAGCATCGCGGCGAGAATGGCGATCACGGTGTCGCCCGCGCCCGAAACGTCGAAGACTTCGCGCGCCTGTGCGGGCACGTTGAATTCGCCCTCGGGTCCGAAAAGCGTCATGCCTTCCTCGGAGCGCGTGAGAAGGAGGTAGGAAAGGTTGAGTTCGCGGCGCAGGTTCTGGGCGCGCTCGATGAGCGAGGCTTCAGACGACCAGCTCCCGACGACCTGGCGCAGTTCCGCGCGGTTGGGCGTAATGACGGTGGCTCCGCGATAGCGGCTGTAGTCGTCGCCCTTGGGGTCGACGAGAATCGGGAGGTTCTTCGCGCGGGCGCTTTCAATCATGTCGGCGATGTGCGAGAGCCCGCCCTTGCCGTAGTCGGAGAGCACGAGCGCATTGGTTTCCGAGAGAAGTTCGTTGAAGAGGCCGAGGTGGCGCTTCAGAACTTCTTCGGCCGGGAAGGCCTCAAAGTCGCAGCGCACAAGCTGCTGCTGACGGGCGACGACGCGAAGCTTCACCGTCGTATTGAGCGCCGGATCGAATTCGATCCGGGGCGTAATGCCTTCCTCGAGGAGGAGCCTTTCAATCGTGCGGCCCGCTTCGTCGCTTCCGAGAACGGAAAGAAGCGTGGAGGATGCCCCCACGGAGGCAATGTTGCGCGCAACGTTGGCGGCGCCCCCGAGGCGTTCCTCGGTGCGGGTCACGCGCACGACGGGAACGGGAGCTTCCGGGGAGATGCGTTCGGCGTCTCCGAACCAGTAGCGGTCGAGCATGGCGTCGCCCGCAACGAGAACGCGGGCGTTTTTGAGCTGAGCTTTATCCATTGGTGGCACTTCAGGATCAGATGGAGAGGCTGAGCCTCTCCGGAATCAATTTCTCCGGATTGTAAATGGGCCTTTCTGCCTGCGCGAGATCGGCAATTCCCGCTGTGCCTCCCGGCTAAAATTAAAGGCTTACTTCAGAAGCGGTACGGGGCTCTTCAGACTTGACGGGCCTTGCTCGCTTCCATTCGGTTTCTGTCCGGAGATATAGAGAGATGCAGCTTGATTCTTCCATTTTCAAGGCGTACGACATTCGCGGCATAGTCGACAAGACCCTTACCGAAGAGGCTGTCCGTGCTGTCGGCCGGGTGCTCGGCACTCTGGCGGTGGAAGCGGGAGCCCCCTCATTCTGCGTGGCCCGCGACGGTCGCGTTTCCGGCGAGCGGCTGCTCAATGCCCTGATTGACGGTATTGCCTCAACCGGAATCAAGGTGCTCAATGCCGGCGCAGTTCCGACCCCAGTTCTTTACTACGCGACGAAGTACTTTGGAAACGGCACCGGCGTTGCGGTCACGGGGTCGCACAATCCCCCTGAATGGAACGGCCTCAAGATGATGGTCGCGGGGGTAACGCTCTTTGCCGACAAGATTCAGGACATCCGCCGCCGCGCGGAAGTGGGCGACTGGATCACGGCGGAAAAGCCCGGCGAAGTCGAGGTGATCGACGCCGTCGACCCGTACATTGAAAAGGCGCTCTCCGGCATCAGGATTGAGCGCCGTCTGAAGGTCGTGGCGGATGCCGGAAACGGCATCGGCGGCCCCACCATGCTGGCGCTTTTCTCGCGCGTCGATGTCGACCTGATCCCGCTCTTCTGCGATCCGGACGGCACCTTCCCCAATCATCATCCCGATCCTTCAAAGCCCAAGAACCTTTCGGATCTCATTGCCCGCGTGAAGGAAACGGGTGCGGACTACGGCTTCGCGATCGACGGCGACGGCGACCGCCTGGGCGTCGTCACCAATACGGGCGACATCATTTTCCCCGATCGCCTCATGATGCTGTTCGCGGCCGACATTCTCACCCGTCATCCGGGAGAGCCCATCGTCTACGACGTGAAATGCTCGAGAAAGCTCGTCGACTGGGTTGCGCAAAAAGGCGGCATTCCGACCATCAGCCCGACGGGGCATTCGCTCGTGAAGGCGAAGCTGCGCGAAACGAAGGCGCCCTTTGCGGGCGAAATGTCCGGGCACCTCTTTTTTAATGACGAGCGCTGGACGGGCTTTGACGACGGCATCTATGCGGCTCTGAGGCTCCTTGAGATTCTTTCCCGCTCTGAGGATCCGTCCGAAACGCTCAGGAGCCTTCCCAACGCCGTCAATACGCCGGAACTTCAGATTCCCATGGAGGAAGGCGCCCCCAGGCGCTTTATTGAACGCTTCAGCGCCGGATGCAGGTTCGACGACGCCGAACATGTGATTACGGTGGACGGCGTCCGCGTGGAATGGAAGGACGGCTTCGCGCTTGCACGCTCGTCCAATACGACGCCCGTTGTGGTGCTCCGCTTTGAGGGCGATACGCCGGAAGCGCTTGCGCGCATTGAAAAGCGCTTCACGGATGAAATGAAGCGCATTGACCCTTCGATCACCATTCCTGCCTGAAGGAACCATCCGATGACTTCCGCTTCCAGCAAAAAGACTCAGGCTCCCGTGAGCGTGCCTTTTCTGCGCGACAGTGCTCCCGACCGTACGGAAATCCGCGCCTGCGGCATCAAGCTTGATATTTCCCGTCAGCGCATTTCCGCCGCGGACTTCGACGGCCTTCTGAGGTTCGTTGAAAAGAAGGGACTTCTCGAGGCTCACCGGGCAATGGTTCAGGGGGCAACCGTGAACCAGGGCGAACATCGTCAGGCGCTTCATACGTCGCTGCGCGCGTTTTCTGCCGAAGCGCCGCGATACGACGAGGTGCTTGCCGAAAGAAAGCGCCTCTTTGACTTTGCGCAGCGCGTGCGCGACGGCCGCTGGCGCGGCTGCCGCGGCGACCGCATTACCGATGTGATCAATATCGGGATCGGCGGCTCGGAAATGGGCCCGCTTGCTGTCTGGCATGCGCTCAGAACGGCGAACCCTGATCTCAGGCTTCACTTTCTGGCTTCCGTCGACGGCGTGCTCCTTGAGCGCATTCTTTCCGTCTGCAATCCCCGTTCAACCCTTGTCGTCGTTTCCTCAAAGAGCTTTACGACCCGCGAAACGCAGGTGAATGCGACAGCTGTTGATCAATGGCTTCTCGACAACGGCATTGTGGGCGCTGACAGAAGCCGCCATATGGTGGTGGTGTCAGCCAATGCTGAAGCGGCCGACATCATGTGCCTGCCGCCCGAAAACCGCTTCCGTCTCTGGAATTGGGTGGGCGGGCGCTTCTCTGTCTGGAGCTCCATCGGTCTGCCCGTCGTGCTTGCGCTGGGAACGGAGGCTTTTACGGAATTCCTGATGGGCGCCAATGAAATGGACCGGCATTCGGTTTCTGCGCCTGAAGCCGAGAACATTCCGGTGCTTCTCGCCATGATGGAGTACTGGAATGCGACCAAGATGGGCATCACCTCCCACTGTCTGCTGCCCTATGACGAACGGCTCCGCGTGATCGTTCCCTGGCTGCAGCAGCTCGAGATGGAGTCGCTCGGCAAAACGCACGGCCCTGACGGGCATCTCGTTGAAGGCAATACCGGACTCGAGGTCTGGGGCGCCAACGGCAACGAAGGTCAGCACAGCTTCTACCAGTGGCTGCGCGACGGAACCGGCAGAACCAGCATTGATCTCGTCTGGAGCGAAATGCCCGGGCACCGTTATGCCGAGCACTACCGCGTGCTTCTTGCAAATGCCCGTGCGCAGGCCGAAGCGCTCGTCATGCGCGGCCCGGAAAGCCCCTTCTTCAACGCCGTATCGACGATCGTGCTCGATGCCGTGACGCCGAGGCGCCTGGGGGCGCTGATGGCCATGTACGAACATAAGACCACGATGCTCGGCCACCTCTTCGGACTCAACCCCTTCGATCAGCCGGGCGTCGAGCTCGGCAAGCGGCTTTCGAGAAGTGCTGAACGCGGGCTTGACCCGAAGAAGGCTCTCGCTGAAGCGAGTGCGTCATGAAAGGGGCAAAGCGCATCCTCATCATCAAGTCTTCGTCCATGGGAGACATCATTCATGCGCTCCCCGTAGCGCATGACATCCGCAGGGCGCTCCCTGATGCACGGATCGACTGGGTGGCGGAGGAGAGCTTCCGGGACATTCCGCTTCTTGCGCCTGCGGTTGAAGCCGTGCGCGTCACGGCCTTCCGCCGCTGGCGAAAGTCTCTTCTGAGCGCAGGGACGCGTGCGGAAATCGCATCCCTGAAGCGGGAGCTGACAGCAGAGCATTACGACTGCGTTCTCGATATCCAGGGGCTCATGCGCTCCGCGCTTGTCGCCCGCTGGACGGGCGTGCCGTCCACCGGGTATACGTGGGGGACCATCCGCGAGCCGCTCGCGTCTCTTGCCTATGCGCACAAGCTCGATCTTCCCGAGTCATTGGGCGCCGTAAAGCGATATCGGCTTGCAGCGGCCGAGACGCTCGGCTACGAAATCGATCCGGAACATCCGCACTTCGGACTTCTTGCGAAGGGAGAGCCTTCCGTCAAAACGGATGCGAAGACCGTTTCCTTTGCTGTGAATACGAGCCGCGATGAAAAGCTCTGGCCGGATGATTCCTGGATGGAGCTTGGCCGCAGGTTCATTGCCGAGGGTCTTACGCCCGTTATTTACTGGGGCGGCGCGAAGGAAGAGGTGCGTGCAAAGCGTGTGGCGGCCGGCATTCCCGGCGCCGTAGTGGCGCCGCGCGCCCGGCTTTCTCAGGTTGCCGTGAGTCTCGCTCAGGCCGAACTGATGGTCGGCGTCGATACGGGGCTGGCTCACCTCGCCGCAGCGCTCGGCTGCCCGAGCGTCGGGATATTCGTTGCAACGCCTACGGAAACGCTCCGTCTCATTGGGGACGGTCCCTGCGAGAGCCTGGGCGGCACGAATCAGATGCCTACGGTCGACGAAGTGTTTGAAGCCTCCCGCCGCGTGCGCGCACAAAAATAAAGAACTAAAGAATTATGAAAATCACCCCCGGGCTTTACCGCGCCATTACTACTGTGGCGCTTCCGCTTGCCAGTCTCTATCTCATGTGGCGTTCGCGCCGGCAGCCGGCCTACCGAGACTATTGGGACGAACGCTTTGCCTGGGGGACCTATCCCCTGAGAACCCAGCGGCCGCGCGTCTGGATTCATGCGGTGAGCGTCGGGGAAACCAATGCGGCCAAGCCCCTTCTTGAAGCCATGCTTTCCGCCTGGCCCGAATGCGACGTGATTCTGACGCATATGACGCCTACCGGACGAGAAGCCGGAAAAAAGCTCGTGCGCATGGCGCCCGAGCGCATCCATCAGTGCTATCTCCCCTATGACGCGCCCTATGCGGTTGAGAAATTCGTGCGTCAGACGCGGCCTACGCTCGGAGTCATCATGGAAACCGAGGTCTGGCCTAATCTCATGCGTGAAATGAAGCGCCGCCAGATTCCGGTGGTGCTCGCCAATGCACGCGAGAGCGAAAAGTCCCGCGCGCAGGCTGCGCGCTTCATGGACATCATGGCGCCGGCCTTCAGTTCATTTTCTGCCGTGCTTGCGCAGAGCGACGAGGATAAGGAAAGGCTTGAGAGCCTCGGCGCCGTCGATGTGCAGGTAACGGGAAGCGTCAAGTTCGACATCCGCCCGGACCTCTCTCAGGTGGCGACGGCGAAAGCGCTCGCCGCACGATTGACGCGCCCGGTGATCCTCATCGCCTCGACCCGCGACGGCGAAGAGGCGATGTTTGCCGAAGCCCTGAAGACGCACGCCGATCTGCTGCGGAAAACTCATGTCGTGCTCGTTCCCCGTCATCCGGAACGATTTGATCGTGTGGAGGCGCTTCTTAAGGAGTCCGGCTTCAGGGTCGTGCGCCGTTCGCGGCTCCAGGCGCCCGAGGAACTGCCTCCGGATACGGACGTCATCCTCGGCGACAGTATGGGCGAAATGAGCTTTTACTGCGCCCTTGCGAGCGTCACCATCATGGGCGGCTCCTTCGCGCCCTGCGGTTCGCAGAATGTGATCGAGCCCGCGATGGCAGGTTCTCCGGTAGTGGTCGGACCTTCGACCTTCAACTTTGAGCGCATCATCCGCGAAGGCATTGCCGCCGGCGGCATGGTGCAGGTGAAGAGTGCCGCGGAATCGCTTGATGTGGTTGAAAAGTGGCTCGCTGATCCGCAGGAGCGGGAACTGGCAGGCGCCCGGGCAGCAGATTTCGCCCGGCGCTGCGCCGGCGCAACCGGCCGCATGATGGCTGTACTGGAGAAGTTATGGACGTACGCGCGCAAAAACGAATCCCGAATGTACTGACGATCGCCGGCATTGACCCTTCGGGCGGAGCCGGGCTTCTGGCCGACGTGAAGGCAATGAGCGCACTCGGCGCCTACGCGGCAGGTGTCCCCGCAGCGCTCACGGCGCAGAATACGCGGGGCGTCAGCGGCGTCATGCCGATCCCGGCAGCTTTCGTTGAGGCTGAGCTTGAGGCAGTGTTTTCCGACCTTCAGATCGATGCCGTCAAGATCGGGATGCTCAACGACGCCGGGGTTATTGAAACGGTCGCTTCTCAGCTTGAAAAGCATTCTCCCCGCTGGATCGTGGTCGATCCCGTTATGGTGGCAAAGAGCGGAGACAGACTCCTGCGCGAGGATGCTCTTGATGCACTGAAGCGCCGCCTGATGCCGCTCGCAACCCTCGTGACGCCTAATCTCCCGGAGGCGGGAGAGCTTCTCGCCAGGGGAGAAATGAAAAGCCGGGAGGAAATGTCGGCGGCCGCACAGGACATCAGGGCGCATCTTCATCCTGAATGGGTGCTTGTGAAGGGCGGCCATCTCTCGGGCGAGGAATCTGCGGATTGTCTTTGCGGGCCGGACGGCTTCACGGAATGGTTTTCTGCGGCGAGAACAAACACCAAAAATACGCACGGGACCGGCTGCACGCTTTCGTCCGCCATTGCAGCGCTTCTGCCGCAGACGGAAAGCGTTCCTCAGGCAGTAAGAAAAGCGAAGGAATATCTCACGGGCGCCATTCGCCATGCCGATGATCTTTCTGTTGGCGGCGGGCACGGGCCCACGCACCACTTCTGGCAGCTGTGGCAACAAATGTAATTATTTGTAACTAATCCGATTCATTCTCTTGACGACTTCAAAAGTGATCGGCATAATCACATCCTCTTCGGCGCATTAGCTCAGTCGGTTAGAGCAGAGGAATCATAATCCTTGTGTCCGCGGTTCGAATCCGTGATGCGCCACCAAATTTCGAAGGAAGCCCTGCCAGTGTGCGGGGCTTTTTTCTTATCTGCATATTTCACGCAACGGGTATAAGCCGTGACCGCGAAAAAACTCTATCTCCGCAGCTTCGGCTGCCAAATGAACGACTACGACTCCGGGCGCATCGCTGATCTGCTCGAGGAGCGCATGGGTCTTGAAAAGACGGAGAGCCTCGATGAGGCCGACGTCGTCATTCTGAATACCTGCTCAATCCGCGAAAAAGCGCAGGAAAAGGTCTTTTCCGACCTGGGCCGCATCCGCGAGGCGAAGAAGTGCCGTCCCGGCATGATGATTGCCGTAGGCGGGTGCGTGGCGAGCCAGGAAGGAAAGAAGATTCTTGACCGCGCGCCCTGGGTGGACGTGGTCTTCGGGCCGCAGACGCTTCACCGCATCCCTGAGCTTCTTGCCGAAAGGGAAAAGACCGGCCGCGCGCAGGTCGACGTGAGCTTCCCCGAAATTGAAAAGTTTGATTCGCTTCCCGCACCGCATGCGAGCGGCGCGGCGGCCTTCGTTTCGATCATGGAAGGCTGCTCCAAGTACTGCACCTACTGCGTCGTTCCGTATACGCGAGGCGAGGAAATTTCGCGTCCGCTCGTCGACGTTCTGGTGGAAGTCGCTCAGCTCGCCGATCAGGGCGTGAAGGAAGTGACGCTTCTCGGACAGAACGTGAACGCCTACCGCGGACGGACGCCTGCCGGCGACGAGGCGGACTTTGCGCTCCTTCTCGAATACGTGAGCGAGATTGAGGGGATTGAGCGCATTCGCTACACGACGAGCCATCCGCGCGAATTCACGCAGCGTCTGATTGATGCGTATAAAAAGCTCCCGAAGCTCGTCTCCCACGTGCATCTGCCGGTGCAGTCGGGGTCCGACCGAATCCTCGCCGCCATGAAGCGCGGTTATACGGCGCTTGAATACAAGTCGATCATCCGGCGCCTCAAGGCGGCGCGTCCTGGAATTGCGATCGCCACCGACATCATCGTCGGGTTCCCCGGCGAAACGGAAGACGACTTTGAGCGCACGATGGATCTCATTGAGGACGTCGGGTTTGATGCAAGCTTCAGCTTTGTCTACAGCCCGCGTCCCGGGACGCCGGCCGCACGGCTTCCCGACGACACGCCCTACAGCGTGAAGCTCGCGCGCCTGCAGCGCCTGCAGAAGCGCATTGATGAGAATGCTTCGGAAATCAGCCGCGGCATGCTCGGTAAAATCGAGCGTGTGCTCGTTCTCGGGCCAGCGAGACGCGGCGAAGGCGAACTGATGGCCCGGACGGACAACAACCGCATCGTGAATTTCCCCGGCCCGGCGTCGCTCATCAATCAGATGGCGAACGTGCGCATCACGGAAGTCTTTCCGCATACGCTCGGCGGCGAACTCGTCTGAGACGCTTTTCTAAGGAACTGTCATGCCCGAGGAAGGAAAAAAGAAGGCAATGAATGAGGCGCCCGCAAAGATGGAGCACCTTTCCTTCGTTGCCGCCGACAATGGAGCGGCGCTCGCGCATCTTTGCGGCCCGCTCGATGAAAATCTCCGCCAGATGGAGACAATTCTCAACGTCACGATTTCCCGTCGCGGCGCACAGTTTCGCGTGACGGGCGAGGCGCATGCCGCAAGGCGCGCCCTTCGTGCGCTCGAGGTGCTTCTTGACCGCGTCACCCGCACCGGCAAGGAACTCACCGTCGACGACGTGCAGTGGCACTTTGTCGGGGGCGACGACGTCTACCGCACCGAGCAGATGGAGTCGGGCGAAATGGGGGCGGGAGAGCCCGTTCTCAAGACGCGCCGGCGCGATCTGCGCGGCCGCACCCCAAATCAGCGCGCGTACCTGAGGGCGATTCTTGAGCACGACATCAGCTTCGGCATCGGGCCGGCAGGCACGGGCAAGACCTATCTTGCCGTAGCGGCCGCGGTCGACGCTTTCGAGCGCGGCACGGTGGAGAGAATCGTGCTCACGCGTCCGGCGGTTGAGGCGGGCGAACGGCTCGGCTTCCTGCCCGGCGACCTGTCGCAGAAGGTCGACCCCTATCTGCGGCCGCTGTACGATGCGCTCTTCGACCTGATGGGGTTCGACAAGGCGCAGCGCCTGATGGAGCGGCAGTCGATTGAGGTTGCGCCTCTTGCCTACATGCGCGGGCGCACGCTCAACAATGCCTTCGTGATTCTTGACGAAGCGCAGAACACGACGGGCGAGCAGATGAAGATGTTCCTCACGCGCATCGGCTTCGGTTCCAAGGCCGTGATCACGGGCGACATCACGCAGATCGACCTTCCGAAGGGCGTTCTTTCCGGCCTCAAGCAGGCGTCGCGCGTGCTCGAGGGCGTGCGCGGCATCAGCTTCACGCACTTCAGGAGCTCCGACGTCGTGCGCCACCCGCTCGTTGCCCGCATCGTTGAAGCCTACGACGCTGCCGCGCAGGCAGAGGAAGCGGCGAGGAAGGCCGAGCGCGAGGCGCGCCGGAACGATCATCGCGAGGAGAACTAATCATGGCGCTTACGCTTCACCTCCAGCAGGCGGGGCTTTTTCAGCTTCCGCACCGTTCGACCATGGCGCGCTGGATGCGCGCAGCCCTTGAAGGTCACGACGGGGAGTTCACCGTCCGGTTCGTTCTTGAGGACGAAGGGCGCGAGCTCAATCACCAGTACCGCAGGAAGGACTATGCAACGAACGTCCTCACCTTCGACTACACGCGCGAACCCGTCGTGACGGCGGACATCGTGATTTGCCCGGCAGTGCTCGAGCGTCAGGCGAAGGAGCAGGAAAAGCCCTTCCGGGATCATCTTGCGCATCTCCTCGTTCACGGCGTCCTTCATGCCCGCGGCTACGACCATCTCAATGATGAGGAAGCCGAGGAGATGGAATCGAAGGAGACGGAGATTCTCACGGGGCTCGGCTTTCCCAATCCGTACAGCGACCGCATCGGCATGGTCCATGACTGAGCCTGCGGCGCGGTATAGTCAAAGTTTCTGTACTTTTATTTTCTTCAATGTCCAGCGAACCACCTTCAGGCCGCTCGAAGGGCCTTTTAGACCGCATAGCTTCCGCCTTCCGCAACGGGGAATCCGACGAGGGATCCGCGAAGAACGACTTCGCGGAGGCGCTTTCTGAAGCAAGGGCCAACGGCATCATTGCCGCCGACGCATATTCCATGATCGAGGGGGCGCTTAAGGTCCCGGATCTGCGTGCGTCGGATCTGATGATTCCCCGCGCGCAGGTCGATGCCATCGACCTTTCGCAGCCGAGAACAGAATGGGTCCGCATGGTGCTTGAATCCGGACATTCGCGCTTTCCGGCCGTGGAGGACGACCTCGACAACGTTCTCGGCGTTCTTCACGCAAAGGATCTCCTCAAGCTTCTCATTGATCCCAAGGTTGATCCGAAGACGCTCCTGCGCCCCGCGCGCTTCATTCCGGAGAGCCAGCCCCTCAACGTACTCCTGCGCGACTTCAAGACGACGAGAAGCCACCTTGCGCTCGTGATCGACGAGTTCGGAAGCATCTCCGGCCTCATCACGATCGAAGACGTGCTTGAGCAGATTGTCGGCGACATCTCGGACGAGTTCGATCACGACGACAGCAAGACGAACATCGTGGCCGACGGCGACCGCTGGCGCGTGAAGGCGCTCACGCCGATCGATCAGTTCAACAATTATTTCGGCTCTCAGCTCGTCGACAACTACTGCGACACGATCGGCGGCCTGGTGACGGACCGCTTCGAACATGTGCCAAAGGTGGGCGAGGTGATCGAGGAAAAAGGCTTCCGCTTCCGTATTGAGGAAGGCGACGAGCGGCAGGTTGAAGTCCTTTCCGTTGAGCGAATTTGAGAAGGATGGTGCCGTGACGCGCTTCAAATTTCCGGGCGCGCTCGGCGCTGCCTGCCTTTCCCTGATTGCCGGCGTGCTTGCGGTTTCGGCCTACGCGCCCCTTCACGCTACGTGGCTCGGACTTCCGGCATTTCTGCTCGGCTTTTTCCTGATTGTCAGAGCGGACTCCTTTAAGCCTGCTTTCCTGCGGGCCTGGCTCTTTGCGCTCGGGCTCTTTGCGCCCGGCCTCTACTGGACGGTGCGCTCGATGAATGAGTTCGGGCGCCTCCCGATGCCGCTCGCGCTGCTCGGGCTTCTTCTGCTTGCCGCCTTTCTGGCACTTTTCTGGGGCGCAGCGGCGGGACTTGCGGCCAGGGTTTCGAAGACGCTGCTTTCGCGCGCCTTCATGCTGGCCGCTTTTCTTACGCTTGCCGAATGGCTGCGCGGCGAAGGGCTCGCCGACTTTGCGTGGCTTACGCCTGCGCTGGCGCTCCTCGATACGTCGCTTGAGGGGCTTGCTCCCCTGGGCGGCGCGCATCTCATCAATTTTGCTTTCTTCACGTCCCTAGCAGCGCTCGTTGTGCTCCTTCTCGGGAAATCCAGGGCGCGCTTCTGGCTCCTCTTAATTCCGGTAGCTCTGAAGGGGCTCGGCTTCTGGGGCATGACTGCGATCTGGTCGGAACCGGCGGGCCGTGCGGAAATCCGTCTGATTCAACCCGGACTCCCGGTCGTCGACGGCTGGAGCAGGGCAACTGCGGCAGAGCGTCTTGACGCCGTTTCGAGCCTGATGAAGGAACCCTGGCCGGCCGGGGAATCCCCGAAGCTTCTTCTCACGCCCGAAGGCATCTTGACGACGGACATTCTGAGACTGAAGCCCGCTGACCAGGAAGCGCTGGTTCGCTTTGTCGATGCGGCAGAGGGCGTTCCGATGCTCTTCAACGGCTTCAGGCGCGATGAAGCGGGCGGCTGGCGCAATTCCTCCTTCCTTGCTGCCGACGGGCGCCTCACGGTGACGGATAAAAGAAAGCTCGTGCCTTTCGGGGAGTTCGTGCCGCCCGGCTTCCGGTGGTTTGTGGATCTGCTCGGCATTCCGCTCACGGATCTGACTCCCGGCAGCATGGATCAGAAGAATCTTCAGTTCGGGAAGAACTTCCGTGCAGGCGTTCTCATCTGCTACGAGAACATCGACGGCGAAGTGCTCCGCTCCTTCTGGAAGGACTCGGACGGCGCTCCTCAGCTTCTCCTCGTGACGGCGAATCTCGGGTGGTTCCATCCGATGATGATCGGACAGCACCTCGATATGACGCGGCTTCTCGCCCGGGCTTCCGCCCGGCCTGCGGCGAGCGTCAATATGGACGGCTTTTCGGCTTTTGTCGACCCGGACGGCCGCGTGACGGCGCTTGCCAAGGGCTCGGGAAAGGATGTGCTCACGCGCGAAGTGGAGCTCCGCGAGGGGCCTGCGACGCCCTTTATCCGCTTCGGGAATGCCGCAGCGCTGATTCTGTCCGTTCTGCTTGCTCTTGCCGCCTTCATCGCCGCTCGGGCGGCGCTGAAGCGCGAGTCTCAGGGCGTCTGAGGCAGGAGGCTTTGTCCTCAGGTGCGCGCCCATTTGCAGTGAAGCAGTGCCTGGGAGCGCGCAGAGCCCGCACGTTGCCGGCCTTCATGCGCGGCAGACGCCTGATTGAGGCGAATATAATTATTGCTTTGCCTCGAGTGCCGCCTCCTGCGGCATTTCCTTCTTATTTTTTGCGCCTCCCCCGCCGGGCGGCGCGGACACGACAATGATTACTTTTCAGGAAGTGATCCTGCGCCTGCAGGAATACTGGAATCGGCAGGGCTGCGCGCTTCTGCAGCCGATCGACATGGAAGTCGGCGCCGGCACCTCTCATACCGCCACGTTCCTGCGCGCCCTGGGGCCTGAACCCTGGCGTGCCGCCTACGTTCAGCCCTCGCGCCGTCCGAAGGACGGCCGCTACGGCGAAAACCCCAACCGCCTGCATCAGCACCATCAGTATCAGGTTGTGCTGAAGCCTGCTCCCACGAATATCGTCGACCTCTATCTCGGGTCGCTGCGCGCGCTCGGCGTCGACACCGAAGTGAACGACATCCGCTTCGTTGAGGACAACTGGGAGAACCCGACGCTCGGCGCCTGGGGTCTCGGCTGGGAAGTCTGGATGAACGGCATGGAAGTGACGCAGTTCACGTACTTCCAGCAGGTGGGCGGCCTCGAATGCAAGCCCATCACGGGCGAGATCACGTATGGTCTCGAGCGCCTCACGATGTATCTGCAGAACTGCGACAACGTCTTCGATCTCGTCTTCACGACCTGGAAGGATCCGGACGGCTCCGAGCGCGTTCTCACCTACGGCGACGTCTTCCACCAGAACGAAGTCGAGCAGTCGAAGTACAACTTCGAAGCGAGCGACTGCGACAAGCTCCTCAAGCAGTTCGACTACTTCGAAGGCGAAGCCAAGCGCCTCATGGACCTCAATCTCGCGCTGCCTGCCTACGAGATGGTTCTGAAGGCCGGCCACACATTCAATCTTCTTGACGCGCACGGCGCCATTTCCGTGACGGAGCGCGCCCACTACATCGCCCGCATCCGCGCCATTTCGAGAAATGTTGCGCAGAGCTACTACGACTCGCGCGAGCGCCTCGGCTTCCCGATGCTCAAAAAGCATGAAGCCCGCTGATACGGTTGATGGAGAACAAACAGAAAATGACGAATCTTCTCGTTGAACTGCAGACCGAAGAGCTCCCGCCGAAGGCGCTGAGGAAGCTCTCGGAAGCCTTCGCCGAAGGCGTTCAGAAGAGCCTTGACGAGGCCCACTTCCTCGAAGAGGGAAGCAAAACGACGGTTTACGGTGCGCCGCGCCGTCTCGCCGTCCACATCACGAACGTCCGCGCGGTGAGCCCGGATGAAACCTTCCGCCAGAAGCTCGTGCCGGTCAAGGTCGGCATCGCCGCTGACGGTTCGGCCACGCCCGCCCTTAAGAAGAAGATGGCGGCGCTCGGCATTGACTGCCCGGTGGAAAAGCTCGAGCGCGTCAATGACGGCAAGAATGAGCAGCTCGTTTACGAAGGCGTCCGTCCGGGTTCCGAACTCGCGCCCGCCCTTCAGAAGGCGCTCGACTATGCCGTGAAGCACCTCCCGATTCCGAAGGTCATGACCTATCAGCTCGCCGACGGCGAAACGACGGTCTCCTTCGTGCGTCCGGTCCGCTACCTCACGGCGCTCTACGGCGCCGACGTCGTTCCCGTCGTGCTCTTCGGCCTTCAGTCCGGCCGCACGACGCGCGGCCACCGCTTCCATACGCATGAGCCCATTGAGATTGCGGATGCCGACAGCTACGAAGCCGCGATGCGCGCAGCCTTCGTCGAGCCCTGCTACGACGCCCGCCGCGAGCGCATCGAGACCGGGCTCAAGGCTCGCGCCGAGGCGCTGAATGCCACGCCCATCATGCCCGAAGACCTTCTCGAGGAAGTCTCCGCGCTCACGGAATGGCCGGTTATTTATGAGAGCCAGTTCGAAAAGGAATTCCTCCAGGTTCCGGAAGAATGCCTCATTCTCACGATGCAGCTCAACCAGAAGTATTTCGCGCTGCGCGATGCTTCCGGCAAGCTCATGAACCGGTTCCTCCTTGTTTCTCAGCTCGTTGCGAAGGACGGCGGCAAGGCCATTTCCGAAGGCAACGCGCGCGTTGTCCGCGCGCGTCTCGCCGACGCGAAGTTCTTCTACGACCAGGACCGCCTCACGACGCTTGAAAGCCGCGTCGAGGGCCTGCGCCACGTGGTCTACCACAATAAGCTCGGCAGCCAGTATGAACGCATGCTCCGCGTGCGCGCCATCGCCGGCGCCATCGCGGATCTGATCGGCGCGAACCGTGCTGAAGCTGAACGCGCGGCCACCCTCGCGAAGGCTGACCTCCGCACCCTGATGGTGGGCGAATTCCCTGAGCTCCAGGGCATCATGGGCGAATACTACGCGCACCACGATAAGGAACCCGACGACGTGGCGCTCGCGATCCGCGAACACTATCAGCCGCGCTACGCGGGCGACGCGCTTCCCTCTACGCCCGTGAGCCTCGCTGTGGCGCTTGCCGACAAGCTAGAAACCCTCGTGGGTCTCTTCGGCATCGGGCAGCTTCCGACGGGCGAGAAGGATCCCTTCGCGCTCCGCCGTCATGCGCTCGGCGTTCTGCGCATGCTGATCGAGAAGGAGCTCCACGTGAGCCTCCCCGAGATGATCGACGCCGCCTGGGCTGCTGAAAAGGAAGTGCCGGGCGTGACGGACAATCGTCCGGCCCTTGCTGAATTCTTCTCCGATCGTCTGCGCGTGATGCTGCGCGACCGCGGCGCCACGGCTCAGGAAGCGGATGCCATTCTGGCTCTCAACCTCGCGAAGCTCGCCGACATTCCGAAGCGTCTTGCCGCCGTTCAGGCCTTCATGGCGCTCCCCGAATCCGAGGCGCTTTCGGCCGCCAACAAGCGCATCGGCAACATTCTCAAGAAGGTCGAAGGCCATGTTGAGGATGTGATCGACATCTCCAATCTGAAGGAAGATGCCGAAAAGCGCCTCTTTGAGGAGCTTTCCGTCATTGAGCCCGAAGCCGACGCGCTTTACGCCGAAGGGCGCTTCGAGGAGATGCTCGTTCTGATCGCGAAGCTTCGCGCGCCTGTCGACGCGTTCTTCGAGAGCGTGATGGTGAATGCCGAGGATCCGGCGCTGCGTGCCAACCGCCTCGCGCTTCTGAAGCGCCTCTACCTCGTGATGAACCGCGTTGCGGAAATCGCCCGCCTCGCGAAGTAATCTGCTTCAGGCCTTAACGGCATAAAGCGACAATAGGCCCGCTGCGGCATGCTGCCTCGATGACGACAGCATTGCGGCGCGGGCCTTTCGTTTGGCGCTCAACTCTGGAGATCAAGCCTTATGTCCTTCATCCATACGCTGCGCGGGTGGATTTTTTATCTGCTCCTCGCCGTTTCCATCATCGGGCTCACCATCCTGCTCCTCATCACCTGGCCCTTCATGAGCTACGAGCGCCGCTATGAGGCGATCTGCCGCCCGTGGGCGAAGCTCGCGCTCTGGCTCCTCAGGATCACCTGCGGAGTTGACGTGAAGGCCGAGGGCCTGGAAAACATGCCGGACACGCCTGTGGTCGTGCTCGCTAAGCACCAGTCGGCGTGGGATCCCTTCTGGCTCGGCGCCTATCTGAAGCATCCGCCCTGCTTCATCTACAAAAAGTCGCTTCACTGGCTGCCTTTCTTGGGCTGGGCGCTCGCGTCCATGAACATGATGGCGATCGACCGCAGCAAGGGCCGTCAGGCTTTCGAGCAGTTCATGCGCCGGGGGCCCGAATTTGAAAAGCGCGGCTGGTGGGTGACGCTTTTCCCTGAAGGAACGCGCGTTCCTCCGGGAGAACACGTTCGATGGAAGACGGGCGGCGCGAGGTTTGCCTGCGCCATGGGGCTTCCGATTCTGCCGGTCGCGCATAATGCCGGGCGCTTCTGGCCCAAGAACAGCGTGGCGAAGATCCCGGGCACCGTTCAGGTGGTCGTGGGGCCCCTCATTGAAACGAAGGGGCGGGACCCCCACGACGTCACGGCTGAAGTTGAAGCCTGGATCGAGGCGCACGTGCGTTAAGGAGCGATCGACGCTTCCGGAACAGATTTTTGAAGCTCAAAGGAATAATGTGAACGCAGTGCCCACGATTACCCGGGGAACGGACGACTCGTACCTGACGGTTGAATTTGCCGGTAGGAAATATCGGATCAACGTCATTCGCAGCAAAAGGCGCAAAAAGAATTTTCTGATCCGGGCTGAATATAGATCCTGTTCCTTCAACCTCTTCATTCCTGAGGCGTCGGATCCCTTCGTGCTCGCACGATACAAGAGCGACTGGATACGTTCAGTGCTTGAGGAGAAGCCGTTTTGCCTGCCCGAGGGCGACAGAGCGGCTTACTGGGCTGAAAAGGATAAAGCTGAGGCGGCAGTCAGGGATGAGCCGCCTCCGGCGCCTAAGCATCACTATTCGGACTCGTGGATAGAAAAAGGCGCGGATGATTCGCATCTGATCGCGCAAATCCCGGGATTCTGCGCGCGCATCGACATTCTCCGCAGCGCCCGGCTGAAGAGCATGTCGCACATGGAATTCGATCCGGACAAGCGCACCTTCACGCTGAAATTGCCGCTCGGGGCGGATGCCTCCAAGGCTGCAGAGGGTTATTTGCCGTGGATGAAGAAAAGTCTCATCATGGCGGAAATACTGTTGGGTCCGGAGAACAGTCCTAGAACCCCTGGCTCGAAATGGCTAAGCGAGCTCTCAGAGGCCCCCTCTCAAGGCGGAATTCAGGCGTCCGCTGCGGAAGAAAAGAGGAATGACGGTGCAGTGGCGGATGACACCGACGACTGGCTCGGCCGCCTTCCGGGAGAGCATGTCATCGAAATCCGGGGGCGCCGGATACCGTACGTCATCAAACCCCATGGGGGGCGCCGCCGCATGAGCGTCGTCATTGTCCCGGGGAGAGGCGTGGAGGTGCGCACTCCCACCTGGAATGCGAGCCGGGCCGCGGCGGAAAGGTATCTCAGAGAGATTGCGGACTGGCTGATGGCCAACCTGCCGCTTGCCAAGAAGGTTCCTCTGGAATTGAGGGATGGCGCTTTCATTCCTTATCGAGGGAAAAAGGCCGTCCTGCGGCTCGGGGCGAAGTGCAATCTGGTAGTGCCCGTCCCCGATGGATATGAGCTCTGGCTGACGCTTCCCAAGGGGAGTTCCGAGGAGGCGGTGAGGATTTCTCTCGCCGCGCTTCTCAAGGAGGCCGCCTGGCGCATCATCAACGACTGCTGGATGCGCGTTATCCCGAAGGCAAAGCGGCTTCCGAAAGGCTGGAAGCTTTCCGACGCCCGCTCGCGCTGGGGCGTCTGTTCAAGTAAGGACAACATCCGGCTCTCCTGGCGCCTGATCGCGCTTTCAGACGAGGAGATCGAATACGTGGCGGCTCATGAGCTCGCACACCTGATGGAGTTCAATCATTCGCCGGCTTTCTGGCGCGAGGTCGGGGAGATTCTCCCCGACTGGCGGGAGCGCCACGAGAGGATCGAGGCCAGAAGGCTGAATGAAATGCTCGATGCGCTTTAATCAGGCGTTCTGACAGCGGCGGGCGGCGGCGTTTGCGAGCCTCACAAAGGCTTCGACATCGAGCGTCTCCGCACGGGCGGTCGGCAGGACGCCTGCTTCAGCAAAACCCTCTTCGTCGAGAAAGTCCGAAACGGCATTCCGCATGGTCTTGCGGCGCTGCTGGAAGGCCGCTGCGACAAGTGCGCTGAAGACATCCCAGTCGACGGGGAGGAGCTTTTCCTCAGGCTTCGGGACCATCCTCACGATCGAAGAGGTCACCTTGGGCGCAGGCGTGAAGGCTCCGGGCGGCACGTCGAAAAGCTTATGCATGACGTAGCGGTACTGGAGCATGACGGAGAGCCGCCCGTAGGTTTTGGATCCCGGAGCGGCAATCATGCGGTCGACCACTTCCTTTTGCAGCATGAAGTACTGGTCGATGATGCGGTGCGCGGCGGGAAGGAGCGCAAAAAGGAGCGGAGAGGAGATGTTGTAGGGGAGGTTCCCGAAGACTCTCAGGCGCTTTCCTTCAAGCACAGTCGACCAGTCGAGCGTAAGGGCGTCGGCTTCGATCAATTCGAGCGATCCGTCCGGAAACTGCGTGCGCAGGAACGCCGCAAGGTCGCGGTCGATTTCGACAGCCGTCTGGCGTCCGGCGCGCGCGATCACCTCGCGCGTGAGCGCGGCCTGGCCCGGGCCGATTTCAATGAGTTCATCGCCGGGCTTCGGATCAATCGCGCGCGCGATGCGCTCGATCCAGTGATGATCGTGGAGAAAGTTTTGTCCGAAGCGTTTGCGGGCGCGATGCCCTTCAAGCCATTCTTGAGTCACGGTTCTTTGCGAGCGTATGAGCGAGTTCGAGGGCCGCAGTCATGCTGCGGGCGTCGGCGATGCCCCGGCCGGCGATATCGAGCGCCGTGCCGTGGTCAACTGATGTGCGCACGTAGGGGAGGCCGAGCGTCACATTGACGCCTTCGGCGAAGCCCACGTGCTTGAGCGTTGGGAGTCCCTGGTCATGGTACATGCAGAGGACGGCATCCCACTTTTCCATTTTGCCGGGAACGAAGATCGTGTCGGCAGGAAGGGGCCCAATGATATCCGCAGAGCCGTCGCGGGCGCGCTCCAGAGCGGGACTGATTACCGTAATTTCCTCCGTCCCCATGTGGCCGTTTTCGCCGGCATGGGGGTTAAGCCCCGCGACCGCAATCGTCGGATGCGGGATGGCGTAGGAAACCTGAAGCTCTCGCCTGAGGATCGAGAGGACTTCGTCGAGAAGCTCCGGCGTGATGGCGTCGGGGACCGCCCGCAGCGGCAGATGCGTCGTCGCGAGCGCAACCTTGAGGGCGTCCCTTCGGGGTGAGGAGACGAGCATCATGACGACGCGCGGAACGCCTGCGGCCTCAGCGAAGAATTCCGTGTGTCCCGTGAAGCGAAAGCCCGCTTCAATGAGGATGCTCTTCTGGACCGGCGCCGTAATGACGGCGCCTGCGGCGCCTTCCGTGCAAAGCCGGTGCGCGGCAGAGAGCGTTTCAATGACGTAAGCGGAATTTTTGAGCGAGAGCTTCCCCGGGACCGGCGCTTCCGCGAGCGGCACATGGTGAAAGGACACCTGGGCGGGAGGCTCGGGGAGTCCGAGGCGGCGGGCTTCTGCAAGAAGCATGTCCCGGTCGCCGACCAGGATGACGGGGCTCGACGACTTCCAGGCCGCCTTGACGGAGACTTCCGGACCGATGCCGGCCGGTTCTCCGGTGGTGATCGCCTGAGGCTTGATGGATGAACGCATTTCGGAAAAATTCTCAACGAAATAAAAGAAAAGAGGACGGCGCTTGTAACCCGTCCTCTTTCCGGTGAGCCGCTTCTTTTCGAAGAAGCGGCCGGATGCAGCTTAAAGCGCTCGAAGATCAGCGGCGAAGCGCTTCCTTCAGCTGCGGATCGCGGATTTCGACGTACGCTTCGTCGCGAAGCTCGCGCTCCCAGTTGTAGTTGGCTTCGTTGAGCTTCTTCTGACGGATGGCCTGACGGGCGGCAACGCGAACGCGTTCGGGGTTGCCTTCCTTCGCCGTGCGGCGCTCAACCACCTGAATCAGATGGTAGCCGTAGGGCGTGCGGATGGGTTCGGAAACCTGACCGGGCTTGAGCTTCGCCATGGCCGCCTCAAAGTCGGGCACGGTATCGCCGGGCTGCAGCCACCCCAGGTCGCCGCCGCGGGTCGCGGTCGAGTCGACGGAATGGAGGCGCGCCATCGTGGCGAAGTCGGCTTCACCCGATTCGACGCGCGAGCGGATGTCGTTCAAGCGCCGGATGACGTCGGCTTCCGGCGTAATGTCGGAAACAAACATCAGGATGTGGCGGGCGTGGGTCTGCTCGACCGGGCCGCCGCCGAGTTTGGCCTGCACGCCGTCGCGCTTGCCGGAGACCTTGAGCACATGCCAGGCGCGCTGGGAATTGAAGACGTAGTAGGTTTCGTTCGGATTCTTGCGGATCGCCTCAGCAAAGGGCGTCGGCAGGTCGGAAAGGGTCTTCCAGCCGAGCTCGCCCCCCTGCATCGCATCGTCGGCGCGCGAGAAGGAAGCGGCGAGGGAAGAGAATTCCTCGCCCTTTTTCGCGCGGTCGGCAAGCGACTCAGCGGCGGCGCGGACGCTGTCGTTCTCTTCAGGCGTACCGACCGGAAGGAAGATGTGCTCGACGTGGTATTCGGTCGTATCCTCGCCCTTGAAGCCCGCCTGTTCGGCGAGGTACGCATCGATCTCGCTCTCGGAGATTTCGATCTTCTCCGTCACCTCGCGCTCGCGCAGGCGCTGCGTCGTGATTTCGTCGCGGATTTCATTGCGGAAGGCCGGGAACGTGACGCCGTCGGCAAGAAGGCGCTGACGGAGTTCTTCAACCGTAAGGTTGTTCTGGCGCGCAATCTGCTCGATGGAGGCGTTCACCATCTGGTCGTCCACGCGGATGCCCGTCTGGCGGGCGCGCTGCAGAATCGCGCGTTCGGAAATGAGGCGCTCGAGAACCTGCGCGCGCAGGAGCTCCATCGGAGGCAGTTGAATATTCTGGCGGCGCAGGTTGATCGCCACCGTGTGCACGCGTTGCTCGAGTTCGTGTTCGGTGATGACGTCGTTGTTGACGACGGCGATGATGCGGTCGAGTTCGCCCGCTTCAAGGGGAGCCGCCGACTGAGCGGCTTCAGCCGCGGGTGCGGGCGCCGCGGCCGGAGCAGGAGCCGTATAGACGGGGCCGCTCGGCGCCGCGCCGTCCATGATGCTCGCAGCAGAAGCGAAGCCGGAGGCAAAGGCAAGCGCCGTGGAAACGGCAATCGCGGAAAGAAGCTTGGAATTATTCATAGAAGTCGTAAGGACCGGTCGCGCCCGGAAGCGGACCTGTCGTCTGATAGCCGCGGATGTTGCGGCGCAGTTCTGAAAGCGGATTAATGCCAATGCTACCGAGGCCGTAAAGCTCGAGTTGTAAGAAGAAGTTGGATTCTTCCTCATTGGCGGCAGTCGTATAGCGCTGAGCGGCGACGCGCAGCGTCCAGCAGTCGTGGAGATATTCCACGCCGCCGATCATTTCGATGGGCTTCTTTCTGAGAAGCGAATAGTTGTAGCGGAAGAGGCCGTAGAGGCGCCCCGAGATCGGCCATTGCATCTGGAAGTCGATCTGCTTGATGTTGTTGTCGTCCGTGAGCTCGTTGGCCGAATAGTTGTAGCGGTAGTAGAGCCCCATCGTCGACATGCGCTTCGGCTGCCAGGTGAGGCCAGTCTTCACGTTCATCACGCGGTTGAGGGAGGACGAGTACTGCAGATTGGCCGACGCATAGAGCGAGCGCGTGAGGCGCGCGCCGACGCTGCCCAAAAGGTCGCTTCGGACGTTGGCGTTGGGTTCCGTAATGCCCTGATAGTAGGGGTCGCTGCGCTTTTCTTCCGGAATGAAGTGCACGTCCTGATCGGAGAAGTACTGGCGCTGACCCACGCTCGCACGGAAAAGTTCGAGGCCGCTCGCCTTGTCGATGTAGCGCGTCGAGACGACGGCAGTGAGCTGATTGGCCTGCGACACGCGGTCGTAGCCCGAATAGAGGTTCGGCGTGAAGAGCGTGGCGAAGGAGAGGTCCGTGACGGTGGAATCGAAGACCGGAATGTCGTCCTGATTGCGGTAGGGCGTATAGGCGTAGTAGACCCGGGGCTCGAGCGTCTGATAGGCGCTCTTGCCGAAGAAGCTCGAATCGCGCTCGAACTCAAGTCCGGCATCAAGGGTCAGGGTCGGCGTGAAGCGGCTCGGCGTCTTGTTCCGGTAGTAGGCGTCGCGGCTCATGTTGTCGAGCTGGTACCAGGCGCCCATGAATTCGGCCTTGGGGATTACGAACCAGCCCGCTCCGCGGAAGGGATAGCTCACGCCCTGGCTCGCAACGACGCGGGTGCCGCCGATGCGCGAAGGATGGGAAAACTTCGTCGCATCGACCATGGTTGTGAGTTCAAATCCGCGCCAGTCGGCGGCGTAGCCGTTGAAGACCACCTGCGGAACGCGTTCGTAGGGAACGATCGTCGTCACGCCCTCGATTTCGAGAGTCTGGTTCTTCGTCACGCGCAGCGTCGAATTCCAGTAGGTATCGGTCCAGGAGAGGCTGTAGTCCTGCGGGAGAATCGCTTCCGAGGACTCGCGGATGCTCCCCGAGAAGTCCGTGACGTAGTCGTCGTCAGAGACGCGGTTGTAGTCCGCCCGGAAGGCGAGCTTCTCGCGGTTGTACTCCGCCTGAATGCGGGTGCCCCAGCGCGAGTCGTCATAGACGCGGTCGTCGGGGAGGTAGTCGAAGTTGACCTGGGTTTCGAAGTTGTCGTACTTGAAGCGCCCTTCATTGCCGAGCATCACGCCGCGCTTCGTCATGACGCGGGGCGTGAAGGTGTAGTCGTAGTTGGGGGCGATGTTGAAGTAGTAGGGAACTGCAATATCGACGCCGCGCGTGGAGCTCATGCCGTAGGTGGGCGTGAGGAACCCCGAGCGCCGTTCCGTGCTGATCGGGAACGAGAACCAGGGCGAGGCGAGAATCGGAGCTCCGAGGAAATGGAGCACGGCGCCCGTGCCTGAAGCCGTCTGGTCGTATTCGTCGATTTCGAGGTCGTTGAGGCTGATGAACCAGGCCTCGTCGTCCCGCTTGCAGGTCGAAATCGTCACGTCCTCAAAGTTCGTGCGGTCGCCCGAGAGGAACTTGACGTTCTTTGCGCAGCCGCGCAGATTGCGGGGCGCATATTCCCACTCGGCGTCTTCCATCGAGCCCGAGCGCGAGGTGAGGCGGAATTTCATGCTCGGGCCGGAGAAGCTCGCGCCCTCGCGGGCGATGTGCGCGTTCCCGGTTGCCGTCACTTCATCCGTCTTCTGGCGGTAGCTGATGCGGTCGGCCGTAATTACGGCGCCGCCGCGTCGCACTTCCGCGTCGCCGATCAGATTGAGCTCGTCGTCGGGGCTGCCTTCAATCCGGTTCGCGTAGACGATGCTGACGGCATCTTCGCCCGGGTTCGCCCGAGCGGGGTCGAGCCGGGTAACGGATTCAAGATCAAGCCGCAGAGCGCTTGAAGCGGGAGCCGCCTGCGCAGAAAAGGAAAAAGCGGCAAGCGCGGAGGCCACGCTGAGCACGATTGCGCGGACGGGAGGCAGAGACATGAGAGACTGCAGGCCTCGGAAGAGGCCTTTAAAATGGTCGACTTTCCTGAATGCGTCCGTTTTTCTCCCTTAACTTGAAGGAGCAAAAGGGACGAATAGTGCTCGGATTTTATCAGCATCGGGATTCCGGTTTTCTTTTGTTGCCAACCCATCCGCGGGAGATTTATTGATGACAGAACGTGACGATGCGCTCAAGGCCTGGCTCGCCACTGAAGCAGCGAAGCTCGGCTTCGACCCGGAGTCGATGGCTCCTGCGAGTTCCGATGCCGGCTTCAGGCGATATTTCCGCATGACGCGTCCGGACGGCGGCACCTGCATCGTGATGGATGCGCCTCCTCAGCATGAAAACCTTCCTGCCTTCATCAGGGTGCAGAAGCTCATGAAGGATGCGGGACTCAACGTGCCGGAAATCCTTGCGGTGAATCTGGAATCGGGTTTTGCCGTCATCTCGGACCTCGGGCGCGAAACCTTCCTCGACGTTCTCAATGAAGAGAATGCGGCGAAGCTCATGGACGCGGCCACCACTGCGCTCGTCAAATGGCAGGCGGCGACCCGCCGCGGCGTGCTTCCTCCCTATGATCGGGCGGTTCTCACGCGCGAAATGGAGCTTTTCCCCGAGTGGTACGTGAGGCGCCACTGCGGCGTTGAATGGGATGCAAAGCATCAGAAATGGTGGGAGATGAGCCGGGAAGCGATCCTCAAGGTGAATCTCGCCGACCCGGTCGTATACGTGCACCGCGACTTCATGCCGCGCAACCTCATGATGAGCGACCCGCTCCCGGGCGTTCTCGACTTCCAGGATGCGCTCGAGGGCCCGATCACGTACGACATCGCCTCGCTCCTGCGCGACGCCTTCATCAGCTGGAACGAATCCTTCGTCCTCGACATCACGATCCGCTATTGGGAAAAGGCGAGAAAGGCGGGTCTCCCCGTACCGATGGATTTCGGCGCCTTCTACCGCAGCGTTGAATTCATGGGGCTCCAGCGCCACCTGAAGGTGCTCGGCATCTTCGCGCGCATCAACTACCGCGACGGGAAGCCCAAGTACCTCGCAGATACGCCGCGCTTCATGAAGTATGCGCGCCAGACGGCGGGGCGCTATGTGGAGCTTTCGCCCCTGAAGCACCTCCTTGATGAACTTGCCGGCGTGCGCGAGAGCGCGGGCTACACGTTCTGACCGGAAATGCGCGCGCTTCTTTTTGCGGCCGGCGAAGGCCGTCGCATGCGGCCCCTTACGCAGATTCTGCCCAAGCCCCTTATTGAGGTCGGCGGCATTCCGATGGCCGTGCGCCAGATTCTTGCGCTCAGAGAGGCCGGAATCACGGAAATCGTGGTGAATGCCGCGCACGGCGCAAGGATCCTCATGGCCGAACTCGGAGACGGCAGCCGCCTGGGCGTGAAGCTTCACTGGTCGGTTGAAGGGTTTTCTGCGGAAGACGCGCTCGAAACCCGGGGCGGCATTGTCCGGGCGCTCCCGCTTTTAGGGAGCGAACCCTTCATCGCCGTTGCCGGCGACATCGTGACGGACTTTGATTATTCAACGCTCGTGCGCCGCGCCGGGACGCTCTCGCCCGGGGGCGGCCTTGCGCATCTTGTGCTGGTGCCCAATCCCGGGTTTCACGCGAAGGGCGATTTCGGTCTCGCTGACGGAAAAGTTTGCCGGACAGGAGAAAAATTCACCTTTTCGAGTCTTGCCCTCTATCATCCCGCAATGTTTGAAGGCCTTCCGGACGAGCGTGCGAAGCTTTTCCCCTGGATGAATGAATGGATCGACAGGGGACAGGTTTCCGGAGAGCTCTACCGCGGGCGCTGGGCCAATGTCGGCACGCCCGGGGAGCTTTCCCGCGCGGAAGCGCTCTTTGCCGGAGATCCCGCGTGAAAATCGGTCCTCATGAAATCGCGTCCCCGGCGCTCATGCTCGCCCCGATGGCGGGCTATTCGGATCTTCCCTTCCGGGAGCTCGCTCGTTCTTTCGGCTGCGACTATGCCGTGGCGGAAATGACGGCAAGCCGCGAGGATCTGCGCGAGCGGGAGAAAAGCCTCACCCGCTGGGTGGAAAAAGAGGAATCGGGACTCCACGTCGTGCAGCTTCTCGGGGCCGACCCTGCCGTGATGGCCGAGGCCGCCCGGGCGGCGGAAGCGGACGGCGCGGACGTGGTGGACATCAATATGGGGTGCCCGGCGCGAAAGGTGCTTTCCGCGGAATGCGGGAGCGCGCTCATGCGCGACGAAAAGCTCGTTCGGGAAATTTTGTCGGCTGTCGCCGGCGCCGTGAAGATCCCGGTGACCCTCAAGATGAGAACGGGCTGGGACCGCGAACATAAGAATGCGCCGCGTATCGCCCGGATGGCGGAGGACTGCGGCATCGCGGCCCTTGCCGTGCACGGGCGCACGCGGGCGGACGGGTTCCGCGGGGAGGCCGAATACGAAACCATTGCACGGGTGAAGGCGGCGGTTTCGATTCCGCTTGCCGCCAACGGCGACATTGATTCGGGAGAGAAGGCCCGGCGGGTTCTCAGGGTTACTCAGGCGGACGGCCTCATGATCGGGCGGGCCGCGATCGGACGGCCCTGGATATTTGCTGAAATCCGTGCGGCGCTTCACGGCCGGAGCTTCTCTCCGCCTGATCCGGAACAACTTCTCCGGATCATTTTGGATCACAGAAAGCGCCATTTCGACTACTATGAGGGCCCGCGGGCGATGCGCACCTTCCGCAAGCATCTTTCCCGCTATCTCCAACCGTTCAGCGGCGCCAGAAGGGCGCTCGACGAGATCCTTCGCGAAGAGGACGCTGAGCGGCAGGCCGACCTCGTGCGCGCCTTTCTTGAAGGCATTGCGCGCGAACCCGAGACTCTGCGCACTTCAGAAAACCGATGATCCCGAAGGACCTGCACGATTCCGTTGACGCTCCCGAGAAAGATGCGTCCGCAGGCGGCGACCCCGTGGAGGAAAGGCTCCCCGGGGATGAGAACGATCTCGAGGAAGTCATTGTCCGCAGGCTCGACCTTTATTTCGCCCGGCTCGAAGGCCGGGACCCGCATCCCCTTTACGATCTTGTCGTGCACGCCGTGGAGCGCCCGCTGATCGACTATGCCATGTCGATGTGCGCCAACAATCAGTGCGCGGCAGCCCAGTTACTTGGCATTAACCGGAATACGCTGCGCAAGAAGCTCCAGGAACATGGAATGCTTCCTGCGCGGGGGACTTCCAGAAAATTTAAGGAAAAGTAGACATGCGCAAGCAAGCACTCCTCTCCGTTTCGGATAAGACGGGCATCGTCGAGTTCGCCCGCGGCCTCGTCGAGGCGGGATATCACATCCTGTCGACCGGCGGCACCGCGAAGCTTCTCGCCCGCGAAGGCATCGACGTTCAGGAAGTGGCCGACTACACGGGCTTCCCCGAAATGCTCGACGGCCGCGTGAAGACGCTCAACCCCAAGATCCATGCGGGCATCCTCGCCCGTCGTCCGGTTCCGGAACACATGGCGGCGCTCAAGGAGCACGGCATCGATCCGATCGACATCGTCTGCGTGAACCTCTACCCGTTCGAGCAGACCGTGGCGCGCCCCGACTGCACGCTCGAGGAAGCGATTGAAAACATCGACATCGGCGGCCCGACGATGATCCGCGCGGCGGCGAAGAACTGCGAGTCCGTCGCCGTGGTTGTGGATCCTGCCGACTACGAGCTGATCCTCGACGAAATCAAGGTTCAGGGCGAAGTCTCCTCCGCCACGCGCTTTGCGCTCGCGAAGAAGGTCTTTGCGCACACCGCCCGCTACGACGGCATGATCACGAACTACCTCACGAGCCTCGACGCGGAGGCGAAGCCCCAGAAGTTCCCGGCCGTGCTCACGCGCCAGTGGGTGAAGGTTCAGGATCTCCGCTACGGCGAAAATCCCCACCAGCAGGGCGCCTTCTACCGCGAGCAGAACGTCGAGCCCGGTCTTCTCGCCGGCTACGAGCAGCTCCAGGGGAAGGAGCTCTCCTACAACAACATCGCCGACAGCGATGCGGCCTGGGAGTGCGTGCGCTCCTTCGACGCTCCTGCCTGCGTGATCATCAAGCATGCAAACCCCTGCGGCGTTGCGGTTGCGCCCACCTGCGAAGAAGCCTATGCGAAGGCCTTCCTCACAGACAGCAAGTCGGCCTTCGGCGGCATCATCGCCTTCAACGGCCCCGTTACCCGCGCCTGCGCCGAGAAGGTTTCCCACCAGTTCGCCGAAGTGATCATCGCGCCCGAATTTGATGAAGGCGCGCTCGAACTTTTCAGCGCCAAGAAGAACCTCCGTCTTCTTAAGATCGCCCGCGGCACGGCTCACAACGACTTCGACTTCAAGCGCGTGGGCGGCGGCCTGCTCGTTCAGACGCCCGACATCCAGCTCGCGACCGAGAAGGATCTCCGCTGCGTCACGAAGAAGGAGCCCACGCAGGCTCAGATCACGGATCTGCTCTTTGCCTGGAATGTTGCCCGCTTCGTGAAGTCCAATACCATCGTCTACGCGCGCGACGGCATGACGCTCGGCGTCGGCGCCGGTCAGATGAGCCGCGTCGACAGCGCCCGCATCGCCATGATCAAGGCTGAGGAAGGCGGACTTTCCCTGACGGGCAGCGTGGCCGCCTCGGATGCCTTCTTCCCGTTCCGCGACGGTCTTGACGTCGTTGTGGACGCGGGCTGCACGGCCGTCATTCAGCCGGGCGGATCCATTCGCGACGAGGAAGTGATCAACGCCGCCAATGAACGCGGCATTGCGATGGTCTTCACGGGCGAACGCCACTTCCGCCACTAATCATTGCTTGTTTCATTTGGGCGCCGCCGGCATCATCGCAGGGCGGTGCCCGTTCGCGTATATTGGACTGACTTCTTTTGCGCGGGGTTCATGGGAAACATCGCTCGTGCCTAGACTTCATTGAAGCATGGGCGTCCGCTCTGCGCAGTCCAAAAGTAGCTTTCGGAGAAAAGTCTGTGAAAGATTTGAGCGAATCCATGCGCCTCACGCGCCGCGCGCTGATCGGCGCCGGCATGGCCGCGGGCGTTTTCGGCGCCTGTCCTGCGCTCGCAGATCTGCGCATCGAAATTACCGGAGTCGGCGCGAATCAGCTGCCGATTGCCATTCGACCTTTTCAGGGCGCGGCCGCTGCGCCGGTTGATCCGGCTGAAGTGATCGGAGCGGATCTGCTTCGTTCCGGCGCATTCCGTCTCGTGGATGTCGGCCCGGCGGATCCCGCAGAGAATCTTGAGAAGCCCGAGGGCCTCGCCCGCGCGGCGCAGGCGGGCGCCACGGTCTATGTGGTGGGTTCGGTGCAGCGCATCGGAACCGGCCGCTGGGATGTGCGCTGCCTCTTCTTTGATGCCGTGAGCGGCGAGCAGCTCGATTCCGTGGGCTACACAGCCGGTACGGATCTCCTTCGCATGGCGGCGCACCGCTGCGCGGATAAAATCTACACAAAGCTCACGGGCGAAGGTCCGATGTTCGCTTCCCAGCTCGCCTATGTGGCGCAGCTTGCCGAAAGACGCTACGAACTCATCATCACCGACAGCGACGGCGGTGTGCCGAGAACGGCGCTTCAGTCGCCCGAGCCCATCATTTCGCCTTCCTGGTCGCCTGACGGCAAGAAGCTCGCCTACGTGAGCTTCGAGCACCGCAAGCCCATTGTCTACGTGCATGAGCTCGCGACGGGCGTGCGCCGCCCGGTGGCGGCCTTCCGCGGCAACAACTCCGCTCCCGCCTGGTCGCCCGACGGGCGCACGCTCGCGGTGGCGCTCTCGCGCGACGGCCTCACGCAGATTTATCTGATCGGAGTCGACGGTTCAGGTCTGCGCCGCTTCACGCAAAGCTACGGCATTGATACGGAACCCGTCTTCACGCGCGACGGCGCCTGGGTCTACTTCACGAGCGACCGCGGCGGCACGCCTCAGATTTACCGGCAGCCGGTTGCGGGCGGGAATGCCGAGCGCGTTACCTTCGGTTCCAACTACGCCATCAGCCCGGATATTTCGCCTGACGGCGCCCGCATGGCGTACATTTCGCGAATCGACTCGAGCTTCCGCGTTGCGGTGATGGACCTTGCCACCGGGCAGGATCTTCTCGTTACGAATACGGAACGCGATGAGTCGCCGTCCTTCGCGCCCAACGGCCGCTTCATCGTGTACGCCACGGAAGTGTCCGGTCGCGGCATTCTTGGCACCTGCTCTGCCGACGCACGCCTCTCCACCCGTCTTTCGGGCGAGGGCAACATCCGCGAACCTGCATGGGGCCCGATCCTGCAGTAAGACGGATGAAAAATACTTTTATTTCAATTAAGGAGCTCAACAAAATGACTATCGCTTGGAAGGTTCTTGCCGCTGCGGCGGCAGCCGCTGCGCTGCTTTCGGGCTGCTCTTCCGTTTCCCTCGACGAGGGCGCCAAGGAAGGCACGCTTGCCGGCAATCAGGCCGCTCAGCAGCAGACGGTGCAGGATCCGTTCACGGATCCCTCGAATCCGCTTTCGCACCGCTCGGTCTACTTTGCCTTCGATTCGTATGAAGTCTCGCCCGAGTACGCTGCGATCGTTGAAGCGCACGCCAAGTGGCTTGCCGAACATCCGAACGTGAAGATCGTCATTCAGGGCAACACCGACGAACGCGGCGGCCGCGAATACAACCTCGCGCTCGGCCAGAAGCGTTCTGAAGCCGTGCGTCAGCGCATGCAGCTCCTCGGCGTGACGGGCGACCGCGTTGAGGCGGTTTCCTTCGGCAAGGAAAAGCCTGTCGCTACCGGCCACACGGAAGAAGCCTGGGCTCAGAACCGCCGTGCCGACATCGTTTATCCGGAAGGTACGGGCGCTCAGACCAAGTAATGCCCGATGGGACCTCTGAGTCCTGCTCTCAGACATCCGGCCGGCGGCTCTCCCTCGCTTCTGCGGGGAGCGGACGCCGGCATTTTTATTTTTGACCGACCAACATGATTCTTTCGCTCACTCCCCTTGCCCGTCGTACGGCAGCTGCGCTCCTCACGCTCACGCTCGCGGGTTCGGCCTTCGCCTTTGCGGACGACGATGCCCGCCGGGCCATTCTCGAGCTTCGCGAAACCGTGAAGCAGATGCAGTCCGACATCGACTCCGTGCGATCGGGGCAGCTTCAGCTTGCCAACGAAATTACCTCTCTCAGGGAGCAGAACCGCCAGCTCACGGGCCGCGTTGAAGAGCTCACCAATCAGCTCGCCGTGGAAAAGAGAAATTCCCGCACGCTCTATGAATCCGTGGACAAGCGTCTCGGCGTCTTTGAGCCCCAGATGGTGGTGATTGACGGACAGAGCGTTCAGGTGCAGGCCGACGAAAAGAACGCCTATGAGGCAGCGGTTCAGCTCCTCCAGGAGGGGAAGTTCCTCGATGCCGAAAAGGCCTTCAAGGAGTTCTCAACCCGCTGGGATAAGTCGCCCTATCGTCCCGACGCCATTTTCTGGTGGGGCACGAGCGCTTTTGCGGCTGAGCACTATAAAACCGCCATTTCGACCCAGAATCAGCTCCTTCGCGAATATCCGAAGAGCTCCCGCGCGCCCGATGCCATGATGCTCGTCGCAAGCTCCCAGGCGGCAAGCGGCAGCATCACGGCGGCACGTAATACATTAAACAAGATCATCCGCACCTATCCGAAAACGGAAGTGGCTAAGGAAGCCGGCCAGCGGCTGAAAGACTTAGGCCAAAAGAAGTAAAGATAGGGAGGAACCCTGCCTTGAATCAGGGGTTTTCTCTAGGGCGTTGATAGAAAAATAATTCGTGAATATCCTTTTCGATAAGGGTAAATTTCAATCAGCAGAAATGCACCGCATCCCTTAAAGGGGTATGGTTGCATCTACTCCCTCTCCGGCGGCGGAGAGGCTTTTCTTCAAAAGAGCCTTCCGCGCCGGGACGAATGAAAAGATGCCGGCTTGAGCTGATTTAAGCCGGCAATTGACCACGACTTGAGTCCGTCCGATTGACCGGACGACAAATGGAGGTGTCCCCATGACCCAGTGCTGCAAGCACACCGGCGCGGCTGTTTTCCATTGCCCGCTTACCAACAAGGGTGTTGCTTTTACGGAAAAGGAACGCGAGGAGCTCGGACTGAGCGGCCTGCTTCCGACGGCCGTCTCGACCAATGACCAGCAGGTCGAGCGCATGCATGAAATCCTTGACCGCTTTGAGAAGCCGATCGACAAGGCGCTCGTGCTCGACAGCCTCCACGCGACGGATGAAGATCTCTACTTCCGTCTCCTCACGCGCTACACGGCCGAATACATGCCGGTTGTGTACACGCCGACCGTGGGCGAATACTGCCAGCGCTTCAGCCACATATTCCGCTATCCGCGCGGCCTCTTCATTTCCTACCAGCATGCCGGCCACGTCCGCGACGTGATTGAACGCGCCCCCAACAAGGAAGTCGACGTGATCGTCGTCACCGACGGCGAACGCATTCTCGGCATCGGCGACCAGGGCATCAACGGCATGGGCATTCCTATCGGCAAGCTCGCGCTCTACACCGCCTGCGCCGGCATTGATCCCGCCAAGACCCTCCCGGTCGTGCTCGACGTCGGCACGAACCGCGAGGAATACCTGAACGATCCGCTCTACCTCGGCCTTCGCAAGCCCCGCAGCCGCGGTCCGGAATACCGCGCGCTCGTCGATGAATTCATCACCGAAGCCCGCCGCCGCTGGCCCAATGTCCTCATCCAGTTCGAGGACTTCGGCAACCAGAACGCCTTCAAGCTCCTTGCGGACTACCAGGAAAAGATCCTCTGCTTCAACGACGACATTCAGGGCACTGCCTCCGTCGTGGTTTCGGGCCTCTACAGCGCCATGCGCATCAAGAAGGAGAAGCTCACCGATCAGATGTTCCTCTTCTTCGGTGCCGGCGAAGCGGCCTGCGGCATTGCGAACCTCATCGCCGACGCGCTCGTCTCCGAAGGCATGACCCGCGAGGAAGCTCTGAAGCACTGCGCGCTCTTTGACTCGAAGGGCCTCGTCACGAAGTCCCGCATGGATGAGCTTGCTGCTCACAAGAAGCCCTTTGCGCACGACTACGCGAAGTGCACGGACTTCGTTGAAGCGATCAAGATGATCAAGCCGACCGGCATCATCGGCGTCGCCGCTCAGCCGCGCACCTTCACGACCGAAGTGCTCGAAGAGATGGCCAGGCTCAACGAACGCCCGATCATCTTCGCGCTTTCGAACCCGACCTCGCGCGCCGAATGCACGGCCGAGGAAGCCTATCGCGTCACGAAGGGCAAGGCCCTCTACGCTTCAGGCTCGCCCTTCGCGCCGGTCGAATACGAAGGCAAGACCTTTGTTCCGCGTCAGGGCAACAACAGCTACGTCTTCCCGGCCCTCGGCCTCGGCGCCGTCTTCAGCCGCTCGAAGTGGATGCCTGACGGCATGTTCCTCGTCGCTGCGAAGAAGCTGGCTGAGCTCGTCACGGATGCCGACCTTGAGCAGGGTTCGCTCTATCCGTCGCTCGACGACATCCGTCCGGTCTCGGTCAAGATCGGCGCTGCTGTCGCGGCTTATGCCTACGACAACGGCCTTGCCGGCAATGAACGTCCGGCGGACCTCGAGAAGGCTGTTGAAGCCTTCATGTACCGTCCGTAATGACGGCTGAGCCGGGCTTCTTCAATGAGGAGGCTCCGGCCTGATGCCCGAGCATCTGAGCCTTCGCTTCCGACATGCGCATCATGTCGGGCGAAGGCTTTTTTTTCGAGCTTGAAAACGAAAAAAAAGGAGCCGTCGGCATCCGCCGGCGGCTCGGGAAATGGGATTTGAAAAAGAAAGGTTGTGCGGCTTTTAGATGCCGAGCGCCTTTTCAACGTCGCCCAGCATGCGGCTCATGCTCTCAACGCCGCCTTCGCCCAGGTACCAGGCCGGGCCTGTGAGTTCCGTGACGCGGCCGACCTTGACGGCATCAAGCCCCTGCCAGACGGCATTTCCCCTGACGGCGTCGGCGAAGAGCTTCGGTTCCTTCGCGCCGACCGCGAGGTCCTTGTTGAGAACGAAGATGCGCGAGGGCTTGAGCGAAGCGAGTTCCGCAAAGCTCTTTTCGTTCATGGCGGCGATTTCTTGAGCAGTAGGCTTCGGGGGCGGATTGCCCTTGGGAGCAGCCTTTTTGGGAGCGTCGCCCGTGCGCGGGGGCTTCACGTTCGAGAAGCCGAGCGCATTCGTAAGGAGCGAGCATCGGCCGTTGTCCGGAAGGACGCCGATGCGGCCGCCAACCATCATGAGAATGGCGATCTTTTCGCCGGCAGCCTTCTTCGCGATGACGTCGACGCGCTTTTTCGCGGCAAGAATGGCGGCGTCGGCTTCCTTTTCCTTCCGGAAGATGCGCCCGAGGGAGCGGAGATTCCCTTCAAAGCTCTGCCAGGCGCCCGTCTGATAGTTGGGAACGAGGCAGACGGTGGGTGCGGCCTTCCTGAATTCGTTGATGGCGCGGGCAACACGGCCGGAAATGAAGACGAGATCCGGATTCACGGACTTTACGGCCGGGATGTCGATGGTCTTCATGCCGCCGAGGGGCTTTGCGCCCGCGGGCGCCTTGGCCCAGGTCACGGTGCCGGGCGTCACGGAGCCGACCACGCGGTCGGAGAGGCCGAGGTAGGCGAGGTTTTCAAGAATGGAAATGTCGAGCACTGCAAGACGCCTGGGATCGACCGGCACGGCAACGTCGCCCGTCTGTGAGGGAACGGTTACCGTTTCCGCGGCAAAAGCGGAGGAGGCAAAGCCCGGGAGCGAAAGGATTGCGCCTGCGGCAAGAAGGTTTCGGCGGGTAAGGTTCATGAGTGTTCTCTTCGAAGGGTTACTGAGCGAGGTCGAGGGCTTTTTCGACATCCTTAAACTGGATTTCGAGGGAGGTGTAGCCGCCTTCGGCGAGGTACCAGGCAGCCGGAGAGAGATAAACGATGTGTCCTTCCTTCTTCGCCTTCGTGCGGTCGACGATTTCGTTCTTCAGTACGTCCTGAGCGAGCTTCGCGCCCGGGCGGGCGATGGCGGAGTCGCGGTCGAGAACGAAGAAGTAGTCGGGGTTGAGCTTGAGGAGCAGTTCGAACGAGGCTTCGTTGCCGTGGTTGGCGTTGGCGTCCTGAGCGACGTTCTTAAAGCCGAATTCATTGCTGATGATGGCGCAGCGGGCCTGGCTGCCGAGAAGGTTCACGTGGCTGCTCGTAACGAGGCTCACGATGGCGGTCTTCCCTTCGGAAGCCTTGCGGATTTTTTCAATGCGGCCCTCAAAGTGCGCGATGTCGGCCCTGGCCTCAGCTTCCTTTCCGAAGATCGTCGCGAGGTTCATGTGATTGTCCGAGAAGCTCTTAAAAGTGCCCTTCGTGCGGTCGATCGACATGTAGACGACGGGGGCAATCTTGGAGAGCTCGTCGTATTTCTTCTGAAGGCGGCCGGAAATGAAGATGACATCGGGTTCGGCTGCCATGAGGCCCTCGAAGTCGATTTCCTTCAGGGTGCCGATGTTTCTCATCTTCGGAGACTTTTTGAAGTACTCGGGCAGATAGGGAAGCGCGGTGGTCTGAGTGATCGCGACGATGCGGTCCTTGGCAAGCCCCCAGTGGTCGAGCGTATCGAGAACGGCGTAGTCGGCGATCGCGATCCGCTTCGGATCCTTCGGCACCGTCACCTTGACGGGCTGGTTCTTGCCGTTGAGGGAATTCACTTCAACGGTTTCGGTGCCGAAGGCGGGCGAGGCCGGAAGGAGCGCGAGGGAAACCGCAGAGAGCGCGGCGACGCCGAGGGTGCGGCGGGTGAAGAGCATGGACATGGTGGTGTGGCTTCCTCTGTTTCAGGGAGTGCTTGGATGAAAAACCGGTGTCAGTGAAAGATCGCGAGCGGACGTCCGTCGATCTCGTGAATCTGAAAGTCGACGCCGTAGATGAGCTTGAGCTGCTCGGGCGTCATCACTTCGTTCACGGTTCCCCAGGCGGCGATTTTTCCGTTCTTGAAGGCGCAGATGTAGTCGGAATAGAAGGCGGCGAGGTTGATTTCGTGAAGCACGAGAATCACGGTTTTTCCGAGCTCGTCGCAAAGCCGGCGCACGAGCTTCATCATCTGCGTGGCGTGGTAGATGTCGAGGTTGTTGGTGGGTTCATCAAGGAGCACGTATTCGGTGTCCTGAGCGAGAACCATCGCGATGAAGGCGCGCTGGCGCTGACCGCCCGACATTTCGTCGATGAAGCGTTCGGCAAAGTCCTCGAGTTCCATGTAGTTGATCGAGCGGTCGACGATCTCCCAGTCCTTCCGGCTCAGGTTCGAGCCCGAGTGAGGAAAGCGCCCGAAGGCGACGAGTTCGCGGACCGTGAGCTTCATTTGAACGTTGTTGGCCTGCGTGAGGATGGCGAGGTGCTTCGCGAGCTCCCGGCTTTCCCATTTGTCGAGGTCCTTTCCCTTGAACTCAACGGCGCCGGAGCTTCTCGCAACGAGGCGCGAAATCATGCCGAGCACGGTGGATTTGCCCGCGCCGTTGGGGCCGATCATGGAAATAACTTTTCCATGCGGGAGTTCAAGCGAGACGTCGTCGACGACAGTCGCATCTTCGTAGGTCTTGCGGAGATTCCTGATGGTGAGCATGGCGGGTTATTTCTGCGTGAGGATGAGGTAGAGGAAGTAGAGGCCGCCGCCGATCGTGACGAAGACGCTCACGGGAACGCTGTAGACCATGATGTGCTCGACGGCGAACTGGCCGGCGCAGAGGATGAGCATTCCGACGAAGCCGGCGCCGGCAATGAGGTAGGTGTGGCGGTAGGTGGTGAAGACCTGACGCGCGACATTGGCGGTGATGAGGCCGAGGAAGGAGAGCGGTCCGACGAGCGCCGTGGCGACGGCGATGTAGAGCGCTACGCCCACCATGAGGCGCCTCAGAACGCGTTCGTAGTCGACGCCGAGGCTGATCGCCTGATCGCGCCCGAGACTGATGATGTCGAGGATCGCAATGTCCTTTCTCAGCCAGAGGGCGATCAGAACGAGAATGAGGATCCCGGGGATGATGCAGGCCATGTTGACGTTCGTGAAGCTAGCCACGAGCGTATTGAGGAGCGCATCGTATTCGTTGGGATCCATGATGCGCGTGAGCGAATTCTGCATGCTCGAGAAAAATGTCGACAGAACCGTGCCGATAAGGAGCACATAGAGGACGTTGCCGCCAGTCTTTTTGAAGATCGAGTAGTAAATGAAGGTCGCGATCACGCCCATGAGGACGATGTCGACGGCAAACGCCATCACCGGATTCGTTGCGAACTGACTCCCTGAGCCGAAGAAGAAGACGACGGCGGTGTGGATGAGCAGGTAGAGCGAATTCATGCCGAGCAGGCACGGCGTCACGATGTTGTTGCGGATGATGGTCTGAAAGACGATCGCTGCAGCGGAAATCGAGAATCCGGCCGTGAGCATCACGATGAGGCGCGGCGCACGAAGCTCCATCGCGTAGCTGAAGAACTTCGGGTTCACGAAGGCGAACTGGTAGAGCGCTGCGGCAATAAGCGTGAGCGCAACGAGCGCCGTCATCGCGAGCGCAAGCTTTCTGAGGCGCGGCGACGAAAAGGACGACGAAATCGAGGCAATCATCGGGCGCCTCCGTTCACCGAGGTGCAGACCGGCGTCTTCTTTTCAAAGCCGAAGAGCTTCATGAGAAGGTCCTTGTTGAGCGACCGGCGGCCGAAGCGCAGGCGGTAGAAGATGAGGACGATGAAGATGAGGCTTCCGAGCGTGCCGATGATGAGTTCGATCGGAAGCTCGTAGGGCAGGATGATGAGGCGCCCGATCAGGTCGCAGCAAAGCACGAAGAGCGCGCCGAAGAGCGCCGTATCGGCGAGTGTCGAGCGCAGGTCGTCGCCCTTGAAGATCGCGACGAGATTGGGAACGATGAGGCCGATGTAGGAAATGCTCCCGACGACGGTCACGATGGAAGCCGTGATCATCGCGGCGATGGAAAGCCCCGAAAAGAGAACGAAGGTGTAGTTGACGCCCAGGTTCTTCGAAAAATCGCGCCCCATACCAACAATGTTGAACCACTTGGCATAGATCCACGCAATGGCGATCAGCGGCACAACGAGGTAGACGAGCTCGTAGTTGCCCCGGAGCACAAGTGAAAAATGGCCGACGAGCCAGGTCGAGAGCGCCTGGGTCATGTCGAAGCGGAAGGCGAGAAAGCTTGTGATGCCGCCGATCACGTTGCCGAACATGATGCCGACCAAAGGCACCATGACCGGATCCTTCATGGGCATCCGCAGAATGAACCAGACGAAGATCCAGGTGCCGATGATTGCGGCGGCGAAGGCAAATGCCGCGCGCGACCAGATCGTGGAATCCGGCATGAAGAGGAGCGCAATGAGAATCCCGAACTGTGCGGACGAAATCGTGGCGCCAGTGGTCGGCGAAACGAACTTGTTCGCGCAGAGCTGCTGCATGATGAGGCCGGCAATGCTCATGCCGGCCCCCGTGCAGAGGATCGCAAGGAGCCTCGGCAAGCGGGAAATCAGAAGAAGTTCAAGGCTTTCGGCGTCTCCCGAAAGGAGAGACATGAACGAAACGTCCGCGGCGCCGACGAGAAGCGACAGGAGGCCGACGATGAGCGTAAACGTCAGAAGTATGGCGGTTGATCTGGGCATGAATGTGCTGAAAACGATGCCGGGTAATCCCTCGGACAAGGTGCTGTTTCGACGCATTCTGCATAAATACTGTGAACGAGAATTAACAAAATTACAATTAATTACAAATAAATGGTAATTATTCTCGTTTGTGTGTTGCTCCTAAATAACGGTTTTATTCAATGATTTATATGAAAAAATAAATAAAACGATCAGGGCGGTATCAATGGCTGTGCGGAGAAGTGTGAATGAATAAGATTCATTTGCGTTTACGATGCAGGGGCAACGCTTCAGAAGCAAAGGGAGAGTGCTGATGAATGCGTCCTCGTGATCAACCTTGAGGCCTGACGCCAGGAGTGATTTTTCGATCCTCCGAAGGCGGGATCGCGGCCCGTATTCGCCCTTAAAAAATGCACTACCGCTACAAAGCTCTCTCCCTGCTGCCGCTCGCAATGGCAGTTTCCGCCGTTTTTGCAGCCGATGACGGCTATCAGACGCTCGACACCTCTGTCGTTTCCGCCGCGGGCTATGCCCAGGACACGCGCGATGCTCCTGCGAGCATTTCAGTGGTGACGGATAAGGATCTTTCAACCCGCCCCGTCGCCGATATCGGTGAGGCGATTCAGGACGTTCCCGGCGTCGACATTGAGCAGACCAAGATGGGCGGGCACACGATCCGCCTGCGCGGCTTTGAATCCAAGTACACCCTGATCCTGATTGACGGTAAGCGTCAGAATCCCGATGACGGTTTCTTCAAGAACGGCATGGACCCGACGGGGAGTCTCATGCCCAGCCCAGCAGCCATTGAGCGGATCGAAGTCCTGCGCGGCCCGGCTTCGGTCGTGTACGGCTCGGACGCCGTTGGCGGCGTGGTGAACATCATCACGAAAAAGAACCCCGGCAAATTCACCGGCAGCGTCGGCGTTGAAGGAACGCTCCAGCAACATGACGACCTGTACGGCAACAACTGGGCGACCAACACCTATCTCTCCATTCCGCTTATTCAGGACACGATGACCCTGCAGCTGCGCGGTCGGTACTATCAGCAGAGCGCTGCTGGTTTAAGAGTGCCGAATGGCAACTATGCCGGCCATTCGCCCTCTGAAGGCTTCACGGGAAGCATTGGCGGACGCCTCAACTACACCGTGAACGAGGCGAACAATTTTTATATCGATGGCGACTTTTTCCGCTTCAAGGGCGGCTCGATGAGCACGTCGTCGGCGGGCGTCAAGTCTTTGTGGTTTGCCAATAAGGAAAACCTGACGATCGCGCATGAGGGCAACTACGATTTTGGCAGGACGGACACCTACTTCCAGTTAAGCAACCTGGAAAAAACCGGCGATATTGCGTTGGAGTCTGCCACTTATGTATTGGGGTCCAAGCTCGTAAAGCCAATGGATTTCGGCGGCTGGGGAAGCATGATGCTTTCCACGGGCGTGGAGGTTATGTATTCCACGTTCCTAGATGATTCTCCTGGTAAGTGGCGTAATTTCGAGGATGCTCCCAGTGTGTATCTCAAGACGGATACCGCCGGGAACCGACTGCATCAGACGCAGGTTTCTGGCTTTGCCGAAGGCGAATACTTCATCAATGATCAGTGGTCTACCACGATCGGCGCTCGATATACCTGGGGCGATATTTTCGGCGGTGAAATCACGCCCCGTGCCTATCTTGTGTATAAGCCTGTGGATGCCTTCAGCATCAAGGGCGGTGTCTCCCGCGGCTACAAGGTTCCTGCCTTGAAGGAACTGATGGACGGCGCTTATGAAATCAACAATCAGCCTGATACTGCTTATCCGCGTTTCGGCAATCCCGACTTGAAGCCTGAAGAGAGCTGGAATTACGAACTCTCAGCCAATTGGCGCTTAGGGCATGTCTTAGACATGACGCTTACGGGCTTCCACACGGACTTCAAAAACAAGATCGACTACGAATACTTCGATTATCTGCCCCCAGGAGCGACCGATCCTGAGAATCAGAAGCTTGATGCGCAGAGACGCATCAATATCGGCAAAGTTCGCGCAAGAGGCGTGGAATTCCTGCTCCAGACGGGGAAATTCAATGGATTCAGCCTGTCAAGCGGCTACACCTACACCGATTCCAGAGTTGCTTCCGGATCGCGTAATGGTCAGCCTCTGAGCTCTCTGCCGCGGCATGTTGTGACTGCTCGAGTCGACTATACGAACCAGGACTTCAATGCCTTCCTGAGGATGAGGGCCAAGTACGACACGCCCAATGTCTCTTCAAGGGGCACTCCGGCCTTTGATAAATATAAAAACTATCGCGTCTTTGATCTGGGTTTGAATTACACGCTCCTCAAGAATCACAAGTTTGCCTTCACAGTCAACAACCTCTTGGATGAAGAGTTCTACGACTGGGTCGCAGTGCCGAGTAAGAGAGGAACGTCATATTCCAATCTGTATCGCGACTACCTCTACGGCCGCAATTTTTGGTTCTCCTACACGTACGCCTTCTGATGAAGGCCGGGATACCTCGCGGCAGGCATCCCGCGTCCCAGTCGTTTGATTCGGGAAATGCGGAAGGCGGATGAGATCCGCCTTCCGCCTAGACGAGAGCGATAGATGTTTACATGCCTTTTGGCATAGATCAAAAGGATAAAAATCAAAATCATTACATTTAATTACAATTAAACGATAATGATTCGCAATCGTAAACAGAAAGTGGATTAGGGATTTACCTTATTGATATTTAAGAGTTTTAAATTTCGTGTGATATCTAACTAAATCTTGAAATGGATTATTACAAGAGAATAAGACTCATTTACATTTATGTACTATTCGAACGTGACGCGGCCGGAGGTCTCTAGGACTTTCAGACGCGCCAATGCACATCAACCATAAGGTCCGCTGCCGGAACGGCATTACGCTACCGAACTTTCTCAAGCGCGACCTTGCCCATGCACCTAAAAGAATGAACTACAACCGCAAAGCGCTCGTCATGCTGCCGCTTGCGATGGCTGTGTCTGCCGCCTTCGCCGCCGATGACGACTACACTACTCTTGATACCTCTGTTGTTTCCGCTGCCGGCTATGCGCAGGACACGCGTGAGGCGCCCGCCAGCGTCTCAGTGATTACGGAAAAGGAACTGGCAACGAAGCCGGTGACGGACCTCGGTTCCGCTATCGGCGACGTCCCGGGCGTGGATATCTCCACCAATAAGATGGGCGCAGCCGACATTTCTATCCGTGGCTTCGGCTCCTCCTATACGCTGATTCTCGTTGACGGCCGCAAGCAGAACACTTCCGGCAGCATGATCAACAACGGTTTTGATCCGGGGCGAATCTTTATGCCGCCCGTGGGCGCCATCGAACGCATTGAAGTGATCCGCGGTCCTGCGTCTACTGTCTGGGGTTCGGACGCTGTGGGCGGCGTCGTGAACATCATCACGAAGAAGCACCCGAATAAGTTCACGGGGTCGATCTCGATTGAACGCACTCAGTTCGATGATGACGACAGCTACGGCAACCGTTGGGGTACGAGCGCTTATCTTGGCGTGCCGATCAAGGAAGATGCACTGTCACTCCAATTGCGCGCGAAGTATCTGAGTCGTGATGCGTCAGGTCTTAAAAAGCCCGGGGTGACCTCAGGGAATCCCTATGCTGGCCATTCGCCGACGGAAGGCTTTACCGGTAATGTCGGTGCAAGACTCGATATGACGCTGAATCCGTCGAATGATGTTTACATCGATGGCGACTATACCCGATACAAGGGTGGCGCTATGAATACCAGCGGGAAGAGCATTCAGACGTATAGATGGTGGAATAAGTACAACGCTGTGGTGGGGCACCAAGGCAAATACGACATTGGAACTCTCGACAGTTATTTCCAGTACAACGCGCTCGAGCAGGTAAAAACGCTTACCAGTGATAACGATGGTCAAGCGCCCTGGACGACAAAAACGGGTAGTCCTATGAAGGCTAGCCGCAGCTATACGTTCAATACGAAGCTTACGAGCCCAATTGATTTCGGCTCCAACGGCAATCTCATGCTTTCAAGCGGTCTCGAAGGCGAATTTGAGACGTTTGAAGACAATGATGCCGCCGAAAAGTTCGATATGGATCAGACAATCCTTTCGGGTTTTACGGAGGGCGAATATTTTATTAACGAGCAGTGGATTGCTACGGTGGGCGGACGTCTGCACTGGAGTGATATCTTTGGTGCACATTTTTCTCCGCGTGCGTATGTCGTTTATAAGCCTGCTGAGCTCATTAGCTTTAAGGGCGGCATTTCCAATGGCTATAAGACTCCTCAGATCCGAAAGCTTTACGATGGGATCTACGGTACCAACACATCGAGCGGTAAAACATACAACCTGCACGGGAATCCTGACTTAAAGCCCGAGGAAAGCTGGAGTTATGAGCTTTCCACAACTCTTGCTGTGCCGAGTGCATTTAACCTGACGGTTGGTGTTTTCTGGACGGATTTCAAGAATCAGCTCGATACGGAAGAGATCAATCCGGCGGGAAAAAATACACCTGGTGACATGCAGGACATTAATCGAGGAAAGGTGCGATCGAAAGGTGTAGAAGTTCTCCTGAATACGGCATCTTTTTCGGGATTCCGCTTCACGGGTGGCTACACCTATACGCATGCGGAAGTTATGTCTGGGGATCTGACTCCTCGAGCAGGAAAGTGGCCTGCTAGCAAGCGTCCGAACGATTTGCCGCGTCACTCGCTTACGGCACGTCTGGATTACGACTATCAGAACTTCAATGCGTACATTAAGACGACGTCGAAGTTTGATTCGGAGAATCAAAACACCAAGGGCGGCCCCGATATTAATAAATACAAGAACTACACAGTTCTCGATATTGGTGCGTCCTACGTTTGGGCGAAGAACCATACGTTTGCGGTCGCACTCAACAACGTGACGGATGTGGGGCTCGAATGGGTGCCTAATACGAGCCACAGCGGTTACGCCAATGCCTATCGCGACTACCTTGACGGCCGCAATCTCTGGCTCTCCTACACCTACTCTTTCTGATAAGCGCGCAAGCGTTTGATGAAATCTTTTAATCCCCGGCTCGACTGGCCAAAAGCCGGTCGGGCCGCTTCCGCGAAACGGGAGCGCTTCCACGCCCCGCATTATTTCCATTTGTCTGAGGTTTAAAAATGGAATTCCTCAAGGAAAGCGTTGACTACGCGATCTTCATCATTCTCGGGTTGATGGGCTTCGTGACCATCTGGCTCACGATTGAACGCCTGATGTTCATGAAGAAGTGCCGGCCTTCGGACTATGCGACTAAGGATGAGTACGACGAAGCGCTCACCAACAATCTGACGACGCTCTACATCATTTATTCAAATGCCCCCTACGTGGGTCTTCTCGGCACCGTGATCGGCATCATGATCACCTTCTACGACATGGGCCAGTCCGGGAACATCAATGCTTCCGACATCATGACGGGCCTTTCGCTCGCCTTGAAGGCGACGGCTCTGGGCCTCACGGTCGCGATCCCGACCCTCATTATTTACAACGGTCTTCAGAGAAAGATCAATGTCCTTTCGTCGCGCTGGAAGAGCGCAAAAGAGGAGCAGTAAATGATTGAGATCCCGAAAAAGGAACCGCTCAACATCGTTCCTTTCATCGACATCATGCTGGTGCTGCTGGCAATGGTGCTCTCGATTTCCACCTTCATCGCCAAGGGCGAGATCCAGATCAATCTGCCGAAGTCGAAGTCTGCGGCGACGCCTCAGCAGGCTGACCAGCATCCGAAGCTGGTTCAGGTGGATGCTGCGGGCGACTTCTTCTGGGACGGCGAAAAGATGTCGCTCGATGAGCTGAACGATGTGATTGCCCATATGCCGCGCGACCAGCGCGTGCTCCTTCGCATCGACAAGGACTCGAAATTCGACCGCTTCATTCAGGTGATTGACCTCTTCAAGGCGAACAACCATGAAAACTTCACCATCGCAACAGAAAAAGAAGGACACTGAACGCAACGTTCAGTCGTTTCTTCTGGCGTGCTGCGTCTACGCTCCGCTCATCTGGGTGATTTTCTGGAGTGCGCCGGCGCTCACCTACAAGCCCTCCGGGCAGGTGGCGTCGGTGTCGCTTTCGTTCGCGCAGCTTTCCGGGGGCGGAGCGCCTCAGGAAGAGGTTGCTCCCGAACCGCAGCCTGAAGCCGCACCCAAACCGGAGCCGGAGACTGAACCTGAGCCGGAGCCGGAACCCGAAGCGCCGCCGCCGGAACCTGAGCCTATTCCTGAACCGGAACCCGAGCCGGAACCGGAACCTCAGCCCGAGCCTGAACCCGAACCAGAGCCGATTCCGGAACCTGAACCTCAGCCGGAACCGCCCAAACCCGAACCCAAGCCGGAGCCCAAGCCCGAACCGCCGAAGCCGAAGCCTGTCAAGAAGGAAGTGGTGAAGCCGGTCGAGAAGCCGAAGCCCAGGCCTGAAAAGCGGGTTGAAAAGCCGAAGACCGAGAAGCAGAAGACTGAACAGTCGAAGCCCGTCGAGACGGCTAAGAAGTCAGACGCGCCTCAGGCAGCAGCCGCGCCGGCGGCAATTGCTCCGGGGCCCGCTGCGCAGCCGGCCGGCGCTCAGACCGCCCATGCGGAAAACGGCATCTCCACTTTGGTTTACGGTGAAATTGACGATCCGTTCCTCACTGAAGTGAAGCGTGCGGTGGAGGAATCGCTCCACTATCCGCGCAAGGCCAGAATGTTCCGCATCGAGGGTACGGCCGTCGTGCAGTTCATCGTCAATCCGAGCGGCAAGTTGACTGAGCTCACGATTTATAAATCCGCCGGGCATCCGCTCCTCGACAAGGCCGCCATGCGCGCCGTGTCGGATGCTGAATCGCTCTGGAGCCGTCCGAAGGGAACCGTGCGCCTGCGCTTCCCGATTCAGTTCCAGCTGAAGGGTTGATTGCTCCTTTTCAGAGCCAGGTAAAGCCTCCGTTTCCGAATGCGCGAAGAGCGCATCCGGACGGAGGCTTTATCATTCCCGGGTCATGACAGAAGCTCCTTCATCGAATCCGGATCCGAATCAAAAGGCGCCTGCGGGAGAAGAGTCCCGCCCGGGCGCGCGGGTCGTTGCGCGCCTCTACGGCGAACCGATGACGGAGCTTCCGGAGGGACTCTACATTCCTCCCGACGCGCTGGAAGTCATTCTTGACCGCTTCGAAGGCCCTCTTGACCTTCTTCTCTGGCTCATCCGCAGCCAGAAGTTCGACGTCATGGACATTCCGATGACAAAGCTCACGGAACAGTACATGGCGTATGTGGAACTTATCCGCCGCACGAATCTGGAACTCGCATCTGCTTATCTCGTGATGTCGGCGACTCTCATGGCGATCAAGAGCCGGATGCTTCTTCCCAAACGTCCCGACGCCACTGAGGGCGAGGAAGCCGAGGATCCGAGAGCCGAGCTCATGCGGAGACTCCTCGAATACGAACGCATGCGGGAGGCGGCAAGGCTTCTCGATGAACTTCCGCGCCTGGACAGGGATTTTCTTGTTCCGGCGGGGGGCTTTTTTGATGTTCCTGTGAAGGATCTTCCCGTTATTACGCCCGCAGAGCTTTCGCTTGCCTGGGAAGCGGTGGAAGCCAATGCCGCGCTCTACGCGAACCACCACGTGACGCGGGAGGAGCTCTCGGTGAGAGAGCACATGACGGGGATTCTGAGGATGCTTCAGGGGAAGGACTATGTTCGTCTCACAGACCTGATGGGCGACGAGGCGGATCAGCAGCAGCTCACCGTGTGGCTTCTCGCATCGCTTGAGCTTGCAAAGGTCTTTCTCATTCAGATCCAGCAGGCGGAGTCCTACAGTGCTATTTATCTCCGCAATGACGATCGTTCCTTCATGGTCTATGAGGAGGCGCCCTCGACTGATAAGGGAAAGACGCCCGAAGAGCTCGAAGCCGAATGGAAGGAGTTTTTTGAGGGCATTGAGCTCCCCGGCACCCAGGGAACGCTCTTCTAAATACGAAAAAGCCGCCCGGAGAGGATCTCGGGCGGCCTTAAGGCGCTCAATCTTCAGTCTTTCAATCAGGCCTGAAGTTCTGCCTTTTCCTTCTTTTCTTCCTCAGCGAGTTCCGCAAGGACAATATCGGCGCGCGCCATGGCGAATTCCATGTCGGGGACGAGATTGGGGCCGAGCGCCTGCGCAATGCCCGTGCGTTCAAGCTGACGCAGCGGATGGCCGGAAGCGCCCGCGATGATGAGCTCGTGATGATGGCGGTGGAGCGCTCTCACGAAGACCTCGATCTGGTCCATCGCGGAATTGTCGATGTTGACGAGATCCGTGAAGTCGAGAATGACGATCTTCGCGGAATCCGCGGCCATGAGTCGGTGCGGATCGGTGACGTGCTCGAGCTTCGAGATGGAGCCGAAGAAGAGCGCGCCACGGATGTGCCAGGCTTCGACTGTCTCGGGCATGTGGAAGGGCAGCGTCGCGGGTTCCACAACCGTGATGTTGTTCATGCGGATGAGGAAGAAGATGCAGGCGACGACGAGGCCGAATTCGACCGCCACGGTAAGGTCGAAGATCACTGTGAGGAAGAAGGTGAGAAGAAGCGTGGCCTTATAGGAAAGCGACATGCGCTTCAGGCGCACGAATTCCTTCCAGTTGCCCATGTTCCAGGCAACGAAGACGAGGATCGCGGCAAGTGCGGAAAGCGGAATGCTCGCGGCGAGCGGAGCGGCGACGAGAATGACGACGAGAAGCGTCACGGCGTGGACCATGCCGGCCACGGGCGAGAAGGCGCCCGACTTGATGTTCGTCACCGTACGCGCGATGGTGCCGGTGGCGGGAATGCCGCCGAAGAAGGGCACGACCATGTTGGCGACGCCCTGACCCATCAGTTCCTGATTGGGGTCGTGGCGGTCGTCGGTCATCGTGTCGGCAACGCGGGCGCAGAGGAGGCTTTCAATGGAGCCGAGCACGGCGAGGGTCAGCATGGCGCCGTAAAGCTGCTTGGCGCTCTGCCAGTCGAATTCCGGGAGGCGGAATTCAGGGAGCCCCTGCGGGATGCCGCCGAACTTGCTGCCGATCGTCTCAACGGGGATGTTGAAGAGACTCACGAAAACGGTCGAGAGAATGAGCACGACCACGGTGCCCGGCAGATGCGCGATCCAGCGCTTCCACTGCGGACCGTTCATCGAATAGCCCTTCGGCCAGAAGAAAATCACGAGGAAGCTCGTAAGCGCAATGCCGAAGGCCCAGGGATTGAAGGTCTTGATGTGCGCGATGATCGTGAGAATCATCTCGAAGAAGTCGGCCGGCATCTTGGCAATCGAGAGGCCGAGGAAATCCTTCACCTGCTGCAGGCCGATCATCACCGCAATGCCGTTCGTAAAGCCGATCACGATCGAAATCGGGATGAACTTGATGAAGCCTCCGAGCTTGAAGAGCCCCATGAAGAAGAGAATGATGCCCGAGCCGATGGTCGCGAGCATCAGATTCGAGAGCCCGTACTGGGCGATGATGCCGTAGATGATGACGACGAAGGCGCCGGCCGGTCCGCCGATCTGCACGCGGCAGCCGCCGAGAAGCGAGATCAGAAAGCCCGCGATGATGGCCGTGTAGAGGCCTGCTTCCGGCGGAACGCCCGAAGCGATGCCGAAGGCCATGGCAAGCGGGAGCGCCACCATGCCGACGGTGAGGCCGGCAGAGATGTCGCGGGTAAGCATGTGGCGGCTGTAGCCCTTGATGCTGTCAAGAAGCACCGGCCGGAAGTGCGCGAGCGGCAGATGGTGCAGGAATTCTCCTGCCTGCTTTGAGAAGCTCATTTTTTTGAGAGAAAAGAGGGCAATGAGGGAAAAAAGAGAGGGCCAATAGTTTAAGAAAAAAGGCGCGGCCATATGGCCGCGCCCTTTTGCGCTAACTCAAAGCGATTACCGTTTGTGCGGCAATCTCGGGTTATTCCTTAGCGAATGCGCATACCGGGCTGAGCGCCCGAATCAGGCGAGAGGAGGAAGAGACCGAGCGACTTGTCGGCGGCGTCCGACGCGGCTAGCACCATGCCTTCGGAGACGCCGAAGCGCATCTTGCGCGGGGCGAGGTTCGCGATCATCACCGTAAGGCGCCCTTCGAGGTCGGAGGGCTTGTAGGCGCTCTTGATCCCGGAGAAGACGTTGCGGGTGCGGCCTTCGCCGAGGTCGAGCGTGAGGCGAAGGAGCTTGGTTGAGCCTTCAACCTCTTCGCACTTGACGATCTTCGCGACGCGAAGGTCAACCTTCGTGAAGTCGTCGATCGTCACTTCCGAAGCGATCGGTTCGCCGCCCGGGACCGCGGGTTCGGGTTCCGGCGCCTTTTCGGGCACGAGGACGTTGAGCTGCTTCTCCATGTCGACGCGCTGCATGAGGTGCTGGTAGGGCTTGATCTGATCCGCGCTCGAGAGGTGTTTGGCGGCATCGGCCCAGGCGAGCGGCGCGATCGAGAGGAAGTTTTCGACGCGTTCGGCCGTGGCGGGCAGCACGGGCTTGAGGCAGAGCGTGAGGAGACGGAAGCATTCGAGCGCAACGGAGGAAACGTGGTGCAGCTCCTCGGCCTTTTCAGGGTGCTTCGCGAGCTCCCAGGGCTTCTTCTCATCGACGTATTCGTTGACGAGGTCGGCGAGCTCCATCACAAGGCGCGTGGCGCGGGCGAACTCGCGGGCCTCGTAGAAGGCGGAGACTTCCGGAACGCGGCTCATGAGCTTCCCGACCAGGGGATCCGTCATGGCGGAATCAAGCACGCGGCCCTCGAAGCGCTTCACGATGAAGCCCGCGGCGCGCGAGGCGATGTTCACGTACTTGCCGATCAGGTCGGAATTGACGCGCTGCGCGAAGTCGATCTTCGTGAAGTCGACGTCCTCAACGCGCGAATTCATCTTGGCGGCGAGGTAGTAGCGCAGCCACTCGGCATTCATGCCGAGCTTCAGGTATTCGAGCGGCGAAATGCCCGTGCCGCGGCTCTTGCTCATCTTTTCGCCGTTCACGGTCATGAAGCCGTGGGCGTTGATGTGATCCGGCACGCGGAAGGGCTTGCCGGAGAACTTCAGCATGGCAGGCCAGAAGAGCGTGTGGAAGTAGATGATGTCCTTGCCGATGAAGTGAATCTGTTCGGTTTCCGGGTCTTCGAGGAATTTTTCGAAGTCAAAGCCCTTCTTTTCGGAATAGGCCTTGAGGGCGGCGAGGTAGCCCACAGGGGCGTCGAGCCACACGTAGAAGTACTTGCCCGGAGCGTCCGGGATTTCGATGCCGAAGTAGGGCGCATCGCGCGAGATGTCCCAGTCGGCGAGGTGGCCGTCGGCGCCGAGCCATTCGCTGTCCTTGGCGAGCACTTCTTCCTGCACGGAGGGCTTGCCGTCCTTGCCCGTGCCCTTCGTCCAGTGGCGCAGGAACTCAACGCACTGCGGGTCGGAGAGCTTGAAGAAGTAGTGCGTGGACGTGCGCAGTTCCGGGCGGGAGCCCGAAAGCGTCGAATAGGGGTTGATCACCTCGGTGGGCGAGTAGACGGCCGAGCACTTTTCGCAGTTGTCGCCGTATTGATCGGGCGCGCCGCAGCGCGGGCAGGTGCCCTTGATGAAGCGGTCCGCGAGGAACATGCACTTCACGGTGTCGTAGAACTGCTCGACATCCTTCGTGTAGATGAGGCCCGCGGCCTTGAGGCGGCGGTAGATCTCCTGCGAGAGTTCGTGGTTTTCCTTCGAGTCGGTCGAACCCCAGTAGTCGTGGCTGATGTGGAAGCCGTCGAGGTACTGCTTGCGGCCGGCGGCGATTTCAGCGACGAAGGCCTGCGGGGTAAGGCCGCGCTTCTGGGCGGCAATCATGATCGGCGCGCCGTGCACGTCGTCCGCACCGACAAAATGCACGATGTTGCCGCACATGCGTTCGTGACGAACCCAAATGTCGGCCTGGATGTATTCCATGATGTGACCCATATGGAAGGCGCCGTTCGCATAAGGAAGAGCCGTGGTCACGAAAAGTTTGCGCTGAGTCATGTGTTGTCTTCAGATTCTGATGAGAATTTCAGCGCGGGCGCATCTCAGCGGCCTGATGGAAGCCGGTCCGGGCGCCCGCACCGATGCGGGAGGAAAAATGCGGCAAAGAATTTACATTATCTGCCGCCCGGGCGCCCGTGAGAAGATGGTTTTTTAAGGAAAGAGACGATTTACTGCGAGGTTTCCGCCTGAATCGCCGCCACGAGCTCGGCCCATTTCGGAGTTTCGGACTCAATGAAGCGGATGAAGTCGGCGCTCGTCCCGGGGCGCGGTTCGGCGCCCTTCTTCGAGAGGCTCGCAACAACTTCAGGGCGCTTGAGCGCACGCGCGAGCGCGGCGGAGACGCGGCTGACGAGTTCGTCCGGAGCTCCCTTGGGGAGCACGATGCCGTCCCAGGCGGAGAGTTCGACGTCGGCGACGCCCGCTTCGGCGAAGGTCGGAATGTCGGGCGCGATCGCAAGGCGCTGCTTGGACGCGGCGCCGAGCGCCGTGAGCTTGCCGCTTCGTACGTGCTGCAGGGCATTAGGCGCCACGTCGATCATGAAGGGAATGCGGCCCGAGAGAACGTCGAGCATGGCGGCCGCGCCTCCGCGGTAAGGCACGTGCGTGAGTTCAAGTCCCGCGCGGCGCGCAAAGAGGAGGCCCGCGAGGTGGCTCGTCGTGCCGATGCCCGAAGAGGCAAAGTTCACTTCCTTCGGGTGCGCCTTGGCCCAGGCGACGAGGCTCTTCAGATCCGTGACGCCGGCGATGGCATTCGGATTGAGAACGCCCACAAGGCCGATTTCGGAAATCATGCCGGCCGGGCGAAGCTCTTCGCGCGGATTAAAGGGAACGTTGGGATAAAGGAGCGGATTGACGCAGAGGATGCCGTTCGTAACGTACCCGAGCATGGATCCGTCGGCGCGGGCGCGCGAAAGATGGCGGGCGCCGATCGTGCCGCCCGCACCCGGACGGTTGTCGACCCAGATTTTGGTGCCGAGCTCCTCAGCGAGGGCGCCCGCAACCGAGCGGGCGAGGACGTCGCCGCCGCCTCCCGCCGGGAAAGGAACAACGAGGCCGGTTGATTCGGTGTTGGCGAAAGCGTTGGCGGCGAAAGCTCCGCTTGCGGCAAATCCCATGAGAAGGCCGGCGTTTTGAATGATCTGACGACGCGTGAACATGAAGGTCAGCTCCGGTAGGTGAAATTAAACCGTCGGTTATTGAATAGGTATGCTTTCTGTGGGATAAAAGCAGGTCCGCCGAGTGTAGCCGCAGTTGACTACGAATCCGAGGACTTAAAGTTTGCGAATTGTTTCCGTCCTTAGTCCGATCGACGTAAGGAAGCTTTTGGAGAGGCCAATTAGAATCTCTCAGGCATTACAAAAAGAGCAGCAGAATCGGCTCTTTCTTATTTTGAGGAGTCCCCCATGACGATTTCCACTTCTCAGGTCGAGGAGCGCCTTTCCAAACTGATCGATCCCGTGGTCGGTACGGACTATGTCTCCGGCCGCATGCTGAAGGGCATTGAAACGGATGACAAGGGCGGCGTGGTGGTTCATGTCGAGCTTGGCTACCCCGCCCGTTTTGCCGTTGAGTCCGTGAAGGCCGCTATTGAAAGCGCCGTGAAGGAGCTCGGCGCCGAGACGGTGACTGCCGACGTGAAGCAGAACATCATTGCGCATAAGGTCCAGGGCACGCAGCGCGTCCTCCCGGGCGTCAAGAACATCATTGCCGTTTCGTCCGGCAAGGGCGGCGTCGGCAAGTCGACGGTATCGGCGAACCTCGCACTCGCGCTCAGCTATGAAGGCGCCAAGGTCGGCGTTCTCGACGCCGACGTCTACGGGCCCTCCCAGCCCACCATGCTCGGCGCTCACGGGCAGCCGATGACTGTTGACGGCAAGACCATGGAGCCCCTTGAGTCTCACGGCCTTCAGATTAATTCCGTCGGCTTCATGGTCGACGAGGATGAGCCGATGATCTGGCGCGGTCCGATGGCGTCGGGCGCCCTCAACCAGCTCCTCACGCTCACCAACTGGCACGACCTCGACTATCTCATCGTCGACATGCCTCCGGGAACGGGCGACATTCAGCTCCAGCTCTCGCAGAGCTCACCCCTGACGGGCGCCGTCGTTGTCACGACCCCGCAGGACATCGCGCTCATTGATGCGAAGAAGGGCCTCAGAATGTTCGAGAAGGTGAACGTTCCTCTGATCGGCATCATCGAAAACATGTCCGTCTTCATCTGCCCCTGCTGCGGCAAGGTTCAGCATATTTTCGGCGAGGGCGGCGCGAAGCGCATGAGCGAAACCTACGGCGTTCCGCTTCTCGGGGAACTCCCGCTCTCTGCGGACATCCGCGAGGCGGCCGACAGCGGCAACCCCACCGTTGCGGCCGACCCGGAAAGTCCTGCCGCGAAGATGTACCGCTCGATCGCCATGAAGATCGCCGGCGCTGTCGCCAAGCTCGGCAAGGACTATTCGGCCCGCATGCCGACCATCTCGGTGAAGAACGACTGATTCCGGCCGCTTCAGAAATCAAAAAAAATCCCCGCGGTTCCTTTCGGTTCGGCGGGGATTTTTTTTCTGGAAGCGCGCGAATCGCGCGCCCCCTCAGACTTTAGTCGTCAAAGGTCGGCGTTTCGACGCCGAGCACCTTGTGAAGCTTCGGGCTCGTCGTCGTGTACTGCAGGAAGACGCGCTTTTCGGGGAAGACGTAGTCGCAGGCCGCAAAGGCAGCGAGCGCGCATTCATGGAAGCCCGAGAGAATGAGCTTCTTCTTACCGGGGTACGTATTGATGTCGCCCACGGCGAAGATGCCGGGGATGCTCGACTCAAAGCGGGCAGTGTCGACGACGATCTGCTTGCGCTCGAGGTTGAGGCCCCAGTTTTCGATGGGGCCGAGCTTGGGCTGAAGGCCGAAGAAGACGAGAAGATGGTCGAGCGGGATGCGGCGGGTGACGCCGTCGGCGCCGGAAACGGCGACTTCGGTGAGCTTGCCGTCCTCTTCCGTAAAGCCAGTGACCTGACCCACTTCAAACTGCATTTCCCAGTTTTCGCAAAGTTCCTTCATGCGGGCAACGGAAGCAGCCTGCGCGCGGAAGCCGTCGCGGCGGTGGACGAGCACGACGCTCTCGGCCTTGCCGACCAGGTTGAGCGTCCAGTCAAGCGCCGAGTCGCCGCCGCCCAGGATGACGACATTCTTGCCTTCAAAGATCGAGGGATCCTTGCAGCTGTAGTGAAGCTGCGTGCCCTCGAACTTCTCGATACCCTTTACGCGAAGGGGGCGCGGCTGGAAGGAGCCGACGCCGGCGGCGATGATCACGACCTTTGAGTGGAAGCGCGAACCCGCGGACGTGGTCACGTGGAAGGTGCCGTCCTCGAGCTTCTTCACATCCGTCACCTCTTCGCCGAGATGGAAGACCGGCGCAAAGTGATGGTTCTGCTTGAGGAGGTTTTCGGTGAGCTCATAGGAGGAGCAGACCGGAACAGCCGGGATGTCGTAGATGGGCTTCGTCGGGTAGAGCTCCATGCACTGGCCGCCTACGGTGCGAAGCGAATCAATCACGTGGCACTTGATCTCAAGGAGGCCGAGCTCAAAAACCTGAAAGAGGCCGACGGGGCCCGCACCGACGACGACGGCATCGGTTTCGATCATTTCATCGACAGGGGCGGCAACGGTAAGAAAATCTTCAATAGCCATAACAAATGGCGCGGTGCGCGCCTGAAAAGAGGCGCGCCGCGTCGCAAAAATAAAAGGGGGCAAAAAGTTGGGCTATTTTCGCACACTGCCGCGGGCGAAAGAATCGTCCGGAAAGACGACTTTTGCGCCGCTTCAGGTGCGCCGTCACCGTTCGGCAGCCTTCTTTTCGTCGTCGTACTGCCGGCGCAGATCCCTGAGGCGCGCATCAATCTCGCTCATGGTGTAGAAGTCGCCGTCGTTGGCCTTCTGCGCGAGCGAATACTGATAAACCGCGGCTTCCGTGGCGCCGAGCTGCGCGTACATCTCTCCTGTATGCATGTATTGGAGGCTCTTTTTCCCGAGCGCTTCATAGGAGCGCGCAAGAAGCGCGTGGTAGTCGCTCGAGGTGTCGGAGAGCGCTGTGCCGTTTCTCAGGAAGTTGATGAGCTCCTGGTGGCGGCCGAGCGCATAAAGCAGGTCGACATAGTTTTCCGCCATCATCGCGGAGAGCGGATAGCGCGAGAGCGCCGCCTTGGCGGCCGCCAGGGCGTCGAGCTTCGCCTTCTGGGTTTTTGCGGCGTCAAAGGCTGTGCGCGTGAGGTTTCTTTCGAGAATGGCCGAGCGGATGCCGCACTTCATGGAATCCTGGGCTGCGCGGTAGGCGGCGTCGGTATTCTTCAGCATCCCTTCGGCTACGGAAATGCCGTAGGAGAGCGTGCAGGCGCGGTTGCCGGAAGCGGCGGCAAGATCCCGGGTGAATTCCCTCTTCACCTTGTTCCAGCCGTCCCAGCTCGTCTCCTGGAGGACCCGGGCGCGGACCTGAATGAGGCCGAAGTCGGGGGAGTCCTGGTGCCGCTGGACGGGGAGCTGCCGCGTGCGGTTTTCCATGTCCGCCATGCGTTCCGCCGTGAGCGGGTGGGTTGAAAGGTAGGCAGGCGCCGCAGAACGGTAGAAGCGGTTGCTCGCCTGGAGGCGCGAGAAGAAGTCCTCCATTCCGTGCGGGTCGAAGCCGGCGGCGTAGAGCGTGGCGATCCCCATGCGGTCGGCTTCGCGTTCGGCGTTCTGCGAATAATTGAGCTGCGACTGGATCATGGCTGCCTGAGAGCCCATGGCAATCGCCGCGGCGGCGTGGCCGCCCGAACTTCCGCCGGCGCGAGCGGCGAGGATCGCGAGCAGAATGGAGCCGAGCGTGAGCGCGAGGTTTCCGCTCTGGCCTTCAATCATCCGGGCAATGTGGCGCTGCGCGACGTGGCTGACTTCGTGCGCCATGACGCCCGCGAGCTCGCTTTCGCTCTGTGCGGCGATGATGGTGCCGGTATGGACGGCAATGTAGCCGCCCGGGAGCGCGAAGGCGTTGAGCGTGTCGTCGCGGATGGGAAAGAAAAAGAAGTTGTAGGTGCTCGAGCGCGCATGGCTCACGAGCTGGTAGCCGAGGCGTCCGAGATAATCCATGATTTCCGGGTCGGCAAGATAGGTCGGATCCGCCCGCACCTGCGCCATGAGCTGCGTGCCGAGACGGTATTCGTCCTGAGGGGAAAGCCCCGCATCGGCGGTGGAGCCGAGCGACGGAAGATTCAGGTCGAGCGCGCTCGCGGCAGAGGCAGAAACAGGGACTGCCGCTGTAATGAGGCTCGATGCAATGGCAATGACGGACTTCAGGAATCGGGACATTGGGATCCGGTCTTCAATGAGCGCGTTTGGGTGCTAATCTCGCCACGGGCAGCGCACATCCGGCTGCCGGGGCTTCTTTCACAGATTCCAAGCATTATGGCCCGGAGGGGACCGATGCTTAAGTGAGAAAAGCATTAGAGAAGTGTCGAAAAATTGCCTGAAAGAATCAAGGCTCTCATCAGGAGAAGGATATGAACGGACTCACGCACTTCGACGCCAAGGGCGACGCGCACATGGTTGATGTCGGCGCCAAGGCGGAAACGAAGCGCATTGCCCGCGCCCGCGGCGAAATCTGCATGGCGCCCGCAACGTTTGCGCTCGTTGAGGCGGGAACGGCCAAGAAAGGCGACGTCATCGGCGTTGCGCGAATTGCGGCCATCATGGCTTCAAAGAAGACGGCGGAAATTATTCCCCTCTGTCATCCGATTGCGCTCACGCGCGTTGCGGTTGATTTTGAGCTCGATCAGGAGCATTCGCGCGTCATTTGCTATGCGCAGTGCGAGTGCTGCGGCAAGACCGGCGTCGAAATGGAGGCGCTCACGGCCGTGCAGGCGGGCCTTCTCACGGTCTACGACATGCTCAAAGCCGTAGACCGCGGAATGGTGATGAAGGATATCTGCCTTCTGGAAAAAGCGGGCGGAAAGTCCGGCCACTGGCTTCGCGAAGGCGAAGTCTGAGGAACAAAGTCAGCTCCCGATGCGGTCTGAGAGGAGCCCCATGCAGGAGGCTTCATAGACCGCTTCGCCTCTCGAATGCACCTGTAGCTTCCGGTAAATCTTCTTGATGTGCGCCGTCACCGTGTGGTGGGAAATCGAGAGGATGTCGGCGATTTCCGAGAACGAAATGCCCTTCGCGAGGAGCGTGAGGATTTCGGTTTCGCGCTGCGAGAGAAGAAGGTTCTCCGGCGCCTCGTGCTTCTGCGGCTGCTGGGGCTGAGGCGCAAAAGTGCGCGAATGAATGGCGCGCAGCACGCTTCTTGCCACCGTGGGGGACACCGGGGAGCCGCCGCCCTTCAGAAGCCTCACGCTCGTCACGAGGTCTTCCTGGTCGCCCTTGAGGATGTAGCCGGTGGCGCCGGCCAGGATGGCGCGGATCACGAACGGATCCTGAGAGAAGGCGGTGTAGATGAGGATGTCGAGATCGTCGCGCAGGTGCTTGATGCGCGTAAGCACCGGAGCCATGTCGTCAGATCCGAGCATGACGTCCGTGATCAGCACGTCAAGCTTCGCGTCGCAGCGCATGGCGGCTTCGAGTTCTGCCGCACTCGTGGCGCTGCCGGCAACTTTCATATCAAGCGCGCGGGTGAGACGCTGGGCGATGCGGTCGCACTCCGCCTGGTTCTCGGCGGCAATGAAGACGCGCAGAGGTTCGCGGACGGCGGACCCCTTCCTGAGTGATTCTGTCATCGTAAAAGTGGAAAAAAGACTCTGGAACGACCGAACGACGGCGTGAGCGCCGGGTCGTCCGGGCCTGCCGCCCTGCGTCAGGCGGGGGCGATCTTATCACGGGATCCCGGATATGCGTGATGGCTTCGCCATTTCCAGAGCATGAAAAAGCCCGCCGCTCCGGAATGGAGCCGACGGGCTTTCATCAGTGCGGCTGAGGCGCCGCACTCCGCTCACTGATGAGCTGATGCCGCATCAGGGCTGGCGGATGACGAGAAGCGGCACGTTGCCCGTTGCCGCAATGCGCGTGGCGGTCGAGCCCATGATGGCGCTCTTGAAGCGGCCGTAGCCGTGCGAGCCCATAACGATGAGGTCGAGCCGGCGCTTGCGGGCAAAGGCCGAGATTTCGTCGCCAGGGTTGCCGACGAGGCAGACTTCCTTCGCTTTGATGGCAGCCTTGGCGAGGAGCGGACGGAGCGGCTCAACCGCTTCGTTGAATTCCTCGCGCTGCAGATCGAGCACTTCCTCTTCAGAAAGCGCCGGAAGCGCCATGCCGGCCATGTCGGGCATGACGGCGCCGGCGTAGTCGCTCACAACGTTGATCAGGAAGAAGGTGGCGCCGGTGCCGAAGAGCGAAATGTGCTTGAGGGCGTAGCGTACGGCTGCGCGGCCGTACTTCGAGCCGTCGACCGCGATGCCGACGCGAAGCGCATCGTCTTCAGTGGTGGCTTTGCCGCGGATCACGAGCAGCGGGCACTTCGTCTGAGCAAGGACGCCGTTTGAGACCGAACCGAAGAAGAGCCCCTTGATGGCGCTCTGGCCGCGGGAGCCCATGACGATCAGGTCGGCGCTCGTCTTTTCCGCCGCCTTTGCAATCGACGGGGCAGGTTCGCCCACGACGAAGGATTCAACGGCCTTGAAGCCTACTTTCTGCAGGATCTTGCGGGCGGGTTCAAATACCTTTTCCGCTTCATCCTCGTAGTAGCGCTGGATGGCGTCCTGGCCGACGAGGCGGCAGGCGCGTGCCGGGAGCGGAAGCTGAATGTTGAGAAGCTCAATATCAGGATTGCTTCCGAGAAGCGTCTGGCGCGATGCGATGAACGAGACAGCGTTGAGGGAGTTGGTGCTGCCGTCAACCGGTACGAGAATGCGCATGAAGTGTCTCCTTATGACGGAGGGAGAAGATGCGCCTGATGAAAGAGACTTTCCGCTGGTCCGGGGAAGATCCTTTTCGGGGCGACTCCCTCTCTTTATCTGGATGAGGCTACGTTACCACGGCGGGCAGGGAGTGCGAGAGCAGAGCGAGGCAAAATTGATTCAAAATCTCCCTAAAGTTTGTCCGAAGGCAATGATATGCAAATTCAAGGTGCGTCCGTGTGAAAAATAAAAATGCATATTGATCATTGCATTGAATTTGTGCACGACTTTTTATTCTGCAGCGTATAGGCGTAATTGCTTAGTTTAAAAAGAAGAGAAAGCGCTGCGGCCGGAGTCGAACGGTCAAAAATTGCTTCAGCACGCCGTCAAGGGCGAACGCACATCACTGCCGCGCCCTAAAATGTAAGTTATGGCGCATTGAGCAGAAGATGCGTCCTGGAACGCTTTGACTACAAAAGGAAGAATCAGCATGTACAAGCGCATTCTTGTGCCGACGGACGGATCGGAACGTTCCGTGAAGGCGGTTGAGGGCGCGGCCCGCTTTGCCAAGCCCCTTGGCGCAACGCTCGTCATCATGACGGTGATCGAGCCCTATTCCTATACGAACCTTGCGGAATATCGCCCTGAGTCGATCGAGCAGTATGACGAGCGCGTATCTGCTGAGGCTGAGGAGCGTCTCGCAGAGGCCAAGCGCGTGGCGGATGCCGTTGGCGTGGAAAATAAGACCGTGATGGTGAAGAGCTTCTCGCCCTCGGAAGCGATCATCGAGCAGGCCGAAAAGAACGGCTGCGACATCATCTTCATGGCGAGCCACGGGCGCAAGGGCATTGCTGCTGTGCTTTTGGGATCGGAAACCCAGAAGGTGCTCACGCATTCCCGCTTCCCGGTGATGGTTTATCGCTAAGATTAAGAATTCCGGCTGCCTCACAGGGGCGGCCACCGAAATTTTTGATTCGACTACTTTGTGGGAGCTGCAATGGCTGAAGATACTCAGGCCGGAACGGACGAACTCGACGCTCAGATGGATCCGAAGAGCCTTGTGCGCGAGGAAATTATTTCTGATCGCCGCGTGGGATCGCTGCGCGTGCTGACGCCGATTCTTGTCGACGGCACGCGCGACGAGAGCCGCGACATCGTCTTCCTGGGCGAGGCGCAGATCATGACCCAGGTGGGCCCGATTCCCATCAACTTCGAGATCCCGGCAAAGACCCTTGCCGAAGCGGTTGCGGGCTACGGCGCCGCTGCTCAGAAGGGTCTTCAGGATACGGTTGAGCGCCTTCGCGAAATGCGCCGCGAAGCCGCCAATCAGATCGTGACTCCGGGCATGCCCGGCTTCCAGGCTCCTCCGGCTGCCGGCTCGAGCGGTCTGGTGATGCCCTGAGCAACGGATCAACACTCAGGAATTCAGGGCAATCAATAGATTGCCCTTGAAGCAGAGCGTTCCTGCCTTGATACAGGGACGCTCTTTGCTTCAAGGAAGCAGCAGCAGGGATGTGTAAGGACCAAGCGCCGCAGGCCGCAAGCAGCAACATCAGCATTTCAATCGCTCAGATTGAGGAGGCCCCGTCGCGTCTTCTGCGCGAGGGACGCTGCGCAAACGCCCGGGTGACGGAAGTTGAGATTGACGGGTGCAAATGGGTGGTGAAGGATTTTTCCTGCCGCTCATGGTTCGTGAGGAAGCTGATAGCCCCCATTCTGATATCGCGCGAAATCGTTTCCATCAGAAGGCTGAAGGGCATCAGCGGGATTGCACAGCATGTAGTACGCGTTGGACCGAGCATGCTGGCGATTGAATACATTGAGGGTCGGTCGCTTGATAAAGTCGCGCCCGCGAGCGTTACGCCCGAGTTTCTTGAAAAGCTAGAGGCGCTTATCCGCAGGGTGCATGACCGCGGCGTCGTGCATCTCGATCTGCGGGGCGGCGGCAACATCATCATGCGTCTCGACGGCACGCCCGGGCTGATCGATTTCCAGTCCGGCCTGGTGACCACGCATCTTCCCCGCGTGATCGTGAAGGAGCTCGAAGCCATGGACATGTCGGGCGCCTACAAGAAGTGGAAGCGCTATCAGCCCGAAGCCATGGGGGAATATCGCCGCGAGGAGCTCGCACGCGTGAACCGGCTTCGCCGCTTCTGGATTCTTCACGGCTACTGCGGCCGCAGAAAACTCAGAAAATAAGGGAAAATTCCCTAAATTATCAGAGCGATAAAATTTTGGATACGGTATTATCCGTAGCCGTCTTCAGTGCTTCCCGGGTTTCACCTTCAGGGCCCGGGAGCCGACAGAAGCTTTTTTCGCCGAATTCTTGCAGGAACACATGGCACAGTACGTTTTCACGATGAACCGCGTCGGGAAGATCGTTCCCCCGAAGCGTCAGATTCTCAAGGACATTTCTCTTTCCTTCTTCCCCGGCGCCAAGATCGGCGTGCTCGGTCTCAACGGCGCGGGCAAATCAACGCTCCTCAAGATCATGGCGGGCGTGGACAAGGATCATGAAGGCGAAGCGATTCCGATGCCCGGGATCAAGATGGGCTACCTGCCGCAGGAACCGAAGCTCGATCCCGAACAGACCGTTCGTGAAGCGGTAGAGGAAGGCATGGGCGAAGTCATGCAGGCGCAGGCGAAGCTCGATGCCGTCTATGCGGCTTATGCCGAACCGGATGCGGATTTCGATGCGCTCGCTGCGGAACAGGCCCGCCTTGAAGCGATCATTGCCGCGGCCGGCACCGACGCCTCAACGCAGATGGAAATCGCCGCCGATGCGCTGCGCCTTCCGCCCTGGGACGCCAAGATCGGCGTGCTCTCGGGCGGGGAAAAGCGCCGGGTGGCGCTCTGCCGCCTGCTCCTTTCGCGTCCGGACATGCTCCTTCTTGACGAACCGACGAACCACCTTGACGCGGAGTCGGTCGAATGGATCGAGCAGTTCCTGCACCGCTTCCCCGGCACGGTCGTTGCGGTGACGCATGACCGCTACTTCCTCGACAATGCCGCCGAGTGGATTCTCGAACTTGACCGCGGCGAAGGCATTCCCTGGAAGGGCAACTACTCCTCCTGGCTCGACCAGAAGGAGCGCCGCCTTGAGATCGAAAAGCGTCAGGAAGACGCGCGCATGAAGGCAATCAAGCACGAGCTTGAATGGGTTCGTCAGAATCCGAAGGGCCGTCAGGCGAAATCGAAGGCCCGACTCTCGCGCTTTGAGGAGCTCTCTTCGGTTGAGTACCAGCAGCGTAATGAAACCAACGAGATCTTCATCCCGGTTGCTGAACGCCTCGGCAACAACGTGATCGAATTCAGCCACGTCTCGAAGGGATTCGGCGACAGGCTCCTGATCGACGATCTCTCCTTCGTCATTCCGCCCGGCGCCATCGTGGGCGTCATCGGCCCGAACGGCGCCGGCAAATCGACGCTCTTCAAGATGATTGAAGGCCGCGAGAAGCCGGATTCAGGCGAAATCAAGATCGGACCGACGGTGAAGCTCGCTGCGGTGGATCAGATGCGCGATTCGCTCCCCAACGACAAGACGGCCTTTGAAGCCGTTTCGGGCGGACAGGACATTCTCCAGGTCGGCAAGTTCTCGATGCAGAGCCGTGCCTACCTCGGGCGCTTCAACTTCAAGGGCGCCGATCAGCAGAAGCTCGTCGGGAATCTCTCTGGCGGCGAGCGCGGCCGTCTTCACCTCGCGAAGACCCTCCTCGCGGGCGGGAACGTTCTGCTTCTTGACGAACCCTCGAACGACCTTGACGTCGAGACCCTGCGTGCGCTCGAAGAGGCGCTTCTCGAGTTCGCCGGCTGCGCGCTCGTGACGTCGCATGACCGCTGGTTCCTCGACCGCATCGCGACGCATATTCTTGCTTTCGAAGGCGACTCCAAGGTGGTCTTCTTTAACGGCAACTACAACGAGTACGAAGCCGACAAGCGCCGCCGCTTGGGCGAAGAAGGCGCAAAGCCGAAGCGCCTGCGCTTCAAGCCTCTGAAGCATTGATGCATCGCTCATGCCTTTAACGGCATGAAAAAAGCCTGTTTCCCTGATTTTCCGGGGAAGCAGGCTTTGTTTTTTAGAAATGCCAGTCAGCGCGCTCTTCAGGCTTTTTTGCCGCAGCACTGCTTGAATTTCTTTCCGCTCCCGCAGGGGCACGGGTCGTTTCTGCCGACGCGGGGCGCCTCGCGGCGGATGGGTTCATTGGGAACATTGAGATCCTTGAGATGGAAGACGCTTTCGACCATCTGGTAGAGCGCTTCGCCCAAATCCTTCGCCGGCGGGCATTGGTTTCTCGCGGCCTGCCAGACTGCTTTCGCATCAGCCTCGAGCTCGTCGTCTTCCGTTGCCATGCGGGCGGCGATCGGGATCAGGGCCTTCTGCGTCGCCGCAGCGTCCGTTGTCTCGTCGGGCCACTGCGTTGCGCCCATCATGAAGCCCGCGGCCCAGGGGACAACCGCTTCGATGCCTTCTTCATTCGTGATCTCCTTGCCTTCGTCATCGACGAGCGGGAAGATCACCGGATCAAGGCCGCCGCCGGCATTGAGGGCGGCTTTGATTTCGCGCATGCGCAGGCGGATGAGTTCGAGAAGGCGCTCGTCGTCGGGGAGCGCTTCCGGATCCCCCGATGCGCTGAAGATGAAGGGGAGCACATCTTCGTCGGAGGGTTTTAAGGGATTGAGCGCCGTGGCGGTAAGGTAGCCGTCGAGCACGCCCGCGTCCATCGCCTCCTCACTCTTGAGCGCTTCGATGCGGTTCTGCATTTCTTCAATTTCAGCGCTGTCAATGAGCTTGGTGTCTTCAGCCATGAATGTCTCCTTCGGGGATATGTACGGATGCCGGGGACGCAGGGACGATTGCGCCTCCGGCTGGTTCGAGATCATAGCGCAGAGCATCCGCACGGCTCTTTGGTTTCCGGCTGTTTCGGAGCCGCTCTACTCGCCGCGCAGGGCGGCTTCTCTCGCGGATAATGTCGGACTCTCTTCAACCTCAGATTCAGAGTTTTTAACAAGTGGACTGGCTTTATTCACTTCAGGCTGCCGTGCTCGGCATCGTCGAAGGCCTTACGGAATTCCTGCCGATCAGCTCAACGGGTCACCTCATCATTGCGAGCGACATTGTCGGATTCGCTGAAACCCCGGGCGCCGACGAATTCGTCGTCGCCATTCAGTCGGGTGCCATTCTCGCGGTTTGCTGGTACTACCGGGCGAGGATTCTTTCGATCCTCAGGGGACTGTTCTCGAATCGAAAGGAGCAGAGGCTTGCGGTCAACACGATCGTGGCCTTCCTTCCGGCCGCGGTGATCGGCGTGCTTGTGGCCGGCGTCATCAAGGCCTATCTCTTTAATCCCCTGACGGTTGCCGTTGCGCTTATCCTGGGCGGCTTCATCATTCTCTGGATTGAGGGGAGGCAGGCCCGGCTCGGCACCCAGCCGCGAGTCGCCACGATGGACGACATGACCTGGAAGGATGCGCTTCTCGTGGGGTTCATGCAGTGTCTCGCCATGATCCCGGGTACAAGCCGCTCGGGCGCCACCATTATCGGCGGCATGGTGCTGGGGCTTTCCCGCCGGGCGGCAACGGAATTTTCCTTCTTCCTCGCCATTCCGACGATTTTCGGCGCTACGGTCTACGACCTCTGGAAGGCGAGGAACGACCTGGTGCTCGACAATCTTCCCGGACTCGCCATCGGCACCGCCGTCTCATTCGTGAGCGCCCTGCTGGTGGTCCACTGGCTTCTGCGGTTTGTGGCGGGGCACGATTTCCGTGGATTCGGCTGGTACCGCATCATTTTCGGCATTGTGATTCTCGCCGCAACCACTATGGGTTGGATTGAATGGCGGGCGGTCTGAGCCTCTAATGAAAAAGGCGCCTTAAGCAGGCGCCTTTTTCAAAGGAAGGTCAGGGATTATCGGCGAATGAAGACGAGATCCCAGATGCCGTGGCCGAGCCTTTCACCGCGGGCCTGGAACTTCGTCTGCGGACGTTCGCAGAGGGGATTCGCCATGACGGGGCTGAAGCCGTCATAGAGATTTCTGAGCTGCGGTTCCGCTGAGAGGACTTCCATCATCTGCTCGGAATAGTTTTCCCAGTCGGTAGCGCAGTGGATGTAGCCGCCCGGAGCAATGCGGGAAACGAGCATGCCGATGAAGGGCTGGGCAACGAGGCGGCGCTTGTGGTGGCGCGCCTTGCGCCACGGATCGGGGAAGTAGATGTGCACGCCCGCGAGGAAGTTTTCCGGGATCATGTCGCGCACGACCTCAACGGCATCGTGACGCACGATGCGCACATTGGTGAGCGTCATTTCATCGAGGCGCTTTGCGAGCGCGCCCACGCCGGCGGCGAAGACTTCGCAGCCGAGGAAGTTGATTTCCGGGTGCGCGGCAGCGATTGCGCAGGTTGTTTCGCCCATGCCGCAGCCGATCTCAAGCACAACAGGGGCTTCACGGCCGAATGCGGCATTGAAGTCGAGGAGCTTCGGCTCATACTCGACGGCGTAGCGCGGAAGCGCTTCCTCGAGAGCGCGCTTCTGCGCGTTCGAGATGTGCCCTCTGCGCATGACGAAGCTGCGGATGTGGCGCTGCTTGAGCTCCTCGAGTTCTTCGGGCGTAAGTTCCTTCTTTTCCATGGTCTTTCTGAGGACGGTTGGGCAAAAATTGAGCTCGCGATTATCCCGCGCCTGAGGCGAAAACGTCAACGCCCGGGGCGGAGTTCTCGAAGAATGGGCGTTATCCGTACATTTGCCCGGCGAGAGAACTGAGGAATTCCATCATCCCGGAAGCGTTTCCGGTTTCATAAAAGACGGCAAGTTTTGCATAAAAGACTTCGCTGTCTTTTTTAAGGATCGTCACAGGATAGAACCCATTCGAGAGAAGAATCCCGTTCATCATGAGGACCGACGTGCGTTTGTTGGCGTCAAAGAAAAGCTGCGATCGGGACATGAAGAGAAATGCCGCAAAAGCGCGTTCAATAGGATTGGTTATCTGGCTGCGAAGAAAACGGAAGCCCGTTTCTGCGATTTTCGGCAAAAGCTCGGCGTCTGGCGGGAGATACGCCGATCCCTGAATGGAAACCTTCGAATAGCGCAGGACTCCCCAGTCGAGAGCCTCGTCCTTTCCAACATATTTGTGAAGCGCGCAGGCAGTCTCAACGTCCAGATTGAATGCGCCGCTGCGAACCATTTCGATCAGTTTTTTAGCGCCGTCAGCAAAGTTTTTGACCTGCATGAGATCATCAATACTGATGCCTCCAACGGATTGACCTGCAAGGATTGTGGAGGTCTGCGGAAGCGTTGCAGGGTTTTGCTCAAGCGTTGAGAGACTATTCCAGGTGATGGCCGCAAGGTTGGAGTGAAAAATTCTGGTGGCTTTAATCGGGTCTCCGATACAGGGCAGTGCAGACGTTTTAAATGTTTGCCAGAACATGCCGTTGAGCGCGTTCCGCTTCGCAGTATCCGACAAATCGGCCATGACAATCGTCTCGCTGATGAGTTTGAAAACTGAAGGAAAGTGTATAGAAGACAGAATGCATCGAAGATGAACTTGCGCGGCAAAAAAGAAAGCCGCCAATGGTTCCGGCAGCTTGTGCCGGGACCAAGTGGCGGCTTCTATGAAGCGGCGTGATCTTCCGAGCTTACTTGTGGGAGAGCCTGCGCACGAGGTAGTCGCCGAGCGACTGGAGGCCCTGAACCAGCACGATGAGGACGAAGACGACAGGCCACATCACTTCAGGCATGAAGCGCTGGTAGCCGTAGCGGATGCCGAGGTCGCCGAGGCCGCCGCCGCCCACCACGCCCGCCATGGCGGAGAAGCCGATCAGGCTCACCGTGGCAATGGTGAGGCCGGCGAGAATGCCGGGAAGCGCTTCAGGAAGGAGCACCTTGCAGACGATCTGCGCATTCGAGGCGCCCATGGCCTGGGCAGCTTCCACGAGACCCTTGTCGACTTCGCGCAGGCTCGTTTCCACAATGCGGGCAATGAAGGGCGCTACCGCAATGGTGAGCGGAACAATGGCTGCCGCCGTACCGATGGAGGATCCCACCACGAGACGCGTAAAGGGAATGATCGCGACGAGGAGGATGATGAACGGAATCGAGCGCAGCGCATTGATGACGATGGCGAGGCAGAAGTGGAACTTCGGCATCGGCATGAAGGACTTCTTGTCGGTGACGAAGAGCAGAATGCCGAGCGGGATGCCGAGCGCAGAGCCAATGCCTCCCGAGACGAGCACCATGATGATGGTCTCGAGGAAGGAGGACGAGATCATGCTGACGAGCGTATTAGACATTCTGGATCTCCTCGACGAGAACGCCGCGGTCGCGGATGAATTCCACGGCTTTTCGATAGGTTTCGCCCGGGGCTACGACAAGGAGCGTGAGCGTGCCGAGCGTGCGGCCCTGAAGGTCGTCGACCGTGCCCCTCAGGATGTTGAAGTTGATGCCGAATTCACGCGAAGCGAGCGAAATGACGGGTTCCGTAACCTCGCCGCCGATGAAGGAAAGATGGAGCAGGTGCACGTTGTCGCGGCCGTTGAGGGCGCGCGAGGCATTCACCGTATCGACGATCGACTGCGGCAGATCGCGGGCCATCACCTGGCCGATGAGCGCGCGCGTCGTTTCGGACTGCGGACGCGCAAAGATGTCGATCACGTCGCCTTCCTCAACGATCTGGCCTTTGTTCATCACGACGACGCGGCCGCAGATCTGCTTCACGACGTTCATTTCATGCGTGATCATGACGATCGTGACGCCGAGTTCCTGGTTGATGCGCTTCAGGAGCTCCAGGGTGGCGACGGTGGTTTCGGGGTCAAGCGCGGATGTGGCTTCGTCCGAAAGCAGCACTTTCGGGTCGTTCGCGAGCGCGCGGGCGATGCCGACGCGCTGCTTCTGGCCGCCCGAGAGCTGGGACGGATACTTGTTCGCATGCTCGTCAAGACCCACGAGGTGGATGAGCGGAGTGATCTTCTCGCGGATCTTGTCCTTCGGCGTTCCCGTGAGTTCGAGCGGAAGCGCGATGTTGTCGTAGACCGTGCGCGAGGAAAGCAGATTGAAGTGCTGAAAGATCATGCCGATGGAGCGGCGGACCTTGCGCAGATCGTCGTCGGGAAGCTTCGTGAGGTCCTGGCCGTCGACGATGACGCTGCCGCTCGTCGGGCGGTTGAGCAGGTTGATGCAGCGTACGAGCGTGCTCTTGCCTGCGCCCGAGCGACCGATGATGCCGAAGATTTCTCCGGATCGGATGTGTATGGAGACATCCTTGAGCGCATCAAACGCCGTTCCGTCAGGACTGACGTAAGTCTGCGTAATGTGTTCGAGCTTGATCATGGGATGAGGTCAAAAGAGGATTGCGGCGGAAGCGCGCTCGTTTTTGAGTGAAGTGCTTCCGGGAAAAGCGGATTTGATGCAGTCTACAGACTGAAGCGGCGGCGATGATGCCTCTGCACGACAGAATTCCGCGCAATGCTGAGGTATTACCTGACAACGCCGGAGGCAGAAAAACAAAAAGCCCGCCATTTCGGCGGGCTTTTTGAAATTGGTGGGAACGCAGGGATTCGAACCCTGGACCGACGGATTAAGAGTCCGCTGCTCTACCAACTGAGCTACGTTCCCGAAGATGACGCAGATTTTAAATTTCTGCACCAGCTTCATTGAAACCTGGTGGGAACGCAGGGATTCGAACCCTGGACCGACGGATTAAGAGTCCGCTGCTCTACCAACTGAGCTACGTTCCCAACTTAACGACTGCTGACTGTGTTTGGTGGGTCGTGCGGGATTCGAACCCACGACCAACGGATTAAAAGTCCGCTGCTCTACCAGCTGAGCTAACGACCCAAGTGACGGTCATCAGCCGCACAGGAGCATTCGTTTGAGGAAGCGAATTTTGCCCCAATCATTTCCGCTTGTCAAGAGCGTCAGAAAAGAAAACCAGAACGACAGAAAATCATGAAGCGTCTATTTGTGTCGAATGTTAGGGTAACCACTAACAAAATAGACCATTGCGCATTCGAGTGAAGTAATGCTATTGTTCGTTTGTCGCAGGACGACTGCGAATTAATTTTACCTAACTATCAACAAAGTAGAAGATCATTTTTGTGCATAATCTCCAAAAAATGATCTTTTGATCCTCGTTCGAAAAATTATTGAGAATTTTTCACTTGAACGGGTGAAACGAACACTCTCTGTAAGGACAAACATCATGGCTACAAAGAACGGCGCACGCTCCCAGCCCGTGGAACGCAAGGAAGGCGATGAGCGCAAAAAGGCGTTGTCCATAGCGCTTGCCAGCATCGAGAAGCAGTTCGGCAAGGGCGCCATCATGCGCATGTCCGACAATCTCGAACCGCAGAACATTGAAGTCTGCCCGACCGGGTCGCTGTCGCTCGACCTCGCGCTCGGCGTGGGCGGACTTCCGAAGGGCCGCATTATTGAGATCTTCGGGCCGGAATCCTCGGGCAAGACGACGCTCTCGCTTCAGGTGATTGCAGAAATGCAGAAGACGGGCGGCACCTGCGCCTTCATTGATGCCGAGCACGCGCTCGACATCCAGTACGCGTCGCGTCTCGGCGTTAAGGTTCCCGATCTGCTGCTTTCGCAGCCGGATACGGGCGAACAGGCTCTCGAAATCGTTGATGCGCTGGTGCGTTCGGGTTCCGTCGATCTGGTCGTCGTTGACTCGGTGGCCGCCCTTACGCCTAAAAACGAAATTGAAGGCGTGATGGGAGATTCGCTCCCCGGCCTTCAGGCTCGTCTGATGTCGCAGGCCCTTCGCAAGCTTACGACCAGCATTTCCCGCACGAAGTGCATCGTCATCTTCATCAACCAGATCCGCATGAAGATCGGCGGCTACGGCAATCCGGAGACCACTGCCGGCGGCAATGCGCTCAAGTTCTACAGCTCCGTGCGTCTTGACATCCGCCGCGTCGGCGCGATCAAGAAGGGCGACGAAGTGATCGGCAACGAAACGAAGGTGAAGGTCGTCAAGAATAAGGTTGCGCCTCCCTTCAAGCAGGTGAAGTTCGACATTCTGTACGGCCAGGGCATTTCGCGTCTCGGCGAAATCATCGACATCGGTACGGAACTCAATGTGCTCGAGAAGTCGGGCGCCTGGTACTCCTACAACGGGAACCGGCTCGGTCAGGGCAAGGAAAAGGTGCGCGATCTGCTCAAGGATAACGTTGAGCTGCAGCAGGAGATCGAGAAGAAGATCCGCGAGCTTAAGGGTGCGCATGTTTCGAGCATCACCTCCGTGGATGATGAGGACATGCAGGCGCTCGACATGCCGACGGAAGAAGCGGATGCTGACGACGTTCCGCCCGCCCGCGAAGTGGATGACGATCTGTGATTTAATTTCTCAGACACACATTCCGGAGGCCTCCGCCTAAGCAAAGCGGGGGCCTCTTCATGCCGATGGAAGTTATTTTTACGGACGAAGATCTGGAGCCCGTGCCGGAAGCGGCGCAGTCGAAGCCGGAGAAGCCCGCGAAGTCCGGTGCATCGCCGTTCCATACGCCGAAGGCGGCAGCAAAGGCTGCCGAACCGCACGAGGAGTCGCTTTTCGGCGATCTGGAGGATGCGCTCGGGCTCGAACCCGTGTTTGCTCCGGCGCCCGGGCCTTTCGGCGCGCCGCCCGCAAAGCTTCCTGACTGGATAAAAACCTCTGCGGCGGCGCCTCCTGAACTTCCGCAAAGCGTGCCGGCTTTTGAATCTGACCCCTTCAGCGAAGAAGAGCAGAAAGCGGAAAAGCCTGCCCGGCGGAAGAGAGCTGCCGGGAAAGCGGCTGCAGGCATTGGGGAAGCGCAGGAAGGAAATCCTGCGGGTCCCCGCATCATTACGTCGCCCGAAGATATCGCAGCTTTCGACGTGATGCGCGATGACGGCACCGTCGTAGAGGTGGATCGCGACACCTGTACGGATCCGGAGGTTTTTGAAGCCGAGCGCAGGCGGCGCAGCGGCGGGAGGAAGCCCAAACCCGTCAGAAACATTCTCACGCGCGCAGTGGATGCGCTCTCGAGGCGCGAATACTCCCGGCGCGAGCTCGGCAGAAAGCTTCTTCAGGGGCTGCTCGAGGGGGAAACCCGCGAGGAAATTACTGCGGCGCTCGACAAGCTCGAAGGCATGGGGCTCCTTTCTGATGAACGCTATGCGGAAGCGAAGATCCGGTCATGCGCCGGACGCATGGGCGACATGCGCCTCAGGCGGGAACTCCGCATGAGCGGCGTTTCCGATGAAGCCATTGAAGAAGCCATGTCGGCGCTTGAGGAGCCCGAAGAGGTGCGGGCGCTCCGGATATGGAACCGCCGCTGGAGCGAGCCGCCGAAGGACTGGAAGGAACGCGAAAAGATGGTTCGATACCTGGCAACCCGGGGATTCAGCATGTCCGCGATTCAGAAGGTTCTTCGCGGCGAGGTGGAGCTGCCGGAAAATGAGATGTAACGGGCGTAAGAAATTAGAGCAGGTGTAAACCTGTACGTTTAAAATCTCAAGTCCAAAAAAATCCAACTTAAGGGGAGACACCGTGGAATATTTATGGGATCTGTTGGTGAATCTGCATTGGGGGGCAGTCGGACAGATCATCATGATCGATATCCTCCTTGGCGGCGACAACGCAGTCGTCATCGCCATGGCTTGCCGCAACCTGCCGCATGAGCAGCGCGCAAAGGGCATTTTCTGGGGTACCGCAGGCGCAATCGCGCTGCGCGTGGTGCTCATTACCTTTGCGGTGATGCTTCTCGATCTGCCCTTCCTCAAGGTCGTGGGCGCGCTCCTTCTGCTTTGGATCGGCGTCAAGCTCCTGATCCCGGAATACGATTCGCACGAAAAAATTGAGGGGAGCTCCAGGCTTCTCGGGGCCATCAAGACCATCATTGTTGCCGATTTCGTCATGTCGTTCGACAACGTGATCGCCATTGCGGGCGCTGCTCAGCAGGCTCATGAGGCGCACCAGACACTCCTCGTCATCTTCGGCCTCATCGTTTCGGTGCCCTTCATTGTGTTCGGCAGCCAGGTCGTGCTCAAGCTCCTCGACCGCTTCCCGATCATCATTTACTTCGGCGGCGGCCTGCTCGGCTGGATCGCGGGCGGCATGATCGTTTCCGACGGTTATGTGGCTACGCACTGGCCTGAATTCAGCTTCATGGCGCACTATCCCTTCTGCATCGGCGGCGCTGCTGTGGTCGTCGTCATCGGGCACCTGATCGCGCGAAAGAAGCGCGCGGAACATGAGGCTCAGCTTGAACTGCGCAAGGTTTCGCCCAGGGCGGGAAATGCCGGTGAAGCAAAGAGCGAATAATTAGAAAAGTCCGATAAAGAAACGGCGGGAACTCTGAAGGGCTCCCGCCGTTTTTCTTGAAGCGCTTTCGATTTTTCTTCCGGTTCAGCGCTCAACAACATCGATGAAGCCGCCGCCGAGACAGACGTCGCCCTGGTAGAGCACCGCGCTCTGACCGGGCGTAGCCGCCCACTGGGGTTCGTCGAAAAGAAGTTCGAACGCGTCCGGCGTGACGGAGCCCAGCCGGCAGGGGCCGTCCTTCTGGCGGTAGCGGGTCTTCACCGTAACGGGAATCGACGGATCCGGAGCGGCGCCTGAGATCCAGCTCGGGTGAACGGCCGTGAGTTCGTGGGAAAGAAGCCAGGGATGATCGTGCCCCTGGCAGATCCAGAGCGTATTGGTCCTGAGGTCCTTTGCGGCGACGAACCAGGGTTCGCCCGTGGAGTCCTGCTGGCCGCCCACGCCGATGCCTTTTCGCTGGCCGAGCGTATAAAAGGAGAGGCCGATATGTTCGCCCACGATTTTCCCGTCGGGCGTCTTGATGGGGCCGGGCTTGGTCGGGAGATAGCGGTTGAGGAACTCCCGGAAGGGACGTTCGCCGATAAAGCAGATTCCGGTTGAGTCCTTCTTCTTCGCATTGGGAAGACCAATTTCGTCGGCAATCCGGCGCACTTCCGTCTTCAGCATGCCGCCCACGGGAAAGAGCACGCGGCGGATCTGCTCCTGGGAGAGGCGGTGGAGGAAGTAGCTCTGGTCCTTTCCCGGATCGACGCCCCGAAGAAGCTCCGTCATGCCGTTCTCACGCCTGACGCGCGCATAGTGGCCCGTGGCGATCCAGTCTGCGCCCATGCGCATGGCGTGATCGAGAAACGCCCGGAACTTGATCTCGGAATTGCAGAGAATGTCCGGATTCGGGGTGCGCCCGGCGGAATATTCGCGAAGGAAGTCGGAGAAAACGCGTTCCTTATATTCGCGCGCGAAATTGACGGCCTCGATGTCGATGCCGATCACATCAGCCACCGCCGTCGCATCAATGAAGTCCTGACGCGAGGAGCAGTATTCGCTGTCGTCATCATCCTCCCAGTTTTTCATGAAGAGACCGATGACTTCGTAGCCTTGCTCCTTGAGGAGCCAGGCGCTGACGGAGGAATCCACGCCTCCGGAGAGGCCGACGACGACTTTTTCTTTAGACATTGAAAAGAGAGAGCACCCTAGAATTCTGGTGCCGGCAAAAAAGTTTCAACCGGCGCTGATTTTAACGAGGGACAAATGACGAGTACGTCGGAATCGATCGGCATTCTTGAAGAGGCGCAGCAGCGGGCAAAGGCGTTTGCGGAGCGCCTCGGCATCGAGCGCGCAGTGCTTTCTGCACCGATGACGGGTACGGCCGGGCCGGAACTGGTTGCCGCCGTGAGCGCTGCCGGCGGACTCGGCGTGCTTCCGACGGGCGGCATGTCGGTCTCTGAGATCGAAAAGGCGGCAGAGAAAATCCGCAGCCTGACGGATAAGCCCTTCGCTATTCAGATCCGCATTCCCCCGAAAGTCACGCATCGTCCTCAGGATCTTCGCGAGCTCGCCGAAGGCCTTGCGGAAGTCCTGAAGGGGCTTCGGCTTCCCGATCCGCTCTCGCCCGAGGGTGAAGCGTTCTACGATTTCGCGTCGGCGCGCGAGCATGAGACCTTCGACGAGCGCTTTAAGGCAATTCTTGCCGCGAAGCCCGCAGCCGTCATTTCAACCTCAGGCGGCTTTCGCGAGCCTGAGGCGGAAGCGCTCTTCGATGCCCGGATCATGAATATCGGCACGGCGACCACGCTTCGCGAAGCCAAGGTGCTGCGCGCGGCGAAAGCGGATGCGATTATCTGTCAGGGTGCGGAAGCGGCCGGACCGAGATCCAATTTTGAAGATTCCGACGAGGTGCTCACGGGGCTCATGAGCCTCGTGCCGGCTGCGGCGCGTGCGACGCGGCTCCCGGTAATTGCTGCCGGCGGCATCTCTGAAGGCACGCAGGCCTGCGGAGCGCTTCTCGCGGGGGCGAGCGGCGTAATGGCGGGCACAGCCTTTCTTTCGACCCGCGAGTCGCTGGCAAGTCCCTACGTGCGGAATGTGCTCATCTGGACGACGGCGGCGCACCTTACGCTGACAAGGCTCTATACCGGGCGGCTGGTGCGGGCGCTCCGGTCGCCGCTTCTTGATGCGCTTCAGGATTATGAGCCGAGGCTTCCCGCCTGGCCGGCGCCTGAGGCATTGATGGGCCCTTTGACGGAAGCCGCCCGCAGACAGGGCCGCGAGGAGCTCGAGGCGGTCTATCTCGGACAGTCTGCAGGAAGAAGCAGCTGGCGCACTGCCCGGGAGGCAGTGGAGGCGCTCTCGAAATATTTTTAAGCAGAAAAAAGCCGCTGCAGTTCAGAGTCGAACGCAGCGGCTTTTCCTGAAGGTTTGTCGTCCCGCCTGTTAGCGGCCGAGCAGATGCATGATCGGGAACGCAAGAAGCGGAGCGAGGAAGGCGGAAATGATGCCCGAAACGCCCATCGCGAGGCCGGCAAAGGCGCCCGCTTTCTGACCGATCAGGAACGCGGCGCCCGTGCCCATGCCGTGGGCGGAGAGGCCGAGCGCGCAGCCGCAGACCGGTTCGGAGCGGATTCTGAGGAGCTTGAAGAGCGGACGTCCGATGATCGAGCCCGTCATGCCGGTAAGCACGACGAGTGCTGCGGTGAGGTCGGGCAGGCCGCCGATGCTCTCCGAAATGCCCATGGCGATCGGGGTCGTGACCGACTTCGGCACGAGAGACATCAGCGTTGCCGACGAGACGCCGAGAGCGCTGCCGATGAGAATCACGGAAACGATGGCTGCCGTGCAGCCGGCAAGAAGACCGAGCGAGAGCGGGAGCCAGAGGCGAGCGAGCTTGGAGCGCTGTTCATAAATCGGGACCGCAAGCACAACCGTTGCCGGTCCGAGCAGGAAGTGAATGAATCCCGCGCCGGCGAAGTAGGTGTCGTACGGGATGCCCGTGACGACAAGCAGCGTGATGAGGATCGCGACCGAAATGATGATCGGGCTCGCGAAGGGGTTGAATTTCGCCGCGCGGAAAACGAGCTGGCCGAAAACATAGAGCGCAAGCGTGAGGCAGAGCCAGAACGCCGGGTTCTTTTCGAGGTGGGCGAAGGCGTTGAGGAAAAGATCTTCCATGTCAGTTAATCCTCATCCTTGATCTTCATCCACTTTTCGACGGCGATGATGACGTAGGCCGTTACGAGCATGGCGATGACGGTCGACAGAACGAGCGTCACCATGATGCCGACGCCCTCATCGAGGAAGCGCTGGCCGTGGCGCATGATGCCTACGCCGGCCGGTACGAAAAGAAGCGAAAGGTTGGAGAGCAGCACGCCTGCGGTCGGGCGTACGATTCCGATCAGGTTGTCCTTGATGAGGAAGGAAAGCAGCATGAGCACCATGCCGATAACCGGCCCCGGAACAGGGATGCCCGTGAGGCGGCTGATCAGTTCGCCGACGACCTGGTACCCGAGAACGATCGCAATGGAGGAAAGCATGAAAATGAATCCCGCAGGGCTCTTTGAGGGTTTTTCCCATTAAGGTTAATTCGGGTCCTGCATTCTTGGATAATTAAGAGATGGCATTCTGTCACGGTTTCAAGAAACTGCTGTCTTAGCTTCCTTGACGTGAGATAAGAGGATGCGACTATTTCAGCAAAAGAAAGGTTTATGACACAGGAAAAAGAAGCGCCGTTTGCGCTGCGCGGTGAATACATCACGCTCGATGCCCTTCTAAAGGCTGCCGGTATCGCCTCTACCGGAGGCGAAGCCAAGGTGCTTGTTCAGGAAGGCAAAGTGCGCGTCGACGGCGAACCGGAAAGCCGCCGCGGGCGTAAGCTCCGCGGAGGCGAATGCGTGGAGGCTCTCGGGAAGAGAATCCGCATTGAAGCCACTGTAAACAATAGCTCGAAGGAAGCCTGATTGTCAGGCTTTCTTCTTAAATCGTTGAAGGAGGAGATTTCAATGACTCAGAACATTCCGCCCCTTTCGGAAGAGGTGCTCGCTCAGGTGAAGAAGCTTGCGGAGAAGCCGGAAGTGAAGGCTGCCATGGAGCAGGCCGCCCGCGAGGTCGACCGCGCCATGGAGGAGCAGATTGAGCTCTGCGAGATCGAGGCGCCGACGTTCCATGAGGAAGTCCGCGCCAAGCGCGTGGCTGAACTCATGCGCGCCTACGGCCTCACGGATGTCGTGACTGATCCGATCGGCAACGTCGTCGGCCGTCGTCCCGGCAAGGGCAGCGGCCCCGTGCTCGCCCTCGGCGCGCATATGGATACGGTCTTCCCGGCCGGCACCGACGTCAAGGTTCGCCGCGAGGGCAATATCTACCGCGCTCCGGGCATCGGCGACAACTGCTCGGGCCTCCGTGCGCTTCTGCAGATTCTGCGCATGTTCAACGACCAGAAAATCGAGACCGAAGGCGACATTCTTTTTGTCGGCACCGTGGGCGAGGAAGGCAACGGCGACATCCGCGGCTCCAAGGCCCTTTTTGACGGCTCCCGCCACATTGACGGCTTCATCGCCATCGACTCGACCGATGTGGGCCGCGTCCTCAACGGCGCTACCGGTTCGCATCGCTGGCGTCTTTCCATCGACGGCAAGGGCGGCCACTCCTATGCGGAATTCGGACGCTGCCCGTCGGCAATTCACGCCATCTGCCGCGCCGGCGCCAAGGTCGGGTGCTTCAAGGTCCCGGCTGACCCGAAGACCACCTATACCATCGGCACGATCAAGGGCGGAACGACGGTCAACACCATTGCAGCGCACTGCGAGGTAGAGGTCGACATGCGCTCGGTGAGCAACGAGGAGCTCCTCAAGCTCGAAGCCCGCGTGCTCAAGGCCTTTGAGGAAGCCGTTCAGGAAGAGAACGACTTCTGGGGCATTACGGACGAGAGCCTGAAGCTCAAGCTCACGAAGACCCAGATCGGCAACCGTCCTGCCGGCATGCGTCCGGACGACTGCCCGGTCCTTCAGACGGCGCGCTCCGCGCAGAAGGTGCTCGGCATTGAGCTCACCAAGTACATGTGCTCCTCGACCGACGCGAATGCGCCGATGAGCCTCGGCATTCCCTCGACCTGCCTCTGCTCGGGCGGCCGCGGCGTGAATGCGCACTCCGTGACGGAGTATTTCGAGAAGGTCGACACGCAGCTCGGTCCTCAGCTGGTCTTCCTCACGGCTGCCGCCCTCGTCGGCGCCTGCGGCGAAAAGCCGGTTCTTCCCGTGCGCAAGTAATCTGCATCCGCTCAGAGGCCTTTGAGGTCTTTGAGCGGCGAGGCTTGTTCACCCGCTAAAGCTAAACGGCCGTGCGCCTCTATCTGAGGCGCACGGCCGTTTCTCTGAAAGCTTCAGCGTTTAAGGGATCAGAGATCCTTCAATTCGCGGCGGAGAATCTTCCCGACTGGCGTTTTCGGGAGGCTCTCGACAAAGACGATCACGTGAGGAACCTTGTAGCGCGTGAGTTCCTTGCGGCACCAGTTCTTTACGTCTTCTTCCGTGAGCGCCGGATCCTTCTTCACGATGACGGCCTTCACCGTTTCGCCGGATTTAGGCGACGAGACGCCGGTGACGCCCACTTCCAGAACGCCCGGCATGGCGGCAATGACGTTTTCGACTTCGTTCGGGTAAACATTGAAGCCCGAAACGATGATCATGTCCTTCTTGCGGTCGGTGATGTAGACGACGCCGCGATGGTCCATGTGACCGACGTCGCCGGTTCTGAGCCAGCCGTCCCGAATGACGCCGGCGGTTTCCTCGGGCTTCTTCCAGTAGCCGCGCATCACCTGCGGGCCCTTCACGCAGATTTCGCCGGTGTAAGGCGTGGGATCCTCGCCCTCAGGGCAGAATCCGAGATCGCGGAATCCGTCTCCGCGGATGGAAACTTCAGTGGACGGAACCGGTACGCCGACAGAGCCGTCCCAGGGAGCGCCCGGGATGTTTCCGCAGACGGCCGGACTGCATTCCGTGAGGCCGTAGGCTTCAAGAATCGGGCACTGGGTCTGGGCGAGCCATTCTTCGGCGACGACCTTCTGGACCTGAGCGCCGCCGCCGCAGGTGAGCTTGAGGCGCTTCAGCTTCGCACGCTTGAAGACCGGGTTGCGAAGGAGCGCAGCGAAAAGCGTATTGACGCCGATGATGACGGAGACATCGTGCTTCACGCATTCGCCGGCAAGGGAATCGAGGTTGCGCGGGTTCGTGATGAGCACCATCTCGGCGGCCCAGTGCGTAAAGACCATGGTCGCCGTGAGCGAGAAGACGTGGTAGAGCGGCAGCGCCGTGAGAACGGTTTCCTCGCCTTCATGGAAGCGCTGCGAAATCCAGGCGCTCACCTGCAGGACGTTGGCGATCATGTTGCGGTGCGTGAGCTCCGCACCCTTGGCGACGCCGGTCGTGCCGCCGGTGTACTGAAGGAAGGCAAGGTCGGAGGACTTGACGTCCACGGGCTTGAAGCCTGCGGATCGACCGATCGAAAGCGCATCGCGAAAGTTCACCGCCCCGGGAAGCGTATAGGCCGGGACCATCTTCTTCACATGGCGGATCATGAAATTCACAATCTCGCGCTTGGGGAAGGAAAGCATGTCGCCGGCGCCGGTCAGTATGAAGCGCGTGCAGTTCGTCCCAGGCAGGGCCTGTTCGAGCGTGCGGGCGAAGTTTTCGATGATCACGATCGCCTTGGCGCCTGAGTCCTTGAGCGAATGGTGAACTTCTCGCGCCGTATAGAGCGGGTTGATGTTCACGACCGTCATGCCCGCGCGCAGGATGCCGAAGACCGCAATTACGTACTGCAGGAGATTAGGCATCATGACGGCGACGCGGTCGCCGGGCTTCAATTCAGGAAGCGACTGCAGATATGCCGCAAATTCCTTGGAGCGCTTTGCCGCGTCGGCGTAGCTCAGGTTGGCGCCGAGGTTCGTGTAGCCCGTGCGCTTCGGGAACTTCTTCGCCGCAGCATCGAGAATCGCCGGGATGTTTGCAATGCTGTCAGGATCGATGGTGTGAGGAATGCCGGCAGGATAGGCGCCGTACCAAAGGAAATCGGACATGGGCAATTTTTAGAAAAATCAGGGTGGAGCGCAGTGTAGTCGATTGGAGCGACAAAAACGCCCCGTCAGAATGCAAAATGCCGGTCTTCTCTTCGGGGATAACCCGAATCAGAAAAACCGGCATTTGCGGGGATCACGCCTCAAGGGCGTACTGCGCCAGAGGATTCTCAGGCTTCAAGCGTCAGGCAGTGGCGGGCGTAGTCCTCGACATCCTTCCAGTCGGTGTAGTCGATGATGGCGGTCGGCTCCGTCGGGCCCTTCGTCATCTTCATGATCATCTGGATCATCTTGGTGTCGAGCCAGCCCCAGTTCGGGTAGTCGACCTTGCCGGCGAAGCAGTGCGCATCCTTCGGCTTCCAGGGATTGCCCTGGAGGAACTTGCGCGTGTAGACGTTGCCTTCAGGCGTGCACTTGGCAGGCGTACGGGCGACGACAGAGACCGAGAAGAAGCTCGTCGCCTTGGCATCCAGAACGGACTTGAAGCGATTGACGAAGGCCACGAGCTGACGGCTGAACTTGCCGTAGAAAACCGGAGCGCCGACGATCACGAGATCGTACTTGTTCCAGTCAAGCCCTTCGCGATCCGCTTCCATGACGCACATCAGATCAGCCTGATTGCCTTCGGCAATGACCGTTTCCCAGATGCGGCGCGCAATGCGGGCGGTGTGGCCGGAATTGCTGTGGTAAAGAACGAGGACTGACTTCATAGGATTATTCCTTTGCTCCGATAAATTGCTTTTGCAGAAAAGACAATGGTGCAGGAGTCCTGCGCATGGGGTTTAGAGGCAAGACCCGTACCCGCCAAATCTTCTGAGGGTGTGCCGCTTGGCTTCCTGGTGAGGCGCTTGGAAATTGCATGGTGCGGCCGGAAAGCTGACCGAATCGTGCGCTCCGGGGCGTCGGAATGCCTCGAAGCCCGAGGGGTACGAAAAGAATATTACCCCGCGGCGATTTTCTAGTTCTTAAGGAGGATTACTGCCATTTCGGTGCGAGGGAGCTTTTTGGATGGAAGAAAGCGAAAAATTCGCCCAAGAATCGCAGATTTGCAAATGGTAGGTGTAAAATCCTGCGCTTCGAAGATGTTGCTTGCCGCATTACTCATTCATTTTTGAATGGCTGCGGCGCAGAAGCATGTCCGGCATGGGCGGGCTCTCCCGGAGGGGAGAGGTTCAGCCTCAGGATGCCGGGATTTACGTTTCCCCATACACATGGATTCATATGGCAAAGGAAGATCTCATTGAGATGTCGGGTCAGGTCCTGGAAGTGCTCCCGGACGCCCGCTACCGAGTGAAGCTCGACAACGGTCACGAACTTATCGCTTACACCAACGGCAAGATGCGCAAGCACCATATCCGCATTCTCGCCGGCGACCGCGTCTCGCTTGAGCTCTCGCCGTATGACCTCACGAAGGGCCGCATTACCTTCCGTCATATTGAGGGCCGCGCTCCGGCGCCCCAGGGCCAGCAGCGCCGCCGCTGATGGTCTTTAAACCCTGAGGAAGCCGCACGTCCGGTTCCCGGGGCAAAAAAAGAAGCCCGCCTCCAGGAATTCCCTGAAGCGGGCTTTTTTGCGTTCTGCGCAATGGCTTCTTAGAAGACGTCCTTATAGGTAATAAAGAAGATCGTCGTCAGGTGATAGAAGACGGGGGCGGCAAAAGTGATGGGCGCAAGGCGGGCGAGGAGCCCGCGCGTGATGTAGATGTCGCCTTCGCCGGCAAGCCGTTCGCCGCCCATGCTGCGGCGGACGCAGTTGAAGACCATGTCGCCGAGAACGCCCGCGATCACGACGGCAAGCGCCATGAGAAGCGCCTGCCAGAAGCGGAAGGGCGTAATCCAGAACATGAGCGCGCTCGCGATGATGCCGCCCAAGCCGCCGATCACGTTGCCGACGACCGTGCGGTTCATGTTGAAGCGCAGCGTTCTGCCGCCGAGCATGGAACTCGCAATCGAGCTCGTGAGGTCGGAGACGAAGATCACGAGCAGGAAGAAGAGCATGAGAAGCGGGCCGGAGGAGCCGTAGCGCGTCAGATCAAGCATGGCGATTGCCGGCGCATGCGAGAGGCAGAAGACGCAGAGCATGAGGCCCCACTGGACCTTGGCGACGCGCTCGAGGTAGCGGTCCGTGTCGCGCGAAAACGCCATGATCACCGGCAGCACCAGGAAGAGGTAGACCGGGATGAAGAGCGTGTAGATCTCGGGCTGATCGAACCCGATCGCAAGGTACTGAAGCGGAATCGCCAGATAGAACGCAACCACGAGCGCATAGTGGTCCGTGGGCTTTGTCGGCGTAATGGCGATGAATTCCCTCAGCAGGAAGAAGCTGATGAAGGCGAAGAAGACGAGAAGCGCGGGCTGTCCGAGAAGAAAAGCGATCGTAAAGACGACGATCAGCCACCAGGCCATGCGCAGGCGCGAACTCACGGCGCGCAGCCTCTGCTGGCGTTCGGGTTCTGTTGCCCGGTCAAGCGCCCAGGAAACATAGAAGGTGCCGAGCGCCGCGAGCAGCACCAGTCCGAAGAAGAGGAAGGTGTACGCCTCCTGAATGGTGAATCCGAGTCTCATGCTTTTGAAAGTTCAATAACGGCGTCGCGCGCACGGTTGAGAAAATCTTCCTTGAGGTCCTGAGGCGAATGCTCGACCGGAACCCCGAAGCGCACCGAGCAGACGGTGGGTACGGGAATCAGGACGCCCTTCGGCATTGCGCGGTGCAGGTTCTCAATGTAGACCGGGATGAATTCGACATTCGGGAATTCAGTCATCAGGTGCCAGATGCCGGATTTGAAGGGACTCGGCAGCGGCTGGGGCCGCCGGGTGCCTTCCGGGAAGATGATGAGGGAGTCTCCCTGACGCAGGGCTTCGCGCAGCGGGTCGAGCGGGTTCGTGTGCTCGGTGCGGCGCCGGTCGATCAGCACGCAGTGGAGTTCATCGAGCGCGATGCGGCGTCTGAGGAGGCCTTTTTCCCAATAGTCTTTAGCTGCGACCGGGCGTACGTGCCGGCGAAGCGCCGGGGGGAGAGAGGCCCAGATCACGATGGTATCGAGGTGGCTCGTGTGATTGGCGAAGTAAATGCGCTGCTTCGGCGATGGGGCGCAGCCCTGCCAGTGCGGATAGGCGCCAACGAGAAGGCGCGTAAGCCACACGATCGGAGTCATCAGCTTGAAGGGACTGAACACTTCTTTTCCGTCTGAATGAGTGAATCCCGACATTATCCTGCAGTCGGCGCGGGTTTGCCGAAGCAAGGCGGCATTTGAGCGCAGATCAGAGAAGCATGCGGGAAATGAAAGTCTCGAGTTCTGCTCTGGAGAATCGCCCTGAGAGCATGTCTACATCGTCGCCGTCTTTGAAGAAGACGATGGCGGGAAGCGACGAAACGCCGCAGTCGGCGGCGAGATAGTTTGCTTCCTCGATGTCGGCGACGGCAAATTCAGCTTCTCGCGCATGCGTTTCAGCAGCTTCGAGAAAGATTGGCTTCATTGCGCGGCAGGCGCCGCACCAGCTCCCCGAAAAGAAGAGAAATACGGGCGCGCCCGACGCGATGCGGCGCGTGAGAGCAAGAATGGCTGGAGAATCTGACATGATTTTTTTTCAGTGATTCACTTGCGGCGTGCCGGATCCCGCCTGACGCTGCGCAAAGGGAATCTTCTCGATCGCCGGGTCGTCGATCGAACCCTTCACCTCATATTCCGTAGAGAGGAAGTTCGAGATCTGGTCCTTCAGCACCCATTGCGCGAGGAGCGTGCCGAGACCGACGGCGGGATTGGCAATGGCAAGCGCGAGCGAGGCGCCTTCGGCGTTGATGCTCGGGAGAACGAGCGCCTTCAGGTCAAGGATATTGTTGACGAGATCGACGTCGCCCGAGGTCACCACTGTTGCTGCGCTTCCGGCGACAGTGGTGCGCTTCACGTGAATGACGCCGTTCTCTATTTCGGAACTGGTGGAGAAGGAATCGAATCGGAAGCCCTGTGAGATGACGTCGCGGAAGTCGAGCGTGAGCCGCCTGAGAAGGTGCTGCATCGAAAGGAGCGAGAGCAGCCGGCCGGCGCCGGGCTCAACCTGAAGGAGCTGCCCGGCACCCGTATGCGCGGATACCTCGCCAGAGAGCGTCTGAAGGTTGAATCCGCTCGGTCGGCCGATCCAGGAAAGATTGATCTTCGCTTCGCCGGGCGCTTCCCGAAGGACGCCCTTGATGTCGAGGCTCGAAAGAACATTGCCGGCGTCCCGGACATCGATGACGGAATTGATCGTGGAACGCCCGGGATCGTCCATGCTCACGCGGTGCCAGCGGCCTGAACTCGTAAGCGTGCCGCCTGCATTGCGGATCGTGAGCGCGTTGAGCGTCCAGTCGCGCCCGCCCTCCGGCGCAATCCGGTTGTCTGCGGAGAGCTCGACTTTGCCTACGTTTCTTTTTCCGTAGACAAGTTCATCGATCACAATGCGCAGATCCGGCAGCAGGGGAAGTTTTTCGAGCGCGCCGGCAAGAGCGGAATGATTTTCAGGGGGTACTGCAGCCGAAAGCGGCAGAGTGCCGGTGCCTGTCGGGACGGATTCCGGCTTGTCTTCAGCAATTTCCGGAAGGCGCAGGCTGTTGAGCTTGAGCGTAAGCCTCGGCGCGGCATTCGAAGTTTCATAGGCATATTCGGCCTGCCCCATTGCCATGTCGCCGTGAACCCGCAGATGCCAGAGTCCCGGAAGCTGCCGCCAGACGCCGTCAATGGTGCCGAGCGACTGGTCCTTCCAGGTGACGTTCCCCGCATAAAAATCAAGCTTGGAAATGTCCGGTACGGCGCTCGCCGGGGAAGCTTCCTTTTGCGGCGCTGCCGGCGTTTTCTGGAGCTTCGTCCAGAGCCCGGTCCAGTGCGTGAGGTCGAGCTTGTCGGTGCGGATTGCGGCTTCGAGACCCGAAGCAACGCTGCGCATCGGTGCGCCGAGGCCAATATAGCCGCGCGTGAGCTTCTCTCCCTGCCAGCCGAAATTCAGATTAATGAGGGGCGACGCTGAGACTGAGAGCGAGGCATGAGTCCCGTCGTGTTCATAGGTGAATCTGGCGGGAATTTTTGCCTGAGCTGATTTTCCGAGAGGTTCGGGAAGTTCGCTCGCAAGTCCTTCAAGGGACGAGTCACCTTCAATTCTGAGAGGCTTCTTCGAATCCCAGGGAATCGTGGCGCGGGTGCGGACTTCAGTTTTCCCGGAGAGCGCGCCGAACCAGGGCGTGACCCAGTCGGCATCTACGAGCCTCTGGAGGTCCTCCGGGATTGCCGCCGAATGAATGTCGAGCGTGACGCCGTTTTTGTCCGACTGTGCTGATGCCGTGACGGGGCCGGCGGCAGTGCTGCCGCGGAAGACCTGAGGCGTTGAAATGCCTTTCGAGGACACGGTGAGCCTGCCCGACAGGTTCTTCACCTCCGGGAGGAACGGCAGATAAGCGAAGGTGCCCTGGGAGAGCGCGGCGTCGACCGAATATTCGGTAGTGCCGTTTCCGAGCGGGACCCGAAGCGAAAGGACGGCCTCAGTTGCGCCGCTTCCGCGGGATTCCTCAAAAGGCTTCCCGATCAGATCAGCGAGGAATCCGGCTCTCCCGAGGTAGCCGAGCGCTTCACCGAAATCGCCATTGATTTTCCCGTCAACCGTAAGGAGCGGCGGATTGGAAACAAAGGACGGGATTTCAACCTTGACGTCTGTTGCCGAGAGCGCTCCGCACCTCGCGGAATTTCCGGTAATGGTCATCCGGTTGCCGACAAAGGCGAGATGCGCGCCGACGCGGGTGAGCACCGGGAATTCGCCGCCCCGGACCCAGGCTTTGCCGTCCTTCGTTCTTTCGCGCGTCGGCATGAAGTCCATGGAGCCGTCAGCGACATCGCCTTCAATCCGGAATTCGCCCTCGGCCGGATTCCAGCCGTCCCAGGGGAAGGCATTCAGGGGTCCGCGGACGACGAATCTGCCCCCCGTAATCCGGCCGCCCATGATTGCGGCCTCGACGTAGTCGAGCGCCGGATCGCCGATGACGTTGGGAAGATACTTGATGACGGAGGCGCCGATGCCGCGCTCGACCGAACCCGAAATGTCGATCGAGCCCGCGCCGCCGGAATTTTTCCAGGTCCCTTCTGCCCGCGCGGCGAGATCGTCGTTGGCGACCTTGATGTCTTCAAAGGCCAGATTGACTTCCGAGTGAATGGATGCCTTTACCCGGCCCGTAAGGCTCGTCACGTTGAGCTGCGGATTTCTGAAGACGCCCGGAAAATAGAGCGCGCCGTAATGCATGTCGAGCGTGATGTCGAATTCGCCGGGGGTATCCGTGCGGACAGAGCCGGAAAGGTTCCGTATGCCGGGGAGCCCGTCCTCACCCGGAGGAACCGTGATGCCGCGAAAGACCCCTGCGAAGCTCCAGTTGCTTGGATTTTTATAGTCGCTGTGAAATGAGGCGCTCGCTTCCTGGAGGATGCCGGAGATCGGGCGCTCGGAGAGAAAGTCGAGCGCGTCGTGAGGCAGCGGAAGCGATGAGGCGATTTTGGCGAGCGTTCCGATGGAGACTTCAGACGCACCGAAATTGCATGAACTTACGTCCTCGGCAGCGTTTTTCGCGCAGTCGGCGGTAATCGTGGCCGGTCCGAAGCGCAAGCCGTTGAGGCCATGCTGAAAGGCAAGACGATCGGCGCGAAAGTGCATTCCGCCGGCATCTTCAGAAAATTCGATGCGGCCCGAAAGACTCGAGAGATTGAGTTTTTCGAGCTCCGGCGCAATCTGAGCGCGAACCCGGGAAAGGTTGATGTCGGAGAGGAGCCGCGTGATGCGGCCGGAATCAAAGCTGATCCACGTGCGTGCGGCGCCCGATCCTGTGCGCACGACGTTTGCGAAGCCTATGCGCTGCATGATGCGGGCAAAATCGACGCGTGCGAAGTCCGCGTAGGCCTCTCCCTTCCAGGTGAAGGGATCCGCTTTCTCGGAGAAAATGTTCTTTTCTAGCCGTGCGCGCAGATCAAAGGGTCTCGCAACGCCGTCCGTCTGGAGAATGCCCGAAAGCGATGCCCGGTAATCGAAAAGACGCTGTTCAAAAGCGATGTTCGCGCGGTTGACGGTAACCGGCAGCGGCTCAGGCAACGTTTCGTCCGTGTAGCGGAAAGTTCCGTTCTCGATCAGGATCCGCCCCTGGCTCAGCAGCCATTTGAGGGCAGGAATGTCGGTCTTATGGGATTCTTCGCCGGAAGGATCCGAAGCTGCCGCGCCGCTTATATCGAGCGTAAAGCCGCCGATATCGAAGGTTTTTTCCGTGAGGCGCCTGACATTGAATGTCGGCGCGGAGATGATGAGCGTCTGAAGACGGGGCTCCAGATGCCAGATGGAGCTCCAGGCAAGTTCGGCCTGAACTTTCGGCAGATGGAGCGACACCGGTCCGTTTCTGCGCGAGAGCGCGACATCCTCGAGCGTGATGACGGGACGCAGCAGCGTGAAGCCCGTTTCCAGGCGGCCTGCCTTCACGTCAATGCCCGTTGCTTCGCCGAGCATCGCCTCATATTGGCTGAGGTGCTTCGGAAACTGCGTTGTGAAGAACCAGCGCGAGAAAACGATTGCTGAACCGGCTATGAACCAAATCGCGAGCAAAAACCAGCCCGCTCTCCCGAGCCATTTTCTCAGGGAGGAGGAATGCCCGTTCTGAGCTTCGCGATAGGGGGATTCGGGGCGCACTGCAGAATCGCTTCAGGGTTGAGGGAAATGCCACTTGAAACGTTAGCACGGCGCCGCGCACGCAAGGTTTGACAAATCGAAACGTAGAATTGCAGATACACGCGCTTCTTGCCAGAAGGAGAAAAAATATGACGAGGCCGACGTTGAGGGAAGCTGCCGAACTTTCGCTCTTTGCATCGCGTTCGCTCAAGGCCATGGTGCCGGGCGACGATGAGGCGGAGAAGCTTGCCCGGTTTGAGTCGCTCGCTTCAGAGCCCTGGTCGCGCGAACGCATCCGCGGGGAGATCCTCCGGGCAGCAGACAGCGCGCAGCTCTCGCTCGCGCTCAGAAAGCTTCGCCGCGACATCATGCTGACCCTCATCGGCCGCAATGCCACGGGCGCCTGCGGCTTCCATGAAGTGGTCGATACGATGACCATCTTTGCGGAAGAAGCCATCCAGGCCGTGGTGCGCGTTCACGGGCGCGAGCTCGCCGAGCGCTGGGGCGTGCCGATGAATGCCGAAGGCATCCCGCAGGATCTGCTCGTCGTCGGCATGGGCAAGCTCGGCGGACGCGAGCTCAACGTCTCTTCCGACATCGACCTGATTTTTCTTTACGGCGACGAAGGCGAAACGCGGCCGACGGCGGAATTTCCCAATGCCCGCCGCTCCGTGACGGTCGACGAGTTTTATGCGCGGCTCGCGCGCCGGATCATTCCGGCCCTGAATGACCCGGAGGGCCCCGGATTCGTCTTCCGCGTCGACATGCGCCTGAGGCCCAACGGCGACGCCGGTCCGATTGTCTGTTCGGCCGACATGCTCGAGGAATATCTCTACACGCAGGGACGCGACTGGGAGCGCTTTGCCTGGCTGAAGGGCCGGATCGTGAGCGGTCCGGTATTCTCGACGCCCGAGCAGTTCGAGACGGAATCGCGCTACATCCGCTCCCTCGTTCAGCCTTTCGTTTTCCGCAAATATCTGGACTTCAGCGCCATCAGCTCGCTTACGAAGCTTCATGAACTCGTGCGCGCGGAAACGGACCGCAGGGAGCTTGCGCGTTCGCGGGAAGGCTGCAACGTAAAGCTTGGGCGCGGCGGGATCCGGGAAATCGAATTTATTGTTCAGACGCTGCAGGTGATCCGCGGGGGGCGCGATGCGACGCTGCGCGGCCGCTCAACGCTCCCGATGATTGAGGCGCTCGCCCGTGCGGGCGCCCTCTCGGCGGAAGCCGCAGATACGCTCTCCGGGTACTACGTATTCCTGCGCGATGTCGAACATGCGCTGCAGTACGTCGACGATCAGCAGACGCAGTGGCTGCCGCGTGAGGGAGAGACGCTCGAGCGCGCGGCCGGCCTCCTCGGCATGGAACCCTCTGAGCTCTGGTCGAAAATCGAGCGCGTGCGCGAGTATGTGGCGAAGACTTTCGACGGCGTTTTTCAGGTGAATGCCGAAAAATCGGAAGCTAAGGATGCTGATCGCTGGCCGGCAGGCTGGGCGGACGGGTCGCCGAGAGCGCCCGAAATGCTCGAGAAATTGCTTGGCGATCTGGGCTACGGCGACTCAAGCGGCGAGCTCGCCTCGCGCATTCTTTCGCTCGTGAGCGGCAGGCGCGCGCTCGTCCTTTCCGAAGAGGCGCGCACGCGCATGCGCCGCCTCGTGCAGTTCGTTGTCGAAAAGTGTCCCGAATGGATTGAACGGTCCGGCACCCGCGTGATTTCGAGCGCCGAGGAGCTTTCGCGCTACCTGCGTCTCCTTGAGGCGATTGCCGGGCGCTCGACCTATGCGGCGCTCCTTTATCAGTATCCTTCCGCGGCTGCCCGCGTAGGCCGCGTGCTCGCGGCGAGCCGCTGGAGCGCGGACTACGTCGTGCGTCATCCCATTGTGCTCGATGAGCTCGTCGATTCGAGAAGTTCGGAAATGGACGACTTCACCCCGGTCGACTGGAGCGGCTGGCAGGAGAACCTCCATGAGCAGCTCGTGTCTGCCGAAGGCGACCAGGAGCGGCAGATGAATTACCTGCGCGACGCGCACCACGGGGCGGTTTTCCGCCTGCTGGTGGCGGATCTTGACGGGCGGTTCGCCGTGGAGCGCCTTGCCGACCAGCTTTCCGCGCTCGCTGATGCCGTGATTGCGGAAGTGCTTGATCTTGCGTGGGCAAGTTTGCCGAGGCACCCGGAGGAGCCGCCGAAATTTGCCGTGATCGGCTACGGGAAGCTCGGCGGAAAGGAACTCGGGTACCAGAGCGACCTTGATCTCGTCTTCCTCTGCGACGATCCCGATCCGGAATCGGATGCGCTTTACAGCCGCCTCGTGCGCCGGATGATGAGCGCGCTCACCGTGCAGACTTCGTCCGGGAAACTCTTCGACGTCGACCTGAGACTGAGGCCCAATGGGGAGAACGGACTCGCCGTTTCTTCCTTCGACATGTTTTCGCGCTATCAGCGCAACGTGGACGGCAACGGCGCCTGGCTCTGGGAGCATCAGGCGCTGACGCGCGCCCGCTTTGTCGCGGGCGACCCGGATCTCGGCCGCAAGTTTGAGGCCGAGCGCGTGGCAATTCTCAGGGAACCGCGCAACCGCGACGCGCTCAAGGTTGAGGTGAGCGCCATGCGGGCGAAGATGCTCGAGGGCCATCCGAATTCAAGCGGTCTTTTCGACCTGAAGCACGACCGCGGCGGCATGGTGGACGTTGAATTCATCGTGCAGTACCTCGTGCTCGGCTGGAGCGCTGAATTTCCGGAGCTCGTCAACAACTTCGGCAACATCCTGCTTCTCGAAATGTGCGCGCGGCTCGGCCTCATCAATGAGGCGTCCGCGGCGAGCGCAGTTCTCGCCTATCGCCGCTACCGGGCGCTGCAGCACGAGATCCGGCTTAATGCCGGCGAAGGCGTCCCTGCGAGGGTTCCTCTCGACATGGTTGAAGCGGAGCGCGAAGCCGTCAAGGCCCTCTGGCGGGAAGTCTTCGGCAATGACGGACCGCAGCGGCAGTAGGCATTCCGCGGGATGCGCCAACCGCAACAGATTGTGTCAGGGAGAAGCAAACCGACAGCAGCGGGCTAGAATCAAAAATTCTTTCTGAACGCCCGTTCAAGATTCTTGCTTCTTACCTCGTCATGCCTATTTCCGAGTCTGATTACAGTGCTCCGTCCTGGTGCCCGGGAGGCCACCTGCAGACCGTCATCCCGGCGCGCATCACCGCGCGCCCGAAGGTGACCTATCGACGGGAAATCGTCACCACGCCCGACAACGACATCGTCGCCTGGGACTGGGCGGAGCCCGAGCCGATTGATCCGGCTGCGCCCGTCCTCGTGCACTTTCACGGACTTGAGGGCGGGAGCGACAGCCACTACGCTGAAGCCCTCATGCACGAATGCGTGCGGATCGGCTGGCGCGGCGTGGTCGCGCACTTCCGCACCTGCGGCGGTCTCATGAACAGGCTTCCCCGCGCGTATTTCGCTGGCGATACGGCAGACAACAGCTGGGTGCTTAAAACCGTTCACGGGCGCTTCCCCCGGGCGAAGATGTACGCCGTGGGCGTCTCCCTCGGCGGCAATCAGCTCTCAAAGTGCCTGGGAGACCTTGGGAAAGATGCAATCGGTCTCGTTGAGGGGGCCGTATCGATCTGCGCTCCGATTGATCTGGTGGCCGGAAGCGAGCGCATCAGCAAGGGCGTCAACACGCTCTATGCGGACATGTTCCTCAAGACCTTGAAGCTCAAGCTTGAGGAAAAAGCGCGTCTCTACCCGGATCTCTTTGACATTGAGGTCATCAGACGCTGCCGAACTCTGTATGATTTCGATGACATCTACACGGCTCCGGTTCACGGCTTCAAATCGGCCATGGACTACTGGCAGAAATGCTCCGCAAAGCAGTATCTGCCGGGGGTGAGAGTTCCGCTCCTTCTTCTCAACGCGCAAAATGACCCGTTTCTGCCTGCCTGGGCGCTCCCCACGGCCGCAGAGATGAGTTCGTCCGTATTGGGTGAATTTCCGAAGGAGGGCGGCCACGTGGGCTTCCCCGAAGGCGGAAGATTCCCGGGCGATCTCGAATACCTCCCGCGCCGCGTGATGAAGTTCTTCGGCACCGGCTGCTAAAGCCTGCAGTCTTTCGGGTGCCGCCCTTAATTCTTTTTGGACGTGCGCCGGATATCTGCCGGAGGGTGCGTCCTCAAGGAGCAAAGCTATGGCTATGAGCCCCCGGGCGTTTTCCAGCCGGCACTTCCAGTACGGCCTCATCACCCTGATTCTCTTTATTCTCACCATTCCGCTCGGCAACTGGGTGGTGATGAATGTGGGTCTTGTCTGCGATCCGAACGGACCCTGCCTGATACCTGTCTGGCCCGGCGTCTGGTCGCCTTCGGCCGTGATGCTCGCCGGTCTTGCTCTGGTGCTTCGCGATGCCGTGCAGAATCTCCTCGGCAACCGCTGGACCATTGCCGCGATCGTTGCGGGCGCCTTCCTTTCGGCCTTCCTGGCCGAACCCTCCGTCGTGCTCGGCTCCACCGCCGCCTTCCTTTTCTCTGAGCTCGCCGACTTTGCGGTCTATACGCCCATGAGAAAGAAGCTCCCCTCGACGGCCGTGATTGTCTCCGGTCTCGTGGGTTCCGTGGTTGACAGCATGATCTTCCTCACGCTCGCCTTCGGGTCGCTTGATTATCTCTTCGGGCAGGTGCTCGGGAAATTCTGGATGAGCCTTCTGGGCGGCGCCATTCTCTGGATGTGGCGTCACCGCCGCGTGCGTCAGGAATCGCTCGCGCGTGCGCTCTGAAGCCCACAAGGCGACCTTAAGGTCGATAGCGGAAAATTCGAGACGCATTCGCTTTTGCTGCGGGGCCCGCACGGGTCTGCGGTTAAAAAGCATTCTGAAGTTTTAATTTCAGGGCGGCAGAGCCGGACGCAATTGTCCGGAGCCGCCTGACCCAAGCGCCTCAGGCATCCTATGGAAGACTCCGCCCTTACCTCTCAGCATCCGAAGACCGCGCTTCTTCTCATCAATACCGGTTCGCCCGAGGCTCCCGAAGCTGGCGCCGTGCGGGAGTATCTGGCGGAATTTTTGTCTGACAGCCGCGTGATCGAGCTTCCGAAGTGGAAGTGGTGGCCGATTCTTCACGGCATCATCCTTCGCGTTCGGCCGGCGAAGTCCGCAAAGCGTTATCAGGGCGTCTGGACGGAGGAAGGTTCTCCGCTCATCGTCCATACGAAGAAGACTGCCCGGAAGCTCCAGCAGAGGCTCGGCGACGGCGTGCGCGTTGTCTGGGCAATGCGCTACGGGAAGCCTGCGGTGGAGGACTGCGTACGCCGTCTCGTCGAAAAGGAAGGGATTGAGCGCATCCTCGTGATGCCGCTCTTCGCTCAGTATGCAGCGCAGACTTCAGCGGCCTGTCTCGACGAAGTCTTCGAAACGGTGCTCTCCATGAGAAATGTTCCCGCACTTCGGACGGTGCGCGAATATCACCTCGAGCCCGACTACATTGAGGCCCTTGCGCTTCACATCGAGCGCTTCTGGGAAAAGGCCGGGCGTCCGATGGATGCGGGCGGGCGCCTCCTCATGAGCTTTCATGGGATACCCGCGAAGAGCACGGCGCTCGGCGACGTCTACGAAGCGCAGTGCCATGAAACGGCAGCGGCGCTCGCCGCACGGCTCAATCTGCGCGGGAACGAATGGGCGGTGAGCTTTCAGAGCCGCTTCGGCCGCGACGAGTGGCTTCAGCCCTATACGCTCCCCTTTGTGGAAAAGCTTGCCCGCGAGGGACTCCCCCGCATCGACGTGGTTTGCCCCGGATTTGCCGCCGACTGCCTTGAAACCATCGAGGAAATCGGAGACGAGCTTCGCGGCGCCTACCTCAGAGCGAACCCGAACGGGGTCTTCCACTACATTCCCGCCCTCAATGAGAGCGACGAGGCCGTCGACGCTTATGCGGCCATTGCCCGGCGCGAGCTCTCGGGCTGGATTTAAGAGAGCACCTCATCTCGGCGTTTTCCTCAGGGTTCCGCGGTCTTGAAAAAGGGTCGCGCCGTCCCCATATATGAGGAAAACCAGATCTGCCGGACGGGCGGCAATGTCCGCGCTTCCTGAACTGAAGGAGCGCCGGGGCGCCCCCATCCGGACGCTTTCTACAGGAAAACTGAAATGACTGAAGCTCAGAACGAATCTGCCAAGAAAGAGAACGAAGCCGGCTGCTCGTGCGGTCAGGGCGGCTGCGGCTGCCATGATGCGGAGCCTCAGACGAAATGCGCCTGCGGCGCAGAGGCTGAAGCGAAGCCTGCCGAAGCGAAAAAGCCTACGGTCGAGGAGCTTCAGGCCGCGCTCAAGCTCTCCGAAGCCAAGGTTCTTGAGCACTACGACCTTTACGTGCGTGCGATGGCGGAGCTTGAAAACACCCGCCGCCGCTCAAACGAGGAACTCATCAAGACGCGCAAGTTCGCGATTGAGAAGTTTGCAAAGAACCTGCTTCCTGTCGTCGACAGCCTTGAAAAGGCGCTCGAAGCTACGGACGGTCAGCCCGACAGCCCCTATCGCGAGGGGATGGAAGCGACCTACCGCCAGTTCCTTCATGCGCTTGACGTTTCCGATATGAAGCCGATCGACCCGAAGGGCGTTCCCTTCGATCCGCATCATCATCAGGCGATCACGATGGTGCCGGCTCCTGAAGGCATGAAGTCGGGCGACGTTGTCCAGGTCTTCCAGCGCGGCTGGTGCATCGGCGACCGCGTGCTGCGTCCGGCCATGGTGAGCGTCGCCCAGTAACGGAGAGGCAATCGCTTTGAGAATGCCCTGTCGGGAAGCAATCCCTGCAGGGCATTTTCTTTCTTGAGCACGCCTCCCGGAGCGTCCCGGAAGCTATGAAAAGATTTTTTGCAAACCGGCCCTTGAAAAAGAATGGACCGGCCCCATATAGGCATTAAAGAGCGAATGAACGAAGGCAGTTCTCCCGCGAGGAGGAAGGCCTTCCGGAAAGATTTCACAAGCGCTTGGTTCCTGAGCGTGCTTCATAGTCGGGCGCGTCGGGAATCGAGCAATCCATAAGGAACCACTAAACATGGCAAAGATCATCGGTATTGACCTTGGTACGACGAACTCCGCGGTCGCCATCATGGAAGGCGATCACGTCAAGGTCATCGAGAACAGTGAAGGCGCCCGCACAACGCCTTCGATCGTTGCGTACATGGAAAACGGTGAGATTCTCGTCGGCGCTCCCGCAAAGCGTCAGGCCGTCACGAATCCGAAGAACACGCTCTTCGCCGTGAAGCGCCTGATTGGTCGTCGTTTCGACGATGCGGAAGTCCAGAAGGATCTGAAGCTTGCGCCGTTCAGCATTGTCCGTGCGGACAATGGCGATGCGTGGGTTGAAGTTGCCGGCAAGAAGCTCGCTCCGCAGCAGGTTTCTGCTGAAGTGCTTCGCAAGATGAAGAAGACCGCTGAGGATTACCTCGGCGAGCCGGTCACGGAAGCCGTCATTACGGTGCCTGCCTACTTCAACGACAGCCAGCGTCAGGCGACGAAGGATGCCGGCCGCATTGCGGGCCTCGACGTCAAGCGCATCATCAATGAACCGACTGCCGCGGCGCTTGCCTTCGGCATGGACAAGGGCGGCACGGCCGATCGCAAGATCGCCGTGTATGACCTCGGCGGCGGCACGTTCGATATTTCGATCATTGATATCGCGAACATCGACGGCGACAAGCAGTTCGAAGTGCTCTCGACGAACGGCGATACGTTCCTGGGCGGCGAAGACTTCGACCAGCGCCTCGTCGACTACATCATCAATGAGTTCCGCAAGGACACCGGCGCCGATCTGAGCAAGGACGTCCTCGCCCTGCAGCGCCTGAAGGATGCTGCTGAAAAGGCGAAGATCGAACTCTCGAGCCGTCAGGAAACGGAGATCAACCTCCCCTACATCACGGCCGATGCCACGGGTCCGAAGCACCTCAATATGAGCATCACCCGCGCGAAGTTCGAGAGCCTCGTTGAGGACCTCGTCCAGCGCACGATCGCTCCGGTTTCGAAGGCGCTCAATGATGCGAAGGCCTCCAAGTCCGACATCACCGACGTCATCCTCGTGGGCGGCATGAGCCGCATGCCGCGCGTTCAGGAAGTCGTCCGCGAATTCTTCGGCAAGGAACCCCGCAAGGACGTGAACCCCGATGAAGCGGTCGCCATCGGTGCAGCCATTCAGGGTTCGGTTCTGACGGGCGAACGCCGCGACGTGCTCCTTCTCGACGTGACTCCGCTTACCCTCGGCATTGAAACCCTGGGCGGCGTGATGACCGCGATGATCAAGCGCAACACGACGATTCCGACGAAGCATTCGCAGGTCTTCTCGACCGCGGAAGACAATCAGCCTGCCGTGACCATTAAGGTCTATCAGGGCGAGCATGAAATGGCCGCATCGAACAAGCTCCTCGGCGAGTTCAACCTCGAAGGCATTCCGCCGTCTCCGCGCGGACTCCCGCAGATCGAAGTGACCTTCGATATCGATGCCAACGGCATCCTGCACGTGTCCGCCAAGGACAAGGCTACGGGCAAGGAAAACAACATCACCATCAAGGCGAGCTCCGGCCTCTCTGAGGAAGAGATCAAGCGCATGGTGTCTGATGCTGAAGCGAACAAGGAAGAGGATCACCGCCGCTTCGAGCTCGCTCAGTCCCGCAACACGGCCGACGCCGCCGTTGCTCAGGTTCAGAAGACCCTGAAGGATTTCGGCGACAAGGTCGAAAGCGCTGACCGCGCTGCCTGCGAGAGCGCCATCAAGGACGTTGAAGAGAAGGTCAAGGGCGAGGACAAGGCCGCCATTGATCAGGCTGTTGAACGTCTGATGACCGCCGCGCAGAAGATCGGCGAAAAGATGAACAAGGCTGCTCAGGCTGCCTCTCAGGCTCAGCCGCAACAGCAGCAGGGCGCTGAAGCCGGCAAGAAGGACGACGATGTCGTTGACGCCGACTTCACGGACGTGAAGAAGTAATCCTTCAGGTTCGGCCCGTTCCGCCAGGTCCCCGGAGATGCCTCCGGGGGCGTAAACGGAACTCCAGGCGCAGCAAAGGCGCTTCCATTACGAGAAGGGTCGGCTAGTTTTACCAGCCGGCCCTTTCTCAGCTTTTTGAAATCAACGACATCGACATGGCGGAAGAGAACTATTACGAGGTGCTCGGCGTAGATCGCGGAGCCTCCCAGGACGACATCAAGAAGGCCTATCGGCGTCTTGCCATGAAATATCATCCGGACCGCAATCCGGGCGACAAGGCGGCTGAGGAAAAGTTCAAGCAGATCGGCGAAGCCTATGCGATTCTGTCCGACGAGCAAAAGCGTGCTGCCTACGACCGCTTCGGCAAGGCCGGGGTTGATCCGAGCGCAGCAGGCGCCGGCGCCGGCGGTTTCGGTCAGGGCGGGTTCGGTGGCTTCAGCGGAATGAATTCCGGCGACTTCCAGAGCGCCTTCGGCGACATCTTCTCCGACCTCTTCGGAGGCGGACGCGGTCGCGGCGCCGGTCCTCAGGGACCGCAGCCGATGCGCGGCAACGACGTGAGCTACACCCTGGAGGTGAGCTTTGAGGATGCTGCGCACGGGCGCAAGATGGATATCCGCGTTCCTGCCTGGGATGAATGCACGAGCTGCCACGGCACCGGATGCCGTCCGGGCACGTCTAAGAAGACCTGCCCGACCTGCCACGGCGCAGGCGTCGTCCGCATGAGCAACGGCCTCTTCCAGGTTCAGCAGACCTGCCCGCAGTGCCACGGCACGGGCGAGGTGATCGCTGATCCCTGCCCCGACTGCAGCGGCACGGGCTTCAAGCGCTCCGCCAAGGTGGTCGAGGTCAACATCCCCGCCGGCATCAATGACGGTCAGCGCATCCGCATGAGCGGCAAGGGCGAGCCCGGCGTCAACGGCGGCCCTGCGGGCGACCTCTTCATTGAGATCCGCGTGCGTCCGAGCGACATCTTCGAGCGCGACGGCGACGACCTGCACATGCAGCTCCCGATTTCGTTCGTGACGGCTGCCTTGGGCGGCGAAGTGACGGTGCCGACGCTTGACGGCGAAAGCCGCATCACGCTTCCTGAAGGCACGCAGAGCGGCAAGACCTTCCGTCTGCGCGGCAAGGGCATTTCGAATCTGCGCACGCATCAGCCGGGCGACCTTTATCTCCACATCGAGATCGAGACGCCGGTCAATCTTTCCGACAAGCAGAAGAAGATGCTGCGCGACTTCGACGCCTCCCTGAAGGAAGGCGGCGACAAGCACAATCCGAAGTCTCAGGGGTTCTTCGATAAAGTGAAGAACTTCTTCCAGAAGAAATAAAGCCCTGAGTTCTCCAAAAGAAAGCCCGGACGCTCCGCAATGGATGCCCGGGCTTTTTTTCGGCCTGCGGTCAATCAGTTTTTCGGATTGACGGCCTTCTTTCTCTTCCTCGCGAACCAGGTAAAGAAGACCGGCACGAAGATGGTTGAAATAAAGGTTGCGGCAAGCATGCCGCCGCAGACACCGGTGCCCATGGAGTGACGCGCGGCCGCGCCCGCTCCAGTGGCGGTGACCATGGGCAGAACGCCCAGAATGAAGGCGAGCGAGGTCATCAGGATGGGGCGCAGACGGAGGCCTGCGGCTTCAATTGCCGCTTCAAAGGGACCCTTGCCTTCCTCTTCCATCTTCTGGGCGGCGAATTCGACGATCAGAATGGCGTTCTTTGCCGTAAGGCCGATGAGGACGAGAAGACCGATCTGGAAATAAATGTCGTTCGCCGTGCCTCTCAGCCAGATGGCCGTCATGGCGCCGAGGAACGCGTAGGGAACCGCAAGCACGACGGCAATCGGGAGCGACCACCTTTCGTAGAGCGCCGCAAGAATGAGGAACATCACGAGAAGACCGAAGCCGAAGGCCGTCGCGGAAGAGGCTCCGATGCGCTTTTCGTGGAAGGCCTGTCCGGTCCATTCGACCTGGTACCCCGGGGGAAGGTACTCGCGGGCAGTTTCCTCAACGATCCGGATGGCGTCGCCCGAACTCAGGCCCTGCACGGCCGCCCCCATAATCGGGGCGCCGAGGTAGCCGTTCATGCGGGCAAGCGACTCCGCAGCAGAAACACGCTCGAGCGAGATCATGGTCGAGATCGGCACCATCTTTCCGGAGGAGGAGCGCACGCTTGCGCGGCCGATGTCGGAGGGGAGCGACCGGAATTTGGTATCGGCCTGCATGACCACGCGGTACGTTTTGCCGTTGCGCGTAAAGTCGTTGATGTAGTCGGAGGCAAGGAGCGCCGAGATCGTGCTGTAGACGTCGTCGACGTCCACGCCGAGCGCATAGGCGCGGTCGCGGTCGACATGAAGCATGAGCTGCGGGCTGTCGGCAACGAGGGAGCTTCTGAGGCCGGTCAGTTCCGGACGCCTGGAGAGCTCTTCAATGAAGCCGTCCGTAACTTCCTGAAGAAGGAGCGGATTGTCTGAACCGTGGGCCGTCACATAGCCCGAGAAGCCGTTCGAGGAACCAAGTCCGGGAATTGCCGCAGGGAGCACTGCCACGCCGCGGGCATCGGGGCTTTCGCGGAGCCATTTGGAGAGCTCCTGCTGGTAGTCTTCCGCCGTCATCGTCCGTTCGCTCCAGTTCTTGAGCTGGAGAATGAAGGTCGCGGCATTCGCGCGGATGTCGCTGCCGAGGGTGTCAAAGCCCATCATCGTGACGACGTTGCTTACGCCCGGAAGCTTCTGAATCTTCGCAAGGAACCCTTCAGCGACTTCTTCAGTCCGCGGGAAGGCAGAACCCTCAGGCAGCTGAATCGCCATGCGCACGATGCCCTGGTCCTCGCGCGGCACAAACGATGTCGGGGTGCGCTCGAGAAGCTGCCAGGCGCCCAGGCAGGTGAGGACGAGAAGAATCGCGGAAAGAATGCGATGCTTGAGGGCAAGGCGGACAAGCTGCAGAAAGCGGACGGTGAAGCGGGCGAGCGCCTTATTGAACCAGACGAAGAAGGCAAGAGGCTTCTCGTTCGTGTCTTTGAGCAGAATGGCGCAGAGTGCGGGAGTGAGCGTCAGCGCGACGAAGCCCGAAATCACGACGGAAACGGAAACCGTCACCGCAAACTGTCGATAGAGTTCGCCTGCAATGCCGCCCAGGAATGCCACCGGGATGAAGACCGCGGACAGAACGAGCACGATGGCGACGAGCGCGCCGGAAACCTCCTGCATTGCCTTGATGGAGGCGTCGAAGGGCGAAAGCTTTTCGGTACGCATCAGGCGTTCGACGTTCTCGAGCACCACGATGGCGTCGTCGACCACGATGCCGATGGAGAGCGTCATCGCAAAGAGCGTGAGCGTATTGAGCGAAAAGCCGAAAAGCCAGAGACCTGCCATGGTGCCGATGAGCGACACCGGCACGGCGAGCATGGGAATGAGCGTGGCGCGCCAGCTTTGAAGGAAGAGGAAGACGACGACGAGAACAAGGAGACCGGCTTCGGCGAGCGTGTGGTAGACCTCATTGAGAGAGGCGCCGACGAAGACGGTGGTGTCGTTCGTGATGACGTAGGCGAGTTTGCCCTGCGGGAATTCCTGAGCGAGTTCGGTGATCCGCGCCTTCACTTCTGCTGCTGCCGACATGGCGTTGGCGCCCGTCTGGAGATAGACGCCGACATTGACGCCGGGCTGCCCGTTCATGTCGACTCGGAATTCATAGCTTCGCTTGCCGGTTTCAGTAGTGGCGATGTCTCGCAGGCGCACGAGCCCGTGAGCGGAATCGCTCTTAATGACGATTTCGCCGAATTCCTCAGGCGTGAGAAGCTGCCCCGGCGTCGAAATCTTGTAGTAAAGCTGCTGATCCGGCAGCGTCGGCGACGTGCCGATGCGGCCGACTGCGCGCTGGGCGTTCTGAGCGGAAACCGCGTCGTCGACGTCCTTTGTCGTGACGCCGAGCTCAGTCATGCGTTCCGGATCAAGCCAGATGCGCATGGCGGACTGGACGTTGCCGAAAACGTTCACGTCGCCGATGCCCGGCAGGCGCTTGAGCTCGTCGACAATGTTGAGGGTTGCGTAGTCCGCCATTTCCGACGCCGACATGGACTTGTCGGGCGAATAGAGTGCCATCATGAGGAGCTCGTCGTCGGAGCGCTTTCGCACGGAAACGCCCTGGTCGCGCACGCTCGAGGGCAGACGCCTTTCAGCCGTGCGGACGCGGTTGTTGATTTCGAGCATCGCGTCGTTGGGGTCGGTGCCGACCTCAAAGACGCACATGATCGACATGTCGCCGTTCGAGCGGATGCTTGTCGTGTAGTAGAGAAGCCCTTCGATGCCGGAAAGCTGGTCCTCAATCGGGGCGGCTACCGTACGGGCGATCGTTTCGGCATCGGCGCCGTCGTAAGTGGCCGAAATACGAACCGAGGGCGGCGTGATGTTGGGGTACTGAGAGAGCGGAAGGACTCTTAATGCAACAAGACCCGCGAGGACGATGAAGAGCGAGAGGACGGTGGCGAAGATCGGGCGCCGGATGCAGAACTGACTGAGCATGTGAGCGCCTTAATTCTTAGCTTTCTCGGGCTGAGCGGCCGGAGCCCTCTCGGTCACGGGAGTGCCGTTCTGGAGCTTGATGAGCTGATCAGTGATCACCTTGTCGCCGTCCGCAAGTCCCTTGCGGATGATCCAGTCCTTCCCTTCCCAGAGACCTACCTCTACTGCGGTCTGGAGGGCCTTGCCGTCCTTCAGGACAAAGAGTGCATACGTACCGTCAGGAAGCTGCTTGACGGCGCGCTGCGGCACGCGCCATGCATTGCGGTCGATCGTTGTCTGATAGCGGATGCGGACAAATTCGCCGGGCAGGATCCCTGCGTCCGAAGGCACCCTGACGCGCAGCGTGCGCGTGCCGGTATCGGCGCCGTAGGTCTGCGCGATGTAGTCGAGCGCTGCGGGAATTTCCTTCCCGTCCGTGCGGAAGACCCTCACGCGCGTTTCCTTCGTGATGTCGGCGCCCGCAAGATCGCGGTCCGACGGTGCAAAGAGAACCCGGATGTCGTCCTTCTGCGTAATGGAGGCGAGTACGGAACTGTCCTTGATGACGACGGCGCCGGGGTTGAAGAGCGCCTTCGAGACATAACCCTGAACGGGAGCGCGCACCTGGGTCCAGGAGAGGCTGATGCGGGCGTCTTCCTCATTGGCCTTCGCCTGCGCGAGCGCGGCCTGCTTCTGGCTTCTTAGACTCTTGGCATCGTCAAAGTCCTTCTGGCTTCCCGCACCGCTCTTGAGGAGCTCGGCATTGCGGCGGTATTCGCGATCGGCCTGCTTCAGTTCATCCTCGAGCTGACGCCGGGAGGCTTCCGCGGAAGCAAGCTGCGCGCTGAGGCTTGACGGGTCAATCTCGAAAAGAACCTGTCCGGCTTTGACGAAGTCGCCTTCCCTGTAGTTCACATGAAGAATCCGGCCGCCTGCCTGAGGCGTTACATTGATGGCGGCGCCGGCCTCTGCCTGGCCGATGGTTTCAAGCCAGTGCACCTCATCTTTCGATTGCACCGTAACGGTGGTTACGGGGAGCGGCTGCCTGGGGGCCGCGGCTTTCTTCTCCTCTCCGCAGCCGGAAAGGGTCAGGACGGCAGCAAGGAGAAGGGCGCAGCAGGAGAGAGTTCGTTGCATGGCAGAGGGAGAAATAGGTACCGGAGGGAGCGCGCAGGAGATTGGTATGCACGCATGCCGAATTTTTGAATGCTAAGCGCAGAGACTTAGCGCTTGCATGGATCTTCGCAAGTCCGCTGAAATTGCGGGTTCCGTGAAAACTCGTATTTTTTTGGAGGTACTACTGAGAGCAGGAAGGCGGTGCGCTCCCGATGGAGTTTTGTAAAGAGAAATGGGGCGGAAAAAGAGGCTTCTGAAACAATTCGGCATGCCGGTGCAATGAGCCGAAGCCTTACTGGGAGCGGATGTCTGAGATAAAAAACAATCAGCGGAGGATGAAGCAGAATGAAATGTAAACCCTGATCCGCCTATTTGTAAATTTTTGTACTTAGTCAAAAGTAGAGCAGTTTTCTACCCCTTTTTTGAGATTCGGGGCCGATAATGCCCTCGTCCTCACTCTAAAGAGAGAAAAGACATGCTCGGATATGACTTTTGGCTACAGCTGATCATAGTTTTGATCTGCTTGTTCTACGGCGCCCGAAAGGGAGGTATGGCCCTCGGCCTCATCGGCGGTATCGGCCTGATGGTGCTGATTTTCGGCTTCCACATTCCTATGGGCAAGCCGCCGGTCGACGTGATTCTTACGATTCTGGCCGTGGTCTGCGGCTCCGCCAGCCTTCAGGCTGCCGGCGGCCTTGACTGCCTCCTTCAGATCGCTGAACGCGTTCTGCGCCGTCACCCCCGCGCCGTCGTGTACGTCGCCCCGTACCTCTGCTGGTTCCTGACGATCCTCTGCGGTACCGGTCACGTCGTTTACACGATGCTCCCGATTATTTACGACGTTGCCATTAAGAACAACATTCGTCCGGAACGCCCGATGGCTGCTTCGACGATTGCTGCTCAGATGGGCGTGATCTGCTCGCCGGCCGCTGTGGCTGCGGTCTCGATGATCGCTCTGCTCGACGGCTATGAAGTCGGCGGCAAGCCCTTCGGCTTCGTTCAGCTCTTCTCGATCGTGATCCCGGCCGCCATCGTCGGCCTCTTCGCTGAAGCGACCTATTCGTCCTTCCGCGGCAAGGACCTCGACAAGGATGAAGCTTTCCAGAAGCTCATTTCCGATCCGGAACAGAAGAAGTACGTCTACGGCGAAAACACGACCCTCGTCGGCAAGGTTTTCCCGAAGACTGCCTGGGCTTCCCTCTGGATCTTCCTCCTCACGATCGCTTTCGTTGCTCTCCTCGGTTCTGAGCCCAGCCTCCGTCCGATGGTCGGCAAGAAGGCCCTCGGCATGACCCAGCTGATTCAGATGTGCATGCTGACCGCCGGCGCTCTGATGGTCATGTTCTGCGGCGTCCGCGCCTCCATGATCTCGAAGGGTTCGGTGTTCCATGCCGGCTGCGTCGCGATCGTTGCTGTGTACGGCGTTGCCTGGATGGCCGATACGATGTTCATGGCTCACCTTGCTGACCTTAAGGTGATCCTGGTTGACTGGGTTAAGGAAGCTCCGTGGACCTACGCTCTCGTGCTTCTCCTTGTGTCGAAGCTCGTGAACTCTCAGGCTGCTGCTGTTGCGACGATCGTGCCGGTCGCCCTTCAGGTTGGTACGCCTCCGGGACTCGTGGTTGCCTTCTCGTCCGCCTGCTACGGCTACTACATCCTGCCGACCTATCCGTCCGACCTGGCTGCTCTCCAGTTTGACCGCTCGGGTACCACCCACATCGGCCGCTTCGTGATCAACCACTCCTTCATCCTCCCGGGCCTGATCGGTGTTCTCACCGCCACGGGTATGGGCTGGGTGCTCGGCAAGCTCTACGGCTACATCTAAAGACACATAACTACTGTGAGGACGCTTTGATGCAAGCCGACTGATCCGGGAGCTTTTCCCGGATCGGCACTGAAGCAATAAAACGGGGATCCTTCTTTAGGGAAGGGTCCCCGTTCGCTGTTTGGGGAATGCCGTTCTCCAAAGACGGCGCTAAAAAAATGCCCGGGCGTCTGACGACAGACGCCCGGGCATTTGGATTTGCAAATCACCCCTGGGTGACGCTACATGCGGCGGAAGGTTTTAGGCGAACCGCTGAGTCCGATCTTCGCGAGCTTCTCTTCCGGAATGCGATAGTCGCGTTCCGACGCCCAGACGGCGGCTTCAACGCGGGAGCGGAAGTGAAGCTTCTTGAGGAGATGCTTTACATGCACCTTGACCGTGCCGTCCGTGATTTCGAGGTACTGAGCGATCTCGCGGTTGGAGAGGCCCGAGGCGACGCAGCAGAGCACTTCGAATTCTCGCTTGGTTAGGAGCTGCGTGACGTTGGTTTCCGACTCCTCAATCGTGCCGGAACGAAGGTGCTCGGCAAGGGCTGAGGTGATTTTTTCCGAAGCCGCCATGCCGCCCTGGGCAACAATCTTCATCTGATCGACAAACTCGTCGATCGGGATGTTGCGCAGGAGGTAGCCGTTGGCATCGAGGCGAATGGCCTGCATGAGGTTTGAGGAGCTGTTGGGCGAGCTCATCAGCATTACAGCGCGGCAGGATGGCTGCCGGTACTTGATGAGGCGCAGCAGATTGAGGGGCTGAAAGCCCTTGGCGTCCAGGTCGATGATGACGATGTCGGGCTTGAGGCCGATGAGCGAGAGCGCCGTCTTCTCATCCCCGGTGAGACCGAGAATCTGGAAGTTGGCATTGGTGGTGAGCGCATCAGCAATGCCCTTGCGGAAGAGCGGATAGTCGTCCACGACAACTACGCTGGGTTTCCGATGTTCCATGGTTAGAGTCCTTGTCCGGATGCGGCTTTTGGGAGACAGCTGCATCCGGGCGTCCAAATGAATCAGGCGGCGTCGAAGTCCATTACGGTGTGCCAGAGAAGATCCGCGCCCTTCATGAAGTCGGAAAGCTCCATAGCTTCATGGGGATTGTGCGAGCCGTTCTGATTGGCAACGAAGATCATGGCGACCGGAATGCCGCAATTGCCGAGCATGGCTGAGTCGTGGCCGGCGCCCGAGGGAAGCCGCATGACGGGGAGATGAGCGCGTTGGGCGCTCTCCCAGAGACGGTTGGCAAGCGCTTCGTTCACATGTGCAGGGGCCGTAAAGAGCGGCGCATCAAATTCAAAGCGTACGCCGCGTTCCGCTGCGAGCTTCTGAGCTTCATGAACGAGGTCGTCGTGGAAGGCTCGGCACGTGGCCTCCGAGAGGCTTCTCATGTCGATCGTGAAGGTGACGAGGCCCGGGATGACGGAAATGGCGGCGGTCGGCGCCGTCTTGATGACGCCCACCGTGAAGACGAGATCCTCGCCGCGCTTCAGATATTCGTCCCACTTGTCGTCCATGCGTGAAATGAGGCGCGCCGCAGCCATCACCGCATCGTGGCGGTACTGCTTGTCGACGGCGCCCGAGTGCGCCGTTTCGCCGACAACCTTTACTTCCTTATGACGGATGTTGCCGCGGATGCCGGTAACAATGCCCGTACGGGCATCCTTCTGACTGGTAAGGGTCGGTCCCTGTTCAATATGGAGCTCAAAGAAGGCGGCGATCCGGCTCGGATCGATGACGGGCTTGCCCGTGGTGAGCGCCTTCGGATCGAGCCCGCAGGAGGCGATGCATTCGCCGAGCGTCTGGCCTGAAGTGCGGTGCTTGAGCGCAAGGTCGGATTCCTTGAGGCGCCCCATCATGCCGAGAGAGCCGACATAGGCCTTCCCGAAGAAGGAGCTTTCCTCGCAGCGCATCATGAGAACGCGGTAGTCGCGAAGCGGCGTGACGCCCTCGCGGCGCATGCGGCGCGCAACTGAGAGCGCCGCCACGATGCCGGCGAGCCCGTCATAGTTCCCGCCCTGGGGAACGGAGTCGGCATGACTGCCCGAGACCACAGCCGGAAGCGTGCGGTCTCGGCCGGGGAGCGTCATCCAGACGTTTCCCGCGGCATCCTTGGCAATTTCAAGATCAAGTTCGCGGCCGATGCCTTCGAGATAATCCAGCACCTGGGTTTCAAGGGGGCCGTAACCCTGACGGGTCACGCCTTCATGATCCTTGCTCATGCTGCGGACATGATCAAAGATCGCAGCGCAGAAATCAGCGTCGCTCAATTGAGAGAACTGCGTCATATTGATATTTCTGGAGAAATTAAGGGATTCAAACCGATACTTCAGTGGTCGGTCTGATTCTGCCAAAAATACTACCAATTAAATACCCCTATAGAAGGTATTCCGTGCAAAGCCGCTCTGAAAAATTGATCCTCGGTAAAGGATGCATTGTGGCTTTGGATGCCTGAATACTTTGTTTCTCAGGAATTTCGGCGTGCTATTCCCGGAAAGAAGCAAAGCCGCTGGAGGTAGAGTCTGAAGATGAGTTCTACCAAGAAATGAGGAATCAACGACAATGTTTTGCGCCGCAAAGCCCGGGAGATTGCCTTCGTCAGTGAGCGCAGCGGCCTTCGGGAGATCCAGGCGGGATCCCGGCTGGTCCCTAACGCATATCTCTCGGTGAAAACTCGGGTATGAAGCATTCGGATGCTCTAAAATACGCCTCTCTCCGGATTTGACGCGCGTTTTGTCTGCTCATCCGGAAGTCCAAGTTTTGCACCGCCCGGGCTCTTCCAGAAAGCAATGCCAGCGGGCGGCAAGGCCTCTCCTCGCGCGACCGCAGCCGAGGCCCAGCGCTCTACCCATTCCCTGTAAAGAGGTTGATACAAAATGTCGGGTCATTCCAAGTGGGCCAATATTCAGCACCGCAAAGGCCGTCAGGACGCCAAGCGCTCCAATCTTTGGACGAAGCTCGTCCGTGAAATCATCGTTGCTGCCCGCATGGGCGGCGGCGAACCGGAGTCGAACTCCCGTCTGCGTCTTGCGCTCATCAAGGCGCGTGCGGGCAATGTGCCTAAGGACACGATCCAGAACGCCATTCTGAAGGGCACGGGCCAGCTCGAGGGCGTCTCCTACGAAGACGTCCGCTACGAAGGCTACGGCGTCGGCGGCGCTGCGCTCATCATCGACTGCACGACCGACAACCGCGTCCGTACGGTTGCCGATGTCCGTCACATCCTTTCGAAGAACGGCGGCAATCTCGGCACCGAAGGTTCGGTTTCCTTCCAGTTCAAGCACGTGGGCGACTTCTTCTTCGCTCCGGGCTCCGTGACCGAAGATCAGGCGATGGAAGTTGCGCTTGAAGCCGGCGCCGACGACGTCCTCACGGATCCGGATGACGGCTCGATCGAAGTCACCTGCGCTCCGGAACAGTTTGATGCCGTGCAGAAGGCCTTTGAAGCGGCCGGCATGCAGCCTGAAGTCGCTGAAATCACCTGGAAGCCCCTCAACGAAACACATCTCGAAGGCGAGGAAGCTGCCCGCATGCAGCGTCTGATCGATGCCCTCGAAGAGCTCGACGACGTTCAGCAGGTCTACACCTCGGCTGATTTCGAGCTCCCTGAGGAAGCGTAATGCCCGCCTGGGGACGGAAAACTCCCGGGACCGTTGTAGCCCGGAAGACTTTCTGAACGCCTTTAAAAAAAGGCCGGAATGAAGTTAAGCATTCCGGCCTTTTTCTAATAAAAAGATCGTCCCCTGCCGGTGCTTTAAGCCCGGATAGCGGGGAAAATATCCTCTGAGGCCGGCGTTTTCCTTTGCCGGTTCTTCCCAATTGAAATTCTGGAGAATTTTGCAATGAAGCTTCTCGTCATCGGCAGCGGCGGCCGCGAACATGCTCTGGCCTGGCGTCTTTCTCAGGGCGCCGGCGTGGAAAAGGTTTTTGTGGCGCCCGGCAACGCCGGCACTGCACTTACCGACAAGCTCGAAAACGTTGCCCTTTCCGGCAACGAGGAACTCATTGAATTCGTGAAGAAGGAAGGCGTTGCCTTTACGGTTGTCGGACCCGAGGCGCCTCTCGCCGCCGGCGTCGTCGACGCCTTCCGAGCTGCCGGTCTGGGCATTTTCGGGCCGGAAAAAGCGGCCGCGCAGCTCGAAAGCTCGAAGGATTTTGCCAAGGCCTTCATGAAGCGCCACGGCATTCCGACAGCGGACTATGAGACCTTCACGGACCCGAAGGCGGCCCGCGCTTATGTGGAAAAGAAAGGCGCTCCGATCGTCATCAAGGCCGACGGTCTTGCTGCCGGCAAGGGCGTCGTCGTCGCCATGACGCTCGACGAAGCCTACGCTGCGATCGATTCCATGCTCGAAGGCCATGCGTTCGGCTCCGCCGGCGCGCGCGTCGTCATTGAGGACTTCCTCGACGGCGAGGAAGCTTCCTTCATCGTCATGGTTGACGGCGAACATATTCTCCCCCTTGCGACGAGCCAGGACCACAAGCGCCTTCTCGACGCCGACCAGGGTCCCAACACCGGCGGCATGGGCGCTTATTCTCCGGCTCCCGTCGTGACGCCCGACATTCATGATCAGGTGATGCGCGAGATCATCCGCCCGACGGTGGAAGGAATGGCGAAGGAAGGCGTGCGATACACGGGCTTCCTCTATGCCGGCCTCATGATCAAGCGCCGCGCCGACGGCACGGCTGACGTGCGCACGCTCGAATTCAATTGCCGCATGGGCGACCCGGAAACGCAGCCCATCATGATGCGCATCAAGAGCGACTTCGCGAAGGTGGTTGAAGCCGCCATTGCCGGCAAGCTCAATGAAGCCTCGATCGAATGGGATCCGAGAAGCGCGCTCGGCGTGGTGATCGCCGCCCGCGGCTATCCGCAGCATCCGGAAAAAGGCGCCGTCATCGATCGCCTTCCGGCAAACGGTCCCGATGCCCGCGTCTTCCACGCCGGCACGAAGACGGATCCGGAAGGGCGCACGATCGTTTCCGGCGGCCGCGTTCTTTGCGCCGTCGGTCTCGGCTCTCCCCTTGCCGAAGCGCAGAAGACCGCCTACGAACTCGCCCGCGGCGTGCACTTTGACGGCATGCAGATGCGTTCCGACATCGGCTGGCGCGCGATCGGCCGCTAACCGTTAACAACTCCATACGCCTCAGAGCGGGCGGGAAATGATATGGTAGGTGTCTCTCATACCTGCTTACTGAGAAATGATCAAGCCATTCTTCACGTCCGCTCTTATTGCTGCGTTTTTTGCTGCGGCCCCCGCCGGAGCTGAAGTGGCGTCGCCCTTCGGCTATCCGTCGACCACGCTTGATGCGCCGGCAACGCTCACGGAACCCGTCGGCGAATTTGTGCAGTTCGGCCGGGAGCCCTTCTTTCTGGGAAGCACCGGCCTCAGGGATGTGGCAGAGCGCTTTCGCGCAGCAAGACTGCGCGAAGGCGCGGGCTATTTCGAGCGCGACCTCGCCTGCTTTACCGGCACCGAAGGCGGCCGGCCGATGATCGTCTGGCTGATCGCGACAGCGTCGAGCGACATCACCGAGGCGCAGATTGAATGGGTAAAGGACGAGCGTGAAGTCCCGCGCACCTGCGGCAGGCTTGAAGCCCGCAATCTTCCGGTTCGACTTGGCCTCACCGGGCTCGGCATGACGGAAAAGGAAGTTGCCGAACATATCGGAAAGCCTTCCCATGAAGACGGCTTCGGATGGAAATTCTGGTTCAGCCAGCGCTTCCTCAAAAATGCTAGGGGCCTCGAGGAGCTTGAACTCAACTGGGTGGGGCTCAAATTCAAGGACGGCCGCGTCGATCGCGGGTTCGCCTCATTCACGCGCAACCCTTAAGGGAGCATTGGATTGTGATACCCCGCGGCATCGGACTTCTCGGCGGCACTTTCGACCCGGTTCATGAGGGACATCTCGCTCTGGCAAGAGCGGCGAAGGATGCGCTCCAGCTGGTGCGGGTGGATTTCCTGCCTGCCGGGAATCCCTGGCAGAAGGATCTCGTTTCTCCGGCTGAGGTGCGTCTCGCCATGCTCGAGCTCGCTTTGGATAAAATGGCGGGCTTTCGAATTGAAACGCTCGAACTCATGCGGCTCGGTCCCACCTATACACGGGTGACGCTGAGGACGCTGAGAAAACGGCTCGGCCCCTCAATTCCGCTCGTGCTCATTCTCGGCGGCGATCAGTGGAAGAACCTTCACACCTGGAAGAACTGGCAGGAACTGGCTCAATATGCCGATCTTGCCGTCTGCCGGCGCGGAGGCGAGGCGCTTGAGGCTTCCCCTCAGGTCGCCGCATGGGCGAAAGACCGGATGACCAGTGCGGAAGAACTCACCGAAGCGCCTGCTGGCAGGATCGCTTTTTTCGACATGGCGCCGCATGAGGCGAGCGCGACGGAAATCCGCCGCGTCATTCGTGCGTATCCCTTTGCCGAGGCAATGAAGAAGGTCGACGGGTGGCTTCCGCTTGAGGTCGCCGCCTACATTCGCTCGGCGTCGCTCTACGGCGCGCGCTGAAGATTTTTTTATACCGGTGCGCCGGCTTCCGGCATGCCGCTTTTCCCTTATTTTTTAAGCAGAACCTATGGAACTCAATCAGCTTGTCGCCACCGCCATTGAGGCGCTCGAAGACGTCAAGGCGCGCGACATCAAGATTTTTAATACCGAAAAGCTGACCGACCAGTTTGAGCGCGTCATCATTGCGTCAGGCTCCTCGAACCGTCAGACCCGCGCGCTTGCCTACGCTGTCTCTGGCGCCGTGAAGGAAGCCGGCGGCGAAGTCCTCGGCATTGAGGGCGGGGATACCGGCGAATGGGTCCTCGTCGACCTTGGAACGGTGGTTGTTCACGTGCTCCAGCCCAATGTGCGCGACTACTACAACCTCGAGGAAATCTGGGGCGGCAAGGAAGTCTTCATTGAAGCGCAGAAGTCGGAGTGCGCTCCGCATCTGATGCCGCACCGCGCTGAAAAGCAGGCTTAATAAGGCATGCGCGTTCTGATTCTTGCTGTCGGGCAGCATATTTCCGACTGGGCGCAGGATGCTGTGCGCGGCTACCTCGGGCGCTTTCCGCGTTCGTGGCGTGTGGAATTAAAGGAAATCCGTACGGAGCCGCGTGCGGGTCAGACGCCCGCAAAGCTCATGCAGCTTGAAGGGGGGCGCATTCTCGAGGCGCTCGAGGAGGACGACTATGTCGTCGTGCTCGACGAACACGGAAAGGACTTCACAACGACGGAGTTCGCGCGGGCGCTCAATGATTGGATGAGCGAATCTTCGCGCGTTGTCTTCGTCATCGGCGGTCCAGACGGACTTGCGCCCGAAGTGAAGGAAAAGGCGAAGCGCCTCATGCGGCTTTCCGCCATGACGATGCCCCATGCGCTTGCCCGGGTATTCCTTGCGGAACAGCTTTACCGCGTCTGGTCGATCGGCGCGGGCCATCCTTACCACCGGGCCTGAAACTTCCGGAAGAGACAGAGCCATGCAGAACTTCATCTACCTTGCCAGCAAGAGCCCGCGCAGGCGGGAGCTTCTCCGCGCTTACGGCTGGGAGCCTCAGGTGCTTTCAGACCCATCCGAGCCGAGAGGCTGGTTTGCCGGCGATGAAGAAGAGCTTCCCGGCGAAACTCCCGCAGACTACGTGCTTCGAACCGCAGTTACGAAGCTGATGGACGGGATTGCGGCGAGAAATGAGCTCGCAGATCCCCGCATGGATGCACCGGTGCTCGCGGCCGATACGGTGGTGAGCCTTGACGGAAGAATTCTCGGCAAGCCGAGGGACCGCGAGGAAGCGGCCCGCTTCATGCGGGCGCTTTCCGGGCGGACCCATGAAGTGCGAACGGCCGTTGCCGTCGGCCGCTCGCGCGAGGACTACAGGGCGCTTGTGGTGCTTTCAAGCGTCGCGATGCGCCCGATATCGGAAGAGGAAATCGGGCGCTACGTGATGACGGACGAACCCTACGACAAGGCAGGCGGCTACGGCATTCAGGGACTTGCCGGCCTTTTCGTCCGGTCCGTCGCGGGAAGCTACACCGGCATCATGGGACTCCCCGTCTGCGAGGCGGCGGAACTCCTCGCTGGATACGGCGTTCCGGCGCCGGCGCTCAATCACCCGATGCCGACCAGCTCGACGTCGAAATAAAGGTCGGCGTTGGGCGGAATGACGCCCGGATAACCCATTTCGCCGTAGGCAAGATGCGCCGGGATGGAAAGGCGGCGCTTGCCGCCTTTTTTGAGGCCGATGAGGCCCTGATCCCAGCCCGGGATTACAAGACCGATGCCGCAGGTGAAGTCAAGCGGGCCTCTGCCTTCGCTTGAGTCAAAAACCGTGCCGTCCTCGAGGCGGCCCGTATAGTGCACGCTTACGGGGTCGCCCGCCTTGACTGCGGGACCGGTGCCGACGACGACGTCTTCGATGATGAGATCCTTGAGAGGCATTTCTGAGGCTCCTTGGCTGAGGGAAAAACGAGCGGAGAGAAATTCGCCGCTCCAGCCTCCATTTTGCCTGCTCGCAGGATGGCCTGAAGAGAGCGAGGGAAAGGAATGCGGATTTGCTAGAATCCCGAACGGCATCTTCACCAGAGGATTGATGCGGCAGCCCCGGATTCGGACGCTCTGACTTTGTCAGGCGCTTTGCAGCGGGCAGGGACAACAAAGAGGGTCTCCATGAGCATCGAGAAATCCTCCCCGATTGCCTCATTCATCCCTTAAGCGCGCGAAGCATCTCCCCTGCGCGCCCAAAAAAATACATTGCCCGGGAGGCCATGAGCGCTTCTCCTTCCGCTTGCCTGAAGGGCGGAATGCCTGCGAGAGCGATAAGCCGCTCTGCCGGAGGGCTTTTTAAAGAATTCATTGACTTCATGCAGTTTCCGGCGCAGCGGATATTCCGGGTGTCTTCGGACTGCATGCCTCCCGGACGGCCCTCGCCCGATTCACTTCCATTGAGTGAGCGAAGGGGGTTTTCAGCCGGTGAGGGCTCAAGGTTGGAACCATCGTGAACCTCTCGAAATTCCATCTGGCTGATTTTTTTCAGCAGAAGCTTAAGAAATGGAACTGGTCTGCGCTTTTGCCGGCTCAGGCTCTGCTTCTGCGCGAATTCCGCGCTGGTCATCCGCATCTGATCTGCGCTCATGGCGGAAGCGGCAAAACGACGGCTGCCCTTCTGGCGATGGCCGAGTATCTCAATCCCGAGAATGATTCCGGCCTCGAGCGCGGACGCGCTCCGCGCACCCTCATCATTACGCCGGGACTCGACATTGCCGCGCGCCTTTGCTGGCGCATGGATGCAATGGTCTATCCGTCGCGCGTCAATACCTTTCCCGCGCGTCCGGGGGAGGACTTCAACCGCAGGCGTCGTGCGCTGGTGGGCGTTGATTTCGTCGCCGGTCCCCCGAGATTCCTTGAGCGCGTCGGAGATGATTTCGGCCTTCGGCTCGACAGCGTCGAGCGCGTCATCGTGGCGTATTTCGAGTACTTTGCCGTCAACGCGGATGAGTTCGAACGGCTGAAGGCGCTTCTCGGAAAACTTCCCCCCGGGGCGCTTAAATCGCTTTGCCTTCTCTCCAACTTCTGGAGCGCCGGAATCGTCAAGGCTGCAGAGGACATCGTTCCCGGCTGCCGGATTTTCCATGAAGGCGCGCGGTATCAGCCGCCCGAAATTTTCGAACGCTTCGACCTGGTTCCGAGAGCGACCAAATACTGTATTTTCTGGACCGACATCTCGAAGCTGCCGGAGGGCTCCCGGATTCTGGTCGTCGTTCCGCATCGCGCCAGAGCTACTGAATTCGAAGAGGCGCTTGGTCAGCTGAATCTGCGCATCATCAACAACAAGCTCCTCTCGGAAGGCTGGACCGGCGTCTCGAGATCGGTATCCCGGGGAACAAAGAGCCGCGTCCTGGTTGCTACGCCCGAGGATCTCAGACACATTCCTCCGGGAACCTTCGAATACGTCTTTGTCATGAATCTGCAGGGGTCTCCTGCGGTTTATGAACGCATTGCGGCGTTTGCCGTGCTGCGGGATCATCCCGGCGAAGTCCGCACCTACATCCACCGCGAGGATTTCAACACCTTTGTCTCGCTTCGCGCTCAGCTTGCCAGAGACCTGCGCTTTGTCCTGCGACAGAAGAAGGGTTCCGGCTTCCCTGATGGTCTGATGGAAACGGAGGAAGACTGCGCCGAGCGGCGGGACGCTGTTATGAGCATAAGCAGCGAGGAGCGCCTCGGCATTGTCTGGGAGCGCCTCAACGCGGATCCTGCAGAAGCAACGGCGGAGGCGCCTGAAGCCGATATCGTGCTTCCTGAAATTCCCGACGCCGCTTATGAAGTTTGCCGGCCGCGGGAGTCGCATCCCGGGGAAGCCTTCCTCTCGGCCTTCGGAGAGGCGCTTGCCAAGGTCGGAAAGACTCCCCGGAAGAAGGAAGCCGCAGCTGCTGCCTCAGCTCCGGCAGCCCCCGAACTTCCGGAATCTCCGGGTTCTTATGAAATCGCACCCGGGGTAACGATCAGGCAAATTCTTGCGCTCTCTGACATCGGCTCCGGCAATAAGCTGCGGGCGGAGGCTCAGGCGGCGCCGGAAGTTTCCGCAGGTGAGTCTGGAGCCCAGCAGGAAGAGACGGAAGAGACGGCTCTTTCTGAAGAACCGGCATCGGCTGATGAGCAGGAAGAACCGTCCGCAGCTTCAGAGGAGCCGGCCTCGGTTGAGGCGCTTTCCGTGGCGGAGCCGCAGGAAGACGAGACGCCCGAAGAGCCCGGAGAATCTGCAAGTCCGGTAGAAACTGAGGAAGCTGAAGAGCCCGAAGAGCCTGAAGCCGCTGAAGAAGATGACGACTTCGAATGGGAAGAGGCCGAGGATGAGGATTCTGCCGACTGGGAAGAGGATGATCTCCCTGAGGAGGAAGACGAATCCGGTGAGTACTCGGATCTGGATGAGGACGATGACTCTGAAGAGTCTGAGGACGGCGAAGGCGAGGATGACGGCTTCTTCGAAGACGAGGCCGATGAATCGCTCGATTCGGACTTCGACGATGAAGACGACGCGGACGATGAGTACGACGAGGATGACGAAGATGACGATGAGGCCGACTCTGAGGCCGAGGACGTCTCGGAAGAAGCGCCTCAGCCTCATCGGCGCACGCTCACGATTCGTTCCGACTATCGTCCGAGCGAAGCGCATGAGCCCACGGTGACCATTACCGAGCCGCTTTCTTCCAATACGGTGGAGCTGCGCGCCGCGCAGGACCGCATGCGCCGGGCCATGAAGGGCGGCGAAAAGCTCACTCATCAGATGGTCGGCAAGCGCGGCACCATTCGACAGTCGAAGCGCCGCCGGGAAGAGCCTATGCCTGAGATGGAAGGCATTCTTCCCGTTCAGCCCGGCGCAAAGCGTCCGGGGCAGAAGAAGTTCGGCCGCGGAACGAAGGACTTTAAGGACAGCCGCCGGAACCCGAACGCAACCCGGTTGAGAAAGCCTCAGAACCAGAACCAAAAGCGCAGGACGCGCCTCGTGAAGGACGTGCCGGCACAGCCCGAGCGGGATGAATTCCGGGATGAGGCGCTGACGGTGCCCCTCGCCGCTGACAATTTCCCGCCCCCTCAGGAAGAAGGCGAAAGAGCGCCGAGGAAGCGCCGCGAGAAGTTCAGAAAGGCGGGCGGACCGAATCTCCGCACGCCCTTCAAGAAGCGCCGCGGCCCCTCGGAAAGGGAGGATCTCCCCATGGAGGCGCTTCCTTCCGAAGCTTGTCCGCAGGAACCCTTCACCGATGCTGCTCCAGCCGGAGAATCTCCGGTTCCTGCAGTCGTGGAGAAAAAGGAGGACGGCGGGAATCGACGCCGCAGGGACTTCTTTAAAAAGAAGAAGACGCCGCGTCTTGCGAAGCCGAAGCCCGCTCAGGGATTCCCGGCAGACGATGGGTTTGAGGATGACGACAATTTCGGCAACTCCATCCACTATCGTCCGCGTCAGCCTAAGAAGCCCTCCGGGCTTTCCTGGCAGAGCTCGGGCGCCTGGGGAAATGATCAGCCGACGACGCTTTCCTTTGCGCAGACGACGCCTGCTGAAGACTTCGACCGTACCGGCATGCGGACGGTTTACGGGAGTACGCCGCCCCTCGAAGGCATGAAGCATGACGGCGGGAAAAAGAAGTTTGGCAAATTCCGTAAATCCGGAAACTTTAAGAAAAAGTTCGGGGCCCGTCCGCCGCGCAAGCCGCGCAGCGAATAACGGTTCGCTTAGAATCGACAAAATTCAGCTTCTCCCGCGTGACGCCATGACGAAACTTAAAGTGAATGCGCTTCTTCTCGCCCTTTCGGGCGCAGCCCTTCTTTCCGGCTGCGCCGCGCCCGGGGGAACGGGAGGAGGAATGACTGCGCGCGGCGGGCACGGCAGTGCCGTCTCGCGGGATCCCCTTCTTGATGCGCCCTATCATTCAGAGGCGACCTGCGTAACGGAACGCCCGGTGACGGTGCTTTCCCGCATGAAGGAAACGCCTCTTGCGTGTGCGGATCTGGGCGTCTCCGCCACGCTTGACGAATTGCGCGATGCCGGCTGGCGCGTGGTGACGCTTGATATCGGGGAAGACAGCGAGAGCGAGCAGCACGTGGGATTCCCCGTCACCGTCATGATCCGCAAGCTTTTCTGATTGCCCGGAACCTTTTAATTTTGGAGTGCCTATGAATTCGAAGAAGGAGGCGCTCGAGCGCCTGCAGCGCTGCCGAGAAGAGATGAGCCGTCTTGGTCTCGCAGGCGTTATTGTTCCGACGGCGGATCCTCATCTTTCCGAGTATGTTCCGGATGACTGGAAGCTCCGTCAGGCGCTCTCAGGCTTCACCGGTAGCGCCGGCACGCTTCTCGTTGCCGAAGGCGCGGCGGCGCTCCTTGCCGACAGCCGTTATTGGGAGCAGGCCGGGGTTCAGCTCCCCGGAGAGATATCTCTTCTCAGGCTCACCCGCGAACCGGTTGAGATGATTGCCGGGTGGTTCGCAGAACACGTTGTTCCCGGAAATGCCGTCGGCGCAGATATGGAGCTCCTCCCGGCAGACTTTGCGCAGAAGCTATCTCACAAGCTCGCGCAGGAAGGATTGGAGCTTAGAGGGAGTTTCCCCGACTGGAAGGTGCTCTGGCCTGAGCGGCCGCTCCCGCGTCTTTCTTCCGTGAGGGAAATGAAGCGCCCGGGAAGGTCGAGAGCGGAAAAGCTTGCTGCCGTGAGAGCGCGCATCCGTGAGGCAGGCGCTTCTGCGGCGCTTTTCACGCTCCTTGATGACGTCGCCTGGACCACGAATCTGAGGGGCGGCGACGTGCCCTGCAATCCGGTCTTCCTCGCAAACCTGCTCGTCAGCGAAGAAGATGCCGTGCTTTTCCTCAATCCTGAGAGACTTCTTCCCGGCGCCGAGGAGCGGCTCATGGACGACGGCATCTCTCTCGCTTCGCCTGAGAAGCTCCCCGAAGTGCTCGGGCGCTGGGCGAAGGAACTGAGGATCCTGGCGGATCCGGAACACACGAATGCAGCGCTTTTCGGGCTGATTCCGGAGGAACGGCGCGTCTCAGGCCCCTCTCCCGTGATGATGCTCAAATGCATGAAGAGTCCGGAAGAAATCGCAGCCATTCGCGAAGCGCATGAACGCGATGCGGTGGCGCTTGCAGAGTTCTACGCCGAGCTCGATGAGCGCCTGACGAAGGGCGAGCGGTTAACGGAAGCGGATTGCGCCCGTATGCTTCATGCATGGCGCGCCAGGGATGATGAATTCTTTGATGAGAGCTTCCCCACCATCGCAGCCTTTGGGCCGAATGCAGCCTTTCCGCACTATGCGACGCCTGCTGAAGGCGGGGCGCGCCTCGAAGGCGACGGGCTTCTCCTCATTGACTCGGGCGGCCAGTATGAATGCGGCACGACCGACATTACGCGCATGACGCCCGTCGGCGCGCCGACGGCGGAAATGAAGCACGACTGCGGTCTTGTGACCCGCGCAATGCTGAGGCTTCTGAAGCTCCGCTTCCCCGAAGGGTCGACAGGCGCCGGCATTGACCTGGCGGCGAGAATCGACCTCTGGTCGGAGGGGCTCGACTTTGGGCACGGTACGGGACACGGCGTCGGCTATGTGCTCAATGTCCACGAAGGACCGGTCACCATCTCGCCGCGCGCCCGGGCGATTCCGCTCGCACCCGGAAATGTGCTCTCGGACGAGCCCGGGCTCTACCGGGCCGGACGCTGGGGGATCCGCGTCGAGAATCTGATGGTCTGCCAAAAGGACATTGAAACGGAATTCGGCAGATTCCTCAGGTTCGATGCGCTCACGATGATGCCGATTGATACGAGAACGCTCCCCGAGCCCTTCGGCGACCTTGCCGACGATCTCAACCGCTTCAATGAGGCGCGGCTTGCCTTCCTGAAGCCCCGCGTTTCCGACCGCTGCCGCCGGTGGCTTGAGCGGGCGGTGAAGCCTGTTAAAGCGGCCTGAGGCACTGAAAGCCCATAAAAAAGCTCCCGTCAAGCCGGAACGACTTACGGGAGCTTTTGTTTCTGCATCGTCTCGTCCCCTCCTTCTGAGAGGAGACGAAAGGAGAACGACGAGCTGTTCTTTACGAAGGATTACTTGGCGTGGTTGTACCAGCTGGCGCCTTCGGAGAACTCATAACGCTGCGTTTCAGCGTTGTTGGCGATCTGTTCAGCACCGATCGAGTAGTTGGTCCACATCGTGATGGAGCCGCCGACGATCATGAGGAGAGCAACGATCAGCATGCCCTTGCGAAGACCGGTGCGGTCGCTGCCGGCGCGCTGGTCCATGATCTTCGTTTCGGGGTTCTTCGCGAAGATGTCCCACTTAACAGCAAGACGATAGAGGCCGATCATGCCGTGCAGTTCCGTGCAGACGAGGAAGATGAACGTGTAGAGGAGGCCGTTGTGATAGGTGTGGACGCCGATGAGGTTGGGGTCAAAGCCGTGCGGATTGACGAGCATGCTCATCAGGTGCGGGAACACGAGGAAGAAGAGGCAGAAGGCCGTGATGAGCTGAACCCACCAGAGGGTCGTGTCTTCGTGATGAACGAGCTTGACGTGCGAGCGGATGTCGTGGAGCTGCTTGTAGGAGGTCGGGAAGCGACGCAGCGCGCAGAACATGTGAACGATCACGCAGAGGAAGATGAAGCCGACGAAGACGACGTGCATCCAGGCATGGTCGGCGCCGTCGAGCCAGACGCCGCCGGAGGTGGCGATCAGGTTGGCGAAGAGGTCCTTGCCGAAGTTCACGGAACCCGTGAAGGCCATGTGGCAGAAGAGGAAGATGCCGAGGATGAGGCCGGTAACGGACTGCGCCACGTCAAGGCGGGCAGTGCACTTGCTCTGGCGCTTGGCATCCTTGAGGCCCACGCCCCAGACATTGTCCGTAGCGGTCGGCGTATGGGAATATTTTTCTTTATCAGTCGCCATTTTCGAATGGTCCTAGAAGTTGGAAAAAGGGGAAATGTCCTGGAGCATTGTCCGGACATGGGATTCGGATCTCTTTGAGCGAATGATGAGCTGTCGGAGCCTCATGCTATTTGATTTTCGTCAATAGATATAGCAGAACGAAACGGCATGTATCTTGCTTCTTAGCTAAAAAATAAGCGTATATACGTATGAAATTGCTTATTTAAACCTTATAGTAACGCCGTAATCAGGGTTAGTACTGAATTTTGATGTTCAAAAAATTAAGCTCGCCGGATGGTGAAGAAGCATAAAAAAAGCCTCCCTGCGAAGGGAGGCGTTCGGGCAAATTTCAGGCCTCTGGATTACTTCGTGCCGAAAATGCGGTCGCCGGCGTCGCCCAGACCCGGAACGATGTAGGCGTTCTCGTTGAGGCGCTCGTCGAGGGCCGCCACATAGAGATCCACATCCGGATGGAGCTTCGAGAAGACCTCGACGCCTTCAGGTGCAGCGACAAGCGCCATGAAGCGGATGCTTTCGCCCGGCACGCCGCGCTTCTTAAGCACGTCCACGGCATGAGCGGCGGAGTAGCCGGTAGCCACCATCGGGTCGACCACGATGAAGGTGCGCCCGTCGAGCTGTGCGGGTAGCTTCACGAGATATTCCACCGGACGATGGTTCTCGTCGCGGTAGAGACCGATGTGCCCCACGCGCGCGGAGGGCATCAGCGTGAGAAGCGCGTCCGACATGCCGAGGCCGGCACGCAGAACCGGAACGATCACGCACTTCTTGCCGGTAAGCATCGGGGACCAGCAGTGGGCGACGGGCGTTTCAACCTCTTCGAGCGCAACGGGGAAATCGCGCGTGAGCTCATAACCCATGAGGAGCGCGAGTTCGGAGAGGAGCTCGCGGAAGTCGCGCGTGCTCGTGCGCTTGTCGCGCATGAGAGAGAGCTTGTGCTGGACGAGCGGATGGTCGACGATATGCAGGCGCGGGAAACGAGGATCGGTCTTCATGGCTTAGGGCTCACACAAATTTCAGAATTGGCGGGAATCGGGCAGAATGCCTTGCGAGTTATTATAGGAAGGCGCCGGGCTCTGCCGTATGACGCCCGTTTTTTGCCCAAATTCAATGGAGTTCAACGTGAAGCTTCGCACTCTCGGCATGATGCTCATCCTCGTGCTTCTTGCCGTGTTTCTGATCATCAATTGGTCGGCGCTTTCGCAGGAAACGACGGTCAATCTCGTCTATACCGAAATCACCGCGCCGCTCGGCATCATTGTCGTGGTAGCTTTTGCCGCCATCATTGCGCTCCTCATGATCTACACGATCTGGCAGCAGGCGAGCGTCGTGATGGAAATCCGACAGGCGCATAAGGAAGCCCGCATCGCCCGCCAGGCGGCGGAGGATGCCGACAAGAGCCGCATTACGGAGCTCGGCAAGGACATGCGCGCGCGCATGGATCAGCTCGAAGCCCTGATGGTTGCCAAGACCGAGGAGCTCAATAAATTCATGAAGGAGCGCGGCGACCAGCAGGACCGCGAGCTTGCGCTCCTGCGCGACCAGCTGAAGGAAGAGCAGGCCGCGCAGCGCAATGCCGTTTCTGAAAGGCTTCTCGACATCGACAAGAAGGTTTCGAACGTGCTTCCCGCCACCGAAGGCGAAGTGAAGGACGAAAAGAAGAAGAAGGAACTTTTCGGCGAACTCTTCTGACTGCCTGCCGTAAAACGGATGCTTGAACGCTGAAGCAAAAAAAGTGCCCCGCCTGAGTGAATCTCAGCGGGGCATTTCAATTTGGCTCAAGGGCTGGTTGGGTTAGGCCTTGTGGTAGCCCGTCACGGTTTCGACCTCTTCGGCAGCGCCGAGGAACACCGCCACGCGTTCGTGGATGCTCGTCGGGACGATGTCGCGGATGCGTTCATGGCCGTTCGTGGAGGCGCCGCCCGCATTCTCCATGAGCATCGACATGGGATTGGCTTCATAGAGGAGACGGAGCTTGCCGGCGCGCTCGGGGTTTCTCGAGTCGCGCGGATACATGAAGATGCCGCCGCGCATCAGGATGCGGTGCACTTCGGCAACCATGGCCGCGACCCAGCGCATGTTGTAGTTCTTGCCGCGCGGACCGTCCTTGCCCTGAAGGAGTTCGGAGATGTAGCGCGCGACCGGCGCTTCCCAGAAGCGCTGGTTCGACATGTTGATCGCAAATTCCTTGGCTTCGCGCGGAACGCGCACGTTTTCCTTCGTGAGGCGGAAGGTGCCCGTCACGTCGTCGAGCGTGAAGAGGAAGACGCCGCGGCCGAGCGTAAGGGCAAGAATCGTCTGCGGGCCGTACATGCAGTAGCCGGCCGCCGTAAGGTTTCTGCCGGGCTGCAGGAAGTCCTGAGGCGCAGGGACGCGCTTCGGGCGTTCGGCCGGCAGGATCGCGAAGATCGAGCCGATCGAGACGTTGATGTCGATGTTGCTCGAGCCGTCAAGCGGGTCGAAGCAGGCGAGATAGGGCCCGAGAGGGAGTTCCTCGGGGACGGCGATGGGTTCGGGAACCTCCTCGCTCACCATGCCGCAGACGGCGCCGGTGCGGGCGACGGCTTCAACAAAGATGTCGTTCGAAATGATGTCGAGCTTCTTTTGCTCTTCACCCTGCACGTTTTCGCTGCCGGCAAGGCCGAGCACTCCCGCGAGGGCGCCTTCGCGGACCTTGGCGGAAATTTCCTTGCAGGCCTCGGAGATGCCGATGAGAAGACGGGTGAGAACCGGGTCGGAACCGGCGAGCGCTTCCTCGCGCGAGAGGAATTCCTGAAGTGAAAGGGGAGTCACAACAATGTTTCCTTTAGGAAGAATGAAGGGAAGAAAGGTCAGAGCGGGTTGCCGAGCGCCTTCTCGATGATTTCGGCCACATTGGGCGAGAGTTCGCTGCGCTTGGCTTCAACCGACTCGAGGGCGGCATGCATCTTTTCGGCAAGTGCGGGGGTGTAGCGGCGCCAGTTGTCGAGCGAGCGCGCCACGCGGGCGGCAACCTGCGGATTGATGCGGTTGAGTTCGAGCACCATTTCGGCCCAGAAAGCGTAGCCCGATCCGTCGGCGAGATGGAATTCGGACGGATTCTGCTGGAAGTACCCGAGAAGAAGCGCATAGACGTTGTTCGGGTTCTTGAGCGAGAAGAACGGGCAGCGCGTCAGCTCGCGCACGCGCTCGAGCACGCGTGCTTCGCCCGGGAACGAGGGAGCGGTCGCCTGAATCGTGAGCCACTTGTTGATGAGAAGCGGCTCGTGATACCAGGCCTTGAGGGCGTCGACCTCCATATCCTGCTTGGCGGGCGTCTGGGAGTTCGCCATCATGTGAAGCGCCGCGAGCTTGTCCGTGAGGTTGTTGGCCGTCATGAACTGATCCTTGATCATGATGGCGGCGCGCGGAGAGCCGGCTGCATGCGCATAGCCGAGGGCGAGGTTGCGCAGCGCCCTCTTTCCGGCCTTTTCGGGGGTCGGCTCGTAGGGGCCTTCAACGATGTTTGCCTGCGCCGTTTCAAGGAAGGCGGAAATGTTCTTTTCGCCGATCGCCTGACGTACGGCAATCCAGCCGGCATGAACGGCATGCGGGTCAATGAGCGGATCCTCTTCGGCAACGAGCTTTTCGCCCGGCATCGTGAGCGCCACGGCCTTGAAGGCGGGGGAGAGATTCTCGTCGCGCAGGATCTTCGAGGCGGCGCTGATGACGAGAGGCGAAACGTCTTCCGGCGTCTTCAGAAGGCGCGCGCGGGTCTGGGCGTGAACGGCGTCGATGAGAAGCCGGTTCATGGCATCCCAGCGGTTGAAGGGATCCGGATCATTGGCGGCGAGGAAGGCGAGCTCTTCCTGCGAGAGGCCGGCATCGAGAATGATGGGGGCCGCAAAGCCGCGGTTGAGCGAAACGACGGGCTGCTCCTCAAGGCCGCCGAAGACGAATTCGGTCGTTTCGTCCGTGAGTTCGAACATGCGGGTGCCGGCTGCGGGGGCTTCGTCCTCATCAGCGAGCTGCACGGGCATTTCCTCGCCGCGGCTGTTGAGGAAGGCCACGGGGAAGGGAATGAGGAAAGGCTTCTTTACGGACTGACCGGGCGTCGGGGGCGTCGACTGGCGAACGCTCAGCGTGAGTCTGTGATTCACCTCATCCCAGTGTCTGCGGACGGTAACGCGCGGCGTGCCTGCCTGCGAATACCAGTTGGTGAATTCCGAGAGGTCGCGCCCGGAAGCCTCGGCCATGGCGTTGATGAAGGCTTCGCACGTGACGGCATGGCCATCGTTCTTGGCGATGTAGAGGTCGAAACCCTTTCTGAAGGTTTCGCGGCCGAGGAGCGTCTGGAGCATGCGGATCACTTCCGCGCCCTTTTCGTAGACGGTGCTCGTGTAGAAGTTGTTGATGTTCTGGTAGCTCTCGGGACGGATCGGGTGCGCCATCGGGCCCGCGTCCTCCATGAACTGCGCCGCGCGCAGGACGGAAACGTCGCGGATGCGCTGCACGGCGCGGGCAGAAGGTTCTCCCAGCATGTCGGCCGAGAATTCCTGATCGCGGAAGACCGTGAGGCCTTCCTTCAGCGTGAGCTGGAACCAGTCGCGAAGCGTGACGCGGTCGCCCGTCCAGTTGTGGAAGTATTCGTGGCCGACGACGCCCTCAATGCGCAGGTAGTCGCTGTCGGTCGCGACCTTGGGGTTCGCAAGCGCGCAGCGCGAATTGAAGATGTTGAGGCCCTTATTCTCCATCGCGCCGAAGTTGAAGTCGTTCGTCGCGACGATCTTGAAGTCGTTGAGGTCGAGCTCAAGCCCCCAGCGTTCCTCGTCCCAGCGGATGGCGCGCTTGAGGCTTTCAAGCGTGTGTTCAGTCTTGTCGAGATCCTGCGGATCAACCCAGACGGAAAGATCCACCGTACGGCCGTCCTTGAGGCTGAACTTCGAGGCGCGCGAGACGAGCTTGCCGGCGACGAGCGCAAAGAGGTAGCAGGGCTTCGGGAACGGGTCGACGTAGGTGACTTCGCGGCGGCCGTCCTCAAGCATGCGGTCGTCGGTCAGGTTGCCGTTCGAGAGCATGACGGGATAGTCCTCCGTGGAGCCGCGGATGACGGTTGTGTAGCGGGCGAGAACGTCCGGACGATCCTCGAAGAAGGTGATGCGGCGGAAGCCCTGGGCTTCGCACTGGCTCATCAGGTTGACGCCCGAAGCGTAGATGCCCGAAAGCGCGGTATTGGCTCTGGGGCTGAAGGTATTCACGATTTCGAGCTTCTGAGCGCTCTTGATGCCGGGAATGGCAAGGCCGCCGCTTTCGATCTTGTATTCGCCGTCCTTGAGTTCACGGCCGTCGAGCGAAACGGATCCGAGCGAGATGTCTTCGCCGTTCAGAAAGAGCGGCGGATCCTTTTCAGTGCATTCGGGATTGGGCCGAACCTCAAGCGTGCTTTTGACAAGCGTTTCCTCGGCGTTGAGGTCGAATTCGAGCCGGATGGTGTCGATGAGATGCGTCGGCGCGCGATAGTCGCCGCGATAAATGGTCTTGGCCATGTGCTTCATGCAAAAAAAGCGGGGGACAATCCCCGCGAAGGAATGATGGAGCAGATTTTAAGGCGCGCCGGGCCGCACGGGCCAAGATCGCCGGGCAAACAAAAAGCCCGGCGCCTCTCAGTGAGGATCCGGGCTTTTGGGGTTTCAGGCACGAGCCTTGAAGCGATTACTTCTTGGCGGTGTCGAACTTGAGGATGTAGCCGTAGTTGTGGCCGGCGGTCGGATGGCAGGCGAGGCAGTCGACATTCTTAGCCTCGGGGCCCATGTGGCGATGGATTTCGCCGAGCATCGGACGCTTCGGATCGTACATGCGGGCCACGTCATGGCAGCCGCGGCAGGAGGCCCAGTTGCGGTCCATCATCTGAGCGTGGACGGCTTCAGCCATTTCCTGGCGCATTTCAATCTGCTTTTCCGGGGTGTTGAGGTGGCCGGCGATTTCGCCGAAGAGCGACTTCGAGCCGGCGATGGCCTTGTCGATCAGCAGAGCCGTGTAGTCGATCGGACCGGCGAAGTGGTTCGATTCATTCTTGAGGTGGCAGTCCGAGCAGCCGGCAGTGGCGCCGGAAGCCGTACGGAAGTGGTCGCCCTTCTGATAGGCAACGTAGGTGGCGTCCATCGAGTGGCAGAATTCGCCGCAGAACTTTTCAGTGCCGGCCCAGTGAACAACAGACGTGAGCACGCCGACGAACACGATGCCGATAGCAACGCCGACAACGCACCAGAGAGCAAGGTACCAGGGGCTATCTTTTTTCATTTTGTAAACCTGTCTTTATTAGGGGATCGGTCAGCTTCCTGAAACGATTCGGGTCTGGCGTGCGCCTGTAAAGGAAGCTGCAGAAAAAATGAAGCAATAAAGCCTTCATTTTTACTAGCCTGCAATGATATGCAACCAAGTGTAAGAGCGGGGCTTAAGAATTTGATAATCATCAATCAGCCAAATAATCCGGCCGATTTGTTCGATTTTTCTGAACTCTTTTGGCTGCTCGTCGCGTTTGCTGCGTTCAGGAGGCGAGGCCGATCACGATGACGGAGGGCGGGAGCGACGCCACAGCCTTCTGATGAAGCTTGAGGCCGTGCCCGGAGCGCGCAAACCCGACGATGACGAGCCCGGAAGGAAGGCGGATCGAGCATTCGCCGCCTTTATTGGCGCGCTCGCTGCGGATGACTTCGCCCACGATAAGGTTGGCGTGCGAGCGGGCGTCATTATTTTCATCCGGGAAATCCGCGGAAATTTCGATCGATGTGGCCTTGGCGAGCGCAAGGACCTCCATGCCGGGGCGCAGGCCGAGGAGCTGAGCGGATTCCTTCGTGACGGAGGCGCGGATGAGGTGCGTGTCGTCGATGCGAAGAATGAGCTTCACGAGGGCGGAGCCGATCTTGAGCGTTTCAATCGTTGCCGGGAACTGATTGCGCATGGAAGTCTGAAGGCTCGCGGCTGTGACGCGCGCGAGGCGGCTCCCGTCATTCTTCTCGGGCGAATCCTGAATATGCGCAAAGCGGTCGAGCACGCTGCGGCGCGCCCGGGAGAGTTCGTCGGCGAGATCGAGCACCATGCGGCCGGTTTTCGTGAGCTTCGTGCCGCCGCCGTGGGCGCCACCGACGGCTTTCTCCACGAGGGGGGTTCCCGCGAGGTTCGTGAGCGTATCAATCGCCTGCCAGGCGGCCTTGTAGCTTACGCCTGCACTTCGCGCGGCTTCCGAAATGGATCCCACATCTGCAATGCGTCGAAGGATGTCGATGCGCTTGTCGGTCTGCTCGGAAAGAATGCCGGCGAGAACGGACGGGTCAGCGGGTTCTTCAGACATATCGGGATCCAGAAAAACAGGTTGAGGAAGAACTTGATTATCTGTCACAACATCGCTATTCTGCAAAGGAATAACGAACGCTGTTTCAAAAATGAATAGCGCTTCGTCACCTTCAGTCCCCCGGCATCGGGCGCTTTCCGTGCGCCTGCGGTCATGAATTTCTCGACCGGCTTTGCCCGGGAGAGCCCCGATTTCTGAAAAAGAGAATCCAATGAAGAAGTTTGTTTTTGCGGCCGCTGCCGCCATCGCTGCCTCCGCTGCTTTTGCCGTGAGCGCGGAGGAAGTTCATGTGGCGGTTGCCGCCAACTTCACCGCCCCGGCGAAGGATCTTCAGCCGATCTACGAAAAGGCGACGGGCGACAAGCTTGTGCTTTCCTTCGGCGCTACGGGCGCTTTCTATGCGCAGATCAAGAACGGCGCTCCCTTTGATGTTCTCCTTGCCGCCGACGCGAAGACGCCGGCCAAGGCCATCAAGGAAGGCTACGGCGTGGCCGGCACTTCCTACACCTATGCGGTGGGCAAGCTCGTTCTCTGGTCGTCCGACGCGAACCTCGTGAAGAACGACGTTGCTTCCGTGATCAATTCCGCCGCCGTGAAGCATGTTGCCATCGCGAATCCGAAGCTCGCGCCCTACGGCGAAGCCGCCTACCAGACGCTCAAGTCTCTCGGCCTCGAAAAGGCTGCCGAGCCGAAGACCGTTCTCGGCGACAACATCGGCAAGACCTTCCAGTTCGTGAAGACGGGCAATGCCGAAGCGGGCTTCATCGCTCTCTCGCAGTGCTTCAAGGGCGGCAAGTTCACCTCGGGTTCGGGCTACGTGATCCCGCAGGAGCTCTACAGCGAAATCAAGCAGGATGCGGTGCTCCTCAAGGCCGGTGAAAAGAATGAAGGCGCCAAGCGCTTCCTCAAGTTCCTGAAGGAAAGCAAGGAAGCGACCGACGTTCGTACCGCCTACGGTTACGGCACGGCTAAGTAACCGTTTGATTTCTCCGGCAAGCTGCTTTGCCGGAGGTACAGTTTTCAGCGTTCTTGAGACGGACGCCTACTTTACCCGGAGGGGGCCTTCCCAGGCTCTCTCCGGCTTTTCATTATTCCGGGAAGCCGCTTTAGGCTTATTTTCTGCCCGGATCACTGAGGGGCTCAAATCGTGGAATGGTTTCTGGACCTCGTTGACGGCATTTCTCTCGAGCCTGTCGCGCTCTCTCTCGAGCTTGCCTTTGTTACGACCTGCATACTTCTCGTGCTGGGTCTCCCGCTTGCCTGGTGGCTCGCGCGTGCAAGAAGCCGCTGGTGTTCGGCGGTGAATGCCGTCGTGACGCTTCCGCTCGTGCTGCCTCCTTCCGTTCTGGGCTTCTACATACTCGTAGCGCTCGGACCTCACGGTCCTCTGGGAGCGCTCACGGAGTCCCTCGGTCTCGGCGTTCTCAACTTCAGCTTCTCCGGCCTCGTCATCGGTTCAGTCGTTTATTCGCTTCCCTTCATGGTGCAGCCCCTCGTCACAGCTTTTGAAGGCATCGGCGAGCGTCCCATGGAAGTGGCGGCGACGCTCCGCTGCCGGCCGTTCGACGCCTTCCTCCATGTGGTGATGCCTCTTGCGCGTCCCGGAATCATCACGGGCGTTCTCATGACGTTCGCGCACACCATCGGCGAATTCGGCGTCGTGCTGATGATCGGCGGCAATATTCCGGGGAAAACCCAGGTGGTTTCGACTGAGATCTACACCTACGTTGAGGCGATGGAATACTCGAAGGCGCATGTGCTTGCGGGCGGCATGCTCATCTTCAGCTTCATTGTTCTCATGACGCTCAATCTTCTCAACAAGAGAACGGCAGAGGCCTGACGGGAGGGATGGTCAGCATGACTCAGGAACATTTCGGCGAAGTGCGCCTTCATCTTGCCCGCAGCACGGGCTTCACGCTGGAAGCGGACATCAAGGTTCCGGGCGAAGGGATTACGGTGCTTTTCGGACCCTCGGGCTGCGGGAAGACAACGGTTCTGCGGTGCGTCGCGGGTCTTGAGCGCGCAGAGGGACTCGTGCGGATCGGCAATGAAGTCTGGCAGGACGACGCGAAGCGCATCTTCCGCCCGACCTATGAACGCAGTCTCGGCTATGTGTTTCAGGAGGCGAGCCTCTTCGCGCACCTGAATGTTGAAAAGAACCTTACCTTCGGGCTCGAGCGCACGAAGGTTCCTGACGGCAGAAAGCGCCTTGATGAAGCCGTTGAGCTTCTCGGCATCGGTCATCTTCTGAAGCGCCGCGTTTCCGAACTCTCCGGGGGCGAGCGTCAGCGTTGCGCTATTGCCAGGGCGCTCTGCCTGCGGCCCGACATCCTTCTCATGGACGAACCTCTCGCGGCGCTCGATTTTGCGAGAAAGCGTGAAATTCTTCCCTGGCTTGAAAAGCTCAAGAATGAACTCCAGGTCCCGATCCTCTACGTGACGCATTCGTCCGACGAGATGGCTCGGCTTGCCGACAATCTCGTTCTGATGGCCGAGGGCCATGTGCGGGCATCCGGTCCCCTCGCTGAAGTGCTCGGCAACGTCAGGCTTCCCGTGGACATGGAGGAAGGTGCGGCCGTGGTGCTCGAGGGCACGGTCGAAAGCATTTCGTCCGAATGGCGCTCCGCCATGATCCGTACCGACGGCTGGGTTCTGGACGCTGTCGCCGGGAATGTCCCCAAAGACGCAAAGCTTCGCCTCCGGGTTCTCGCGAGGGACGTGAGCATTGCGCTCGAAAAGCCCGAGAACCTTTCCATCCGCAATGCGCTTCCTGCAGCAGTTGAGGAAATCGGCGAGCCCTGCGGGCCCGAGAACGCCTATCAGATCGTGAAGCTCAGGAGCCGCGGCGGCAGGGACGTGCTTCTCGCGCGGATTCTGAGAGAGTCGACCGCTGCGCTCGGGCTGCGGCCGGGGCTTCCGGTCTGGGCGCTCGTGAAGGCAACGGCCGTCATCGCCTGAGTTTGAGAAAAGCAGAAAGAGAAAAGGCAGGCACCCGGGAAGGATGACCTGCCTTTTTCGCTCAGGCGTCTTGCCCGGAGCGCCTTTCGAATGACGCTCCGGAGAGAAGCCCTCTAGAGTGATCAGCAGCGGCGGGCGAGTTCGCGGGCCTTGCCGATATAGGTGGCGGGCGTGAGCTCCATGAGGCGCGCCTTGGCGTCGGCCGGAATCTCGAGGCCTTCGATGAAGGTGCGGATGGTGGTTTCGTTGATGCCGTCCTTGCCGCGCGTGAGGGCCTTCAGCTGTTCATACGGATGCGGAACGCCGTAGCGGCGCATCACGGTCTGAACGGCTTCGGCGAGGACTTCCCAGGCGGCGTCGAGATCGCGGGCGATCATGGCTTCATTCACCTGGAGCTTCCCGAGGCCGCGCTCGAGGGCGCTGTAGCCCACGAAGGAATAGCCGAAGGCAACGCCGAGGTTGCGAAGCACCGTCGAGTCCGTCAGGTCGCGCTGCCAGCGGGAGATCGGGAGCTTCCCGGCGAGGTGGCCGAGAACGGCGTTGGCAAGACCGAGGTTCCCTTCGGAATTCTCGAAGTCGATCGGGTTCACCTTGTGGGGCATCGTCGAGGAGCCGACTTCGCCTTCCTTCAGCTTCTGGCGGAAGAAGTGCATGGAGATGTAGCCCCAGACGTCGCGGTCGAAGTCGATGAGAATCGTGTTGGCGCGCTCGATCTGCATGAAGAGCTCGGCCATGTAGTCATGGGGCTCGATCTGGATCGTGTGCGTATTGAAGGTGGCGCCGAGGCGTTCCTCGACAACCTTCCTCGAGAAGGATTCCCAGTCGAAGTCCGGGTAGGCGATGAGGTGCGCGTTGTAGTTGCCGACGGCGCCGTTCATCTTGGCGTAGATCTTCACGTTTTCGATCGCTTCAATCACGCGGGCGAGACGGACGGCAACGTTCGCGAATTCCTTGCCGACGGTCGTCGGGGAAGCCGTCTGGCCGTGGGTGCGCGAGAGCATCGAAATATCGGCCCAGGCGTGCGCGTAGTTCGCGATGATGCCGTGGATGCGCCTGAGGAAGGCCACGAGTTCGGCACGGCCCCTGATGAGCATCAGCGCATGGCTCGTGTTGTTGATGTCCTCCGAGGTGCAGGCAAAGTGCACGAATTCAGCGGCGCTTCTCAGCTCGTCGTCATGCTCGACCTGGCCCTTGATCCAGTATTCGACCGCCTTCACGTCGTGATTGGTGGTCTTTTCAATCGTCTTGACGGCTTCGCAGTCTTCGAGAGAGAAGTTGTCGGCAAGGCCGCGCAGGAACGCCTTCCCGTGGTCCGAAAGGTGCGGGAGTTCCGCAAAGCCGGCTTCGGAAAGCGCAATCAGCCATTCGACTTCAACGCGAACGCGCGCGTTCATGAAGGCATATTCGGAGAAGATGCCGCGCAGGGAGTCGCACTGGCGGGAATAGCGGCCGTCGAGCGGGGAAAGAGCGGTAAGAGGATTAAGCGCCATGGCGGATAAGTCTCGATGAAGAAAGAAAAATCTTGGGTTCGATGACGTACGCCGGGGTTGAGGGAACTCATCCGGCAAAAGTCAGGGTTCGAGAAAATCCCGCAATTTTAGTGCGTTCAATCCTCTGAGAGGTTTCCCGGAAGGGCGTTTTTTCCAGCGTATTCCCCCGATGGACGGTTCAGGCGGAGAAACCCGCTTGGTGAAAGTCTTGAGAGAAGAAGCCTTCGTGCATTCGGGTTCTTCAGATTCCGGGAAGGCTCGCCCCCGATAATGGAAACATCCGGTTGAATGCGCATTGCATTCATGCATGAATGCATTCGCTGCGCGCCGGACTTCATTCTCAGAAAGAGGAGCCTAGTCATGACTCGAAATGAACTTTGCCGCATTGCCTGCGCCGTGAGCGCCGCATTTTTGATCGCAGCGCCTTCGGCCGTGCTCGCTGTGGGCGGCCCGAGCGGAACCCAGGTTAATTTTCAGCGGCAGGGCGAGCTCGGCGAAGTCGTCGTGAATCCCTATGACATCGCGCCTCTTACGGCAGTCATCCGCAACGGCGGCGAAGTGCTCCTCAAGGCTCACGTGCGCATCGTTCCCAAAAAGGGCGGCGCGGAAATCGCCTACGATGTGGGCCCGACTGCGCTTCGCACTTACGGCGGCATTCCCGTCTTCGGCCTTTATCCGGAATATCTGAATGAAATCGAGGTGAAGTGGACGAAGAAGACGACCGGGGGTCCGGTTGAAAAGACGGAGACCTACCGCATCTGGACGCCGCCCGTGTATCTCGACCCCTCCTGGACGCACGGCCGCCCCGTCAAGACCTTTGATACGAAGATCGTGACCCCGGCCGCAAAGGGCTTCGGCGACCGTCTCTACCTCATCAACAATCTGCTTCCTGAGTCGCCCAAGGGCAGCCGCGCGGTCTGGAACAATCCGACGGGCGGCGCGCTTCAGTGGAACAACTACCCGCAGAACGCCATCGTCGATACGAAGGGCGAGGTGCGCTGGTACATGCAGCCCTCGGCCATCTACGACCCGAGAAGCCTCAATAAGGCCGGCATCATGATGGGCTTCCATCAGAATGAGGACGGCGCGCTCACCTGGGGGTACGGTCAGCGCTACGTGAAGTACGACCTGATGGGGCGCGAAATCTTCAACCGCGTTCTTCCGGACGGCTATGCGGACTTCAGCCATGCCATGGCTCCGGCGCCTGACGGGCACTACTTCCTTCGCGTTTCGTCGGCGGATCTGAAGCGCGCCGACGGCACGCACGTGCACACGGTGCGCGACGTGATCGCGGAAGTGGATGCCTCGGGCCGCGTCGTCGACGACTGGAGGCTCTTTGAAATTCTCGATCCCAACCGCAGCATCGTCATCAAGTCGATCGACCAGGGCGCGGTCTGCCTCAATGTCGACCTCGAGCAGTCGGGGAAGACCCTTTCGGCCGAGCAGCTCGCAAGGCTCGAGGCCAAGCACGCCTTCGGCGACATTGCCGGCACGGGGGCCGGGCGCAACTGGGCGCACGTGAATTCCGTCGACTACGACAAGGCCGACGACTCCATCATCATTTCCTCGCGCCACCAGTCCGCGGTGATCAAGATCGGACGAGACAAGGAAGTGAAGTGGATCCTGGGCGCACCCAACGGCTGGAACGGGAAGCTGCGCGAGAAGGTGCTGACGCCGGTCGACAAGGACGGAAAGCCCATCCCCTGCCGCATCGGCAAGTGCGAGGGCGACTTCGACTGGACCTGGACGCAGCATACGGGCTGGAAGGTGGATGAACTCTCCGAACCGGGCGTTTCCATCGTGACGGTCTTCGACAACGGCGACGGCCGCGCCTTCAAGCAGCCGGAAAATCCGAAGGAAAAATACAGCCGCGCGGTGATGTACCGCATCGACGAAAAGAAGGGAACGGTCGAGCAGATCTGGGAGTACGGCAAGAACCGCGGTCACGCGCTCTACAGCGCCATTACGTCCTCGGTCGAATATGAGGCCGACAAGGATTCGCTCCTCGTCTACTGGGCATCGATCGGCGTTCAGGACAAGACGGGCGTGAACCCTGTTCTAACGGAATTCCGCCGCGGCGGAAAGGATCCTGTGTTTGAAATGCAGATCCGCGGGTCGATGGGCTACCGCGCGCTTGCCATTGATCTTGGGAAGGCCTTTAAAGAGTAAAAACTATTGGCGGCTCGGAGAGGCCGGAATCCCGGAGCACGGCGCGACGGGATTCTCTTCCTGAAGCCCTGTCCGAAGCGGGATTCGCGGTGAATGCGGATCCCGCAACTGAGTGAAAACAGGCGTCTTGCCGGTTTGGCGGCGAAATAGCTCCTTACAGACCGTCAAGGTTGGTAAGAGGTTTCTCCTAGAAGCTCGGGCACAATCATCTCATCAAGAGGCGCTTCCCTGATACGGCGCGCTTGAGAACGCGCTTATCCGGGATTGTCCGGGTCAGGCACCATGAGGAGTAGAAAACATGAAAAAGAGTCACAAGATCATCGCATCGCTTGCCGCAGTCGGAGCGCTTTGCGTCGGCACCGCCGCCATCGCCGGTCCCTGGCACCATGATGGTCAGTTCCGCGACGGCATGCCCTGCGCGGGCTATGCTTCGCAGGACTATCAGGCAGCAGGCTGGGAAGCCGTGGCTCGCCTCGTAACGATTACGCCCGAACAGCAGGGCGCCTGGAAGGCCTATGTCGACGCCCGTACGGCGCTTGACATGATGCCGGGCGTGCAGTTCGACAAGCCCGCGGTTGATGAACAGAGCCGCCTCGAGCGCCGCGCCCAGGTAGCCAAGGTCCGTGCGGATCTGCTTGAGAAGGCTGCGGCCGCCCGTACGGAACTCTTCAAGGTGCTCTCTCCCGAGCAGAAGTACGTGCTCGAGAGCTTTGAGCAGCAGCACGCCGGCCACGGCATGCACCGCGGCTATCGCGGTCCGCAGGGCTTCCAGGGCTTTGGTCCCGGCTGCCCCGGCATGGACGGCGTTCCGGGGAACCCCGACTGCCCCATGAATGGTCCGCGCATGCATCATCGCGGCATGATGGGCTACTAACCGATTTGAGTTGACTCCAACGGGCGCCCGGGTCAAAGGATGGGCGCCCGATATAGTGGGATTGGCCGCTCTGGATCTAGTCTTCCGGGCGGCCTTCTTTTATGCGCGCCGGTATTCCGCCCGAAAGTCAGTTCGCTTCGCCCGCTGAAATGGCGTTCGCGAGCTTCTGCGGATCGAGGCCGTCAAATTCGGCGCTGATGATGTTCCCGCCCAGCGTCTGGGTGAGTTCGTAGAGAAGCCGGATGGGTGAGGCGTTGCCGAGCTTCCTGCTGATGTGCGCGCGATGAACTTCGACCGTGCGCTGCGAGAGGTTGAGGAGTTCGGCAATGTCGCCGTTCCGGAGACCCTGACAGACGAGAACGAAGATCTGGCGCTCGCGGCGGGAGAGCGTTTCAAAGAGCCGCTCGAGGCGGTAGCGCCGGTCGCGGAGAATGGAGCGCTCGAGACCAAGGTCGACCGCATGGTCGAGCTCCTCAGGGTCGACGGGCTTCTCGAGCACGCTGACGGCGCCCATCTGAAGGTACTTCACTGCGGTTCGCAGGTCTGTTTCCTTTGTGAGAAAAATGACGGATACGGGACTTCTCAGTCTGGCAAGTTCGTCCTGAATGCTTCCGGAAGCCGTCTGAGCCATGTCGTCGGCAATGACGAGGCATCCCGGGCGGTCAAGATCCGCGCGCGAAAGGAATGCAAGCGCCGACGGAAAGGAGGCGGTCTTGTAGCGCAGCTGAAGCGCAAATGAGAGCGACTCTCTCACGTCGTCATCGTCCACGACCCAGACGAGGCGCTCGTCGGCGGCGCCGCTCATTGCGGGGTCGAGTGAAAGAAGCGATTCAGCAATAGAAGTCATTCAAAACCAAAGAGAAACAAAGTGAAGGAATAATCTGTTGATTTTAGGCCATTTCAGGCGCCGTGCGGATATAGTTGAAAGCGCGCTTTTCTGATCGAAAACCCGGCTTTCCCCGGGCTGAGGCGCTGTCGCCCAACTTTTTTCTGAGGGCTTCGAGCATGATGACCGAGAATTCCTCCGGGCTCTTTGATGATGCGCCGCCAGAGAGCGCCCCGGTATTCCCGCAGCCGGCAGACGCTGCGCTCCGGGAAATGATGCAAAGGCTACCTTCATCCATCCGTCTCGGCACCTCGAGCTGGAATTTCCCCGGCTGGCGCGGAATCGTCTGGAGCCGCGGCAGCGGCCTCGAGCATCTTGCGAATGAAGGCCTTGCCGCCTACAGCGCTTCGCCTTTATTCAGAACCGTGGGGCTCGACAGGAATTTCTACCGGCCGCTTTCGGCCTCAGCTTTTGCCGCCTTCGCGAGGCAGGTGCCCGAAGACTTCCGCTTTCTCGTGAAGGCGCCGAGGGATGTCACGGACCCGTACCTGCGCAACGACCGGGGGATCCCCACGGGCCCCAATCCGCTCTTTCTCGATGTGCATGCGGCGGCGGAGCGCTTTCTCGGCCCCGTGCGCATGGGGCTCGGCAAAAAATGCGGGCCGCTCGTCTTCCAGTTTTCTCCGCTCCCTCATCCGGAATTAAGAACCACCGGGTCAAGAGTGGCGCTCATTGAAAAAATCGGGGCATTTCTCAATGCGCTTCAGGCGCCGGGTGCGGGGCTTCTTCTTGCGGCGGAATTCCGCAACTATGAACTTCTGACGCCCCGCATGATGAAGCGTCTGAGAGAGGCGGGCGTGCGCCCTGTGATCGGGCTCCATCCCGCGATGCCGGGCATCCGGCGCCAGACAGAGGCGCTCCGCTTCATGGATGCCGAGGGCGAGGATGCGGGCGACTGGAAGCTGAAGGGGCCTCTCATCGTCCGCTGGTCGCTTGCGGCGCATCGCTTTTACGATACGGCGAAGGCCGCATGGACGCCCTTTGACGCCATTCATGCGGCCGACCCGGCGACCCGGGCGCTGATTGCATCCCTCATCGTTCGGGCGGCAAGGAGCGGACAGGAGAGCTACCTTGCCGTCAACAACAAGGCCGAAGGCTGTGCGCCCGTGACGGTGCGGAAAATCGCCGAGATCGCGGACCACATCCTTGAGGAGGATCGGCCGATCTCTACCAGCGCGAAAGGATAGAGGGGGCAGCGGGGCGCGGCTCTGCGGGAGCGGCCTGCGTGCCGCAGAGAATGAAGCAGAGAAGTCTTTCGGTCTCAGGGTCGAAAAGTCCCTGCGGATCCGTGATTTCGCGCGAGGTCACAGTCTTGGCGGCAAACCCCTCCGCCCAGAGGACGTTGAGGAAATTCGTGAGCGCGCCGCCCGCCGTCATCAGATTTTCGCGGTCCATCCAGGCGGGCGTGTCGTGCGAGGGCTTCGGGCCGATCACGAGGATTGCGCATTCGCCCTTGAGCGCCTTGCTTCTCGCGCGCTCGCGCATGGCCTGATCGGCATCCGGTCCGAGGGCGGCTTCAAAGATGTCGGCGAGCTTTTCACGGGAATCGGCGACGACAAAGTGCACAGGAAATGCAGGATTGTGCGAAGGCGCGGCTCGAGCGGCAAGCGCGGCGGCCTCAAGAACCTCCTCGGAAGGAGCCGGAGCCTTCTGCATCTTCGGGCCCTGAGAGCGCCGGGACTGCAGGATATTTAGAAAATCAGAGTTCTTCATGAGTCAAGTCCTCTAAAGTCGGGAGAACGGTCCCGAGCGCAGTGCGTGCGCCCAGGGGCCCCCGAAAAAACGTGCATGGCAGTATAGGAAGCCTTTCAGTCCTCTGACCTAAAATCGTCGGCACGCTTCTTGTAAGCGTTTTTTGTTTTCCCTTTTCTTTTGTGAGAGGTCGCAAAGCACCATGCAGAAGCGAAGAATCTGGGACATCACGCCGCCGCTTGATGCCGGTACTCCGGTATTTCCGGGCGATACGCCTTTTGCCGTGCGCTGGATCTCAAGGCTTGAGGATGGCGCCGGCGCGAATGTCTCGGAAATCACCCTGACGCCCCATGACGGCGCCCACGCGGATGCGCCGCTCCACCTCGACAGCGCCGCGGACGACGTCGCCTCCCTGAGGCTCGAGACATTCATCGGCCGCGCGCTCGTCATTGATCTCTCGCATGAGGCATCTTCCGACGCGATCGGACCGGAGGCGCTCACGGCGAACACCTTCCCGGCACGCATTCTTTTCAAGACGCGCGCTAAGCGCCCTGCTGCCTGGACGCCCGACTTCAGAGCGCTTTCCCCTGCGCTCATCCGGCGGCTTGCTGAGGAAGGCGCAGCGCTCGTCGGCACCGACGCCCCGAGCGTTGATCCGGCTGAAAGCGAACTTCTCGTTTCTCACAGAATTGCGCTCGCGAACCGAATGACGATTCTTGAGAACCTTGACCTTACCGAGGTACCGGGAGGCGAATACGAGCTGATTGCGCTCCCGCTCCCGCTCAAGGGCGTTGAGGCGAGTCCCGTCCGCGCCATTCTCCGTTCGCTCTCCTCGCGCATCTGATTCCCTTCTTCTTTCCTTTACAAACGCTTCGATTCAATCATGGCTCATCAGGTTTTTGAAAAGACCATCCGCATCCATTTCGGCGACTGCGATCCTGCCGGCATCGTCTATCACCCGACCTACTACGTGCTTCTCAACAAATTTCACGAGGATTACCTTCATGAAGTCCTGAAGGTGGGCTTCATTGAAATCCGCCGCTTCGGCGTCGGGTTCCCGGTTGTGGGCGTGCACACCGACTTCGTGTCGCCTTCTCGCCCCGGAGAGGACGTGACGGCGCGTCTCTGGATCGAGAAGCTCGGCACAAGCTCGGTCAAATTCGCCTTCACGATTACAAAGGGCGAGGAGCTGCGGCTGCGCTGCGTGGAAACGATGGTCTGCGTCCGTCTCGATACGGAAGGAAACTTTGTTTCCTCTCCCATCCCCGACGAGATTCGCGAGCGCATGATGCCTTACGTCTGCGGGGACGACGACGAGCGCCTCGCCTTCCGCTCCTGATTCAGGCGGAGAGAGCGAGGAGCCTCGCATCCTTTCCCCAGAGGCTCCTCAAAACGCCTTCGCGGGCGGGATCGGCTCCGGTTGCCCGGAATTCGTTCAGATCTTTTTTCCGATCGGGATCTTCCTTCGCGAGAAGGTCAAGGTCGGCAAGGCGCCTGCCGAGCTGTTCGGCCACGGCCGGTGCGGGATCAATGAGGTGCGCGCCCTTTGCGTGCCTGCTGATCGCGTTCGCGAGAAAGGGATAGTGCGTGCAGCCGAGGACGATTTCATCGGCGCCTGCACGCGCGAGCGGATCGACATACTTCTCGAGAAGCGCCTCGAGCTTTTCTGAAGAGAAGTCCCCGCGCTCGACGCACTCCATGAGCCCGGGGCAGGGCATGTCGAGCACCTCCACCTTCATCGGGCGGCTGACGGCCGCCCATTCGAGTGCGCGTTCGCGCACTTCGGCGTATTTGCGGCTCCGGATGGTCGTCGTGGTCGCGAGAACCCCGACGACGCCGCGCCGCGTATGGCGGACGGCAGGGAAAACGGCGGGTTCGATCCCGATGATGGGAATGGAGAGCCGCTCGCGAAAGGTCTTCACGCCGACCGCGGTTGCCGTATTGCAGGCAAACACGATTGCCTTGACGCCTCTCCCCGTCAGGTAGCCGATGATCCGTTCTAGGCGCTCCATGATGTAGCTTTCATCCCGGTCGCCGTAAGGCGCATAGGCGCAGTCGGCGGCAAAAAGGATGCGCTCTCCCGGGAACCGGGCTCTCACCGCCCGCGCGACGGAAAGGCCGCCGAATCCCGAGTCCAGAATGCCGATGGGAAGTTCGCTCGTCATTTGTTATTTCGATGCAAGAAGGCGCTTCCATTCCGTGAGCAGGATGCCTGCGACGATCAGACCGCCCCCCGCAAAGCCCCAGAACCCGAGGCGCTCGCCTGCAAGCCATCCGATGATGGCGGCAAAGACGCTTTCAAGAGAAAAAATAACGGCGGCCTGAGCGGGCGGAACGAATTTCTGTCCCCAGGCGAGGAGAAACTGCGCGCAGGAAAGAATTGTCGCGAGCCAGAGTACGGCGAGAATGAGTCCGGTGGAAAACACCGTGGGCGTAAGGGACGGGATTGTCGCGTGCGCGGCGAGCGACCCGATGCCGGAATAGAGGGCAACAAAGAAAAGCTGCGTGAAGCAGATTTCCGCGGCTTTGCAGAAGGGCGCGAAGCGACCCATCAGGATGATTTCAAGCGCGGAAAGAAATGCCGACAGGATGATCATCCATTCGCCCAGGCCGGTTTCAGGCGAAAGTGAAAAAGGGTCGGCAAGGAGCACCAGACCGAGAAATGCCGTTCCAGAACCGAGAAAGGCAAAAACGTCGGGGCGCTTCCCGACAATCAGCCAGAAAAGAAACGGCGTGATCGGCACGTAAAGCGCCGTGAGGAATCCCGCCATCGAGCTCATCGTCGTCATGAGCCCGGCGCAGTTGAAAAGATAGGAGCCGTAAATGACGAGGCCGCTCACAGCTCCCATTTTCCAGGTGCGTAAAGGGATTGCGCGCAGCGTTTTCCGAAGGATCGCCGCGAGGACGAGCGTCCCAAGGAAGAAGCGCATGAAGACGAGCGTGAAGGGATCCGTTTCGGAAAGCGCCTCGGCAACCGTGAGAAATGAGCTCCCCCAGAAGCCGGTAGCGGCGACCAGGGCGAGAAACGGGAGCACAGGTCCCGGGTTCGCGAGCGACAACTTGAGTTCCTTCAGCACGGAGGGCGCTTCCCTTTGGATGTCCGGGTGCCTGTCAGACGGCCTTCGTCTTCCAGAGCGCTTCATCAACGCCCGAGGTGGCCGAGCCGTCCGCCCAGACGATCACGGGCCGCTTGATGAGAAGCGGCGTCGAAAGCATGAGGGTTTTGAGCATGTCCGGATTGGCCTTGGCCGCTTCGCGGATTTCCGGATCAATCTTGCGCCACGTCGGGCCGGCTGTATTGGCGAGCTTTGCTGCCGGAATGTCCTTCAGCCACCCCGAGAGGAGTTCGTCCGTCGGCGCTTCCGTACGGAAGTTGTGGAAGGTGAATTCCACTCCCGATTCACGGGCCCAGGCAATTGCCTTCTTTACGGAACCGCAGGTTGGAATGCCGTAGATCTGAATCATGGATGTCTCGAAAAAAGAAATGTGTTCAAGTTTATTGACGCGCTTCAGGCTGTTGCCCGCCCGAGCCGGTCGTCGACGGCCGCCCATTCGGGAGTCGACGGAGGCGCCGCAATGAGGATCCGGTCGGCGTGCGCGGCATCGAGCTCGTGGAGCGCTTCGTAAAGGAATGCGCCGTAGGCAAGGGCGCTGTCGGGTGCAGAGATGAAGGTTGAGGCTTCGGGAAGCCTTGTCTTCAGGCGTTCGGGCGCCATGATGGCGAGACGAAGTCCCTCGGCAGAGAGCGACTTCGCCCGGAGAACGAGTTCTTCTTCAGGAAGGAGCTCCGCCTTGGTTTTCGGCGCATAGTGGCTCTTGAGGCGTCCGGATGCCCGGGGTGCATCTTTTCCGGCGTCGGGCACTTCGCAGCCGAGCGCTTCCTCGAGCATCTCGCGCGTGATGACGCCGTGACGCAGGATCTCGGGTCGTCCGGAGGACAGATTGAGCATTGTCGACTCAATGCCGTATTCGCAGGTGCCGCCGTCAAGAATCATGTCGAGCTTGCCTGCGGGCTTGACGCCGAGGTCGTCGGCGACGTGGCGCGCGCAGGAAGGACTGATGCGGCCGAAGGAATTGGCCGAGGGGGCGGTGAGCCCGCGGTGCTTCGGGCCGCCGAAGGCCTTGAGGAGCGCATGCGCCCAGGGGTGCGAGGGGCAGCGGAGCGCCACCGTGTCCTGGCCTCCCGTTACCCAGAGGCCGCAGCGGGGCTTCTTCTTGAGAACGAGCGTGAGGGGCCCGGGCCAGTAGCGGCGCGCAAGCGCCTCTGCTTCCGGGGTGGATTCGGCCCACCACGGGATATCCTCGGCCGAGGCAACGTGGACGATGAGCGGGTGGTCGGTGGGCCGGCCCTTCGCGCGGTAGGTATTAAGAACCGCTTCTTCGTTGTCCGCGTCGGCTGCAAGTCCGTAGACGGTTTCTGTCGGCATCGCAACGAGGCCGCCCGCATCAAGGATGCGGACGGCTTCTGCAATTGCCTTCTGATCAATTGCGGGAACGGTCATTGCGCGAGCTCTTCGGAGAAAGGAAGCCCGAGGAGAGAGGCTGCCTCATGCGCGCGGGCGAGCGCTTCGTCGAGCGTGCGCCCGAGCACCGTGACGTGGCCCATCTTGCGGGCGTGACGGGCTTCTTCCTTGCCGTAAAGGTGAAGCTTGACGCCGGGAAGCGCAAGAAGCTTTTCCCAGGGCGGCGTCGTCTTGTTGTCCTTTTCGTCGAACCAGAGGTCGCCGAGAAGATTCAGCATCACCGCGGGAGCAATCTGCGTGGTGTCGCCCAAGGGGAGTCCCGCCATGGCGCGCACCTGCTCCTCGTACTGCGAGGTGGCGCAGGCTTCAATCGTCGCGTGGCCTGAGTTGTGCGGACGCGGGGCAAGTTCATTGGCAAGGACGGTGCCGTCCTCGAGAACAAAAAGTTCGACGCAGAGAACGCCCACGTACTTCAGTTCGTCGGCAATCTGGCGCGCAAACTGCTGCGCCTTCCGGGCGAGCGCTTCGTCGATTCTGGCGGGCATCACGGTGTAGGCGAGAATGCCGTTTCTGTGATGGTTTTCGCAGACGGGGAAGACGACGGTTTCGCCCTGCGGGTTGCGGCAGATGATGACCGAGACTTCCGTTTTGAGATTAAGGCGCTTTTCAAGGACGCATTCGGTGCGGCCGAATTTTTCCCAGGCGGCGAGCGCTTCCTCGCGGGAGCCGACGCGGGCCTGGCCCTTGCCGTCGTAGCCGAGGCGAGCGGTCTTCAGAATGCCGGGGAAAAGGGAATCCTCAAGAGCATTCACGTCGTCCAAAGTGCGGACGGCTTTGTGGGGAGCGGTCGGAACGCCAGCGCTTTCGATGAAGGCCTTTTCGACGTTTCTGTCCTGCGTGGCGGCAACGGCGTCGGCGTGCGGCGCCGTGATGACGCCGGCGTCGGCGAGGCGCTTCAGGCTTTCTGCCGGCACATTCTCGAATTCCGTCGTGACGGCGAGAACGCGGCGCGCAAGCTCGTCCAGGCCTTTTTCGGAGCTGTAGCCCTCGGCAATCTGAGCCGAGGAGACTTCGCCCGCAGGCGAAGGCGCATGGGGTTCGAGCACCACGACGTGGTAGCCCATGCGGGCAGCCGCTTCCGAGAACATCCGGCCGAGCTGGCCGCCTCCGAGGAGGCCGAGCTGAGCGCCCGGAAGAAGTGTGCGGATCTCAGTCATCGACAGGGTCCTCAGTCGAGCGTTTCAAGGGGGAGCGTCATCGCGCGGGCCTTGGCGTTCTGCGCGATGCGGAAGTCCGCGAGGCGGCGCGAAAGCTCCGTGTCGTTGAGCGCAAGGATCTGGCAGGCATAGAGCGCGGCATTGGCGGCGCCGGCTTCGCCGATGGCGAAGGTGGCGACGGGCACGCCCTTAGGCATCTGCACGATCGAATGGAGGCTGTCGACGCCGCGGAGGTACTTCGACGGCACCGGCACGCCGCAGACGGGGAGCGTGCATTTGGCGGCAAGCATGCCGGGAAGGTGCGCTGCGCCGCCCGCGCCTGCAATGATGACGCGGATGCCGCGTTCGGCTGCTTTTTCAGCGTACTCGAACATTTCGTCAGGCATGCGGTGCGCGCTCACGACGCGGGCTTCAAAGGGGACGCCGAAGTCCTTGAGCATCTGGGCGGCGTTCTTCATCACGTCCCAGTCGGAATTGCTGCCCATCAGGATGCCGACGAGCGGGGTCTTGGTGCACTCTGCCATGATTATTCAGAATCTCTAGAGAAGAATAAAAATCGAAAAGCCGACCGAAGGCCCGCCCGCTGAAGTTCCCTGCCTCTTCACAGGAGAAAACTTGAAATGGGCCGACGCTTCTGCCGGCTGCTGGGGAGCGGTTTTAGAAAACGCTCCCCATGAACTGAGGCGGAAAAATGTTCCGCCCGGGAGATTTACGGCTCAATATCCGTGCCGGTAAGGCGGCGCAGCGCCTCACGGTACTTGTCGGCCGTCTTCTCGATGATGTCTTCGGGAACCTTCGGAGCGGGCGGACGCTTGTCCCAGGGCTGGGATTCAAGCCAGTCGCGGATGAACTGCTTGTCGAAGCTCTTGGGCGAGGTGCCGATCTGATAGTCGTCGGCAGGCCAGAAGCGGCTCGAATCCGGCGTGAGAACTTCGTCCATGAGGAGAACGTTGCCGTTCTCGTCGAGGCCGAATTCAAACTTCGTGTCGGCAATGATGATGCCGCGGGTGAGCGCATATTCGCTCGCGCGCTTGTAGAGCTCGAGCGTGGCGTTGCGGATGGTCGAGGCGATCTTTTCGCCGTACATCTCAACGACGCGTTCGTAGGAGATGTTTTCGTCGTGCGTGCCGAGTTCAGCCTTCGCAGCCGGCGTGAAGATGGGTTCCGGGAGCTTTTCGGCCTGACGCAGGCCGGCGGGGAGCTTGATGCCGCAGACTTCGCCCGTCGCCTGGTAGTCCTTCCAGCCGCCGCCGATGATGTAGCCGCGCGCAACGCACTCGATCAGAATCGGCTTCAAGCGCTTCGAGACCACGGCGCGGCCGGCAACCTGCGGAATTTCCTCAGGCTTCACGACCGTTTCAGGGGCGATGCCCGTGAGGTGATTGGGGATCACGTCCTTCAGCTTTTCGAACCAGAAGTTCGTGAGCGCCGTAAGGACCTTGCCCTTGCCGGGAATCGGATCGCCGAGGATCACGTCAAAGGCGGAAATGCGGTCCGTGGCGACAAGCAGCAGCTTGTCGTCGCCCACGGCGTAGCAGTCGCGGACCTTGCCGCTGTATATCTGCTTGAGGGACGGGATGTTCGTCTTGGAAAGACCGGGCATTAGTGTTGCCTCCCTAAGGAAGAAAAGAAAAATCCTGATGGCGGGAATTTTAATGGCGCAGGCGCGCTTTCAGGCCCGAAACCACCGTGAAAACTGCTTAGAAGAATTTGCGCGGACGCAGAAAACTCAAAAGAGTCTGAGGACCGCCGGGAGCGCGATGAAGCCCCAGGCAACGAGACCCATGATGAGCGCAAAAAGCACTGCTGCGCTCCCCATGTCCTTTGCCCGGCCGGCGAGCGGATGCACTTCCATGCCGATCCGGTCGACAACCGCTTCAATTGCCGAATTAAGGATTTCCGTGAGGAGAAGAAAGAGCACGGAATTAATGAGGATCACCTTCTCGAGGAGCGTTACCGGGAGAAGAAGCGCGATCGGAATCAGAATGACGGCGAGAAGGCATTCCTCGCGAAAGGCAGCCTCATTCTTGAGCCCCGCGCGGATTCCCTGCCAGGAGTAGCGCGTGGCGTTGATGAGTCTTCTGAAGCCGCGCTTTCCCTTGAGGCTTTCGGCGGATTCTGCTTTGGGTTCTGTCATGGGATGAATTCGGAATGAAAAAAGGCGCACAGTCTCAAATGGGAGAACTGTGCGCCGTCATGAATCAGTGGCTTCGCTCAGGCGTTAGAGCACATTCTGACGAAGCGTGCCGTCAGCGTACTTGGCCGCGATCCTGTCGAGCGCAACGGGCTTGATCTTCGCGCCCTGGCCTTCGCAGCCGAACTCGAGGTAGCGCGAGCGGCAGAGGGCCTTGGCGGCGGCGCGGGCGGCCTTCAGGTAGCCGCGCGGGTCGAAGCCCGAGGGATTCTCAACGAGGTAGCGGCGGATGGCGGCCGTCATCGCGAGACGAATGTCGGTGTCGATGTTGACCTTGCGGACGCCGTGCTGGATCGCCTTCTGGATTTCCTCGACCGGGACGCCGTAGGTTTCGCGCATTTCGCCGCCGAATTCGCGGATTTCCGCGAGGTATTCCTGCGGGACCGAGGAGGAGCCGTGCATCACGAGGTGCGTGTTCGGCAGGCGCGCGTGGATTTCCTTCACGCGGTCAATCGAGAGGATTTCGCCGGTGGGGCGGCGCGTGAACTTGTAGGCGCCGTGCGAGGTGCCGATCGCAATGGCGAGCGCGTCGATCTGGGTGATGCGGGCGAATTCCGCAGCCTGGTCCGGATCCGTAAGGAGCTGGTCGCGGGTCATCTTGGCATCGGTGCCGTGGCCGTCTTCCTTGTCGCCGCGCATCGTTTCGAGCGAGCCGAGGCAGCCGATTTCGCCTTCGACGGACACGCCGATGCAGTGGGCCATTTCAACCACGCGGCGGGTGACGTCGACGTTGTATTCGTAGGTGGAGATGGTCTTGCCGTCGCTCATGAGGGAGCCGTCCATCATGACGGACGTGAAGCCCGAGCGGATGGCGCCCTGGCAGACTGCAGGGCTCTGGCCGTGGTCCTGGTGCATGCAGACGGGAACGTCAGGATAAGCTTCGACCGCGGCTTCGATGAGGTGGCGCAGGAACGATTCGCCGGCATACTTGCGGGCGCCTGCCGAGGCCTGCATGATCACGGGAGCGCCGACTTCGCTCGCCGCCTCCATGATGGCCTGAACCTGTTCGAGGTTGTTGACGTTGAAGGCGGGAATGCCGTAACCGTTTTCAGCCGCATGATCAAGCAGCTGTCGCATGGAAACAAGAGCCATTGCGTTTTCACTCCAAGGTGGATGAGGGGCGCGCCCGCAAAAACCGGAGGCCTGTCCTTCCTTGCAGAAGGGGCCTCTACGGCGTTTCGGCACGGGGGCGCCGCGTCGGATTGTGCTTCCCCCGCATTGTAATGGTGCGGAGGATTTCGGTCGAGCATCTCCGGGGAGCTGAGGAAGCTCCGCAGGATCCGGAATGCATCAGCCTTGGCGCGTGAGCGTCGTATCGGCGGCAAGCTGCTTCTTGATGCCCGTAAGAATTGCGCGGGCGAGCTTCTGCTGGTGATCCGCGTTCTTGAGAAGCTGCTCTTCCGAAGGGTTCGAAATGAATGCCGTCTCGACGAGAATCGACGGGATGCCCTGACCCTTCAGCACTGCAAAGCCTGCCTGCTCCACGGCCGTTTTATGAAGCCTGTTGATGGCGCGCAGCTCCTGAAGCACGGCAGTGCCGAGCCCCAGGCTGTAGCCGATCGTCCAGGCCGAGGTCATGTCGACGAGCACGCTCGCCACCTGCTTGTTGACGGTGGAGATGTTGACGCCGCCGATCAGGTCGGATTCGTTCTGATTCTTCGCGAGCCAGCGCGCAGCCGCCGAGGTGGCGCCCTTTTGGGAAAGCGCAAAGACGGAGGATCCCCTCACGTTGCTCTTCACCCAGGCGTCGGCATGAATGCTCACCAGAAGGTGGGCCTTGACGCGGCGGGCAATCGCCACGCGTCCGCCGAGGCTCACGAAGTGGTCGGAATTGCGCGTGAGCACGGCCTTCATGCCGGGTTCGGCGGAAATGAGCTTTGCGAGGCGCCTTGCGATCTGAAGCACGACGACCTTTTCCTGCGTCTTTCGACGTCCGATGGCGCCGGGGTCTTCACCTCCGTGCCCCGGGTCGACCACGATGATGATCTGATCATCGTTCTGGTTCTTCTTGACTGGGGCTGTCTTTGAGGGCGTTTGCGTTTCCTTTGCGGCGGGCTTCTTCGTCTCCTTCCCATCCTTGCCCTTGGAGGCAGAGAGCGCCGGCCGGGTTTTCGGGGCATCCGGATTCGCGAGCCCCGCGAGCACGTCGGCGAGCGGATCCTCGGAATCGGCGGACGAAAGCGGAGAATCCGTGAGGAGATTCCCATCCTGCGCGCCCGCGAGGATTGCGCCGATTTCGTCCTTCGGGTGCACCGGGTAGATGTCGAAGACGAGACGGTACTGATAGTTGGCGAAGGGCTTCAGAAGAAAGACTTCGGGCTTCACGTCCGTCTTGAGGTCCATCACGAGCCGCACGACGCCGGGCTTGAACTGCCCGATTCGCATGGCGCTGATGTAGGGGTCGTCCGGCTTTACGTCGGCGATGAGGCGCTTGATGCGCTCGGTGAGCGCAAGCCCTTCAATGTCGATCACGAGCCTCAGGGGCGAAGCCGAGCGCACGAAAAAGTGCTTGAATTTCAGAGGTTCGTCCGTTTCGATCGTGACGCGCGTGTACTCCTCCGCCGGCCACATGCGGACGTTGACAAGCTTGGCGCCGCTCGCGATCTGCCAGGGAGCAAGCGAGAGGAGAAGCGTTCCGCCAGCGGCGGATATCAGGCGGCGGCGGTCGAATTCCATGATTCCGAAAGCGAAGCAAGAATTTCCCGGCCGAGGGGCGACTGAGCCGTGATCTCGACCTGTCTGCCCAGACCCTCAATTGAGAGCGCAACTGTGATGTCAGCGGGCGGAAGATACGGGAAGGCTTTTTCACTCCATTCCGTAGCGCATACAGCGCCGGGACGGAATTCATCCTGGAAGCCGGCGTCCTCGAATTCCTCAGGCTCCTCGAAGCGATAGAAGTCGAAATGATTGATCGTGAGTCCGCCGCAGGGATACGTCTCGAGCAGCGTGAAGGTAGGACTCTTCACAGCGCCTTCCCAGCCGAGGCGGCGAAGCGCCGCACGGATGAGGCTCGTCTTTCCGGCCCCCAGATTGCCTTCGAGGCGCAGGGCGAGGCCCCTGGCAAGAATGCCGGCACTCGCGCGGCGCAGGGCATCGGCGAGGAGGGCGCCGAGATGGTCGGTGTCTGCCGGCGCGGGAAGAGACGCAGAGAATCGATCGGTCAACGGTGTCTCCGAAGAGAGAAAGGTAATGAGAGGCGGGGAAAGTTCTGAGATTTTAGTCGGCGCCATATGGCGTCCGAGGCCTGCGGATACATTTCGAACACATAGGAGACGTCTGCGCTATCCCGAATGCAGATGTACACGGCAAAAGCGCTAAATGTAAAAATATGTAAAACATTCTTGCCGCAAGCTATTCACTTCTGCATAATTCGTCTCCTCCGATCACAAGGCCGGTTCGAAACGGCCGATGATTGAGAGTTGCCGGTGTAGCTCAGCTGGTAGAGCAGCGCATTCGTAATGCGAAGGTCGGGAGTTCGAATCTCTTCTCCGGCACCAATTCCTAAGCCCAGATTGCTTTCTCAGCAGTCTGGGCTTTCTGTTATTCAGGCATTTTCAGCACGATGCCTTTCGTCGTCGTTTGCCTCAGATTTCCTTCGGCGGCGTTTTATTGATGGTATGAATGATGGTACGGCGCTAAAGCCCGTCTTCATGCTGAACTCCCGCAGAGGAATCCTGAAGCAGGACTCCCCCGCGGTAAGTTTGCCTGGCTTGCAGGCTGGCTTCACAAGCTACTTTGTCGTACTGGTCGCGGAAGAGCTTCCGCCGAGTTTTTCGCTCATGGCTTCGGAGAGCTTGTTGAGAAGAATGCCGCCGACGGAAGCTGCGCTCACGCCCTCGGCAGAGAATTTGCCGTTCTCATAGCGGACGTTTTCAAGCGTGATCTTGTCGGGAATCTTCTCGCTGTACTTCTCGATCTTCTGAGCAGTCTTGTCCTTTCCGGTGAGGGAGGAAATCAGGGAGGCAATGCCGGCGATTTCCTTCACGGCCGCGACCTGCTTCTGCGCGGGCTGATCGATTTCAGCCTTGGCGACGACGAGGTGGATGGGTTCCGTGGTTTCAACCTCGAGCCCCGTAAGAGAGGCTTTCTTCCAGCTCATGAGCCCGGTGCCCTTGCTGTTCGTCAGATCAAGCGTCGAGAGGGAAAGGTCGCCCTTCCAGCCGGCAATGGTCTTTTCCTTCTGGGAGGCAAGCTTCATGCGTCCGGACGCATCGAAGGTGCCGGACTTGGCGCCAATGCCGGCGTAGCCCGTCATGAGGGCAGAGAAAGGCTTGAGGCCGATCTTGCTGCCCTTGACTTCAATATCAGCTGCAACCGGGGAGATGCCGAATTTGCCCGCAGCGTTGAGGCTGCCGCCTCCCAGGCCGCTCGAGAAGTCGACCGTACCGAGGTTTCCCTTGGCGGAGGAAAGATTTTTGACCGTCAGATTGAGCTTCGGAATGGATGCCGTGCCGACGGGGCTGATGCTTTCGTCGCGATAGTTGAGCGTGCCGTTGGTGACGGAGGCCTGGGCGACCTTCCACGACCAGGCGGGCGAGTTCGCTTCAGCCTTGCTGCTTGGCTTTGCCTCAGTCTGAGTCTTCGACTCCGATCCGGAGCCCGCAAGCTTCGCGAAATTGATGCCCGACTTCGTCATGACGGCATTGACGACGGGGCTCGCGAGCGAGACGAGCGCGACATCGGCGGAGCGCCTGGCGGTGTCGACGGAATTGAGCTTGAGCGTTGCCGTCTTGAAGGACGCGAGCGTTGATTTCCCTTCCTTCAGCGTGAAGTCGTTCAGGGTAGCAGTGCCTGAGGCGGCAACGTCCGAACCCTTCAGATCCGCCTTGACGTCAAAGGCAATGCCTGCTCTTACGTCTGCGCCGAGCGCTTTCGTAATGTAGGGAGCGGCTGCATTAAGGGAAAGCCTCGTGCCTTTGGCCGCAGCCGAGACGGCAAGCGGCGAAATCTGAGCGGTGCCGGAGCCTTCGATCCTGCCGCCCAGAAGTTCAGCCGAAACGGAGAAGCTGCCCGGCTTCTCAACGTCCGAAGAGAGGTTCTTTACAGAGGCATCAAGATTCGCAACGGTAATTTTGGCGGCCGGCGAAAGCGTGGAGTCGGTCCAGGAAATATTGGCGTCGCGAAGCGAGGCGGCCACTACCTTCCAGGTCCAGGGAGAGGAAGAAGACGCTGCTTGGGCAGCCTCCTTCTTTTCCTCAGGCTTGGCTTCCGCCGTTCCGCCGGCAGCGCTTTGAGCGGCCGTAAGGAGGTTGATGCCCGCTTTGGAATTTCTCACGTCTAGCCTGAGCCCCGTCAGCGTCAGGTTTTCCACGACGGCGCGCTGGTCCACGAGGTCAAGTTCGTTGAGGTTGAGTTCGGCCTTGGGGAGCGTGACGATCGGACTCTCCTTCTGGGTGACGGAAACGTTCGCGAGAGAGGTTGTGCCCGAAAGAAGCATCTTTGCCGGATTCCCGCCTGTCGGATTGCGGAAGACGAAGGTGAGGTCGGAAGAAAGCTTCGCATCGGCGACGCGCAGGTTGTCGGAATTGAGTGCGGGAACAATGCGCGCAAGCTCGGCCACGTCGAGGGCGGAAACCTTGAAGTTGAGGCGCGCTTCGAGCGTTGTGCCGAAGGGCTTCGTTGAGCCTGTCGCCTCAATCTGGGAACCGTTGAGCTTAAACGCGAGCTCAGGCGTCACGAGGCTCTCCGAAGCGCTCTCCATCGTGGAGACGAAGGGGAGCTTCAGCGTCAGGTCGGTGAGCGCCTGGTTGATTTTCTGCGCGTCGTCGCGGTAGCTGAGCGAGCTGTTCGTGACGGAAATGTTGTAGACCGCAAACTGAGGAAGCCCGGAGGAGGCCTCGCTCTTCTTTTCAGCGCTGCCTGATTTTTCAGATGTTCCTGATTTGCCCATCAGCCGCTCGACATCCCGGCGGTTCTTTTCATTCATGACGGCATTGATGCGAAGGCCGTCGATGGTGACTTCCTCAATGACGGGAGCAAGCTTGAAGAGCGTTTGAATCGAGGCGTCTACTCGCAGGAGGTCGAGCCTGAGGAGCGGGTCGCTCCCCGCTTCCGGGATCGAGAGTCCCCTGAGCTCATAAACGAGCGTCCAGGGATTGAAGGAAACGTCGGAGAGCGTTACTTCGCGGCCGAGCTCCTGGGACACCACTTTTTCAAGAACGGTGCGCGTCGCATAGGGGACGCCAACGTAGCCGGCGCCGGCGTAAAGCGCTACGGCAACCGCAGCGGCGCATGCGGTGAATTTGAGGACTTTCGCCATAGAGAATTCCTGTTTCGGTAGGGATATGTGTGTAGAACATTATCGGTCTGGCGAGAGAAAGAGGCGAAATTCAAACATTTGCTCGCAATTTGCATTGGCGCCTTCACGCGGCTGAACTGTTTACCCGGCCGGATCCATAGCACGTTTAAATCGCTAGCGGCTCTAGGATATTTACGAATAGAAGTGCCCCTTAAGTTCTCCTAGGATAAAAAAGGACCCATTTCAAAAATTGCGCATTTTCAAAACAAAAATAGAAAGCGCAAGGAGAACAACATGACCCTGTCCGTCTCACGCCGCGCCCTGATGAAGGGTGCGGGCGCGGGCTTTGCTGCCGCGCTTTTCCAGCCTGCCGTTCGTGCAGCTGCCTCTCAGGAATCTCAGACCGACTGGTCCGGCTGGACCATCTGCGATTCCTGCAACCATATGCCGATGTGCGGCATCCATTTCAAGGCGCGCGGCAATACCGTGATCCGCATTGAAAACTGGAACGAACATCCGAATCACTTCCTCTGCTCGAAGGGCATTTCGACGCTCCAGAGGCTCTACAACCCCAATCGACTCCTTTACCCGATGAAGCGTACGGCGCCCAAGGGTGCGGCTGATCCGGGCTGGGTGCGCATCAGCTGGGACGAGGCGATCAAAACGATCGCCGAGAAGCTCAATGCCGTGAAGGAAAAGAACGGCGCCGACCGCGTGCTCTTTTACTGCGGCGACCCGAAGGAGCCCCGTCCTCCCGTCATGCGTCTCGCGCGCTATTTCGGCAGCCCCAACTACTGCTGCGAAAGCTCGGTGGCCTGCAACCTCGCATACGTGCATGCGCTTGAGCTCTCCTACGGCGCAGAAATCGCAGGCGGTCCGAGCCCGAAGACGAAGTGCTGCATGATCGTCGGCAAGAACGGCTCCTGGGCCTCGCCCCACGGTTTCTTCAGGAATCTCCTCGCGCAGAAGGCGCGCGGTCTGAAGCTCATCGTCTCCGATCCGCGCCGCACGAAGGTTGCCGAACAGGCCGACATTCACCTGCAGGTGAAGCCCGGCACCGACGGCGCGCTTGCCTGGGGCATGATCCGCGTCCTCGTGAAGGAAGGACTCGTGAAGCGCGAGTTCGTCGACAAGTGGTGCACGGGCTATGAAGAGCTCGTCAAGTACTGCGAAGCCTTTACGCCTGAGTATGTTGAAAAGGAAACCGGCGTCCCTGCTGAGGACGTGGTGAAGGCGGCGCGCATGTTCGCCGACGGCCCCTCCTCGATGATGCTCCCGGGTCAGTCGATCCCGCATCAGGGGAACGGCTGCAACAACGTGCGCGCGTATTCGCTCCTCATGGCCCTCACGGGGAACGTCGACAATGCCGGCGGCTCGACCTTCAACAACTGGCCCGAGGACTACATCCGCTGGGACGAAGGCTATACGAAGACCTTCATTGATCAGGCCTGGTTCAATCAGCCCGAACAGAAGGCGCGCCGCATCGACCGCGAATTCGCTCCCGTCTGGAACGAAATGCAGGTGCTCTGCAGCCCGAACAAGCTCCCCGAAATGGTGGAGGAAGGCCGCATCAAGGCGTTTGCCGGCTTCGGCACGAACCTTCTCATCTGGCCGAGCCCGGCCGAGTATCAGGAAGCGATCAGAAAGCTCGACTTCTCGTTCGCGACCGACTACTTCTACCGCGACGAGACGCACCACGATATGGACCTGGTGCTTCCGGCCGCAATGAACTTCGAGCGCTATGCGCCCTTCGGCGTCCATGGGCGCGCCGTGAGCGCAAGAAAGCCCGTGAAGCCTCTCGGCGAAGCCTGGGAAGACTGGAAGATTGCGCTCACGATCGGTGCGGCCGTGACGGGCGACAGCGACCTCTTCTTCGGCGGCGACCCGGTTAAGGCCTGCGATTCGATCCTGAACGGCTGGGGCACGAGCTATGCCGAACGTCAGGCGATGCTTCCGGCGGTGAAGGTCTGCGAATGGTTCCCGAAGCCTGCGACGGAAAAGTATGCGAAGGGCATCCTGCGCTTTGACGGCAAGCCCGGCTTCAGAACGCCTTCTGGCAAGATCGAATTCGTTTCGTCCGTTCAGGCGAAGCACGGCTTCCCCGGACTCCCCGTCTACGAGAAGGCCCCGCAGCCGACCGAAAAGTATCCGTTGAAGCTCTTGAACGGCACGCGTCGTCCCTACATCACGCACTCGAAGACGAGAAGCGATCAGCCGTATCTTCTCGAGCTCGAGCCCGAGTCCTACATCAACATGCATCCGGCCGATGCCGCCGCCCGCAATCTCGTGGAAGGCGACAAGGTCTGGATTATTTCTCCCTACTCGAAGGACAAGGTGCGCGCCCGCGTGCGCGTCACGATCCTTGCGAGGAAAGGCATGGTCGACGCCCAGTACGGCTGGCGCGGCGATCAGGAAACCCAGGGTCTTATTCCGAGAAAGGGCTGGGACCCGATTTCGGGCTACCCCTGCTGCAACGACGTCTGCGTCGAAGTCGTCAAGGCTGATGCGGCGAAGAACGCCTAAAGGAGAAAGACATGTCGAGCTACGGAATCATTGTTAATATCGACAAGTGCGTGGGCTGCCATGCCTGCGCCATTGCCTGCAAGGAAGAAAATCAGGTGGCGCCCGGGATCTTCTATGAAAAGATCCAGCGTCTTGAAGACGCGAAGGCGAACGTCATCAACTACTTCCGCGCTTCCTGCCAGCACTGCGACAACCCCGCCTGCATGAAGGTTTGTCCTGCAAAGGCGATCCACAAGGGGCCGGCGGGAGAGGTGCTCGTCGACGAGGAAAAATGCATCGGCTGCCAGATGTGCGCGAGGGTCTGCCCCTACGGCGTCCCGCAGTTCAATACCTCCGGCGTCACGAGCTACTACGGCGACAAGGTGCCGCTGGCGGTCCGCGACCTCGAGCCCTGGCAGAAGCACAAGGCCGGGCGCGCGGAACACTGCACGCTCTGCACGCACCGCACGTCGAAGGGCCTGAAGCCCGCCTGCGTTGAAGCCTGCGGCATCGGCGCGATGACGCTCGTCGACTACGAGTCGCCCACGCCCGAAATGGAAAAGCTCATTGCTCAGGCGAGGGCGATGAACGTGAAGGCGGGCACAAAGCCCAAGATCCGCTACATTGCGACCCATATGGATGTGGAGTCCTATGAGCTGAAGCTCTGAGCACTTCTTCTCAAGGCATAACAGAAAGGCCGCCCGGGAGAGAATCCTTCAGGGCGGCCTTTTTAGTTCTGGTCCTCGAGAGGCGTTCTTCACGCGAGCGCCTGATGAATGCCTTCAAGGAGGTCTGCGGCATCGAGATAGGGGCCGGCATCCTCGCCGCGCTGACGGATGGCGTCGGCAATCGCCGGAATCAGCGGAGCGGCGTGCGTCTTATAGAAATCGAGCCCCGTCCGGGCATCGCCGCGAAGCGCGGATACCGCGAGGAACCCGAGCATGAGGCCCAGATGATCCTCGGGGACGACGGAGCCGCCCGCGAGCTCGAGGCCGGCATCCTCATAGACCCGGCGGCATTCAAGCTCCGCTCCCTGGCAGAGCAGGTGCTGAGCGCTCGTCCATGCGCTTTCGCAAAGCGGAATGGTTTTCTCGCCCACGCCGAGGAAAAGCTTTGCATAGGCCTGAGCGAGCGCGAGGTCGCTAACCGGCGTGCGGGCGGCAATTTCGTCGAGCCGGCTGCTGAGCGTCTGGGGAAGATTGCCTCCTGCTTCGAGAACAACTTCGGCTGCCTGAGGGAGCTGTGCGGCGGCGCCGAGCGTTTCGGGCTGGAGGAAGATAAGCGCAAGTGCGTCAAAGGCAGGCTGAAGCGCGGAAAAGGTATTTTCTGTGGGCATCGGGGGTCTTCGCTCAGAAGTCAAGAATCGGGTACTCAAGGGAAAGCGTCTCAGAAGAATGTTGAGACGCTTCTTAATCCTAGCAATCCGCAGGGCGGTTAAGGGGAGGCGCGGCGCCGATGCGGCGCTCCGGAAGGCTAAAAGCCGGGTATTCGATAGGTCTCCCGGGTTTTCCAATATGCAAAAACCGCGGCGTGCTTCAAGCGCGTCGCGGTTTTAAAAATTGGTGGAGGCGGCGGGAGTTGAACCCGCGTCCGAAAATCGTTTTCTGGCGGATCTACATGCGTAGCCGAATGATTTGGATCTCGACAACCGTTTTGCCAATCGGCGGGCCAGCGGCTGCCCAGTCATCTAAGTTTCGGAACGCCGTCGACGACAGCCGGCGAACCTAGGCTTTGTAATTTGATGCTGCTGCAGGTTGCCCTGCCTGACCCAAAGTCAAATCAGTGCAGCATCCCGCGGGATTAAGCCGCGAGAGCGAAACGCTTGTTGTTGGCGTTTAATTGATTGCAGCGGATTTACGAGGTGACTGCACCTCGGCATGCACCGGACAGCGTCAGTATCCTCGTCGAAACCAAGGCGCCCCCGGATGTGGTGACGCGAATCATACCCTGAAGACGCCTGCTGGTGCAGGAATGGTCTGAAACGCAACGTAACCGAGGGGTGTTTACACAACAAATCAACGCTCCCCCGGCGGAGCTCACCGACGAAGCATCCAGGTGAGGAGGTCTGCAGGTGTCCGGGCAGCGCATTCATAAAGCGCTTCATCAGGAAGTTCCTGCTGACAGACCCAGGCGACAAAGGCAAAAGGAATTCCTGCCGCCTGAGCGGCGAGCGCATCCTTGGTGTTGTCGCCCGCATAAAGCGTTTTTTCCGCGGGAATCCCGGTCTGCCTGAGCGCCAGAAGAAGCGAATCCGGCGCAGGCTTCAGTTTCGTGCCTTCGGGGCCGAGACCGATCACGACTTCCATAAAGTCCCTGAGATCAAGTTCCCGGCAGACCTTGTCGGCAAGTTCCTGCGGCTTATTCGTGACGACGCCCATGGGAACATGCATTTCACGGAGCGCCTCAAGAAGCTCCCGGATGCCGGCAAAGAGCGGCGAATGGGATACGCCGCGCGCGGCGTAGTTCCTCAGAAACTCTGCACGCATCGCCGGGTACTGCGGATCCGTCGTTTCCATATTGAAGGCCGCTTTGAGGAGCTTCGGCGCACCGTGGCCGGCAGGCTCGCGAAGGAGGTCGAGCGGCAGCGGCTCAAGCCCGCGGGCAGTGCGCATGTCGTTCACGGCGCCGCCGAGATCGGGCGCGGTATCGACGAGCGTTCCGTCGAGGTCGAAAAGAAAGAGGCCGGGGATCATGATTTTCTTTTTTCCCATAAAGGAAAGCCCCTGCCGGTAGACAGGGGCTTTGTTGCGATCAGCCTACAGATGCATGGGGCATCTGAGGAAGATTACATCGCCGGACGGGAGCCGACGACTTCAACGACGGCGCGGCGGTTGGGCTGCAGGCAGTCAACGAGCGCGCGGAAGTTCTTGATCTGACCGGCCTTGGAGGGGTTCGGGCAGTTGACGACCGGGTCAGCGGAGCCCTTGCCTTCGGTCTTGATCAGAGCGGCATCAACGCCCTTCTGAACGAGGTAGGCCTTGACGGCGTCGGCACGACGCTGCGAGAGCTTCTCGTTGTAGGCGGCCTTGCCGAGACGGTCGGCATAGCCGGTCGAGAGGATGACTTCGATGTCAACGCCGGCGATGCGGGAGACGAGGTCGTCAAGGACGGCCTGGCCTTCGGGCTTGAGCGTGGCGCGGTCGAAGTTGAAGAGCATGTCGGCCGAGAAGGTCACCTTTTCAGCGGACTTCGTGGCAACAGGGGCTTCAACAGCGGTGCAGGCCTGCTTGTCGAGGATGTCGGCATCGCAAGCGCAGCCGGCGCCGTCAACACCCATCGCCTCGGCGAGAGCCGGGGTCCAGAAGCCGGTGCGCCAGCAAAGATCGGTGCTGTTCTTCACGATCTGGCCGGAGGAGGAATGAACGTAGGGGTTCACGGTTTCGGCGGCAGAAGCATTGAAGGAAGCAGCGAGAAGAAGAGCGGCGGCAATGCCGCAAAGCTTCGCGGAAGTCTTCATTTGAGGATCCTTTTAGGAAACAGGACGAGGAAGAATGCCTGTCCTTTCTTTAGACGGCACTGACTGGTCATCCCGCAGTGGGAAATCAAGCTGATCCTGAACCGCTTGCTGCATTTCAGAGAGGCGGGAAGGATCAGCATGGGAATAGTTTTGAGTATCTCTCATTATAGACAAAGCACCTTGAGGAGCTTTGCACTGAGATCAATGAAGCGTGTTTTAATCCCGGATGTTTTGTCGTGCCGCGGCGCATCGTCGGATGCCCGGCGGCAGACAAGCTGAATCGGAATATCAAATTCGACTCTGCCACTTGGCGGCGAGCGACCGGGCTCTTTCGAGCGCCTGGGAATCGGGATAAACGGTCTTCTGGGACTTCTCCATGATGAGGCTTCCGTCCACCCAGGTATGCGTAATGCATTCGCGTCCGGCCGAATAAAGAATTTGTGCGGCCGGGTCCTGAACCGGAAGCGACTCCGGAGTGCTGAGACAAATTGCAAACATGTCGGCTGCCTTGCCCTTTTCAAGAGAGCCGATTTCACTGTCCCACCTGAGCGCGCGAGCGCCCGCGAGGGTCGCCGCCTCGAGCATGTCGAAGACGGGGGCGGCGGTGGGGTCGCCCGCAACGGTTTTGGCAAGCATGGCCGCCAAACGCGTTTCGCCGAGCATGTCGAGCTTGTCGTTGCTCGCTGCGCCGTCGGTGCCGATGCCGAGATTGATGCCTGCGGCGAGGAACTTCGCGACGGGGGCGAAGCCCGAGGCAAGCTTCAGGTTGGAGCACGGGCAGTGGCAGGCGCTTGAACGGGCAGCCGCCATCGCGCGGATGTCGTCGTCATTGGCGTGCACGCTGTGCACGGCAATGAGGCGGTCGTTCAGGAGGCCGCAGCGGCGAAGGCGCTCGATCGGGCGTTCGCCGTGATCGCGCAGGCTGTCGGCTACTTCTCCCGCGGTTTCGTTCACATGCATGTGAATCGGCACGCCGTAGCGGTCTGAAATCGCCGCGCAGGCCTTGAGGGACTCATCCGACACCGTATAGGGCGCATGGGGCGCAATGGTGGCGTGAATGAAGCGGTCGCCTTCGAATTCGCGGATGAGCGCCTCGGATTTTTCAAGGTATTCGGCGTCGTTTTTCGCCCAGGCCGAGGGGAAGCCGATCACGATTCCGGAGACCGCGCAGCGAAGACCCGCCGAACGGATCCCTTCAGCAGCAGCCTTCGGGAAGAAGTAGTGGTCGGAAGTCGTCGTGACGCCCCCTGCGGCCATTTCGAGCCCCGCGAGCCACGAGCCCTCGCGCACGAATTCCGGGCTCATGAGCTTTCCTTCGGCGGGCCAGATCTTCTTCGTGAGCCAGTCCATGAGGGGAAGGTCGGCGCCGAGGCCGCGCACAAGATTCATGGCGGCATGGGAATGCAGATTGACGAACCCCGGGAGGAGCGCGCTCTCCGGAAGGGCAACGACTTCCGGGGCGCTGTACTTCGTGCGCGCTTCGGAAATCGGAAGCAGATCGATGATCCGGCCGTCGGCAATCACGACGGAGGTGTTCTCAAGAATGACGCCCTTCGGGGCGACAGGAATGACCCAGCGGGCCTCAATGATCGTATCTGCGTTGAGCACTTCTTTTCTCTTCGAGTGGAAAGGAAAACTGCGGCGGGAGCGAAGGCGCCGGAGAGACTCCGGAGAGGCTCTCTCAACGCCCGTCCGTGCGGGATGGAAAATGGATGGAAGCTGATAAAATAACTCGTTTCTCATATTGCCGCAGGCGGCCGGCTCCCGCATGCATGCTCTCAAATGTTGCGCATGCGGTTGAGCCCTCGAGGCGCCCGCGGCCTTTTGTGCGCTGACATCGAAGCGGCGCATCGCTAACAGGTGAGCTGATGGACGAAGACAAGAAGAACGAGGGTGAGGCGATCAACGAAGAGGAAGGTCAGCCCGAAGGGTCCTCCCCGACCTCGGGCGATGCCATTGCCCAGGAGCTTCTCCCGGTAGCCATTGAGAATGAGATGCGCCAGTCGTATCTCGACTACGCAATGAGCGTCATCGTCGGGCGTGCGCTTCCTGATGTGCGCGATGGCCTGAAGCCCGTTCACCGCCGCGTGCTCTACGCGATGAAGGAAATCGGGAATGTCTGGAATTCGCCAACGAAGAAGGCCGCCCGCGTGGTGGGCGAGGTGCTCGGCAAATTCCACCCGCACGGCGACAGCGCCGCGTACCAGACGATCGTGCGCATGGCGCAGGACTTCTCCATGCGCTACCCGCTCATCTACGGTCAGGGCAACTTCGGCTCGATCGACGGCGACAGCGCGGCGGCCATGCGCTATACGGAAGTCCGCCTCATGAAGATTGCCGAGGAGATGCTCGCCGACCTTCATGAAGATACGGTCGACTACATCCCGAACTTCGACAATTCCGAAATGGAGCCCGTGGTTCTGCCTACGCGCCTCCCGGAACTTCTCGTCAACGGCTCTTCGGGCATCGCGGTCGGCATGGCGACCAACATTCCGCCCCACAACCTGAAGGAAACCATCGACGCCTGCGTGCATGCGCTCGAGCACCCTGACTGCACGATCGACGACCTCATCCGACGCATGCCTGCTCCCGACTTCCCGACGGGCGGCATCGTCTTCGGCATCAGCGGCGTCCATGAGGGCTACCGCACCGGCCGCGGACGCGTCCTCATGCGCGCGAGAACGCACCTTGAGGAATTCGGCAACGGCCGCACCCGCATTGTGGTCGACGAGATCCCGTACATGGTCAATAAGCGCGTTCTCTACGAACGCATGCATGAACTCTGGCGCGAGAAGAAGCTCGAGGGCATTTCGGAAATGCGCGACGAATCGACGCGCCAGATCCGCATTGCGATTGACCTCAAGATGGGAACCATGCCGGAGGTTGTGCTCAACAACCTCTTCAAGAACACCCAGATGCAGGAAAGCTTCGGCATGAACATGGTCGCGCTCGTTGACGGCCAGCCGATGCTCCTCAATCTGAAGCAGATGATCACCTACTTCCTCGCGCACCGCCGCGAGGTAGTGACGCGCCGTACGGTCTTCCGTCTGAGAAAGAGCCGGGAAGCCGGCCACATTCTTGCCGGCCAGGCGATCGCGCTTGCCAACATCGACGAATTCATCCGCCTCATCCGCGCGGCGAAGACCGTCGAGGAAGCGCAGACGTCGCTCATGAGCCGCGGCTGGCCGCTCGGGTTTGCAAAGGACATTACGGAGCGGGCGAGGAGCTACGGACGCGACGCCGATCCCGAAGGACTCGAAGCCTCGCGGGGTCTCCAGCCTGACGGGCTCTACTATCTCACGAAGACGCAGGTTGACAACATTCTGTCGATGAACCTGCGCCGCCTTACGGGACTTGAGCGCGAAAAGATCATTGCCGACTATTCGGCCATGATGGAGCGCATCTTTGATCTCATCGACATTCTGAGAAAGCCCGAACGCGTGACGGCGATCATCCGCGAGGAGCTTCTTGCGATTCGAGAAACTTACGGCGACGAACGCCGCTCGACCGTGGATCTCGAGGGCGACCCCAACTTCAATAAGCGCGATCTGATCCCGCGCCGCGACATGGTGGTGTCGATCACCCGCGGCGGCTACGTGAAGAGTCAGGAACTCTCCGACTACAACGCCCAGAAGCGCGGCGGCAGCGGCAGAAACGTTCAGGCGACTGTTGCCGACGACGCGATTGAAAAGCTCTTCATCGCCAATACGCACGACATCATTCTCTGCTTCTCGACCCTGGGCCAGGTCTACGGCATCGACGTCTTTGATCTTCCCGAAGGGAAGGCGAGCTCGAGGGGCCGTCCGATCGTGAATCTTCTTCCGCTCGATGAAGGCGAGAAGATCAGCTTCATTCTGCCGATCCAGGGCTTTGACGACGAGAAGTTTGTGCTCTTCGCGACCAATACAGGCACCGTGAAGCGCTCGAGGCTCTCAGAATTCGCGAGCGCCGTTCGTCTGCAGCAGGGCGTGCGCGCCACGATCCTTGATGAAGGCGAACATCTGATCGGCGTTTCGCTCACGTCGGGCGAAGACGACGTTTTCCTCTTCAATACGGACGGCTTCTGCGCGCGGTTCAAGGAAACGGACATCCGCATCATGGGCCGCGGCGCCCACGGCGTGCGCGGCATCCGCCTTGCCGAAGGCCAGAGCGTGATTGCGCTCGCGACCTGTGCGGATTCCGACAAATTCGTGCTGACGGCGACCTCGAAGGGATTCGGCAAGCTCACGGCAATTTCGGACTTCCCGATCAGGAGGCGCGGCGGCAAGGGACGCATTGCCATCCGCACCTCTGAGGAGAATGGTTCTCTCGTTGCGGCGCTCATCGTGACGCCTGAGGACGACATCATGCTGCTCTCGACGGGCGGCAAGGTTGTCCGCACCCGTGCCGGCGAAATTCCGGTGCGGGGCCGCATAACGAAGGGCGTGATTCTCATCCGCATGGGCGAAGACACGCTCGCAACCATTGAGCGCATCGACCGCACGGGCGAAGAGGATGAGGACGAGGTGACGCATCTCGATATCGAGAATGTCCCCGAGGACGATGCTTCTGAGGAAGAGGAGTCCGAGGATCTCGAGGCCGATGATGCCGAAGATTCCGGCGACGCCGAAGAGGACGAGAAGTCCGATGCAGGCGACGAAGCCGGCAAGCTGAAGCCTTAATTCACCAAGCACTCAACGATCAAGCCCGGTCTTTCTGCCGGGCTTGAGTCTGATGGGGGTCTACATGAAACGACCTTTCAATTTCGCTCCCGGTCCGGCGATGCTGCCTGAGCCGGTGCTCTCGCGGATCCAGTCGGAGCTTCTCGACTATCAGGGGCTCGGCTTTTCGATTCTCGAGGCCGGCCACCGGGGACCGCAGGTTGCGGAGATCATGCGGAACCTGAAGGCCCGGATCCGTTCGCTCTTGAAGGTGCCCGACAATTACGACATCCTTTTCTGTCAGGGCGGCGGGCGCATGCAGTTTTCGATGGTGCCCATGAATCTTTTGGGCGCCGGGACGCTTTCGACCTATATCATCACGGGCGCCTGGAGCAAGGCGGCCGCAAAGGAAGCGCTCCGGTTCGGGCGCGTGCAGACCGCTTATTCCGGGTCGGGCACGAGAGCGCCCGCCAATGAAGAGCTCGAAGTCCTTCCGGAATCGAGCTACTGCGCCTATTGCGACAACGAAACCATCCACGGCGTGGAATTTCCGGCGCCTCCGATGCTCACGGACGCGCCCGACGTGCCGCTCGTGGCGGACATGTCGAGCAACTTCATGACGAGGCCTGTTGACGTCAACAGATTCGGCCTCATCTGGGCCGCCGCGCAGAAGAATTTCGGCATCGCCGGGCTTTCGGTCGTCATCCTCAGACGCGATCTTCTCGGACTGGCGACTGCCGAGGTGCCGACGCTCCTCAATTACGGCGTCTACAGCCGTACGGAGAGCGTTCCCAATACGCCGCCCGTTTTTCAGCTCTACGTCGCGAACCTCATGGCCGAGTGGATCGAGAACGAAGGCGGACTCGAGAAGCTCAATGCCCGCGCGCTCGTTCGCGCGTCGCAGCTCTACAGCGTCATCAGCGAACTTCCCGACACCTATGTGTCGCACGTCGCCGAAGGTTCGAGAAGCCGCGTCAACGTGGTCTTTCGCCTTCGCGATGAGGCGCTGACGAGCGTATTCGTGAAGGAAGCCGCGGCAGAGGGGTTCATTAATCTGGCGGGCCACCGGTCCGTGGGCGGCATCCGGGCTTCCATGTACAACGCCATGCCGATTGAAGGGGCGGTGAAGCTCGCCGACTTCATGAGGAACTTTGCCGTCCGGCATCCGGCCAAAACGAAGATCGTCGTTCCGGCATGAGGCCGGAGAGCAGCAGATTTCTTAGCGAGAGGGAAAGAATGACCGTACCAGTGATCACCATTGACGGACCGGCCGCGAGCGGCAAGGGAACGATTGCCGAACGCGCTGCGAGGGCGCTTGGCTTCCACTATCTCGACAGCGGAGCGCTTTACCGTCTTGCCGCACTGGCTTCCCTGGAAGCCGGCATTGATCTCGCCGACGGTCCCGCGGCAGAGGCGGTTGCGAGGAACCTCAGGCCCCTTTTCCGCGATTCGAGGATCTGGCTTGAAGGCCGCGATGTGACGGAGGCGATCCGTACGGAAAAGGTGGGGGTTGCCGCTTCTCAGGTAGCCGCCATTCCGGGCGTGAGGAAGGCGCTTTTTGATCTCCAGAGGAATGCTGCGGAAGCGCCCGGGCTTGTTGCTGACGGACGCGACATGGGGACGGTGGTTTTCCCTGAGGCGCCCCTCAAGATTTTCATGACGGCATCCGCTGCCGTGCGGGCCGAGCGGCGCGCGAGGCAGCTTGAGGCAAGAGGGCTCAAGGCCGACCGGGCAGCGCTTACGCGCGACCTCGAGGAGCGCGACCGGCGCGACCGGGAACGCGCCGCGGCGCCCCTGAAGCCCGCAGAGGATGCCAGGCTTCTCGACACTTCCGACATGACGATTGACGAGGTCGTTAAAAAAGTGCTCGACTGGTGGCAACTCGCTCGCTAAGTTGCTGTAACATAAACGTTTCCTTCGGGTGGTGTCCGGATTAGCGGACTGCCGCCCGTATTTTTCCATCAACTCCGCCCGTTCCTGCATCCAGAGATTCAGGGATGCGGCGTGCTTCCAAACATTATTTTTTCCACAATGTCCAACGAAACCAACAAGCCCGAATCCTTCGCTGAGCTCTTTGAGCAGAGCCTTGCCAGCCAGGAAATGCGTCAGGGTGAAGTCATCACCGCTGAAGTCGTCCGCGTCGACTACAACTTCGTCGTCGTCAACGCCGGCCTGAAGAGCGAAGCCTACGTGCCTATCGATGAGTTCAAGGATGACCATGGCGAAGTGACCGTCAAGCCGGGCGACTTCGTCTCCGTCGCCATTGAGTCCGTCGAAAACGGCTACGGCGATACGATCCTCTCGCGTGACAAGGCCAAGCGCCTCGCCGCCTGGATGAACCTCGAGCAGGCTCTCGAATCCGGCGAACTCGTCACCGGTACGGTCACGGGCAAGGTCAAGGGCGGCCTCACCGTCATGACCAACGGCATCCGCGCCTTCCTCCCGGGTTCGCTCGTCGACACCCGTCCGGTCAAGGACACGACGCCGTACGAAGGCAAGACCTTCGAGTTCAAGGTCATCAAGCTTGACCGCAAGCGCAACAACGTTGTCGTCTCCCGCCGCGCCGTCGTCGAAGCCAACATGGGCGAAGAACGCGCCAAGCTCCTCGAGACGCTCCAGGAAGGCGCCATCGTCAAGGGCATCGTCAAGAACATCACCGACTACGGTGCGTTCGTTGACCTCGGCGGCATCGACGGCCTCCTCCACATCACCGACCTCGCCTGGCGCCGCGTCCGCCACCCGAGCGAAGTCGTTCAGGTTGGTCAGGAAATCACCGCCAAGGTTCTCAAGTTCGACAAGGAAAAGAGCCGCGTCTCCCTCGGCCTCAAGCAGCTCGGCGAAGATCCGTGGATCGGCATCAGCCGCCGCTATCCGAAGGGCACCCGCCTCTTCGGCAAGGTCACGAACATCACCGACTACGGTGCGTTCGTTGAAGTCGAAGCCGGCATCGAAGGCCTCGTGCACGTCTCCGAAATGGATTGGACGAACAAGAACGTCGATCCGCGCAAGGTTGTTCAGCTCGGCGATGAAGTCGAAGTCATGGTTCTCGACATCGACGAAGACCGCCGCCGCATCAGCCTCGGCATGAAGCAGTGCAAGCCGAATCCCTGGGATGAGTTCGCTCAGTCCCACAAGAAGGGCGATCGCGTCAAGGGCCAGATCAAGTCGATCACGGACTTCGGCGTCTTCATCGGCCTCCCGGGCGGCATCGACGGCCTCGTTCACCTCTCCGACCTCTCCTGGAACGAGTCCGGTGAAGAAGCTGTCCGCCAGTACAAGAAGGGCGACGAAGTCGAAGCCATGGTTCTCGCCATCGACACCGATCGTGAACGCATCAGCCTCGGCATCAAGCAGCTCGGCGGCGATCCGTTCGGCACGTTCGCTTCCACACACGAGAAGGGCGCTGTCGTCAAGGGCACCGTCAAGTCGGTTGACGCCAAGGGCGCCGTGATCGACCTCGGCAACGACGTCGAAGGCTACCTCCGCGCTTCCGAGATCTCCACGGATCGCGTTGAAGACGCCACGACCGTTCTCTCCGTCGGCCAGGAAGTTGAAGCTGCCGTGATCAGCCTTGATCGCAAGAACCGCAGCATCCAGCTCTCCATCAAGGCTAAGGACGCCGCTGAAGCCCGCGTTGCGCTCGATCGCGTCAACGCTGACGCCGGCTCCGCCACGGGCACGACGAACCTTGGCGCTCTGCTCAAGGCCAAGCTCGAGCAGAAGTAATCAGAGTCAGAGGAGGCAACCATGGGTAATTCCATGACCAAATCCGAACTTCTTGCTGAGCTCTACGGACGTCTTCCGACGTTTCGCGAGCGCGACTGCATGGATTCCGCTGCCGTGATCATCAATACGATGGCCGACACGCTGGTTGAAGGCAGCCGCATCGAGATTCGCGGTTTCGGCTCCTTCGGACTGAAATATCGTCCGGAGCGCGTCGGCCGCAATCCTCAGGATGGTTCGGCAGTTGCTGTGCGCGCCCGCTACACCGTCTTCTTCAAGGCCGGCAAGGGCCTGAGGGAGCGCGTGGACAAGAGCCGCGAATCTGATGTCTGACCAAAGATGATTTTCGGGAGATCCTTCATTCACTGAATAAGGATCTCTTCGGAAAAACATCCTGAAAGCCGCATTCCTTTTCGAGGGAGTGCGGCTTTTCTCTTACGCGTCCGGGCGATGACGGACTGTTACGTCTGTTGCTTCTATCCGACAAAAATCACAACTAGGAGGTAGTTGAAAAATCGAGAAAAATTCTCATTTACCGAAATTGCCCATCGAATAGCTCCTCCGTTCTACCTATGATGAACCTCGGTTCAATCGGCGTTCCGGTCTTGTGCAAGAAGTCCGCTACGCCAGTGCTGCGAATGCCTGAGAGCATTCGTTTCACGTCCGCCGAAGCATTTCGCCATCAGAGCACTATGCCGGCGGGCTTTCAAATGGGATTTCTGAAAATGAAAAAGACTCTTGCTGCGCTCGCCGTCCTCGGCGCGTTTGCCGGCTCCGCCATGGCTGCTGATGTGACGCTTTACGGCGCCATCGACCAGGCTCTTTCCTATACCTACAGCGATGTCAAGAACTTCGATGGATCGAAGACTGTTGACGGCGACAACAAGCTCGAGATGGCTTCCGGCATTGATACGCCGAGCCGCTGGGGCATCAAGGGGGTTGAAGACCTCGGCAACGGCTACAAGGTTGGCTTCAAGCTCGAAGGCGGCATCAACACCGATGACGGCACGATGGGTCAGGATGATCGCCTCTTCGGTCGTGAAGCTGCTCTGACGGTTTACGGCCCCTTCGGTGAACTCGCTTTTGGCCGCATGGGCGGCATTGGTTCGTCGGCCGGCACCTATGACATGCTCAGCTACGTCGAATCTTTCGACGGCGGCGACAATGCTGTTTGGGGCTTTTCTTCCAGCGACCGTTATGACAACATGATCACCTATGCCACGCCGCGCGTTGCTGGCCTTCAGGGTGTCGTGCAGTATTCCTTCAAGATGGATAACGTGAACGAGGATAAGACGACGCACATTGAAGGCGAATCCACGGCTGATCGTTATCTCTCCGTTGGCGTCAGCGGCGAATATGGTCCCGCCCAGTTTGCTGTCGGCTACGAACTGACGAAGTATTCGACGACCAACCGCGTTGCTGCCGATAAGTACGAGCCTGATGATAAGAATCTCGTGTTTGTTGGTGGTAACTATGATTTCGGCGTTGCGAAGGTGTTTGCTGAAGCCCAGTATTTCTCGGGTGCACGTGACGTTTTCGGTGATCTCGGCATTGATCTGAACGATGAAGATTACGTCAAGGTTGTTCGTACGGAAAAGGGTTTTGAAGGCTATGGCCTGCACCTCGGCACGGTGGCCCCGGTTGGCGAAGGTGAACTGACGGTTGGTCTGTATTATGTTGACGCTACTCTGAAGGACTACTCGGTTGAGGGCGTTGCATGCAAGGATCTTGACGGTCAGTACTATGGCCTTGCTGCCCGTTATGGCTATCCGCTCAGCACCCGCACCAAGATCTACGTTGGCGGCGGCTATGCCGAAGCTACGGCTGACGAACTTGAAACGCGTGAAGGCGCGAAGACTGTCAGCGATTACAAAGCTAAGGTCGGTAATGTTTACCTCGGCCTTGTGCATACGTTCTAATCTCACGCTTTTGAGATTGACCTGATCTGAAGCCTCGGGTTCCCCGGGGTCAGGATCAAAAGAACGCCAACGGCGCATTTCCTATGAAGGGAAGTGCGCCGTTTTCCCATCCGGCGTTTGAAAAATGACATCCACGCAGAGAAGAACGATTCTCAAAAAGTCCGGAAACTCCGGAGCGCAGTAAAATTTCTCTCTTTGACTTCGTGCGGCGATATTCAGTGCCGTACGCTGATTAATTTCGGGGAAGCACCGCGCGATGGAATTCGACTACTGGTATCTGATCTTTGTTCCGGTTCTCTTCTTTGCCGGCTGGTGGTGCCGCGGCTGGGATCAGCGGCAGCGCGGCGAAGCGGCGAAGGTCCCGGAAGTCTGCTCGCGGGGTCTGGCGCTCCTTCTGGACGGGGCTCCCGACAAAGCCATCGACGCCTTCATTGAAGTCGTGCGCGTGGACCCGGAACTGACCGAACTCGAGCGCGTGCTCGGGAACCTCCTCAGAAGCCGCGGCGAATTCGAGCGTGCTGTGCGGCTTCACCGGCATCTCTACAACCGCGCGGATCTTCCGGACGAAGAGCGTGCGCTCGCTTTGAAGGAGCTTGCCCGCGACTTTCTCTGCGCCGGGTTCTTCGATCGTGCTGAAGCGGCGTACAGGAAGCTCGCTAGCGTACCGTCCGAGCACCTTCATGCGCTTCGCGAACTCCTGAAGATCTACGTGACGGAACACGAATGGGCGGCTGCCACGGAAACGGCCAGGCTCCTGGAAACCCAGGCCGGTGAAAATCACGCCGAGGAAATTGCCCACTTCTACTGCGAGCGCATCGATCTCGCGCTGAAGCATAAGAACCTCGAGGAAGCGCGTCTCCTTGTGACGCCCCTTCTGCGCTACCAGGATGCAACGCCCCGCGTCGACATTACGGTCGCTAAGGTGGCAATGGCGGAAGGGTCGACCCCGGAAGCGATCCGCTACTGGAAGGATGTGGTTGAGAAGAGCCCCGACTATGCGCCTCTCGTCATCGGTCACCTCGCGGACGCGCTTTCTGCGGAAGGCGATCAGGCGGGCGCCCTCGCGCTTCTCCTTGACGTGACGGAGAAGCTCGGCACTGCCGACGTCATGGAAGCAACGCTCACGCGCATCGCCGCCTGGCAGGGCGTGTCTTCGGCCGAAAAGATCGCGAGGCGCTTCCTCGAAGAGCACCCGAGCCTTTCAGCCTTCAACGCCATGATGCAGATGAAGCTCAAGGGGAATCCCGACGACGAGATGACGAAGATGATCGCCGGGCTTCTCGAACAAAACGCCCGCCGGTGGTCGCGCTACCAGTGCAGAAAGTGCGGGTTCCTGGCTTCGAGCTTCTCCTGGCATTGCCTCGGCTGCGGCGCCTGGGACAGTTTCTCCCCGCGGCGCATTGAGGACAAGAAGCGCGCGGTCTAAAAACTCGAAGAATCTCCCGCGCATTTGTTACAAAAGGGGAGAAAGCCGGTTAAGGGAATTCCTTCTCCCCATCCGTAAAATCACCATTAACGCATCCGCACGCCAAATACTGGATGCCTGCGGCGCCGACCCCAAGAATGCTAAGAAGCGGCGCTCGTCATCTCTCACAAAAGCATTTGTGTCTCCAGAGGACGCTAAGGAAAGGAATAGAAAGCCATGTTCAAACGCATCGGCCTTTTAATACTCGCTAATCTCGCCATCTTCATCATGCTCTCCGTGATTCTCACGGTGATCCAGATGGTGTTCGGCATCAATTTCGGGACGATGAGCGGGAAGTCGCTCAATCTCGGAACGCTCTTCGTCTTTGCGATGGTGGTGGGCTTCTCGGGCTCGATCATCTCGCTCCTGATGTCCAAGACGATGGCGAAGATGTCGATGGGCCTGCAGATGATCGACGTGAACAACCCTCAGACCCCGGTTGAGCGCTATCTCGTCGACGTTGTCCGCAGCGAAGCCCAGAAGGCAGGGCTCCCCATGCCTGAAGTCGGCATCTACGACGGCGAACCCAACGCTTTTGCCACGGGCGCCTCGCGCTCGAGCTCGTTGGTCGCCGTTTCGACGGGCCTTCTCAACCTCATGAACCGTGAAGAGGTTGAGGCTGTGCTCGCGCATGAACTTTCGCACGTGAAGAACGGCGACATGGTCACGATGACGCTCCTTCAGGGCGTGATGAACACCTTCGTCGTCTTCCTCTCGCGCATCATCGGATGGGTCGTCGACCGCCAGATCCTTCGCAACGAAGACGATGCGCCGGGCGTCGGCTACTACGTCACCTCGCTTGTGCTCGACATCTGCCTCGGCTTCCTCGCCTCGATGGTTGTCGCCGCCTTCAGCCGCTACCGCGAATTCCACGCGGATGCGGGCGCCGCGGACATCATGGGCTCCACCACGCCGATGATCAATGCGCTCCAGCGCTTGGGCGGCATTGCCCCCAATGAGCTTCCGGGCAACGTCAAGGGCTTCGGCATCTCGGGCGGCATCGGTTCGCTCTTCGCGAGCCACCCCTCGATCGAAGACCGCGTTGCGGCGCTTCGTGAGCACCGCTATACGAACGCGCAGTAATGCGCTGCTCTTCCTGACGCTTCGATAACGCGTCAGGGCCAACAAAAAGGCTTCCTGCGGATCAGATTCCGGGGAAGCCTTTTTTTGCATTCGGACTTTTGAATTTTTCGGGGAATGCGCGAGCGGTCAGTAGCTCACCGTGCACTCGAGCCCGGCTTCGCGAAGCCTTGCGGCAATGCGGTCGAGCTCTTCATGGGTTGCCTTCTCGAGGCTCTTGTCCGGCGTCTCGCGGTCGATCGTGTAGATGGTGACGAGCTTCGGACGGATCGCCTTCACGGCAGCGAGCCACGGTCCCACGAAGCGCTCCGACGTATTGTCGACGGACTTCCCTTCCCAGGACCCCTTCATGAACATGGTTTGGATCATGCAGTCGCCCTTAAAGGCCTTCATCTTTTCAACGAGGCGCTCAAGATCGTAGCGGCCCTGCGGGCGGTTGACGAACTCGATGTATTCGAGGTTCACGGTGTCGAGCTTGAGGAGCGCATTGTCGACCCTCTGGAGGGCGGCAAAGACTTCGGGCTTGAGGATATGGAAGGCGTTCGTGAGAACGCTGATTTTGGCCTTGGGCGCAAAGCGGTCGCGAAGCTTGATCACGTCGTCCACGATCTGCGCGAATTCCGGGTGACCCGTGGGCTCTCCGTTTCCGGCAAAGGTAATTGCATCGGGCTTCTGGCCGGCCGCGGCCATTTCAGCAAGCTTTCCCTCGAGTTCCGAGCGCACGAGCGCACGCGAAGGCATCTTGAGATGCGGCCGGTGTGAGCCGTTGAGGCCGCATTCGCAGTAAATGCAGTCGAAGGAACAGATCTTGCCGTCCGCAGGAAGAAGATTGATGCCGAGCGAAATGCCGAGGCGCCGGGAATGCACGGGGCCGAAGATGGGGCTGGGGAAAAGAATCGTGGACATGAATTGCCCTTGAAGTTTCAGGCAGTGCTGCTGCCAAAAAGAGGATGCCCCAACATAACACAAGGGGATCCTTCCGGATGACGGGTGCTTGATCCTGAGACAAAAGGAAACGGATCTCCCCGGCAAGGGAAGATCCGTTTGAAAGAGAATTCTGAAGGTGATGAAGCCTCAGGGCTGAGGCTTATGGGATTCTGCTTGAAGAATGGCAGCCTTCACTTCATCGGGACTGTGGGAGTCGTCCTTCGCAAACTGACGGCCCACCCAGAGCGCCATGATGGTGAGGCTGATGCCGGTGAGGAAGAGCCCGGTCGCCGTTGCTCCCCAGAAGCCGAAGACGCCGTAGGGGCCGCCTGCCCATTCGCCATGGAAGGCGAACTGGTAGCCGAGTCCCAGACCCACGCCCCAGAGCATGACGCCGTAAATGATCATGGGCGCCACCGTCACGCGGTAGCCGCGAAGGGCAAAAGCGGAAACGGACTGCATCGCGTCGAAGACGTAGTAGAAGCACCCGAAAAGAATGAGCGACATTGCGAGCCCGTGCACCTCCGCTTCACTGGTATAGAGCCAGAGGATGACGCTCCTGAAGAGAAAGAGAAGCACGGACATCACAACGGCAATCGTTACCATGAGCTTCAGGGTGCGCTTCAGGCACTCATAGGCAACTGAAGGCCACCGGGCGCCGAGCGACTGGGCGATGAGGACCGAGGTGGCGATGCCGAGCGAGAGCGGCACCATGTAGCACATGGAAGTGAGGTTCGCGACGATCTGGTGCGCAGACATGATGTCGGGACCAAGGCGCGAGACGAAGATCGCCATCAGGGTGAAGCTCGAAACCTCAAAGAAGGTGCAGAGCCCCATCGGGACGCCGATCTTGAGGAGGTTCCAGAGGCGCTTCCACTCGGGACGCACGAAGCCCGGGGCGTGCATCTTCTTATAAAACTTGTCCTTATTCCAGATCACCCAGTAGGCGATGAGGGAGAGATAAGTAAGGATGAAGAACGAGATGCCGGCGCCGCCGCCCCCGAGCGCGGGGAGGCCGAAGAGCCCGTACATGAAGACCGCGTTGAGGGGGGCCTTGAGGGCGAGCATGGCTAGCGACACCCACATCGTGACGCGCGGGCGCGAAACGGCGGCATTGACCGCAATGAAGGTTCGCGCCGCCATGGAACCGGGAAGCGCAAGCGCTGTCCAGAACATGTACTGGGTTGCCATCCGGGCGACCTCGCCCTTGGCGCCGCCGAGCTCCATCCAGAAGTCGGTCGCCATCAGAATGGGGACGCCGACGAGAGAGAAGCCGAGCACGAGCCACATAGCCTGACCGAGGTCGATGCCGATTTCGGTCATCTTGCGGGCGCCGTAGTGGTGGCCGGCAACGGGCGAAAGACCCTGGAGAATGCCCACAAGGCCCATGAGAACGGAAATGGTCGCAGCGATGCCGAGCGCAATGGCGGCAAGGTGCTCGGCACCGAGCTGCCCGCCCATGATCGTGTCGATCGTGCCGCTGCCGATGATGGCGACGTTGGCGACGAAGATCGGTCCGGCGAGACGCAGGAGCGCTTTGAACGAAATGTCGGGAGGAAGAAGATTCTGCGGCATGACGCTTTAAAAACGAGAATTAGCGGTTGCGTCCGGGGACGAGAGTGAAGGCTTCATCGGTATGGGGGCGCGAAATGGGAGCCGTGAGCGCTTCCCTGGGGACGTCGCTTCCGCGGTATCGCACGAGTCTCAGCCTTGCGCCTTCGCCCGCCGGGGCAAAGCGGATGCCGCCATGGAGCGTGAAAACCGTGCGGATGCCGGGAGAGAGAAGACTCCCTTCAATGAGGGGAGACTCCTCGCCCGCATCGCCCGTGAGGCGCTTCGCTTCAGAAGCAATCTGAAGCGCCGGAGCCCTGTAGGAGCGGGCAATGTCGATTGCCGGGTGCCAGAGTCCGAGGAAGGTGATGGCGGTAGCGGTCATGCCGGCAGCGGAGAGCCAGGGACCGCGCCAGACGACGATCGGACGGTGCGTGAGGCGCCAGGCGACAAAGACCACCCAGATCACGCAGGCGGCAAAGCCCGTGAGCGCGCCCCAGCCGAAGGTCGGTTCAAACCCGGGTGAGAGCATTTCAATGGAATGCGCCATCTTGGGAGGGAACCCGAGCATCGAGGCAAGCCAGTAGAGCCAGAGCGCGATGAGCGTTACCGAGAAGACCGAAATGGCAAACCAGTCGAGGAGATTTTCCCTCGACTGCCTGAGGGTAATGAGCCCGAAGGCGGCGAGCGTCATGAGGCCCGGCACGGAAATGAGGAGAAGGAGTTCCGCCGCGCCTTCTTCCGTGAAGAGCCCCGCGCCCGCAGCGGTCAGAACCAGTGCGGCAGGAATCAGAATCTGCGAGCGGTCGAGCTGCCGGCGCCAGCTGTAGAGCGCCCAGAGCGCGAGAGGCCATGCGGGGCAGAGGAACCAGACGCTTGTCCTGAGGAGCCATAGCACGGTGTGCGAGGACGCGAGATCAAAGAATTCCGCCTGATGGGTTGCCCACTTTTCAAACCAGACCGCGGCCGCTTCCGGATAGAGGAGAAAAGCCGCACCCGCCCAGAGGACGACGGGAAGCGCTGTGCCGGCAAGCGCAGAGAGAATGCGCCGGTCGCGGCTTCCCGGGAACGTGCGGGCGAATGCATGAACGATGATTGTTGCGCAGAGAAGCCACAAGCCGGCAGTAACGGCCGAGGTGATGGCGGCGAAGCCGCAGGCGAGTCCCGAAAGGAAGGCGCCCGCAAAGGGGCGCTTCAGCGTCATCGCAATGCCGAAGAAGTTGAGCGCTGCGAAGGAAAGAAGCGCCGTTCCCGCAATGGGTTCATGCTGGCGGGCAACGATGCCGAAGGTTGCAACGAAAAGAAGAACGGCGCAGTCCGCAACCGCGCGCCCGTAGTTTCTCGGCTCCGCCTGTCCGCCGAACGCGAAGGCGACGGGCTGAGCTTCATTGCGTCTTGCGAGCCGGTAGGCGCCGTACCAGAGAGAAGCGGTCGTGAGCGCAAACCAGAAGAGGCTCGCGAGCCGGTAGGCCCCGATTTCGCCCGCGAGGCTGGAAAAGAGTGCGGTAAAGAGAGCGGCAACCCAGCCGCTCACGGGGCCCTCCGATACCGGCATCCCGGAAACTTCCGGGAGAAGCCAGGCTGGGAGCCCCTCGGAAAGCATCGACCGGGAGATGCCGAAAGTTTCCGCATCGCGCAGCGTCCAGAGATCCTGCGACCAGAGGCCCGAAAGAATGAATGCGCCGAGGAGCAGAAAGAGCGCGAAGCGCGGCAGTCTGCGGGCGGCCTCCTGCGATAGAAAGGCGGGTGTTGGACGCTGAGTGAGCATGCGGAAAGTTCCTTTTTCAGGAGTTCCCCGGCGGCAGGGAATGCTTCCCTTCTCCGGGTATCCTCGACTGCAGAGCTGCGGCAGCGAAGCCGAACTTTGCGGATGGCAGGCTTCTGTTAACGCAAAGAAAAGGAGAGCCCAACAATGTGGATCTCTCCTTTTCTTTGCGTCCGCAGTAAGGCTTTTCTGAGAAAGCCTTCTGCGGATTCATCCTGCGGGAAGCGCCTGAGGCGGAGCCTTTTCGAAGGAAGGCTCCTGCCAGGGGGCGTCGGCCGAATTACTTGGCGGACTTGGCGGCTTCGGCAGCGGTGTTGAGCGCCTGCTTCTTGGCGGCGAACTTCGCGCGGAACTTCTCGACGCGGCCCGCTTCGACGATGCGGGTCTGGGCGCCCGTGTAGAACGGGTGCGAGGCGGACGACGTATCGAGCTTGAAGAGCGGGTAGGTCACGCCGTCGATCACCGTGGTTTCACGCGTCTGAACGGACGACGGGATGATGAACGTCTTGTTGATCGAGAGGTCGATGAAAGCGACGGGACGGTACTCGGGATGAATATTCGGCTTCATTTTGAAGAATTTTCCTAGTTTTTTGTTGTCGGTCGCCCTGGCGGCCTTGCGCGTCCGCCTCCAATCCTGGGGAGGTCTTACAACGGGCATGCCGGCCCACGTGCCAACTGGGAAGACCGGCAATTATCCCTAAAGCGCCGAAAGAGTGCAAGCGAAGAAGTCGAGGATTCTTTGGAAAGCGGCCGAACCTCTCCTGAAAGCCCGGCGAGCGCGGATATCCTTAAGGACGAAAAAAAGGGCGCAAACTAGAATGGAACTTCGTTTGAAAGATTTTCAGAGCGCTTTCTCCGGAGATGATCAGCAATCATGGCTTCCCGGAGGAACCGCTTCCCGCACACTTCTTTAAGAGTTCACGAAAGCATCATGTCCCAGTTTGACCGCTGCGTCATCGCCACCCGCGAAAGTCCCCTTGCCATGTGGCAGGCTCTTCATGTTCAGGCGCTTCTGCGCGACCGCTATCCGGGTGCGTCGGTGGAGCTCCTCGGCATGACGACCCGCGGCGACCAGATTCTCGACCGCACGCTCTCCAAGGTGGGCGGCAAGGGTCTCTTCGTGAAGGAGCTTGAGGTTGCCATGCAGAATGGCGAAGCCGACCTCGCGGTGCATTCCCTGAAGGACGTGCCGATGGAGCTCCCCGAAGGCTTTGAGCTCGTCGCCGTCTCCGAACGCGAGGACCCGAGGGATGCCTTCGTCTCCCCGAAATACGCTTCGCTCGACGAAATGCCCGAAGGCGCGCGCGTCGGCACGGCAAGCCTGCGCCGCGAGCTGATGCTGCGCATGCGCTATCCGCACCTCAAGGTTCTGCCGGTGCGCGGCAACGTGGGCACGCGCCTTCGCAAGCTCGATGAAGGCGAATACGACGCCCTCGTGATGGCGAGCGCCGGCCTGAAGCGCCTCGGGCTCTCTGAGCGCATCCGTCAGATCATCCCGGCCGAAGTGAGCCTTCCCTCGCCCGGTCAGGGCGCGCTCGGGCTTGAAATCCGTGCGGGCGACAAGAAGATGGAAGAAGCGCTTTCCTTCATCAACAGCCCCGAAACCCGCGCCTGCTGCTTTGCCGAACGCGCCGTGTCGCGCGCCCTCGGCGGCTCCTGCCAGGTTCCGCTCGCCGCCTACGCCGTTGTTGAAAACGGAGAGCTGTGGCTGCGCGCGCTCGTCGGCAACCATCACATCGGCGAAGCGGTCTTCTCCGAAGCCCGCGGTCCTCTTTCTGATCCGGAAGCGCTTGCCGCGAAGGTCGTCGCCGACCTCCGCCGCCAGGGCGCCGAGGAATATCTCAAGGCCTGCCTGCAATGATTCTTTCGAATGCGCATGATGCGGCTCAGAGCCGTCCCGTCATTCTGATGCGGCCTGGCGAAGCCAACAATCGCCTGGCTGATCAGCTCGAAGCCCTGTCGGACAACGTATGGCGCTGGCCTGCCTTCAGGATTGAGCTCCCGCAGGAAACCGATCTCATCACGGAGCGGCTCTCGAACCTCGACGATGTTGAGATGGTGGTTCTTCCGAGTCCGGCAGCGGTGACGGCAGTCGCGCACTGGGTGCGGGAGTGGCCCGAGCACATCACGCTCGCAACCGTGGGCGAAGGAACGGCCCGCGTCATCCGCGCCGCCTGGGGCGACAAGGTGAAGCTCATCTACCCCGAGGGCGATGCGGAGCATTCGGGGTCCGAAGCGCTCTGGCCCATCGTGCAGGCGCACGGCGCTCCGTCGCGCGTCCTGTTCCTTCGCGGCCAGACGGGACGCGAGTGGCTCCCCGAGCAGTTCAGAAGCATCGGGAGCGACGTCGTCGTCCTCTGCGCCTATGTGCGCATGCCGCTCGAACTCGATGCGCAGGAATTCCGTCGTCTGCAGCTCGCCGTAGCGGGACCTTCGCCCGTGGTCTACATCACGAGCACCGACGCGGTCGACGTTCTCATGCATGCCGTGCGCCCTGTTGCGGGCGCGCGCGACTGGATCACGTCGGGCGTTGCGGTGGCGATTCATCCGAGAATCGAGAATCGCCTGAGAGAGGCGGGCTTCTCTCAGATTGAGCTCACCTCAACCGATGACGAAACAGTGAAGGCGCATATTCTGAAGCACCTCGGACATTGATTCCGGGGCCGCGCCCGAAGCAAAGGAAAACGCCGCTTTTCCCGGTAAAAACCGGAAGAGAAGCGGCGTTTTTGCTTTCGGGCGCTCTTCTTCGGGGGGCGCGGCGGGAAGCCTCGCCACCGGGCGGGAAGTGCTTTATTTCTTCATGGCGTCGAAGAATTCGGCGTTGGTCTTCGTGGCCTTCAGCTTGTCGAGAAGGAACTCCATCGCCTCGAGTTCGTCCATGTCGTAGAGGAACTTTCTCAGGACCCAGACCTTCTGGAGAACGTCGGGCTTGAGAAGCAGCTCCTCGCGGCGCGTACCCGAGCGGTTGAGGTTGATGGCCGGGTAGACGCGCTTTTCGGCCATGCGGCGCTCGAGGTGGATTTCGTTGTTGCCCGTGCCCTTGAATTCCTCATAGATCACGTCGTCCATGCGCGAACCCGTGTCGATGAGGGCCGTGCCGATGATCGTGAGGGAGCCGCCCTCTTCGATCTTGCGCGCGGCGCCGAAGATTCTCTTCGGGCGCTCGAGCGCATTGGCGTCGACGCCGCCCGTGAGGACCTTGCCCGAGGACGGAATCACCTGGTTGTAGGCGCGCGCGAGACGCGTGATGGAGTCGAGGAGCACCACGACGTCGCGCTTTGATTCCGCGAGGCGCTTCGCCTTCTCGATCACCATTTCGGCCACCTGAACGTGGCGCACGGCCGGTTCGTCGAAGGTGGCGGCAACGACTTCGCCGCGGATCGTGCGCTGCATTTCCGTCACTTCCTCAGGGCGCTCGTTGACGAGAAGCACCATGAGGACGACGTCGGGGTAGTTGGCGGCAATCGCGTGGGCGATGTGCTGCAGGAGCACCGTTTTGCCCGACTTCGGGGGCGCGACGATGAGGGAGCGCTGGCCCTTCCCGATCGGCGCAATCATGTCGATGATGCGGCCCGTGAGGTTTTCGTCGCCCCGCATGTCGCGCTCGAGGATCAGAGGCTCATTCGGGAAGATCGGCGTCAGGTTCTCAAAGAGCATGCGGTGCTTGAGCGCCTCGGGCGGCAGGTCATTCACCGTGTCGACGCGCACGAGCGCAAAGTAGCGCTCGCCCTCTTTCGGGATGCGGACTTCGCCTTCAATCGAGTCGCCCGTATGAAGGTTGAAGCGGCGGATCTGCGAGGGAGAGATGTAGATGTCGTCCGCACTCGCGAGATAGCTCGTGTCGGGGCAGCGCAGGAACCCGTACCCGTCGGGGAGGATTTCAAGCGTGCCGTCGCCGTAGATGGTTTCGCCGAGCTTCGCCTTCTTCTTCAGAATGGCGTACATCAGCTCCTGCTTGCGCATGCGCTGGGCATTGTCGACTTCGAGGGCGGCAGCCATGTCGAGAAGCTGCGTAACGTGAAGCGCTTTGAGGTCGGAAAGATGCATGGGGTTGGTGGATGTTCCGCCGCTGTTTATGAATTCATGAGGCGCTTTTGCAGCGCCGGCAGGCATGCCGGACGTGAAGCGCCGGGACTCAGAAAATCATCAGCGGATGAGTGTTGAGTAATAGGAATGAGAGGTCCGAAGCGCCGGAAGCTTCTTTGCGTGCTTCCCCGACAAGGCTTCGGGGACCCCGGGCTTCGCGGCGCTCTGATGCTTCTCCCGCGGGAATCGGCCCGGCGGGGAGAAGATGCCCGCCGGGGGACGCCGGACTGAAGGGCGTCCCTTTCAAACTGAGGCGGGCAGGGAAGAGAATCTTAGAGATTCTTTTCGATGAAGGCGTCGAGCGTCGCCTGGTCGCAGGCGCCGGTGCGCTGGTCAATCACTTCGCCATTCTTGAAGGCGATGATGGTCGGAATGCCGCGGACGCCGTATTGGGCAGCCTTGCCCGACGACTGGTCGCAGTCGTACTTGGCGATGACGGCGCGGCCGTCAAAGGTCTGGGCAGCCTGCTCAAGGCGGGGAGCAAGCATGCGGCAGGGACCGCACCAGGTGGCCCAGAAGTCGACGAACACGGTGGTGTCGCTGTTGACGGTCTGGTCGAAGTCGGCGTCGGTGATGTGAAGAATTTCGCTCATGGATGTCTCCAGGGAAAAAATAAATTCGCCTGATGCTTCCCGTTTTAATGAATGACGCTCCGTCTTCCTCGCGAGGAAGAACGGACCGGCAGAAGGGAGGCCGGGCTCGTGAAAAGTCGCTTTGCCGTCAGAACCGCGATTCCGTGAGGGATTCGGCAGGGATTCCCTTTCGGGGGAGGTTCAGTCAGGCAGAGAATTGACAGGCCATTCAGGGCCGGCAGCAGAAAAATGGCGTATGGAGAGGGAGAACTCTCGACGGAAAACGCCTTCTGGAAAAGCGCCGGCAGGCCCCTATGAAGTGATGCCGTGAATACTATCACCTCGGGAAGATGCCTCTCTAGCGGGAGGACTGTTTCATGGGTCCCGAGAAGTAATTTTTTGCAAATCCCGCTCATCTTCCCTATACTCGCGCCTTGGCGGGTCCCCTCGCATGCGCGCCCCGGAAACCTGGTCAGGTCGGGAACGAAGCAGCCATACTGGTGTGCGTGCAGTGCCGAGGATAAGGCTCGCCATTTTCGTATCTGGTAAATCCGCCATAGCGTCCCGGAGCGGACCGCCCGGGCCCATTCGCTAGAATGTGCGCCTGAGAAGCAATAAGAATGAGCCTCATCCCATGAGCAGCTACCAGGTACTTGCGCGCAAGTGGCGCCCCCATGACTTTGAGTCGATCGTCGGCCAGGACCACGTGGTCACGGCGCTGACGCGCGCCCTCACTGAGGGGCGCCTGCACCACGCCTACCTCTTCACCGGCACCCGCGGCGTCGGCAAAACGACGATCTCGCGCATTTTCGCCAAGGCGCTCAACTGCCGCGGCGCCGACGGCAAGGGCGGCGTCACCGCGCACCCCTGCGGCGTCTGCGAGGCATGCCGCGCGATTGATGAGGGCCGGTTCGTCGACTATATCGAGATGGATGCGGCCTCGAACCGCTCCGTCGAAGACATGACGCAGCTTCTTGAGCGCGCCATGTATGCGCCGACCGAAGGCCGCTACAAGGTCTACATGATCGACGAAGTGCACATGCTCTCAAACACGGCCTTCAATGCGATGCTGAAGACCCTTGAGGAGCCGCCCGAGTATGTGAAGTTCATTCTCGCGACGACGGATCCGCAGAAGGTTCCGGTCACGGTGCTTTCGCGGTGCCTGCAGTTCAGCCTGCGCAACATGACGCCCTCCGGGATCGTCGAGCATCTCGAACATATCCTGAAGGAAGAAGGAATCGCCGCCGAACGCCCGGGGCTTCGCATCATTGCCGAGGGCGCACGGGGCTCGATGCGCGATGCCCTTTCGCTTCTCGACCAGGCGATCGCCTTTTCGGGCGGCTCCGTCACGGCCGAATCCGTGCGCTCAATGCTCGGGATGACGTCGGAAAATGCGCTCGCCGGAATTCTCCGCGCGCTCGCTGCGGGCGACGCCCCGAAGATGATGAGCTATGCCGACGACATGCAGCGCGAAAGCGTCTCCTTTGGCGAGGCGCTCCGCGGGCTCGCCGGCATGCTCCACAAGATTGCGCTCCTGCAGCGCGTGCCGAGCGCCGTTGCGGCAGACGACCCGGGCTACGCTGAAATGGCGGAGATTGCGGGCCTGCTCACCCCCGAGGAAATTCAGCTCTGCTACCAGATTTCGCTTCACGGCAGAAACGACCTCGCGCTCGCGCCCGACGAATATGCGGGCTTCACGATGACGCTTCTGCGCATGCTCGCCTTCCGGCCCGCGGGGTCGCGGATGAAGCCCGCTGCGCGCGACGGCGGCGCGAAGCCCCTTCAGGCCCTGCAGGGCGCCACTGAAGCTTCTCAGGCACGGGAGGCAGCGCCTGCGGCTCCCGCCGCGCCAGCACCGAGCCCGGCCCCGATGCCGGAACCCGCGCCTGCGCCGACGCCAGCACCGCCCCCGAAACCGGCGGCAGGTCCGGTTCCGGACAACCTCCCGCCCTGGATGGAGGTGCCGGAGAGCGCACGGGGAGAGCCCGGCGCCAGCTGAGCGGCTCCCCGGGAGGCAGCCTTCTGCCTCTCTCAGCTGGCGGGACATCATCGAGGGAGCGGGCCTGACGGGTCCATTAAAGTCGCTTGCTTCGCAGTCGCAGGTGATTTCGCTCACGGACGCTCGCGTACAATTGCGCCTCGGCGTGCAGTCGCTTCTCACCGAGCACAATAAAAAGCTCCTTGAGGAGAGAATCAGCGGGTGGCTCGGCCGCCCCTTCCGGGTGGAATTCCTCGCCGGAACGGTGGAGGCCGGTTCAACCGTGGCGGATGCCGAGCGCCGGAAAAAGGAAGCCGAGCGGCGGGAGCTCATTGAAAAATTCAAGAGCGATCCGGTCGTGCAGGAAATCGTCCGGCTCTTCAACGGCAAAATTGATGAAGATTCCATCCGGCCGCTCACGCCGGAGGAGATGGCGGAAAAGGACTGAAGCGGAAGTGCTTTCAGTCTTTCCCGGCACCAAAATTTCTACTCTGGAGAAAACACAATGCGCAACATGGGTGGCATGGGCGGAATGGGCGGTCTGATGGCCCAGGCCCAGAAGATGCAGCAGAAGCTCGCCAAGGTTCAGGAAGATCTGAAGGCGATGGAATTCACGGGCGAAGCTGCGAGCGGCGCCGTGAAGGCCACGATCACGGGCGGGCATGAATGCCGCAAGATTGAGATCGACCCGAAGGTGGTTGATCCCGAAGACATCGAAATGCTCGAGGACCTGATTGTTCTCGCCATCAACAACGCCGAAGCCGTCTGCCGCGAAAAGAGCGAGGCGGCCATGCGCCAGGCCGTGCCGCTTCCTCCCGGCATGAAGCTTCCCTTCTGATCAGGGGAAAAAGAGTCCCTTTAAGAAGAGAAAAAGCCCCGACGGATTGCTGAAGCGCTGCGGGGCTTTTCTTTTTTCCTCTTCTCTTTCTGCTCCGGAGTCCTTATGACGCTTTTTCCAGAGAATTTTGCTGACGCCCTGCTTTTTGACGACTGTCCGCACGAAGACCTGACAACCGTCGGCCTCGGCATCGGCAGCGTGCCGGGACGCATTCGGGCTCAATTCAAAACGCCGGGCATCGTTGCCGGTGCGGAGATTGCGGCGGCGGTGCTTTCGCGTGCCGGCGCTTCCGTCTGCCTCAGCGCCTGCGAGGGCGACCTGCTCCCGGCGGGAGAGACGATTCTCACGGCCGAGGGACCGGCAGAGAGCCTTCACGCGGGGTACAAGGTCGCGCAGTGCGTGATGGAATACGCCTCGGGAATAGCGTCCCGCACGCGTGAAATGGTGGATGCCGCCCGCGCCGTCAGCCCGAGGGTTCAGGTGGCCGGCACGAGAAAGCACTGGCCCGGCGGAAAGCGGATTGCGCTTGCCGGTCTCCTCGCAGGTGGCGGCATCGTGCACCGCTTCGGCCTTTCGGATTCGATTCTCGTCTTTGATCAGCACCGCGTTTTCTGCGACGACTTCGAAGCCGCCTTCAGGGCGCTGCAGGCGAGAAGTCCGGAAAGAAAGATTGCCGTTGAGGCAGGAAGTCCCGAAGAAGCCATGACTTTCGTGCGGCTCGGCGCCGACATTATTCAGTGCGAGCGCTTTTCGCCCGAGGACTTTGCGTCCTTTGCCGATGCCGCGCGTGCGGAATCCCCGAATGTCCGGCTTTCCGCCGCGGGCGGCGTCAATGCCAGGAATGCGGCGCTCTACGCGGAAGCGGGCGCGGATATTCTCGTCACGAGCGCTCCCTACTGGGGCGCGCCGCAGGACGTCAAGATGCGCTTTGAGCGGCTCTGACGCCCGGAAGATTCCGAAGGAAGGATAAGGATGGCGATCGAAACCTCTCCCGCGATATCCGCACTCATTAAGGCGCTTGAGGAATTGCCCGGGTACGGACCGAGAAGCGCGCAGCGCGCGGCCTTCTTTCTTCTTGCGCCCGAGCGCAGGGAGAAGCTCGAGGCCCTCAAAAAGGCGCTCGAAGGCACGGCGGCTATTCGCCGCTGCCGGCTCTGCCGCACCTGGTGCGAGGCGGAGCTCTGCCCCGTGTGCGCGGATGAAAAGCGCGACCGCTCGCTCATCTGCGTGGTCGAAAGCGTGCAGGACCAGATGGCGCTCGATGCGTCGCTCTCCTGGCCCGGGCTCTATTTCGTGCTTTCGGGGAGGCTTTCGCCGCTTGACAACGCAGGGCCCGCTGAAATCGGGCTTCCGCAGCTTCTCGAGCGCATTGAGCTCGGGCTTCGAGAGGACGGTCTGCGCGAGGTGGTGGTTGCCACGTCCTACACGCCCGAAGGCGACGCGACAGCGTACTATCTGATGGGCGCCGTGAAGAAGCGCTGGCCGGACCTTCGCATCACGCGGCTCTCCCGCGGGCTTCCCTCAGGGCTTGAGATCGAGTACACCGATCTCGCCTCGATCGCGGGCGCCGTGGAGGACAGGCGCCGGCTTTGATCTTCTTTCCGGTTCAACAGAAGTTTTCAACTCCTTTCAGAGGTTATCTGCATGAGTTCCGTGCACGTGAAGGCAGCGCTTACAGAAGCGCGCGAAGCGCTCGACAATCTGCTTGCCGATGAGGCAATGCTCGCGGAAATCGACCGCGCCGGGGAAATGATGGCTGAGGCGATCCGCGCGGGTCATCGGATTTATTCCTGCGGCAACGGCGGAAGCCTCTGCGACGCCATGCATTTTGCCGAGGAGATGACGGGGCGCTACCGCAGGAACCGGCGGCCGTACGCCGCGACTGCGATTGCCGACGCCTCGCACCTCGCCTGCGTCGCGAACGATTTCGGCTACGAAGAAGTCTTTTCTCGCTATGTCGAAGGCGTGGGCCAGCCCGGGGACGTCCTCCTCGGGATCACCACGTCGGGGACGAGCCCTAATGTGATCCGCGCCGCGGAGGCTGCGCGCGCGAAGGGCATGAAGGTGATTTCGCTCACCGGCAGGCCCGGGAATCCGATGGCGGCACTATCCGACGTGGCGATTGTCACGCCGGGCGGACGCTACGCCGACCGCGTGCAGGAGCTTCACATCAAGTGCATTCACATCTTTATTGAACTCGTGGAGCGCCGCCTCAACCCGGAAAACTACACGGACGAATAAGAGACTCGGGCAGAAGGTTCAGGCGGAGAATGACGCTCCGTTTGAGCCGGCCTGAGCGCCATTTGCTAAAATCCTCCCTCGAACGAATTCAATTCCAAGGGCGGTGCTTCTTTGCGGTGCCGCCCTTCACTTTTGTCTGCACGGGGCATCTCCTTCACGTACGCCTTTTTCGGGGAAGGAAGATCCGGTGCAGATCCCGAACGCTTTTTTGAACCTGGAAGAACCATGCTCAACCGTATCCCCATCACTGCCAAGGGCGCTGAAAAGCTCAAGGCTGAACTCGAATATCTGAAGAAGACCGCTCGTCCGAACGTCGTGGCCGCCATTGCCGAAGCCCGCGAAAAGGGCGACCTTTCGGAAAATGCGGAATACGATGCCGCCCGCGAGGAGCAGGGTCACATCGAGGGCCGCATTGCCGAGCTTGAAGGCAAGATCCCGGCGCTCCAGGTGATTGATCCCAAGACCGTTGCGAGCGACCGCATCGTCTTCGGCGCCACGGTGACGCTCTACAACGAAGACGAGGATTCGAGCGTGACCTACCAGATCGTGGGCGACGACGAAGCCGACATCAAGAAGAACCTCATTTCCGTTTCCTCCCCGATCGCCCGCGCGCTGATCGGCAAGAGCGAGGGCGACACGGTGAAGTTCATGGCCCCGAAGGGCCAGGTCACCTTCGAGGTCGAAGAGGTCGAGTACAAATAATGCGCGCTTTCTCCCTGAAGGGTTTCTGCTGAAGACTTTTCAGAGGGAAGCGATCTCTCGAACGCAAAAACGGGAGATTCCTTCGAGGGGAATCTCCCGTTTTGAGCCAGTGGGGGGCGCAAGCGCCCCCTGGATCAGGACTTCACTGGGAAGGCATTAATTCGAGAGCGCAGCCTTCTTCGTCGTGCGCTTCGTCTTCGGACGGGCGCGGCGGCGGGGCTGGGGCTCAGCCTTCTTCTTCTTTTCGCCGGGCTTCTTCGAGGCAACCTTCTTCGCCTTCGGCGCCGGAGCGTCCTCGCCGCGGGCGGCAGCGGCCGCGCGGGCGATCCACTCTTCGGCCGAGGGGGCATCGTCCTCATCTACGGCAGGACGCCAGAGGATGAGAAGCTTGCCGATCATCTGCACGCGGGCGGCGCCGAGTTCGTCGGCAACCTTCGCGAAGATCGCCTCGCGTTCCTCGCGGTCGTCGGTCGGGACCTTCACCTTGATGAGCTCGTGGGACTTCAAAGCACGGTCGATTTCCTTCATGACGGCTTCGGTAAGACCGTTGGCGCCGAGAAGAACGACGGGGTCGAGATGATGCGCCTGCGAGCGCAGCGTGAGGCGCGCGTCGCGCGAAAGGGTAATTTCACTCATAAAATTTCAGCACTAATGCCGGATGCCGTGTAAAAAGGCGGCATCCGAGAAAGAAAACTTTTTGGAGGGCAAGAATGCCCGTTTCGAATAAAAAACTCAGATCCAACCGCGCATGGATCGAACGGCACATCAATGATCCGTACGTGAAGCGCTCCAAAGCGGAAGGCTATCGCGCACGCTCCGTCTACAAGCTCCTTGAGCTCAATGAAAAGGAGCATCTCCTCAGGCCGGGCCTCACGGTGGTCGACCTCGGGTCGGCTCCGGGAAGCTGGACGCAGGTGGTGCGCGAAAAGCTCATCGACAAGAACGGTCAGGTCCGCGGGCGCATCATCGCCATGGACATCCTGCCGATGGATCCCATTGAGGACGTCTATTTTCTGCAGGGCGACTTCCGCGAACAGTCGGTGGCCGATCAGCTTGCCGCGATTCTAAACGGAGACAAGGTCGACGTGGTCCTTTCGGACATGGCGCCGAATCTTTCAGGCATCGCCGCGGCGGATGCGGCGAGGTCGTTGCTTCTCAACGAGCTCGCGCTTGAATTCTGCGTCGAGCACCTCGCGCCCCACGGCGTCTTTGTGACGAAGGCTTTCCAGGGATCGGGCTATTCGCAGTATGTCGAGGCTCTGAAGAAGGTCTTCAAAAAGGTCGCCGCCAAGAAGCCTGCCGCCTCGCGCGACACTTCGGCAGAGGTCTATCTTGTGTCCCGCGAGCTCAAGACGCCGAAGAATCCGCAATAACTGCTTTCCTTTTCCCGGGCGTCCATTCGCCAAAAATCGGGGGAACCACGGGTAGGGAAATAGTCCCGCGGCTACAATTGCTGAACCTTTCTGCTCCTTCGGACGGTACTGCTTCTCTAAATGGAAGGCGGCGCCGCACAAAAATCCGGACGGAGCCCATGGAAACAAAGATAAGAAACAAGCGCAATTTTCTGAGTTCCGGCGAACTTCCGCCCGGAAGGACGTTCCGGACCTCAGGCGGGGGGACCTCTCCGTCCCGTCGTTGCTAATTGCGACCGGAGTTCAAAGTTGGACAACAAGTCTTTTGCCCGCATTGCCGTATGGATTCTCGTCGCGGTGGTGCTCTTTACGGTCTTCCGCCAGTTCGAGACGAATTCGACGCAGTCGCTCGACACGACGAGCTACACCCAGTTCATGGATGACGCCAAGGCCGGCAAGATCCGCCGCGTGGACATTCAGGGCCGCCGCATCATCGTTACGCCGCAGCAGGGCGCTGAGTACACGCTCACGAGCCCGGGCGACCTCTGGATGGTCGACGACCTGAGAAAGTCGGGCGTGCAGGTCTACGGCAAGGCCGAAGAGGAGCCCTCGTTCCTCACGACCATTTTCGTCTCCTGGTTCCCGATGCTCCTTCTGATCGGCGTCTGGATCTTCTTCATGCGCCGCATGCAGGGCGGTGCCGGCGGCGGCGGGGCCTTCAGCTTCGGCAAGTCGAAGGCGCGCATGATCACAGAGCAGGAAAACCACGTGCGCTTCCGCGACGTGGCGGGCTGCGACGAGGCGAAGGAAGACGTCCAGGAAATCGTTGACTTCCTGAAGGACCCCGAGAAGTACCAGCGCCTCGGCGGCCGCATTCCGCGCGGCGTTCTCCTCGTCGGCTCCCCGGGTACCGGCAAGACGCTCCTTGCGAAGGCGATCGCCGGCGAAGCGGGCGTTCCCTTCTTCACGATTTCGGGTTCGGACTTCGTTGAAATGTTCGTTGGCGTGGGCGCTGCGCGCGTTCGCGACATGTTTGAAACCGCGAAGAAGAACGCTCCCTGCATCATCTTCATCGACGAAATCGATGCGGTCGGCCGCCAGCGCGGCGCCGGCTTGGGCGGCGGCAACGACGAACGCGAGCAGACCCTTAACCAGATGCTCGTCGAAATGGACGGCTTTGATACCGGTGCGAACGTCATCGTGATCGCCGCCACGAACCGTCCCGACGTGCTCGACCCGGCGCTGCTGCGCCCGGGGCGCTTCGACCGTCAGGTCGTGGTGCCGATGCCCGACATTCGCGGCCGCGAGCAGATTCTCAACGTGCACATGAAGAAGATCCCCGTCGGCAAGGACGTCGACGTGGCGGTCATCGCGCGCGGCACGCCGGGCTTCTCCGGCGCCGATCTCGGCAACCTCGTGAACGAGGCGGCGCTCTTCGCCGCCCGCAGGAACGGCCTCGTCGTCTCCATGCAGGACTTCGAGAACGCCAAGGACAAGATCATGATGGGCGCTGAGCGCCGCGCCATGGTGATGACCGAGGACGAAAAGAGGAACACGGCCTATCACGAATCGGGCCACGCTGTTGTGGCAAGGCTTCTGCCTGAATCCGATCCGGTGCACAAGGTGACGATCGTGCCGCGCGGACGCGCGCTCGGCCTCACCATGCAGCTCCCTGAGCAGGACCGCTACGCCTACAACCGCCAGTATCTCCTCACGCGCATTGCGATTCTCTTCGGCGGCCGCATCGCCGAGGAAATCTTCATGCACCAGATGACGACCGGCGCTTCGAACGATTTCGAGCGCGCCACGCAGCTCGCGCGCGACATGGTGACCCGCTACGGCATGAGCGAGCGCATGGGCCCGATGGTCTATGCGGAAAACGAGGGCGAAGTGTTCCTCGGCCGTTCGGTGACGAAGACGACGCATGTCTCTGAGCGCACCATGCAGGCTGTTGACGAGGAAGTCCGCCGCATCATCGACGAGCAGTACGCCGTTGCCCGTCGTCTCATTGAGGAAAACCGCGACAAGATGGAAGTCATGGCGCAGGCGCTTCTGCAGTGGGAAACGATTAATAAGGAGCAGATCGACGAGATCATGGAAGGGAAGCTCCCGACGCCGCCGAAGGATTCTTCGGGCGTGGAACTGCCGCCCTTCAAGACCGAGTCGAAGGATGACGAGCCGGCTGCGGCTGAAAAGCCTGAAGCCCCTCAGTCGAGTGACGCTCCTGAAGCGAGGGAGGCGCCTGAAGCTCCCAAGGCGGAGACGCCTCAAACCGATGCTCCGGGGAAAACTGACGAATCCGAGAAGCCTCAGGATGCCGGAAAGGACGACTCCGGCAAGGCCGGCTGATCCGGAGTGAAAATCAAGCCTTAAAGCGAGACCGCATCCGAACCGAAAACCCAGATTTCGGGCGGACGCGGTCTTTTTTTGTTCCTTTTTCGGAGATGAGCAATGACTGAAGAGCTCTGGCGCTGCGGCCCCTTTGATTTTGATCTGAGGGATGAGCCCGTCATCATGGGGATTCTCAACGTCACCCCGGATTCCTTCTCTGACGGCGGCGAACACAATACCCTCCCTGACGCTCTCGCCTGGGCGGAAAAGATGCGCAGCGACGGCGCCCGGATCATCGACGTGGGCGGCGAATCCACCCGTCCGGGCGCGGCGGAGGTGCCGCTCGAAGAGGAGCGCGCCCGGGTGATTCCCGTGGTGCAGGCACTTGCTAAGGAAGGCTTCTGCGTGTCGGTGGATACCTCGAGGCCAGAAATCATGCTCGAGGCGGCAGAAGCCGGCGCGGCAATTCTCAACGACGTGCGCTCGTTTGAAATGCCGGGGGCTCTTGAGGCTGCTGCCTCCACGAAGCTCGGGCTCGTCATCATGCATCAGGGGCCGTTTGATCCGGAGAAGGACGTGGTTGAGGACGCATTCCGATACCTCGGGCGCCGCGAGGAGGCACTGATGGCTCAGGGAGTCGAACCCGGGCGCATCGCCTGGGATCCGGGCTTCGGGTTCGGAAAGACGCTCGAGCAGAATTTCGAGGTGCTCGCCGCATCCGGGCGGTTTCTCTCTGCCGGACGGCCGCTCCTTGCCGCGCTTTCGCGCAAGGGGAGCCTCGGGCGCATTACCGGAAGAAGGAATCCGCATGAGCGCGCCGCGGCGAGCGTTGCCGGAGCGCTTCTTGCCGCAGAGCGCGGCGCCCGGATCCTGCGCGTTCACGACGTGAGGGAGACCGCGGATGCACTGGCCCTTCTCAAAGCCTTCGGGCAAGCGGATATCCGCATTGACGCGCGAGGACGCTCCTGAGAGACTTCTCTCCAACTTCAGGCTTCAATATTCCGGCAACTTTTTTGTCAGTAAAGGATTCGTTATGAACCGGCGTTATTTCGGTACGGACGGCGTTCGCGGCAAGGTGGGAAAGCTTCCCATCACGCCCGACTTTGTGATGAAGCTCGGCCAGGCGGCGGGCAGAGTGTTGAAGCGCCACAGCCCCACAGGGCGAGCCACAGTTCTCATCGGCAAGGACACGCGCGTTTCGGGCTACATGCTTGAAGCCGCGCTTCAGGCGGGCTTCTCCGCTGCAGGGACGGACGTCGTCCTCTGCGGCCCGATTCCGACCCCGGCCGTCGCCTACCTCACGCGCGCTCTGAGGCTGGAGGCCGGCGTCGTCATTTCCGCGAGCCACAACCCGTACGACGACAACGGCATCAAATTCTTTTCAGGCGCCGGTCAGAAACTTCCCGACGAGTGGGAACTTGAGATCGAGAAGGAGATCGACGAAGGCTTCTCCTGCGTGGAATCGAAGGACCTCGGCAAAGCCCGGCGTCTTGACGACGCGTCAGGCCGCTACATCGAATTCTGCAAGTCGACGATCGGCGAGGAGATCGATCTCAAGGGCATGAGGATCTATGTCGACTGCGCCAACGGTGCGGCCTACCACGTCGCGCCTGATGTTTTCCATGAACTTGGCGCAGATGTCGTCGCCGAAGGCGCTTCACCGGACGGCTTCAACATCAATCGTGGCGTTGGCGCAACACATACTGAAGACCTATCCATTAGGTGTAAAAAAACCTCGTGTCAGATTGCAGTAAGTCTCGACGGCGATGCCGATCGACTGATCATGGCCGACGCTGAGGGGAATGTTTATAACGGAGATCAGCTCCTTTACGTTCTCGTGAGGGACCGCATGAGCCGCGGGAAAGTCTTCGGCGTCGTGGGCACCCTCATGTCGAACTATGGTCTTGAGAAGCGCGTGAAGGAGCTCGGCCTTGAATTCGTGCGCGCCAAGGTGGGCGACCGCTACGTGCTCGAGGAGCTCCTGAAGCGCGGCTGGCGCTTCGGCGGCGAAACCTCCGGCCACATTCTTGCACTCGACAGACAGACTACGGGCGACGGCATTGTGAGCGCGCTCCAGATTCTTGCCGCCATGCGAAGGACCGGGAAAACACTTGCCGAATTGACCGAAGACCTTGAATTGTTGCCGCAGTGCCTCGTAAACAAAAGAATTGAAAAAGGCTACGACTGGAAGTCGAATCACGCTTTCATGGCTGCGGTTGAGCATGCCGAAAAGACGCTTGAAGGCCGCGGGCGCGTGCTCATCCGCCCCTCGGGCACCGAACCGCTCCTTCGCATCATGGTCGAAGCTTCCGACAGTGCGTTAGCAGAACGGCTCGCCAACGAGACAGCAGAGGCACTTTCGTTGTAAAGTTCTATGTTTCTAGCCCGCGCGCGACTTTGCGCGGGCATCAGGCGTGATAAAGTTCACGCCCACACGTGCGCCGGTTCGCATTCCGGACCTCTGGTTCGGGCTAATTTTCCCTGACCCATCGCACGACCGAATTAGGAATCCAGACAAATGGCAGAGAATCAGGAACCCGCAAAGGTTGAAGAAAAAGGACCGTTCATCCATCAGCTGCAGCTTTTCCTTGTTGGCGGTCAGCAGTTCACGATCAATGAACTCTCGGACTCGCCCAAGATGCCGCAGAACGTCATCGCCTTCATCAATGCGTGGCGCCAGAAGCGCGACGTGTGGCACTCCCCGAACAACGATCCGAAGTTCGGCGTGCGCGTGAAGGACGTGTCGCTCTACGAGTACCGCGTCGGTCGTCCCGCTGAAGTGAAGCCGCAGGCTGCTGCCGAGGCTCCCAAGGCTGCCAAGGGCGAAACCACGACGAAGAAGGCTGCCTCGAAGAAGGCTGACAAGTAATCGTCCCATGACGAGCACCCGTCTTTAAAAGGCGCTCATTGGACCAGGAAAGGCCGGAATCTTTTTCGCAAACCGAAAAAGCCCGGCCTTTGCTTGTTTCGCGAAAGGAGAAATCAGAAATGAAGCAGATCGTCGCCGTAATCAAGCCCTTCAAGCTTGACGACGTCCGGGAAGCGCTCGGCGAGGCCGGCGTGCATGGCCTCACCGTCACCGAAGTGAAGGGGTTCGGCCGCCAGAAAGGTCATACCGAGCTCTACCGCGGTGCGGAGTACATCGTCGACTTCCTGCCGAAGCTCAAGGTTGAGACGGTTGTGGCGGACGATATCGCGGAAACGGCGGTTGAAGCCATTCGCCGCGCCGCGCATACCGGCAAGATCGGCGACGGCAAGATCTTCGTCTTCGACGTGGAGCAGGTGATCCGCATTCGTACGGGCGAAACCGGCGAAGCCGCGGTCTGATCCCAATAAAAAGCGCCCGGTTGGTCCGGGCGCCTGCGAGCTCTATTTGCGGGGCTTCTCCGAAGAGCCTGCCGACGGTTTGTTGGCGGGCTTTTCCTTTGGGTAGTCGCGCCGCTGCGGGAGCACATTGGCGGAATAGCGGGGCGGGGTCTCGCGCGGAGCGTCCTCGCGTCGAACGGTCTTTTCGCGCCGGGCTTCCTTCGGTCGGGACGCGGCTGAATTTCCGTTCTCTCCCGTGCGCCTGCGCCCTTTCAGCATCCGCGCAAGCGACACCGGGCCGTTCCCGGGGAAGATCTTTTTAGCGAGTTCCGACCGGTAGCGGATTTCCCAGTTCACCTTGAGCGTGAACATCCTGAAGAGAACGATCGTGGCTGCGGTCACGTAGACCGTCGCCTCGGGCCGCACGCCGTCGGAAAGAAGAATCACGCAGAGCCAGCAGCCCACGAACCCGGCGAGCCCGTAGGGCTTTCTGTCGGAAAGCGCAGCCGGCATGCGGTTGAGGAGGACGTCTCTCATGACGCCGCCCAGAATGCCCGTACCCACGCCTACAAGGGTGCAGGACAAGGGCGGAATGCCTTTTTCCCAGGCAAGGAGGGTCCCCGAGGCGCAAAAGACTCCGAGGCCCACAGCATCGGCCCAGATAAAGAGCTCGTGCGCAAAGGAGCGCGAGAAGCGCTTCACGATTGCCGGCGCAAAGATCGTGAAGACGAGAATGAGCCACGTGATCGCTTCGTGCTCGACCCAGTAGAAGGGTCTCAGATCAAGGAGCAGGTCCCGGATCGTGAGGCCGCCGAAGGCGCTCGTGAAGGCGAGGATGAAGACGCCCACCGGGTCGACGCCGCGGCCCTGGGCGGCCAGGATGCCCGCAAGGGCGAACCCGAGCATGCCGATCGCATCGACAAGCGCCGTGTTCTGGGCGAGTGCGGCAAAGACGGGTTCACCAATCATGCGGATCTCCTTCTGAGTGCTGATCAGGGCGTGAAGCGCCGCTTCTGGTCAAGAAGCACGATGACCGCGCCCGCATCGCCGTCGTGCGGCGGCGCCTGGACGAATGCCATCACCTCGGAGCGCTGCTTGAGCCAGCGGCGGACCATTTCCTTCAGGACGCTGTGGCCGCCCTCGGAGTTGTAGCCCTTGCCGTGGACGATCCTCAGGCACCGGTCGCCGCGGATCTGCGCGTTCCGCAGGAACCTCGCGACCGCTTCGCGCGCCTCGTCGACAAAGAGACCGTGAAGGTCGATGTGGGCCTGTACCGTCCATTCGCCTCGGTAGAGCCTTCTTGGAATTTCAGGCGGCACGTCGGGACGGCGGAACATGAGGCCGTCCTCGCTCTCGAGAAACACCACCGGATCGCATTCGTCCGAAAGAGAAGCCTCGAGCACTTCCTGCTTTTCGGCTTCGTGCTGCCGGGCAACGGGCTGGGGCTTCAGAACGGGCTTCACCACGCGTCCGCGCGTGACGTCCTTCGGGCTCACCCCGAGTTCCTTCATCGCTGCGCGGAAGGCGTCGCCCGCTTCATTCAGTTTCCTTGATTCGGCAAGCGCCTTCTTTTTAGCCTCTTCGGCGGCCTTGGCCTGAGCCTTGAGGTCGCGCGAGAGCTTCTTGAGATCAGAGAGATCGTGATACTGAGCCATTTTCTGATGGATCTGAAAAATGAATTGATCAGCGCTTCATGGCGTCTTCGGCTTCAAGGAAGCGCTGAACGTCAAGCGCCGCCATGCAGCCCGCAGCGGCGGAGGTTACTGCCTGACGGTAGAAGGGATCCTGTACGTCGCCGGCGGCAAAGACCCCCGTAACGCTCGTTGCGGTGGCGGCGGAGTTGCCGGTTCCGGCCGTCACGATGTAGCCGTTCATGAGCTTCAGCTGCCCGGCAAAGACGTCCGTATTGGGGCGGTGGCCGATCGCGATGAAGACGCCCTCAACGGCGACTTCCTTCGGCGCTTCGCCGGCAGTGCTCTTAAGCGACAGACCCGTGACGGCCTTGCCGTTTCCGAGCACTTCAGCCACCTCGCGATCGAGTTCAAGCGTGATTTTCCCGTCCCCGACCATCTTCATGAGCTGGTCGACGAGAATCGGTTCGGCGCGGAAAGTCTTTCTGCGGTGAACGAGCGTCACGTGGCTCGCGATGTTGGCGAGGTAGAGCGCTTCCTCGACGGCGGCATTGCCGCCGCCCACAACAGCCACGGGCTTGCCGCGGTAGAAGAAGCCGTCGCAGGTGGCGCAGGCGGAGACGCCCTTGCCCTTATAAGCCTCTTCGCTCGGGAGACCAAGGTACATGGCGGAGGCGCCCGTCGCGAGAATGAGGGCGTCCGCGGTCCACGTTTCGCCCATATCGGTCGTGAGCGTAAAGGGGCGCTTCGAAAGATCCGCCGTCTTCACGAGGTCGTAGACCACCCGGGTGCCGAAGCGCTCGGCCTGCTTCTGGAGGCGCTCCATGAGCTCCGGCCCCTGAATGCCTTCGGCGGCGCCCGGCCAGTTGTCGACCTCCGTCGTCGTCATGAGCTGGCCGCCCGCTTCCATGCCGGTGATGAGGACCGGTTCGAGATTGGCGCGGGCGGCGTAGACGGCAGCCGTCCAGCCAGCCGGACCGGAGCCGAGAATGATGACGCGGGCGTGTTGAATGTTCGACATGTTCTTTTCCTTCTGGGATCTTCGGACGGCATCGCTTCTCAGCCGTCCGGGAAATGAAATAGTTGTACTCCCATTATCGCGGGTGTTGCGGGAAATTGCGGTTGCCCAAAGTACAATCAAAGATCGGATTGAGAAAGGATCTTTTTACCGATGGCGAAGAAGAACGCCCGCGCAAAGGGCACGAAAAATTCGAAGTCCGGCGTGGCGGAGGAAGAAAAATTCGATTCCGCGAGGGCCGTGGAGGCGCTTGAGCGCGCTGAGGCCGATGCGGAAAGAAAGGCCCGCAGGGCGCAGGCGCGCCGCGAAATGAGAGAGCGCTTTGCAGAAGCCTTCATCGGACTCGCGCGCTTTCTCTGGGAGAGAAGCTGGGCATTCTCCGTACCCGCGGCGCTTCTCCTCGCACTCGCGCTCGGCACGTATTCTCCCGACGATCCGGCCTTTTCGGTTGCGACCGCACGGACGCCTGCAAATTTCTGCGGCGTCTGGGGCGCCTGGTGCGCGGATTTTCTGCTGGGGCTTTTCGGGCTTTCCGCCTGGTGGTTCGTGCTGGGTCTTGTGATGGTTGCCTTCTTCGCCTTCCGCTCAAAATTGAGAGCCGAGCGCGGGGAGACCAACCCGGAGCGCATCAATCCCCCTAAATTCACGGCTTTTTTCGGCCTCTGCGCCCTCATGATCGGGTCGACGGCATTCGAAGCCATGCGGATAGCCCGATCCCCCGTGACGCTTCCCGGAGATCCGGGCGGCATTCTCGGCAATACCCTCGCATACGCCGTCATGCACTATGTCGGCGCGGGGGTCGCGCTCGTCGTCTTTCTCCTTCTTTCCGCCATCGGCATTTCGCTCCTGATGGATTTTTCCTGGACCGATGCGGCGGAGAAAATAGGACGCTTTATTGATGAGCGGATTCTTTCCCGTCTGAGCCGCAAGAAGCCCGGGGAAGAGATGACCCTTGAGACCGGAGAGAATGCGCCGGAAAGTCCCCGGGTCGACATTCCGGTTTATGAACCTTCAGCGCTTTCCCAGGAAATCGAGATTGTGAAGCCCACGTCCGAAGCGTTGAATTCCGGGGCATCGCTCTTCCCCGAGGAAGTGCTGACGACGAGAAGCCCGAAGGAGACTTCCTCGTCTTCCGAGCGGCCGAGCCTCATGCTTCTTGACGACGCTGATCCCGCGCGGCGCGGCACCGATGAGGAAACGATCCAGATGACGAGCCGCCTCATCGTCGCGAAGCTGAAGAGCTACGGGATCGATTCGGAAGTGATGGGCGCTCAGCCCGGGCCCGTCATCACGCAGTACTGGCTCGAGCCCGGCGCCGGCGTGAAGGGCTCTCAGATCGAAAACGTTCGCGACGACCTGCGCCGCGCGCTCGGCGTGCAGGCGGTGCGCATCGTGCTCTCCGTTCCCGGTACGAGCTACGTGGGACTGGAGGTGCCGAACCCCGTGCGCGAAATGGTGCGCCTCAAGGAAATCATCAAGAGCGAAGCCTTTGAAAAGAGCCGTTCAGCGCTCACCCTGGCAATCGGCAAGGACATCGCCGGGAAGCCCTTCGTCATGGATCTCGCGAAGACGCCGCATCTCCTCGTTGCCGGCACGACGGGCTCGGGCAAGTCGGTCGGCATCAACGCGATGATCCTCTCGATGCTCTTCAGGAACGACCCCACGCAGCTCCGCCTTGTTCTGATCGACCCGAAGATGCTCGAATTCTCGCTCTATAACGGCATTCCGCATCTCTTGACGCCTGTCGTCACCGACATGAATAAGGCGAGCGCCGCGCTCAAGTGGCTCACGGGCGAAATGGACCGGCGCTACGCCGTCATGAGCCGCGTGGGCGTGAGGCAGTTCTCGAGCTTCAATGAAAAGGTGTCGGACGCGAACCGCCGGGGCGAACCCATTCGCGACCCGATGGCGGCGAAGGACGATCCGCTAGCGGAGAATCTCGAGCCCTGGCCCTACATCGTCTGCGTGGTCGACGAACTCGCCGACCTGATGCTCACGAACCGGAAGGAAGTCGAGGGTGAGATCACGCGCCTCACGCAGAAGGCGCGCGCTGCGGGCATTCACCTGATTCTCGCCACGCAGCGTCCGTCGGTTGATGTGGTGACGTCTCTCATCAAGGCGAACGTTCCCACACGCATTTCCTTCCAGGTGGCTTCCGCGACCGACAGCCGCGTGATTCTCGGCGAATCGGGCGCAGAGCAGCTTCTCGGCAACGGCGACATGCTGCTCCATCGCCCCGGCACGCCAGGCGCCACCCGCATCCAGGGGTGCTTCGTGGCGGACGGCGAAGTCGCGCGCGTTGCTGAGGAACTCAAAAAACAGGGTTCTCCCTCCTATGTGTCGGGCGTTACCGAAACGGAAGAGGACGCAGGAGGCGCAGATGCCGGAGATGCGGGCGGACGGCGTTCGGGCGAAAGCGATCCGCTTTACGACAAGGCGGTGGCGCTCGTCCTCGAGGAAAAGCGCGCCTCCATTTCCTTTGTGCAGCGCCACCTCGGGATCGGCTACAACAGAGCCGCTAATCTTCTTGAAGCCATGGAATCGGCTGGCCTTGTGAGCAAGCCTTCATCCATGGGCAAGCGCACGATTCTTGTGCCCGACCGCAATTGATTTCTTCGAGGCGTCTTCTGATGACGAACCACTTCTTTCTCCCGCGCCGCACGCTTCTTCTCGCCGCGCTCGGGTCGCTTCTCCCCGGTGTCTCCCTTGCGGCTGAGGGGAGCGCCGTGCTCGAAAAGTTCCTCGCCGAGGTATCCGGAGCCGAAGGCGCCTTTCGCCAGGAAACCCGGGATCGAACAGGGAAGGTTGCGAATGCCGCGGAAGGCACCTTTGCCTTCCTGCGCCCGGGCGCTTTCGACTGGCTTTACGAAAAGCCCTGGCGCCAGAGAATCGTGAGCGACGGGAAAACCATCTGGGTCTACGACGAGGATCTGATGCAGGTGACCGTGAAGCCTGCGGGTGATGCGCTCGCTCAGACGCCGGCGGCGCTCCTTTTCGGATCGGGAAAGCTCCCGGCCGGCTGGACGGAAAAAAGTTCCGGGGATCAGATCACGCTGACGCCCGAGGAGCCTCAGGGAGGCTTTGAGCGCGTGGAGGTGAAGTTCGGCAGTTCCGGATTCCCCGAGGTTCTGAGCCTCTACGACAGCTTCGGCCAGACGACGACGATCGTCTTCACGCGGTTTGCGAGCGCGCACCCGGAGAGCTCGCGCTTTCAGTTCAGGGTTCCTCAGGGCGTTGAGGTGCTCGAGACCCCCTGACGCTTCAATGTGGTGTTTTTCAGGATCATTTGAGGAGCCTTCAGATCTCGGGAGCTTCTCGTCATACGGTAGAATGATCAGCACCTGAGGCCGGATTTATCCGGCTTCATCATGTTTTCGACCGGAATGTTCTCGGCCGGGTTCTCCCCGGCTTTGAGGAATTCCCTGCGGGAGATCCCTTCCGGGCGGCGCTTTGAAAGAAGCGCCATCGGAAGCCCTCTCAAAATGCAGGATATGTTTCCCTGCACAGTTCATCTGACGCCTACCTAAAGGGAGCTTACGTTCATGAAGAGCAATATGCGCCGCTTGATCATCGACAAGTTGCTGACCGAGAAGGGTTATGTTGCCTTCGAGGAATTCGAGCTTCTTCTCAAGGTGAGCGCTCCCACGATCAAGCGCGATCTGCAGTACATGCGCGACGAGCTCCATGCTCCGATCCGCTATTCGCGCGCCCACAACGGCTACTACTACGCCTCGGGCGCTCTGCAGACCTCTGAGGAAAGAAAGCTCCGCATCGGGAAGGGCGGCAAGGCCATGCCCGCCAAGGGCAACGACACCACCCGGCCCAACATCATTGCCTCGCGCCTTGCGAAAAAGCAGTGGTATTCGTCCGAGGAGCTCTTCGTTCTCACCTCGACCTACGACCTTCTCGGAGCGCTCGAGGTGGACCGCTCCTCTGCGCTCGCAACGGAGCTGCCGCCCCTGAGGTCGCGCGTGCTCGGGCTCTTCACGCTCGGCGGAACGACCCCGAGGGAGCTCATGCGCCGCGTGCGCGTTGTTGAGCGCCGCGTGGTTTTCCAGGAGCCCGCCACTTTCGAAACGATCGGGTGCGCGCTCTGCGAAAAGCGCCGCGTGCGGATTTCCTACTATTCGTGGCGTACGGATGAACATTCAACGCGTGAAATCTCGCCCATGAGGCTTGTTCACTACCGCAACCGCTGGTATGTCGACGCCTTCTGCCATCTCACGCAGCAGCTCAAAACCTTCCAGATCGAAAACATCGAAAGCGCCGAAATTCTGACTACGAGCGTTAAGCGCATGGTGCTTGACGACGTAGCGAGAGAGCTCGACGCGGGCTACGGTATCTTCCACGGCAAGGAGATCAAGACTGCACGGCTGCACTTTGACGGCAGAGCCGCGCATTACGTTCTCCGCGAAGCCTGGCATCCGAAGCAGCGCGTGCAGCAGCTCGATGACGGTTCTCTGATGCTTTTGGTCCCCTATTCTGATCCGACGGAAATCGTCGGCGAAATCCTTCGCTGGGGGTCGCGCGTTGAGGTTCTTGAACCTCAGGAACTGCGCGATCAGGTCAGCAGCGAGGCCGAACGCATCGCCGCTCTCTATAAGGAGAGTACGAAAGCAGGCTCGCGGGATTAATGGCAACAGAAGAAATCAGAAGAAAAAGGCGTCGTCCCCGTCGTCATCGCAGAGCCGGCATTCCGAAAACGCTGCCGAAGATTTTCTTCTGCGGCGATCCGCACGGTTCCTTTGACCACATCAACGAAGCTGCGCTTCAGCATAAGCCTGATGCGATCGTCATTCTGGGCGACATGCAGCCGCCGGCACCCCTCGAGGTCGTCCTCGCAGGGGCTCTGAGCGTTTGTCCCGTCTGGTGGATTCCGGGAAATCACGATTCGGATACGGACGCGATCTACGACAACATCTGGCGCAGCTCGCTTGCCGCTCACAATCTCCACGGGCGCGTGGCCAATGTGGCGGGCCTGAGAATTGCCGGACTCGGCGGCGTTTTTCGCGGTCAGGTCTGGATGCCGGACGATGCGCCCAATTATTTCTGCCCGGCGAGCTTCATCCGGCGCGTGGGTCTCGGCAATATGTGGCGGGGCGGCCTGCCGCGTCGTCACCGAACGACGATTTTTCCGTCGGTCTACCAGAACCTGATGCGCCAGAGCGCGGATATTCTCGTTACGCACGAGGCGCCTTCCTGCCACAGGAAGGGCTTCGCCGCGATCGACCGGCTTGCGGAAGCATTGGGCGTGCGCTGGGCCTTTCACGGCCATCAGCATGAAGACCGCACCTACGGGCGCCATCACGGCATTTTCATGATGGGCGTGGGATACCGCGGAATTACAAGCCTGACGGGTGAAGTGATTGTTCCCGCGCAGCTTGATCCCCGGGAGGCCGCCGCGCTCGAAAATGCGATCAGCTGGGCGGAGGGACACGGATCGGCGATGAAGGCGCCTTCATGCCCACAGGAACCGAAGGAGGAGCCTGAGACGTCGCCGACGGAAAAAGCGGTGCTTCAGGTGCCTCTCATGGATCCTCAGGATGCGCAGGAGGTGAGGATTGCCGAAGCGGCGGAACGCAGGAACCTCGCGCTCGCTGAAGCAGCGAGGCACGAACGCCGCCGCGACCGGGAGCTCGGCGAGGCAGTTGCCGCGCGGGCTCCGGGCGGGCGCTGGAAGCGCATGAGCCTCCAGCGCAAAAAGAGTCAGAAAAACTGACCGGTCAGGAAAGAAGCCTGAGACAGCGGACCGCATCGCCTTCGTGAATGCGGTCCGTATTCACATCAAGGACTGCCATGGCGTTCATGCCGGCAAGCGTCGTCAGCATGCCGGAGCTCTGGGAATGCGCGGGCGTGAAGCGCATTTCCCCGTCAACAAAGTCTGCGCGTCCTCTTACAAGATCCGTTCGTCCGGTGCGTCCCTTGATGTCCCTGGCGGCGATCGCCGGAAACTCCGGCAGTCCGAGGGGTTCCGTGGAGCCGGCGGCGAGCCGGAGCGCTCGCCTCAGGAAGAGCTGCGCCGAAACGGCTGCCGCCACGGGGTTCCCCGGGAGCGCCATGAACCAGCAGGCATGTTCGCCGGCAACGCGGCCGAAGGAGAAAGGCTTCCCCGGGCGCATGCTGACGTGATAGTGAGTGATTCCGCTCCCCATGTCCGCGAGCACCCGCGAGGTGTAGTCGTGTTCGCCTTCGCCGACGCCGCCGCTCGCAATCAGAAAGTCCGAACGGGCCGCGGCTTCTGAAAGCGCCTTCCTGATGACCACCGGGTCATCGGGAAGAATGCCGAGGTCTTCGGCTTCAGCTCCCCAGGTGCGCACGAGCGACGTGATGACGGAAGAATTCGAATTCCAGATTTTTCCCGGAGGCAGTGTTCCGTCCGTGCCGGGTTCCACCAATTCGTCGCCCGTTGAGAAGACGGCAACGCGGAGCTTCCGGCAGCTTAATTCTGCGCGGCCGAGTGATGCGGCGAGACCCAGATAAGCGGGCGTGAGCACAATGCCTGGCTCCATGACGGCGTCTCCCGCGCGGAGTTCTTCGCCGCGAAGGCGGACATTTTCAGCAGGCCGCACGCGGCTGGTCTCAAAGACGACGTAGGCATTCCCGTTTTCTTCAACTGTTTCCGTGCGTTCGAAAGGAATGACGGTGTCGGCGCCTTCAGGCGTCGCCGCACCCGTCATGATGCGGACGGCTTCACCCGAAGCAAGCGTTCCCATCCAGGGAGTTCCTGCATAGGAAGTGCCCTTTACGAGAAGACGAACCGATGCGCCTTTTTCGAGTTCTGCACGGTTAAACGCGAACCCGTCCATGGCGGAATTATTGAAGGGCGGAACGTCGCCCGGAGAGGTGAGCGTTTCGGCCAGAACGCGGCCGAGCGCCTTCTCAAGCGGAAAGCTTTCAACCGAAGCTTCCGGTGCGATTGCATCCTCAAGGATGCCGTAGACTTTCTCGATGCTGATGAAATCGGTCATTCGCTGCCTCATTAATCAAAAGGCTTTTGGCTTTTGCGAAGGATAGCCTGTGAACCGGCACTGAGGAAATCATCGAAAAGGATCGAAATGGGTGCAATACGTAAGGAGAATGTGACCGGACTCATCTTTGCGGGCGGAAGAGCCACGCGGATGGGAGGCGCCAATAAGGCACTCCTTCAGATGAATGGCCGCCCGCTCATTGCCTGGGTGGTCGACTGCCTCGGACCGCAGACTTCCCGCATCGTTATTTCCGCGAACCGCGATCCGGAATCCTTCAGGGCTTTTTCGCCCTATGTTGTTCATGACCGGACGGAGAATTTCCCCGGGCCGCTCGCAGCGCTTGATGCCGCATACGCCTCCGGCTTCATTCAGACTGAGTGGGTGCTTACCGCTCCCTGCGATGCGCCCTGGCTTCCGGGGAATCTCGTAGAGCGCTTTTCCGAAGCCGAGGAGCTTGCTCTTCGCGACGGCAGAAATCCGAAAGCCTTCGTCGCGCAGACATCAGGGCGCTATCAGAGTGCGGTTGCCTGCGTGAGGACGGAGTGCCTGGGACTTGCAAAAGCCTCGATTGAGGCTGATGAACGACGGCTCCGCTTCTGGTACAAAACCCTCGGCGCTGAAGTTGTTTCCTTCCCGGACGATTCGGCGTTCGCCAACCTCAATACCCATGAGGAGCTCGAGGCGGCATCGAGGAACGGAAAAATATTTTTCGCGCACTCTTGACAAATCGATTCTTCATCCTCATAATTCGCATCCTGCTTCGGAAACGAGGCAGCAAAGAACAAGCAGCTCTGAAGTGAATTTAAAAATTTTCTTCCTGAGCTCTTGACAAAAGGATCTGACTTCTATATGATTCAAATCCTTCGCTGCTCAAACGCAGCGCAGTTCTTTAAAAATCAGATTCAACGAACCGATAAGTGTGAACATCGGAAAGCTTG
>NZ_CALDXB010000028.1 GCF_937923675.1 uncultured Sutterella sp. | reverse complement strand
GCGCAGATGCAGTCGATGCAGCGCGAAGCAGCACGCCGCGAAACCGAACGGCTTCACCGGTCGTCCTTCAGCGAAGTCAGTGAAGATGAAATCGAAGCGCTCTGCCGCTAAAGGGGGCCCATGTATTTCGCATCCTTTGGTGAAGAGGTTCTAAGCGCCATCAGCAGCTTCGCTTCGCAAGCGTCGTCCGCCCTCATTGACGAAATCCGAATTCCGCTGCTGACCTGCCTCACGATCTACTTTCTGATCAAGGGCTACCTGATTACCTACGGACGGATTGACTCTCCGCTTTCCGACTTCATTCTGACGGCGGGCAAGATTCTGCTCGTCACGTACTTCGGCCTTAACGCACTCAACTACGTCAACGACGTGATTCCGGCGATCCGCGGCCTGGAAAACATGCTCGTAGGCATTCTTCGTCTACCGGGTGCAGGAAATGTCGACACGCAAGGGGCCTGGACGGCCATTGACGACATGTGGAAGCAGCTCATGCTCGTCACCAACGTCGCCCTTTCCACCGCGGGGAAAGTTTCGGTCGTATCTGCTTTCGGCACGTGGTTATCGCTTTTCTTCCTTGGGCTTTTGATGGCCGCCATTTCTGTAGCGCTCACCTTTGCGGCCACGGGTGTCCTCATCATCAATGAGATTTCGCTCACCCTGGCTTTGGCCTTCGGGCCGCTCTTCATCTGCTGCCTGATGTTTCCGGCCGTTCGCAGTTGGTTCGATGGTTGGATCAAAGCGGTCGTTACTTACGTGTTCTGCTCCGTTCTGGTTGCGGCCGTCATCCTGCTCGTGACGAACATCTTTCACTCGTTTGCCACGGATCTTTTGAATTCGTTGCGCGCTTATGAAAGCGGCCGACCACTCATCAGCGTCTGGCTACCGGTGCTGAAATTCTCCGTGCTAGGGCTTGCTCTGACATCGCTTGTCAAACTCATTCCGAGCATCGCAGCCGCCATCGTGGGCGGCGTTGCGCTGCAGGCCGCCGGACTGGGGCAAATGATGAACGATACCTGGCGAGGAACACGAGACATCACCGGCGGCTTTGTGAACGGTCTGGGGAAAGGATCGGGCAGCACGGATCTGCAGAACTACTCACGAAGTCACTTGATGAGTCGAGACGGCTTTGGCGAACACGGGACGGTCGGTGCAGCGGCCTTTGGCGCTGCACTGGGCGGAACGTACCGATTGGGCCGAACGCTTCTGAGCGTCATGCAAAACGAAACGGCCGTGCAATCCATGGCCTCGAATTCTCAAAACACAACGACGACGGCCGCTCCTCGCACCACCGCCACGAACCAACAGGCCGCTCAAGCGAGAACAGTTGCGGTGTCCGCCAGCGTAGCGGCTTCGGCAGGGGTGGCTGCATCTTCGAGCTCGTCCGCATCGGCCTTCACTCGACAGGAAACGCCGGAAGAAACACTCGCGCGCATGAACGCAGCCGCGGCAACACGACAAAGCGAACGGGTTGCGCAGTTCGCTGCACAGGACGCAGCTTTCCGCGCTGAACAGTACGCGTCAGTCTCGGCAACGACCACGGCCCCGCAAGCCGCCACGCCCGCAACGGGCTTCACGACGCAGTCGCAGGAGGCGGCAGCAACGCCGGCCGGGCACTCCGCTTCCGCCTCCATGGCCGAGCGAGTGGCAGCCAGCACGCCTGCAGCGACAACCTCGCCGACTTCTGAAACCGCATCGTCTCAAGAGCCTCCGGTTGAACGCCACCAGGCTCCCAATGAAGACGTCGCCCGAACCAATGCCGACATTCTTCGAGACCGACTTCCCAAGAGTTGACTATGAAATCCCCTCTGCAAATCTGCTGCGCCCTGGCGCTGACTTCACTCTTTCTCACTGGCTGCGGAGCTCCCAAGCCACCGCTTCCGTCCGGAGAACGCATTCCGGTCAATACCGTGCCGCATTCGCAGACCGTGAATCGATCCCGCTTGGCCGATGAGCCGCCGTCCTTGGATCCCTTTGAAAAACCCGCTGTGGCTCCCGTGGTCGTGCCACTGGCCGACTCCCTTCCCCCCGATGCCGCCTCGGAAAGTGCACCGGTAGTGCTGCAGGCAGCCCCTGCAGAAAACCTTTCTCCGTCCCCGGACGATCAGAGCGCCAAGGAGTAACGCATGTTCGGACAAAAGAAGAAAAATCAAGCGACGACCGCGAAAGCACCCAAGACAGACGCCAAGTACGCCGATGCGATCGGTTGGGAATCGTCGCGCCACTCTTTGGCGGAAAAGTCGGAAGCCCGAGCTTGGCTCACGGCGAAAATTCTGGGCGCAACCAACATCGCCCTGGTGGCAGCCATCGTCATCATGATGCCGCTCAAAGAGACGCTCCCCTACGTCATCGAAGTCGACAAGTCGACCGGCATGTCGACCATCCTCTCGGTTGCTAACGCCGAAGAAATTCCGGTCTCGGAAGTTATGGACAAGTATTGGCTCTCGGAGTACGTCCAAGCGCGCGAAGCCTACGACTACCGCACGTTGGAAAACGACTACATCAAGACGCGCGAGCTCTCGATGCCCAACGTCTTTGAACCGTACTCGCGGCAGTTCGGGACCGACAAAAACTCCATGGAACAAACGATCGGCGACACCAAGCGCATCCTCGTTGAACTCTTGAGCGTCGTTCCGAACGGCAACGGAATCGCGACCGTGCGCTTTCGCAAGAAGCTCGTAGATACGCAGACCGGACAACCCGAAGGGGCGGACGTCTGGACCGCGCGCATCGGGTACGAATACGTACCGACCTTCAAGGTGGAAGAAGCTAAGCGGCTGATCAATCCTTTTGGCTTCAAGGTCACGACCTACCGCGTCGATCAGGAACTGAAGTGAGCGTCTTTATGAATCAGACGAACGAAATTACCACGCGCTTACCTAATGCCTTGGCGTATCGCGTCAGAGTGCTGCCAGAAGGGAGTCTGCCTCGCATCAAATTACTTTCAAGTCGCGCCACTGCTGACTGCGTCGTTCCCATGCGGGCAGCAACGTCAGCCTGCGTAAGCCCAGCCGATGCACGAGCCGCGATGATTTTGTCGAGCTCGGCAAGTTCGGCGTTGGCTTCTTCCCATTCCTTGCGGAAGTTCGGATCAGACAAAGACTTGCTCAACATATCGCGCCACGTTTTCGTTGCCTTCATGATGCGGACCTCCTATGTACTCAACCGCACTTCGGGTTATAGCAAAAAAGCGATAATCCTCGTAGTTCTCATGGCGCTCTTCGCTTGCAAAAGCGCTCTTGCTCTGGATACGCCCACCGTCAGCAAGCTCGATCGGCGACTCTACACAACAGCCTACGAAGAGAATCAGGTTTATCCGATTTACGCGGTGAACGGCCTTGTGACTTCCATCGTTTTTGCGGAGGACGAAAAAGTCGACGTTCACACCTCGGGCTTTTCAACGGCCTGGGAGTTCGCCGCCCGCGGCAATCACTTCTTTTTGAAGCCCCGCGCCAAAGAAG
>NZ_CALDXB010000027.1 GCF_937923675.1 uncultured Sutterella sp. | reverse complement strand
TACTGTCGGCGAAGTGGAAAAACTGGCTTTCCGAATTTATGGAAGCCCCCTATAGTCGCCGTTTCCGAAAGTGACGCTGGCTGCATAGTCCGCATCGCCGAGCTTCAGGTTGCCCTGATAGACCTGGCCGCCGTGCGTAACCTGGCCGCCATTGAGCGTGAGCTTGACAGTCGGCGCCTGCTGAGTACCAGCAATAACGATGCCGTCGATTGCCTCAGAATTCAGCTGGGTGATTTCCAATGTACCGCCCTTATTTACGGTCGTATCGTAAACCGCATAGCTCAGCGTGTTGGCTTCGCCTTCCTTCTTGGCGGGAATAGAAATGGCCGTCGTGAGCGTGGCATTCTTGCCGATCGTAACGGAACCAGCAGTCAGAACGCCGGTGTTTGTCAGAGAGGCGGAAGCGTCATCGGCACCACCGAGCGAAAGGGTCGTGGCAGTCAGCTTTCCGGAATTCGACGCGCTGCCTGTGGTCACGGAAAGGCTGCCTCCAACGGCCGTAGAGCCTTCGTTCGTGATCGAGCCGCCATCAACAACTACGTTTGCCTTGATGTTTGTCGTGCCAGTCTTGGTCGTATTGATCCCGCCAGCAGTGATGGTGACCGCCATTGCAGACGCCTGAGCACTGTTCAAAGACGCTTCTAACTTCTCATGACCGTTGCTGCCATTGCCGTTGGAAAACGCCAGATTAAGCGTACCGGCATTGTTAATCGTACCGCCCGTGATATTCAGGGTCGGAGCAAGAATGGCGCCAAATTTCTTGTCAGCAATAGAAACATTAGCCGCATTGCCAAGTTCCATTACCTTCTCAGTGCCGACGTACAAAATGCCGGATTTATTGACGGAAGAACCTGCAAGATTCACCTTTGCGCCGTCAGTAATGAGCAGCTTGCTGGCTTTACGAATATTAGAAGCAGCATCCTGAGCACCACCCCAAAGCATGCCATTCGTAACATTGACAACGGTATCTGCACCCGCCACGAGCGTCTGACGCACGCCGTCAGCGTCAACATAGGCATAGCCGCCGATATTGACACCGTCGCGCCAGTTAGCCTCAGCGTCACCGCCGTCGATCGTTACCTTACCGCCGGTGATACTGAGGTTGTAGAAGTTGTTGGCGCCTTTAACGACGAGTTCGCCGTCGGTCATGTTGAGGGATGGCGCAAATTGCTTGCCATCAGCGGTTTTAGGAGTCTCGTTTACATTTGTGATAGTAGCTTTGCCGCCTTCAATCGAGATCGTCGCATTAGCAGTAACCTTCGAGGCATTCTGCGTAATGGCTACATCATCCCCCGCTTTTACGACAAGATCCTTGCCCTCATAAACGAGAGACGTACTTTCGGCCATGGCAACACCAGCAACGAGAGAAGCCACCGCCGCAGCGATCACCGTCTTCACAGCCTTGCCCTGATAGGAAGACGCCTTCTCGCTCGTCACGACCGTGCCGCGTGTGAGAGAACGGGCGACCTTGAAAGTCTTATTCATTTTTTGGGTTAACTCCAAATCAATTGATTTCCTGAACCGTCCTCCATAAAAGAAGGCAGTTCATGCCCATCCGGCGCTCCCATGGAGAGCGCGCGGTTCTGAGCACGAACCGATCCTAAAAAAATCAAATGAACGGGGGGGGGGTAACCCTAATAGACCTTGTGAAATCAGTCCTATCAGCTGTAATTAGTCATCGTAATGAATGCGTAGGGAAAATACTCATAAATTAACTTTGTGACATCCGTGCTACGGCTTTATAGGGTTTACCCTCAGCCTGAAACAGCGCTGGTTGTCAGCCCTCCCTTTGCATCTGAAAACAGTCCTTCCCCCGCGCTCGGAACGGCATACAGGAGCCCTCATACCTCATTGAAGACCCAAGAAAGCCGGGCGCCCACGGCGTGCGAGCGATGCCTCGACCCCGCTTTCATAACGGATCCCGTCAGCTCAACCCGCGTCTGCGGAAACTGAATCCCAATCTTCGCGTCGGCCGACATCTGGAATTTCGGCAGATCCGCCACCGCAAGCTCCCCGCGGGCGCCTTCAATTCCCGGCACTGTCACCGTCATCGAAGCCGAGTCGGAAGTCAGCCCATGCATCGCAGCATTGAGCGACCCATCAATTCTCCTCGGCAGCCACTCTTCAAAGATGCCCTTGGCCGCAAAGTTGATGCCGCCCGCAATGCGGCCTCCCAGGGTTGCCGAAACGGCATAACCGCCCGACTCCCGGGTTTTGAGAACGTCTCCCGATTCCGCCTGCCAGAGTGCCTCCGCATCGCCCCACTTCCAGACACGCGCTCCGGATAGCCCCGTCACCGTCCAGTCAACGCGGGTGCTCCCCAAATCCCCGAAGAGCGGGCATTCCGTCATGAGGCCGAAGCTCCAGAGCGAGCGCTTCACGCCTTCGGCATGCAGAAATTCACCGGCAGACGGCACCCGTACCTTGTCAGCGGCCTCGGACCAGGTGAGATCCATCGTCACCCGCTTTTCTTCAACCGGCACATACGCAAAGACGGAAACGAGCGCGCGTTCGGAAGAACCGGTGAGCGGAAGCCTGGACTCTTCCGCATGGTGATTAAAGTCCGATTCCGTGAAGGCGCCGTAGAGCCCGAATCGGATATCACCTTTCCCCAGAACAAAGGCTCCCCGGATGGTCGTGTCGTCGCTCGTTACCTGTTGATTCATCCCCAGATCCGGAATCGGAACGGAAGTCCGGCTTCTTCCTCCCGACGCGTCCACCATGACAGGGATCGAGGTCATCACTTCCGGGATCTTTCGCAGAATGGAATCCTCTTCCACGGGCACTGGCACGCGCCCTTCGAGCTCAAGCGTCCGAACGACATCTCCAATGTTCCCCGAAAGCATCGTCATGTCGGCCGTCATCCTTTCGCGGGTGCCGATCGCCGCCGTGGAGCCGGCCACGCGCACGAGGTTCGCGGCCGTTGCCTCGGGTTCCGTATAGAGAAAAAGCTTTCGGAAATACTGAGGCGTGAAGACATCCTTTCTCTTCAGCCACACGGCCTGAGTGAGGCTTGCGAGCGGACCTTCGAAGGCGGGCGGCTGAATGAGAATGTGGAGCTTCCCGTCGGCGCCGTAATAGAGGTCTCCCGTTTTCCCCTCGGTTCCTACGTACACCGTGAGGTTTTCGAGCCCCGTCACCTTGCCTTTAGAAAAGTCAAGGCTCTCCACCGCGTCGCGGTCCGCGATCAGGGGTTCGCGCGGGGTCTCTTCCGCATCATTCCCGCCCGGGGCGCTTCCGGAACCGTCGCCAGCCGAATCGTTCGGATTTTCTTCAGGCTCCTCATCCGGCACTTCTGGCACGGCTTCGGGGAAAATCCAGAGAATCGACCCCAGCTCAAAATGGGTCCAGGTTCCTTCGCCAGTCGTGAGCTTTGCGTTCGGGCCGTCAAGCTCAATGACGCCGTCGCGGGCAACGAGAAGGTTCTGACGCAGGCTGCCGGCTTGTTCCTCATCGACTTCGCCCACCTGAATGGCGACGTTGTCGGCAAGAAGAAAATCTTTTCCAATGACAAGCGTCCCAGCATCGGGATGACGGTCGCCCGGAAGTTGATCCGCATTGCTCATAGTGTTCAGCCCGACGACAAACCGGCCGCCCTTGAGGAGCTCGATTCTCATAGCCGCATCCGGGTCAATCAGAAGGTCTCCCACGCAGAATCGGGCAGAACCGAAAACGGAAGCTTCCAGGTTTTCCGGAATGTCGCCGCCCCCGAGGATCACCCGGGTCGTCCCCTTCGCGGCGTGAAAGACTTCTGCGTTGAAGATGCCGCCCTGATAGACAGTCTCGATAGGCTCGCCGGTATCCGAATCAAAGCCTTCCTCGATCCATGGCGTCGCCCGAATCTCGATCGTGCCGCCCTCTGTACGAACGCTGCCGACAGTGATCATCGAGCCGCCTTCCATAGAGATCCTGCCTGCTTCACCGAGCTGAATGGCACCTCCAATAGCGCCCTCTTCATCGAGTTCACCTGCAATCTCAGAACCTTCTCTCAGTTCAAGCAGGCCCTCCGCGAGGCTGAGGTAGGCAACATCTCCCAAATAAGACTTGCCTTCGAGTCGAAAGAGACCTTTGTCCGTAATCGAGATATTTGGGGATGGCGGGCCGTATGTGAAGGTTCCTTCGCTTAGCGTAAGCCTTCCCCCGGCAACATCGATTTCTCCGATGCTTCCAGAACTCGTCTCAATCCTGAGATTCCCGCTCGAAGCGATTTCGAGCCGATTGAGCTCAAAGTAACCCTCTGGTCCCCAGACCTCCTCGCCTGAAACAACCCGATCTGAATTCCATTCATCCTCCGGCGTATCGGCCTGAACCCCTGACAGAGGAAGCATCGCAATGCTGAAGCACGCCGCTGCTATGGGCGTCAGCCGGGATCGGAAGCAGCGTGAAGGAGAGGATTTCTTTTCCTTCAGGCCCCTCGCCCTTTCGGCAGCAAGGAGTGAAGGCAAATCTGTGGCCGCGGTGGCTCGCGAGTGTTCGCTCATTGCCATCCGGGCGAGCGTTCGTATCTGAGCGTTCGTCATGGATCTTAGTCATCGTGGTCATTAGAGCCTCGCTCTAAGCGAAGCAGACGAACGATGCATTTTGCTGACCCGTAAACATTTCATGTGTAGTATTAACCCCTAATCACCCTCCCGTATTTTCGTTATTTGATACCGTAATACATTTTATTTGAAACAAAGCCCCGGCACGCCGAAGCGCCCGGGGCTGTGAAAATCACTCTAGGAAGGAAACTTAGTTCCTCAGGCTGTGAATCGGAGCGGGGATGCGGCCGCCGAGCTTCACGAAGCCGGAAGCGTCGCCGCCCGGCACGCGGATGATGCTCGCTTCACCCAGGAGGCCGCCAAAGACCGCAACGTCGCCCACGGTCTTTCCGGGAACCGGGATCACGCGGACCGCGGTGGTCTTGCCGTTGATCATGCCGATCGCCGCTTCGTCGGCGATCATGCCCGAGATGGTCGAAGCCGGCGTATCGCCCGGAATCGCGATCATGTCGAGACCCACGGAGCAGACGGAAGTCATGGCTTCGAGCTTTTCAAGCGTGAGGGCCCCGGAGCGCGCAGCCGCCTCAATGGCGCTGTCTTCCGAGACCGGAATGAAGGCGCCCGAGAGCCCGCCCACGTGCGAGGAGGCAAAAACGCCGCCCTTCTTCACCTGGTCGTTCAGCATCGCGAGAATCGCGGTCGTGCCGGGAGCGCCGATGGAGGAGAGGCCCAAGGACTGGAAGATTTCGCCCACGCTGTCGCCCACGGCCGGCGTGGGAGCAAGCGAAAGGTCGGCGACGCCGAAGGGGAGGTTCAGGCGCTTGGCGACTTCGTTGCCGATAATTTCGCCCACGCGCGTCACCTTGTAGGCGGTGTGCTTGATGACTTCGGCGGCATCCGTGATCGTGAGGTACTCGCCCTTCGCCTTCACCGCGCGGTCAAGCGCCTTCTTGACGACGCCCGGGCCCGAGACGCCCACGTCGATCACGACGTCGGGTTCGCCGACGCCGAGGTAGGCCCCCGCCATGAAGGGCACGTCCTGCGGAATATTGCAGAAGACGACGAGCTTCGCGCAGCCGATCGCGTCGCGGTCCTTCGTCGCATGCGCAACGTCGAGAATGCGTTCGCCCATGAGGCGCACGGCATCCATGTTGATGCCGGCCTTCGTCGACCCCACATTGATCGAGGAGCAGATGCGGTCCGTGGTGGCGAGCGCCTCAGGGAGCGCATCGATCAGGTTCTTTTCGCCCGGGGTCATGCCCTTTTCAACGAGGGCGCCGAAGCCGCCGATGAAGTCGACGCCGACTTCCTTCGCGGCCTCATCGAGCACGCGGCAGGCGGCAACCATTTCGTCGCGCGAGAAGGCGGCGCCCACGGTGCCGATGGGCGAGACGGAAATGCGCTTATTGACGACGGGAATCCCGTAGCGGTCGCCCACGAGATCGCAGGTTTCAACGAGCTTCGAGGCATAGCGAGAAATCTTGGCGCGGACCTTGTAGGCGAAGCTGTCGAAGTCGGACGAAACGCAGTCGAAGAGGTTGATGCCCATCGTGACGGTGCGGACGTCGAGGTGCTCCGAGCGGAGCATGTTGATGGTGGAAAGTACCTCGCGGTCTGTCAGCATTTTTTGGTTTCCTAAGAATTCGGGTATGTCGGATCGAGAGGCAGATCAGTCCACCTTCACGCGGTGAATGGCTTCGAAGATGTCGCGGTGCTGGAGATTGCAGCGAAGCCCCATCGCGCCCGCGCGGTCGATGAGCGTGCGGTGAAGCGCCCGGCGGTCGACGTCGAGCGGAATCTGGGCTTCAAAGACCTGAAGCGACATGCCGTCCTCGATCGGGAAGGCGCGCAGACTCTCAATGTTGATCTTCTGCTCGGCGAGGATCCGCGAGAACGTCGTAATGATGTCGTTTCTGTCCGGCCCCCAGATGCTGATCACATAGGGTTCGCCTTCGAGGTTTTCCGTCGGCTCCACAAAGTCGAGGACGAGCACGGCCTGCTTCAGCTTGCGGCGGCGGATCTCTTCGTTCAGATCATCCTCGATCACGGACTTGTCGAGGTCGACGGGCTTCTGCACCACGCACATCAGGGCGAACTGCCCGTGAAGGGTAACCTGACTCACCTGCTCGAGGTTTGCGCCGTGGCGCGTAATCACGGAGGACACTGCGGATACGATGCCGGGACGGTCAAGGCCGAAAACGCCGACGAGAACGCGGTCCATATTTGCTTCTGTCACGGGGAATCTCCTCATGGGGCCTAAAGTGAATCCTGGCCGGGGATCGGAGGCGCACCGTCAAAGAAGCGCGCTCCTCAGGGGTATGTGCAATTAAATTAGTTTACGTCGGGCATGCCGCCGGCTGGGCCGAATGCCCTCAAGAATCGTCTTAGTCTACTTGAGAGGAGCCGATTCTCTTTGCGAACGCATCGGGCAAAGCGAGAAGCCCGGAAAGCCGCGGGAAGGCCGCAATGGCAGCGTCGCGCGAAACCTTCGCCGCCTCTTCGACTGTGATGCCCCGGAGTTGGGCGGCAGCCTTTGCGGCTTCGAGAATGTCCGCGGGTTCTGTGGCGAGAGACAAGCCTTCCTTCTCATGGGCGTCCCGCCGCTTCGACCCGGGCATGTCGGGCGCATCGGTTTCAAGAAGCCAGGCGCCGTCAGGAAGCTCCGCGAGATGCCGGCGGATGCGCTTGCTCCCGGCGTAGGTGGCGGCGCCCCCGAACCCGAGTCTCAGGCCGAAGCCAAGAAAAGCATCCCGCTCAACGTCAGAGCCGTTGAAGGCATGAACGGCTCCTCCGGGTGGCGGCAGGCGCCTCAAGGCTCCCATCGTCTGAGATCCGCTTTTTCTCACATGAATCGAGAGCGGCAGCGAAAATTCACGGGCGATCCGGAGTTCCGCGAGAAAGACCTCTTTTGCGAGCGCCTGATCGATGCCCGGCACAAAGCCGTCAAGACCCACTTCGCCGATCCCGATGAAGTGGGGATCCGTCATCCGCTTCGCCACCTCCTCGCGCAGTTTTTCTAGCGTTCCCTCGCCTACTTCGTTGAGCGCAAGCGGATGGATGCCGAGGAGGTAGCCCAGCCCCGCTTCGCAGGCCACCTCGCGGGTGAGATCCCAGTTCGAAGGTCCCCCGGCGCAGAGAAGCATGTTTTCAACGCCGGCGCGCCGGGCGTCGGCGAGGAGTTCCGGGAGGCGCTCCCTCAGCCTCGGAACCCAGAGGTGCGAGTGCGTATCGATGAAGCCCATGGCAGCCTCACGCTTTAGAAATTCTTTTCGACCGGTTCGATCGCCCCGTCAGCGAGCTTTACAACGCAGTCGCAAAGACGCGCGAGGTCGCGGTCGTGCGTGACGATGACGATCGCCGCGCCCTTTTCGTGCGCGAGCTTAAGAAGCGACTCAAAGACCTGCTCAGCCGTTTCCTCATCGAGGTTTCCCGTAGGTTCGTCGGCGAGAATGCAGGCGGGTTCCGTAATAAGCGCGCGGGCAATGGCCACGCGCTGACGTTCGCCCCCGGAGAGCTGCGACGGAAGGTGATCGAGCCGGTGCCCGAGTCCCACGGCTTCGAGCGAGGCTCTGGCCTTCGCGCGCGCTTCCGTCCGGTTCATGCGGCGGATGAAGAGCGGCATTGCGGCGTTGTCGAGCGCTGTGAACTCGGGTAGCAGATGGTGGAACTGGTAGACAAAGCCAAGGCGCCGGTTTCTCAGACGCCCGCGTTCGGACTCGGAAAGCCCGGAAAGCTTTTCGCCCGCGATCGAAACTTCGCCCGAGTCCAGGGCGTCGAGCCCTCCAAGAATATGAAGAAGCGTCGACTTCCCTGATCCTGAAGCACCGAGAATCGCCACGGTTTCGCCCGGCATCACGGTGAGGCTCACGTCCTTCAGTACCGGCACGGCCGCCGCGCCGTCTCGGTAGGCCTTGGCGACGTGCACCGCCGAGAGAACCGGTTCATTCGCGTTATTCATAACGGAGCGCCTCCGCAGGGTGAAGTCTTGCCGCGCGCCAGCTCGGATAGAGCGTGGCGACAAGGGACAAAAGGAAGGAGAAGACCGAAATCGGAATGATGTCGGAGAGTCTCGGATCGGAAGGCATCGAGCTGATGAAGTAGATCTCTCTCGGGAGGAATTCGACCCCCATGAGGCTCTCGATGAAGCTCACGATGGAGCCGACGTTGTAAGCCACAAGGAGCCCGACGGCGACGCCGGCAGCAACGCCCACGATCCCGACGATCGTCCCCTGAATCATGAAGATCGCGAGGATGGAGGAGCGCGAAGCCCCGAGCGTTCTCAGAATTGCAATGTCGGCCTGCTTTTCCTTCACCGTCATGACGAGGGTCGAGACGAGACCGAAAGCGCCCACAAGGACGATCAGGAAGAGAATGATCCCCATCATGCGCTTTTCAACCTGAACGGCCGCAAACCACGTGCGGTTCTGCCGCGACCAGTCGGACGCGTAGACGCCTGCCGGGAGCATCTGAGCCACCGACCGCGCGATCTCGGGCGCCTTATTCATGTCGGCCGTGCGAAGCCGCAGCCCCTGGGGGCCCCCGGTGCGGAAGATCGCCGCGGCGTCCTCGATGTTGAGAAGCGCCATGGTGCTGTCGTATTCATAGTGGCCGGAAGAGAGGTACCCGAGGACCGTCAACTGCCGCATTCTCGGCATGAGTCCCGCCGGAGTCATGTTTCCTTCGGGCACGATGAGGGCCACCTTGTCGCCCGTGCGGACGCCGAGCGCTCTTGCGAGATCCCGCCCGAGAATGACGCCGAAGCTTTTGGGCGTCAGGTCCTTCAGCTCCGCGCCCCCGGAAATGTTCTCAGACATTTCGCTCACGCCCGGCTCCTTCGCGGGGTCGACGCCCTTCACAAGGGCGCCGCGGACCACTGAACCGGAATTGAGGAGCCCCTGCCCCTGCACGTAGGGCGCGGCGGCAAGAATGTCGCTTCGGGCTTCAAGCTTCCTGGCGAGCCCGTCAGCGTCCCTGAGCGGTCCCGGAACAGCCGTCACCTCGATATGGGGAATCACGGAAAGCATCCGGTCGCGGACCTCCTTCTGAAAGCCGTTCATCACCGAAAGCACGATGATGAGGGCGGCGACGCCCAAAGCAATCGACGCGACGGAAATGCCGGAAATAAAGGACATGAAGCCGTCCCGGCGGCGGCCCTTTCTGCCCTGCCTCGTATAAGTGAGGCCGATCATGAATTCAAATGGCGTCTGCACAAAAATCCTCTCTCCGGATCGTTTCCGAAAGCGGGAGTTCCTTTCAGGTATTTGTCGTCAAGGCGCTCATTCTAGCGGCCGCATCATGGGGAAAGCGTGAAAGGAAAAGAAAAAGAATTCCGCAACAAATTGTTTTTCCTCGACTTCATGAGGAAAGAAAGCCTTTCGGCTGCACCGCACTCCTCGGAAAGGGAAATGCCGCCGGCGCATGATCTCCGGCCTTCGCTTCAGAAGGCTTTCCCCAAGGAGAGAAGAACCCGCAGGCAGAGAGCGTCCAGCGTGCGGGCGGCTACAATGCCTTCCATTATGACAACTGCCTTTTATCTCCTTCCCGGCGCGCGTCTTCCTCAGGGATGCGCCCGTGAGGTTCTTGCGTCCCTAACGGACGCGGACCGCACGCGGCTCACGGCGCTCGGGACCGGGCGCGAACCGCCCGGCATTCAGCGGCTCTCGGAGCCTCTTCACGAATATTCGCCCCACCGTGCGTGGCTCTGGAAAGTGCTCACGCACCGGACGGGCGCGCCCGTCATCGCCCCTTATGCCTGGATGGCCGAGCACGGGCCGCGGCTCGATCAGGAATTCTGGTCGATCGACTTCTGGACGAAGGATTCTTCGGGGCGATTCGCGCGCTTTGAATTTGCGGACGACGCGCTTCCCCGCGCCGCCTGCGCGGCGGATCCGGTTCTTGCGGCATCCGGCATGCGCCTCATGATTTCCGGGAAATCGTTCTACGCTGCGACGCGCGAGGGGCTTAACTATTCAGCGCGCCCCTTCGAGGATCTCTGCGGCATGGAAGCAGCGCATATCGCTCACCTCCCGCATCTTGCCGACGGCGCCGACAGGGAGCGCGTGAATGAGCTCCTTCACAGGATCGAAGGCGCTCTTCGCGCAGCGCTCCCTGAAGAAACGAAGGCCATTCACGGCCTCTGGCTCTCGGGGGGCGGCCGGTCCGCACCCGTTTTTCCGCCCTCAACCTTCCGCTCAGTCCTCGCGAACGACCGCACGGCGCTCGCCTGGGCCGAAGACGCCGGAATCCCGAAGGCATACCTCGGGACGCTCGGCAAAAGGACCAAATGGCCCGAAGCCCCGGAGGGCGACCGCATTCTCGTGATCAACGACCTCTATGACGCGTGGCTCAAGCACGACTGGGACGCGTGGGTTGAACGCATCCCAAAGCTCCTCGACAAGCTCGAACACTGGATCGGCGAAGAGAAGCCCGCGCGCCTGACGGAAAACGTCATCGTCGCCTTCGGGCACGGCACCTCCGCGACGCTTGTTCCCGAAAAGAGGGGCGCGCTCGGGTTCCTGAAGCGCAAAAACGTCGTTTCTCCGGAAAAGTGGCTTTTGGACTCTGAACCCAACACTTCCGGAATGAACGGGGAGGACGCAGCATGACCCGCATTCTTTCCCGTACCTACGATCCCCATGCGGCCGAAAGGCTCGCGCGCGCAGGGTTCCTTCCACCCATTGCCCGGGCGCTTGCAGCCCGCGGCATCAGCGAAGCCTCGGACCTCGAGCAGGAGTGGCAGGGGATGATTCCGCCCGCCATGCTCGAAGGCACCCGCGAAGCGGCTGAAAGGCTTGCCGCGGCCCGCGAAAAGGGCGAGCACGTCACCATCGTCGCCGACTACGATTGCGACGGCGCGACCGCCTGCACGGTGGGACTGAGGGGCTTTCAGATGCTCGGCATCAGCGCCTCCTACTTTGTTCCCGACCGTGTGGTGCACGGCTACGGCCTCACCCCGAATGTGGTCGACATCGTGGCCGCGCGCGACCCGAAGCCCTCTCTCATCGTCACGGTCGACAACGGCATTTCGTCCGTTCCGGCGGTCGACCGTGCCCGCGAGCTCGGAATCGACGTGATCGTGACCGACCACCATCTGCCAGGCCCCGAACTCCCGCGCGCCGTTGCCATCGTCAATCCCAACCGCGCGGATTCGGTTTTCCCGTCGAAGAACCTCGCGGGCGTGGGCGTCATTTATTACGTCCTTCTGGCCCTCCGGGCGCTTCTGCGCGAGCGGGGCGTCTATGACGCGAAGACCCAGCCGAGGCTCGACCAGCTCGTCGACTTTGTTGCCCTGGGCACCGTCGCCGACGTCGTGAAGCTCGACAAAAACAACCGGATTCTCGTTTCCCAGGGCTTAAGAAGAATCCGGTCGGGGCGCACCCACGCGGGTCTCGAAGCGCTCTTCGCGATTGCCGGAAAAGACATCCATACGGCGGGCGTGCGGGACTTCGGCTTCGCCGTCGCTCCGAGGATCAATGCGGCAGGGCGCTTGGGCACCATGGAAAGCGGCATCGAGTGCCTCCTTTCCGACGATCCGTCGCGGGCGCTTGCCTTTGCAGACAACCTCAATTCCATCAACGCCGAAAGGCGCGAACTCGAGGGCGAGATGCAGCAGGCTGCGGAAGCGGCGCTCGAAGCGGTCGACCTTGACCACCGGGCGACCTTCTCTCTCTACAACCCCGACTTCAACGAAGGCGTCGTGGGACTCGTCGCCGCGCGCCTCAAGGAACGGATCCACCGTCCGGTGATCGCCTTTGCGCCCACGGAAAATCATGAACTGAAGGGCTCCGGTCGTTCGATCCCCGGCATTCACCTTCGCGACATGATCGACCTCGTTTCGAAGGCCCTTCCCGGCGTCGTCATCCGCTTTGGCGGCCACGCCATGGCGGCGGGTCTTTCCATTCGTCCGGAGAGCCTCAGAGAATTTCAGGAAGCCTTTGAAGAAGTCGTGCGCACGCACTGCGATGCCTCGGTTTTCGAGCGCGTCGTGCTCACGGACGGTGGGCTCGCTCCCGACGAAATCACGGAGAGCCTCTGCACGGAAATCGACCGTCAGATCTGGGGCCAGGGATTTGAAGCGCCGCTCTTTGCGAACGAATTCACGGTGCTCAACCAGACGCTTCTCAAGGACGCGCATTTGAAGCTCCAACTGGGCTTAGGCGGCCAGCGCTTTGAAGGCATCTTCTTCCGTCATCGCGAGCCCCTGCCCATGCAGGCGAAGATCGCCTACCGGCCCGCCATCAACGAGTACCGGGGACGCCGCACGGTGCAGCTTGTTGCGGAAGCGGCGGAATAGTCCGTTCCGGCCTCAAAAAACCTTCCGGCTTCTTCTTTTTCCTGCTTTTTCTTTGGGGAGAGCGCTTCAGGCGCTCTCCCCATTCCGCTTATAATTCCGGGTTTCATGATTTCACTTCGGGCTGCCCCTAAGGGCTTTGGCCTCTATCAGCGCGGCCCGTCAGCTCCCCCGCGGGATTTATCCGGATCTTTTGGGACCGGAGACCCTCTCATTACCAGCGGACCTGGGGGAGCGCATCAACAGGACTCAAAATGGAAGCTGAACGCATCAATCAGATTGAATCCCTCATCGAAGATCTGGGCCGCAGGCTCGCTGAACTTCGGAGGTATCTTTGACGTCGACCGCAAGGCACGACGACTCGAAGAAGTCAATCGCGAGATTGAGAATCCCGACCTCTGGAACGATCCCAAGCACGCTCAGGAAGTGAGCAAGGAAAAGAAGATGCTCGACGACATCGTCGGCAGCTTCGAAAGGCTCACCGCGGGACTTGCGGACGCGAAGGAACTCTTTGAACTTTCGATGGCCGACGAAGACTGGGACGCCGTCGAAGCGATCGGCGCCGATGTTGACGGCTACGCCGAAGAGGTCGGTCAGCTTGAATTCAAGCGCATGTTCAACCAGCCGATGGACTCGGCCAACTGCTACCTCGAAATTCAGGCAGGCGCGGGCGGCACGGAAGCTCAGGACTGGGCGAGTATGATCGAGCGCATGTACATGCGCTATGCCGAACGAAAGGGCTTCAAGGTGACGCTCGAGGAAGAGTCCGCGGGCGAAGTCGCGGGCATCAAGTCGGCAACGCTCTTCATCGAAGGCGAATGGGCCTACGGGACGCTGCGCACGGAAACGGGCATTCACCGTCTTGTGCGCAAGAGCCCCTTTGACGCCAACGCCCGCCGCCACACCTCCTTCTGCTCGGTCTACGTTTATCCGGAAGTCGACGACTCGATCGATATCGAGATCAACCCGGCCGACCTCTCGATCGACGTCTTCCGCGCTTCGGGCGCGGGCGGCCAGCACATTCAGAAGACGGAATCGGCTGTTCGAATCCACCACATCCCGACCGGCATCATCACGATCTGCCAGGACGACCGCTCGCAGCACCGCAATCGCGAGAAGGCGATGCAGCAGCTGAAGGCGAAGCTCTACGAACTCGAGATGAGAAAGCGCATGGAAGCGCAGACGAAGCTCGAGGAGCAGAAGTCCGACATCGGCTGGGGCCACCAGATCCGCAGCTACGTGCTCGACCAGTCCCGCGTGAAGGATCTGCGCACGGGCGTCGAAACGGGCAACACCGGCGCCGTACTTGACGGCGATCTTGACCAGTTCATCGAGGCGAGCCTCAAGAACGGCGTGGGCGGTCTCCCCGCTGCTGAGTAATCGCTTTAAACCTGAAAGCCTAAGAAAGGAAGGCGCGAGGGAGAACCGCGCCTCTTTAGACGAGGCACATCAAGCCTTTCAGAAGGAAATTCAAATGGCTGAAAATGAAATCCAGACGGCGCAGGAAGCCGCAGCCGAGGAGAACCACATCATCGCCGAACGCCGCGCGAAGCTCGCGCACCTGCGTGAAACGGGCGTGGCCTATCCCAACGACTTCGTGCGCACCGACCTCTTCGGCGACCTGCGCGAGAAGTACGGCGAAATGAGCGCCGAGGAGCTCGAGAAGCTCGCGCCTCAGGTTGCCTGCTCGGGCCGCGTGATGCTGAAGCGCATCATGGGCAAGGCCTCCTTCTGCACCGTCCGCGACTTTACGGGCGACATGCAGTACTTCGTTCAGATGAACGAAGTGGGCGAAGACGCCTACGCCGCCTTCAAGACCTTTGACCTCGGAGACATCGTCGCCTGCCGCGGCACGCTCTTCAGGACGCGCGCGGGCGACCTCGCCATCCGCGCGAAGGAAGTTCGTCTCATGACGAAGAGCATCCGTCCGCTCCCCGACAAGCACAAGGGCCTTCAGGACACCGAGCTCTGCTACCGCCAGCGCTACGTCGACCTCATCATGAATGAGGATTCGAGAAAGCGCTTCCTCACGCGCTCGAAGGCGATCGCCGCGATCCGCCAGTACATGCTCGACCACCGCTTCCTCGAAGTCGAAACGCCGATGCTCCACCCGATCCCGGGCGGCGCCAATGCGAAGCCCTTCATCACGCACCACAATGCGCTCGACATGGACATGTACCTGCGCATCGCGCCGGAGCTTTACCTGAAGCGCCTCGTCGTGGGCGGGTTCGAGCGCGTCTTCGAAATCAACCGCAACTTCCGCAATGAAGGCGTCTCGGTCCGTCATAACCCTGAATTCACGATGATGGAGTTCTACTGCACGTACTGGACGTACCGTGATCAGATGGACTTCACGGAAAACCTCCTGCGCACGGTTGCGAAGGAAGCCACGGGTTCCGCGGTTCTTCAGTATCAGGGCCATACGATCGACCTCTCGAAGCCCTTCCATCGCCTCACTCCGCTTCAGGCGATCAAGAAGTTCGCTCCGGACTACACCGACGAAGAGCTCAACAACCCCGAATTCATCCGCGGGGAGCTGAAGCGCCTGGGCGGTGAAATCCCGGTCGACGCCGGTCTCGGCGCCCTTCAGATGGCGCTCTTTGAAGAAACGGCCGAGTCGAAATTGATCGAGCCCACCTTCATCATCGACTATCCGGTCGAGATTTCGCCCCTTGCGCGTGCGTCGGACGCGGATCCGGAAATCACCGAGCGCTTCGAGCTCTACATCGCCGGCCGTGAAACCGCCAACGGCTTCTCGGAACTGAACGACCCGGACGATCAGGCCCGCCGCTTCAAGGCCCAGGCCGACAAGAAGAGCCACGGCGACGATGAAGCCATGTACTACGACGCCGACTACATCCGCGCGCTCGAGTATGGGCTCCCCCCGACCGCGGGCTGCGGCATCGGCATCGACCGCTTCATGATGCTCTTGACGGACGCGCCGACCATCCGCGACGTGCTCCTCTTCCCGCATATGCGCCCGGAAAACTTCAAGGGTTAATCGCCTGAAATGATGAAATCTGATGCCGGGGACGCTTTCACGCTTCCCCAGGCATCCGACTTCGAAGCCCGCCTCGAAGCGCTCTATCAGACGCTTAAGGCGGGCTTTTCCATGTCGGATGCCGGACTTGTATCCGTCTTCTGGGAAGGGGCTCTCATCGGGCGCACGCGCCCGGAATTTGCCGAGAAAATCGGCGCGCTTCCAGGGGCAAGCCTCTCCTCAGGCGCCCTCACGCTCCCTTACGGAGACCTCACAGACTTCGGCTTCGCAATGAGGGATAAGGGGCTGAGCCAGGGCTGGCGCGATGAAAAACTCGACCTTGTTCCTTTGGATCAGCCTGAGGCGGCTCCCGTCGGCACGCTCGAGCGCGCGCTCTACCGGCCCTTAGGCGCCCGGACCTCGGCCATGCACCTCGCGGGCCGCATCCGGAATCCCCGGGATGCGCGGGATCCCGTTTTTCTCCTCGGAAAAAGGAGCGCAAAAAAACTCGTCGGCCCCGGACTCTGGGACGGACTCGCCGCGGGAATGATTCAGGCGGGTGAAGCGCCTCTCGAAGCGCTCGCGCGGGAATCGCAGGAAGAGGCCGGCCTCACGGCGTTCGACCCGGTGAAGGCGGAGTTTCTCGCCTGCGACCATATTTCCCGACCCGTTCGCGGCGGGTGGATGCATGAGGTGAGCTACGCCTACGCGGCGCTGCTCCCTGAAGGATTCATGCCGGAGCCCGTTGACGGCGAGGTGGATCACTTTGAATGCGTGAGCGCGGAAGAGGCCCTGAAGCGCATTGAAGAGAACCTCATGATGAAGGAGGCGGCGATGACGCTTCTCCTTTCCATCAGGAAGCTTCTCTGAGGATGAGCGACATGACCGCCCTCCGGGCGGTCAATTTGGTGCAAAACTCCGGGAAAAACGGCTGTTTTTAGGTTGTTCCGAGGTCGTTCGGGCGTCAAAACGCCCTGAAACAGCTTTTCCTCGGATTCACGGTCACCGATAACCCGCTTGCGCGGAGAAAAGTGCACCACCGTCATCCCCGAGGCCGTTATCTGCTTTTCGGGAATCGAACCGCCGCAGCCTTTCACGGCATTTTTGCGCTTCAGAAGGCCTGAATCAGCACTTTGATGCCCTTTTTGAGCCTGCCAACCCATCAAAACGCGCAGATTCTCAATTTTTCAAAATTCGCGGTCGCCAATGGCGGATCACGCGGGAAAAAGTGCACCACGCCGATGCAGAAGCAACGTTCCGCACCGTTCTGAAACCGCGAAAAGAAAAAAGCTGCCCGATCCCGAAAAGGGAATGGACAGCTTCAAAGAGGCGTCTGAGAACATCAAAGCCTCACAGGCTCACAGGCGGCTCAGACTGGAATTGACGGGGACGAGAAGCTGCGGCTTCGTGCCTCTCTTCTCGCAGTAGTCCGTCACCCACTTGCGGCAGGTGCTCACGGAGATCCCGGTGCTTTTTTCGATTTCGTTCCAGGAATAGCCCGAGAGCCGAAGCTGAATGACTTTTTCCCGGATTTCCGGCGGATAGCGGTACTGATTGCGGGAAACCTTGATCCGAAAGGTGCCCTTGCGAAATTCCCGGCTCCAGTCGCGAACCGTGTTGACGGAAAGATTGAGAATGCGCGAGGCCCGGGTATAGCCGATGCCGTGCCGAAAAAGCTCCACCGCCTGACGGCGCTTTTCTTCGGATGCGCACTTTTCCCGCCGCTCACGTCGTGCTTCCAGCGTCCGCTCGTCGGTCTGCGACATCATGACTGCATCTCCTTCAGAAAATTTCGGTTTTCCGAAGAAAAGAAGCCCGTCTCCCGAAACACTCTCAGGAAACGGGCTCTATCAAGAGGGTCTTCTG
>NZ_CALDXB010000026.1 GCF_937923675.1 uncultured Sutterella sp. | reverse complement strand
TGATAAAACTATACAGGGCTGAGCTTCAATAAATATTTGTAATCGTCAGCCCTGTGCATGAAGGCACGAAGATCACGGCCAGTCGGGATGTCGACATCCGGACGAAGGACGCCATTGATGCCGTGACGGTAGCCGCAACTGCCGGCGTCAATAAGGGCGGATTGTCTGTTTCAGGGTTTGCCGCCGTTGCCGACGTCACCGGCAGAAATGCATTGTCGATAGACGACGAAGTCGACGTGACGGCCGGAGAGAACGGGAAGATCAACATCCTGGGCGAACGGAACGACAGCATTCAGACCGTTGCGGGCGGCATTACCGTTGCCTCGGGCGAGAGCGGGAGCAATGCGGCCGCGGGCGCCGGCATTGCCGTCAACCTGGGCAGCGTGGAAAACCAGGTCGCCATTGAAAACAACGACGCGGAAGGAAGCGCCCATCAGGGTCAGGCCGGTACGTTCAAGGCGGGCTCCGTTTCCGTCAATGCCGGAAGCGACATCAACATCAATGCCGTCGGCGCAGCCGGTCAGGCGGCGACTTCCGGAACGAAGGACAAGGACGCCAAGGACGTAGCCTCGAACCTCAATTCCAAGGCCGGCGATTCCATGACGGCGGCTTCGGAAAGGATTCAGAACCAGACGGCCGATGCGCTTGCGCAGAACTCTCAGGAGTCCGCGAGCGATCTCGAAGGCCTCACCCGGACGGAGCAGAATGCGCCGGAAGCCGGCAATGCCGAAACCCCCGACATTGCTACCGATAAGGGGAAGGAAGAAGCCAGGAAGGCGGGCTCGGGCCTCAATCTTGCCGCCGCCGGAAGCTTCGCCTGGAACGATTTCGGCACCGTGAATGCCCTTCGGATCGGCACCGACCTCGGGAGCTACACCTTTGCGACGGAGCAGCTCAATGTTGAATCCGTCACGAACAAATGGGTGGGCGCCTTTGCGGGCGCTGCCGCCGTTTCTGCCGTGCGCGGCAAAGACGGGGCGAATCAGAAGCAGTCGAACGTCGGGATCGGCGGCGCGGTTGCCGTGAACAACGGCACCTTCGCCAACACCCTCGATATTCGGAATCTCACGACGTCGGCTTCCGTCATCAACCTTCATTCCCTCGTCAACGGCACGACCATTGCCGAGGCGTTGGGCATCGCCGTGGCGGCCGGAAGCAGCAGCGTGAATGCCGGCATTGGCGCGGGCGTCTCCGTGAACCTCGTCGACAATACCGTCTCGGCTAAGGCAACGAATCTCCGCAACACGGCGAGCGAAAGTCCCCTCGTTCTTGATCTTGCCGCCTGGTCGGGCGAAACCCAGATCACGGGCGGAACGAACGTGGACGTGGCGGCAGGAAGCACCAGTGCGTCGGCCGCAGTCGGCGCATCGGTCGCCGTGGCGGATATTGAAAACAAAATTTCGGCGGAACTCCGCGACTCGGCGCTCAAGAATGCCGGACAAGTGAACGTCAAGGCCCTTGCGAGCCTCACGCAGGTCAATACCGCCGTGGGCGCCAATGTTGCCCAGAGCAAGGGGACGGCAGCCGCCATTTCGGGCGCGGTGGTGAGCGCCGGGATCGACAACATCGTAAAGGCAGAAGCCGTCAACTCGTCGATTGAGACGACGGCATCCGCCGGTCAGGCGCCGCAGGTGGCGATCGTCGCGAGCGACGCCGGCACCGATGAGGGCGAAGCGGCGCACGCCTATGCAGAGCTCGCAAAGGGCATGGAAGGGCTCTTCAATGTGAGCGGCAAGACCCCGATGACGGGCAGCCTGCTCAACGGCCTGACGCTCCAGACGAGTGACCAGACGACAGACACCGAGAACATCAATAAATTCATCGACGACGCCGACATGACGCAGGTGTCGGTGGCGCTCGGCGTGGGCGTTGCCGTCGGCGGAAGCTCTGGCGCACAGGGCGCGGGCGCCGCAGGCATTGTCGTCACGGACCTCGCCAACCGCTTTAAGGCGAATTCGAGCGGACTCACGATCGCGGGCGAAGACGGCTTTGAGTTTGCTCAGGAAGCTTTCTCGGGCGTTTCGACCGTGAACGTTGCGGCGGGCGTGGGCGTTGCGGCAGGGGGCGGCACGTCCCTCGGCCTCAGCGGCTCGGTGGTTGTGGGCGCCATTGATCAGACAGCCGAATCCTCAGCCGACCACCTCACTCTGGATGCCCGGAACGGAGAACTCTCCTCCGCCATTGCCGCCGCCAACAAGGCGCATTCCGTCAATGTGGCGGGCGGCGTCACGACTGCCATCGGGAGTGCAGGGGCCGGCGTTGGCGCTGCCGTGGTCGTGACCAATACATCGAATACGGCGAACGCTTCGCTCAGCAACAGTTCGATCACGGGGGGAACGGGTCAGACGAATGCGCTCACGGTTTCTGCCGAAAACGCAGCCGAAACCTGGGACGCCGCAGCCAACGCGACGGTCTCGAACAATGTTGCCCTTGCGGGCTCCTTTGCCCGGAACAATGTCTCGAACAACGCGCTCGCGGGCGTAACGGACTCCACCGTCACGCTCCTTGACGCCCTGACGGTCCGGGCGGCGGACGACTCCGAACTCTGGACGCTTGCCGGCTCCGTCGGCGTTAGCTTCAAGCCGGGCGGCTCGCTTGCGGGCGGCATTGCCGTCACGCACGGGGGCGGCGCAACCGAAGCAAAGGCAGAGAACCTGACGCTCACGGGTAGCGACGCGGCTGATGCGCCGAAGACCGATCTCACCGTTGAGGCTCTGGCCCGCGACTACATCCGGACCATGACGCTGGGCGCAGCCGTCGGAGGCGTTGCGCTCTCCAATGCGACAGCCGTCAACGAGGTAGAGCGAAGCGTCGAAGCGGCGCTTTCGGGGCTCAAAGTCAGGGACGCAGACGGAAACGCCTGGACCGGCGCTCGGCAGCTCGATGCCGTGACGGTCGGGGCGATCTCCGACGCGCAGATTTCCAACCTCGGCATTGTCATCGGAGGCGCCGGAACCGGGGCGCTCGGCGTGGGCTTCTCGCAGAACAAGGTTCAGGTTGATGTTTCCGCGAAGGGTTCCGGCCTCAACGCCCTCCTCGACACGCTCGACATCCATGCGTCGTCAATGAACGACATCGATACGATCGCTGTGGGCGCGACCGGTGCCGGCAACGCTGCGCTCGGCGGCTCGACCGCCGACAATCTGTCGGGCGGCGACGTTGAAGCGCTCCTCGACCAATCCGACGTTGCGGCTTCGGGCGCCGTTGCCGTGCACGCCGAATCCGATGATGCGATCGGCACGTACAGCGGACAGCTCTCCGCAGCGGCCGGCGCCGCCGTCGGCGTTTCGATGGCCTTTGCCGAGCGTCAGGGAACGACCTCGGCACGGGTGACGGGATCCACAATCACGGAAACGGGCGAAACCTCGGGCGTCGTGAAGGTGTCCCGCGGAATCGAGACCACCGACATCAATAACGACGTGGTCGAAGACGTCTCCACCGGAGCGTCGCTTGCCGAAAAGCGCCTTCAGGACAACGTCGGCGGCATCCGCGTCAGCGCCACGAGCACCACGACCTATAAGACGCTCGCGATCAATGCGGGCGCGGCCGGAAATGCCGCGGCTGCCGGGTCGGCGAATTCCATCACGCACGGCGGGAAAACGTCCGCGATCGTTTCGGGCTCGACCCTCACCTCTCAACAGGGTGAGGCCGCCGTCCTTGCGGGCGACTACGCCAATGCGTTTACGTCCCTCACGACCGTCGGCGCTGCCAGTACGGCAGCTGCGGCCTTGGGCGTCTCCCTCGTTGATTCGGCCCATCAGACTTCGGCCGCGATCGAGAAGTCGACCGTAGAGGCAGACAAAGTTCGCCTCGAGGCAGAAGCGAAGGAAGGGTTCTCGTCGATCCTCATCAATGCCGGCGCCGCCATGACTGCGGCGGGCGCTGCGACGGCGTCCGACGTCACGCAGGGTTCGAGCGTTGCGACAATGCTGACTGGCAGCACCATTGAAGGCAAGGACTACGCGCAGAAGGCCGACTACTACGGCTCGATCGCGAACGTGGGCGTCAATGCATCACTCTCCTCGACTGCCTCCCTCGGCGCCAATGTTGCGCTCAATACCAACAAGGCGATGGTTTCGTCCCTGGTGGACGGAAGCATCGTCAAATCGACCGATACGGTGGACGTGACCGCGAGCCGCCGGGCCAACATCAAGCAGTACGGTGCGACCGCGGCGGGTTCCTTAATCGCCGGCATCTCGGCCGCCGTCGTCATCAACACGATCGAGGGCGAATCGGCCGTGAAGATTGCGAACGGCTCAAAGCTCGGCGAGGAAGTGCAGCTCCCCGACACCGGCACGAAGCCCGGAGAAACCACGGGCACGATCCCCGACAAGGCGCCGGATAAGGATGAGGGCGAACTGAAGGATGTGACGCCGCCCGCGACGACGGATCCGGATGCGCCGAAGACGAGCACCACGGCGAGAGTCAATGTTGCAGCGGAAAACAATGACAAGATTGAAATCGTCACCGCCAATGCCTCGCTCGGCCTCTCGGTCGGCGTCGGCGCCACCGTTGTGGTCAACAAGATGAACGGCGCCGCCGGCACGCGGGTTGAGAACGCCTCCGTCACAGCTGAGAACGTTTCGATTGCCTCGAAGCAGAACCGCACGATCGAGGGCACCGTTGCGACCGCATCGGGCGGCATTCTCGCCTCGCTCGGCGCCAACATTGTGGCGACCGCCATCGGCGAATATCAGGACGGGTACGACAAGCTCCTCGGAAAGGAAGTGAAGAAGGACGGCACCGACCCGGCCGGGCAGCTCGCCAAGTTTGAAAACGAGGCATCTGGCCTGACGACAAGCGGCCTCAAGGGCAGTGCCCAGGGCTACAAAGCGGATTCGACTGATTCGACCGGCTCCGGCTCTCAGACTCCGGTTGAGCCGCTGATCAAAGACCTGAGCGGCACGCAGACTCAGCTGGTCGATGCCGACATCAAGGCAAAGAACCACGCAGAGGTTGCTGCACTTGAAGACACCACCAACAACGCAGGCGTCGATCTGACGCTCGGAAGCGGGAACGCAGGCGCCCTTTCGCTGGGTGCTGGCGTCGCTACGCTCAACCGCAGCCACAACGCGGGCGTGACGGTTTCGGGCGGGAATCTCACGGCAGAAACCACGGAAGTGGCGGCGAAGCTCGGAAGCAATGACCACATCACCGTCTGGCAGGCTTCGGCCGGCCTCGCTTCGGGCGTTGCGGCCTACGCTGAAGTCACCAATCAGGGCGGCGCAGCCGTTCGCTTCCTCAACAATGCCTCAATCACGAATACCGGTTCCGACCGGGGTCTGACGGGCGGCGCCATCAATGCGAGCCGCACCACCCTTGACGTCAACGGCATTGCGGCGGGTCTCGTTGCCGCGGGCGGCATTATCGGAAAGATCAACGACGCTTCTCACGCGACGGTTGAAATGAATCAGACCCGCGTGGCGGGTGAAGCGGCGCTTTCCGCCGACCGGGGACAGACGCTCAGCGTGAAGACCATGGCCGGCTACGGCGGTGCGGCCGCGGGCGTCGGCGCTTCGTCTGAAATCGTCGACAGCGGCGCGGTCACGGTTTCGCTCGCGGGCGTAACAACTGAAAACGCAGCGAAGGAAGCAGCAGACCGCTTCGCCGTCGACGCCAACAGTCATGCAGACATGACGGTGGATGCCGGCGCTGCGGGCGGCGCGCTCGGTGCGGCCGTGGGCGTCGTAGAGGGCTCGATTTCCGAGTCGGGCAAGGTTGCCTACACGGTTAAGGACAGCCGCTTCAACACGTCTGAAGTGAGCCTCACCGGAAGCGCGGGCAATACCTCCAATGCCCTCTCAATGACCGGGAAGCTCGCGGGCTACGGCGGCGCGCTTCTCGCGGGCGTCGGCGTCAACAAGCTTTCCTTCAGGAATGACGCTCAGGTCGACTTCAACCTCTCCGGCACGAACTTTGGAGAATCGACCGCCGCCAATCTCTTTGCGGGCGGGAACGCCCTCTACAGCGGCAAGTCGGACGCCATCTATGCCGGCGCCATTGCGTCGGGCAACAGCGCGCTTGAAGTCGCGCACGGCGTCAATGCGACGATGAATCTGACGGGGAACAATTCCACCGCCGGCCTCATCAACGCCAAGGTCGACAACATCGAAACCGTGAAGATGCTCGGCGAATCCGCGGGCGGCGGCCTCCTCGTCGCTGAAAGCGCCTCGGGCGATGCCCTGAAGATCTCGCACGAAGACAAATCGAACGCCCGAATCAATGTGTACGGCGGCTGGCATTCAGCGGACAGCATCAATCTCGCGGCATTCTCGCAGTCGGCGCTCAAGCTCTCCGCCGACAACACCAAGGGCGGCTTGGGCGCCTTCTCGAGCGCCATGGTCATCAACAGGCAGGAAGGCGAAAGCCGGGTCACGATTCACGACAACGCGGATGTGAAGGCCGATGAGAGCCTCCTCATGTCGGCCAAGTCCGACTGGTCCGTGGGCGCGTACGACGGCAGAAGCCATGTGGTCAATTCCGAGGTTTACGGCGGCATTACCGGGAACGGCATCAAGTACACGGGCACAAACAGCCGCTCGAACATCATCGAAATCGGCCGGGCAAAGCTCGACGCCGGCGACCTTTTGTCCGCAGAAAGCTTCTCGCAGGGCAAAACCGACATCCGCGTGAAGACCACCGTCGGCGCTCTTGCGGGCGTCGCGATGGATGCTTCGCTCTCGCAGGACCTCGACATCACGAACCGCGTCAACATCAAGGACGGAGCGAATCTGCGCACGCGCCAGGGCGCGAGCAAACTGATTCTCGCGGCTTCCGCTTCGGACGACCTCTTCCATGAAGCCGTCTCGGACTTCTCCGGCGCATTTGCGGGCTCAGTCGGCTCAACCACGAACGTCGACTACGTGCGCACGAATGCCGTCGACGTCGCCTCCGGGTCGAACATCCTTGCGGGCGGCGAAATGTATCTGAGAGCCGGTGAAAATGCGGCCGGGTACGATGCGTATCTCTTAGGCATTCACCGGGCGGAAGTTTTTGCCAAGGCGGGCATTGCTCTTCCCAAGGCCGGCCTCAACCTCAATACGACGCTCACGAATACCGTCAATGTGGCCGGCAGCGCCCTTTCCGTCGCAACCGCGGCCGTCAATGCCGACTCCGGCTGGTGGCTCCAGCAGACGGATTCCGTCGAGCATTACTGGGGATCGCTCGGAAAAGACAATTCCGTCGTGGTTGCTCAGAAGTCCGACGGCGAGAGCCATCCCTTCATGCATGAAGTCAATGAGCTCACGGTTTCCGGAAAGCTCGAGGCGGGCGTTCTCACGGGGGCCGACATCACAATTGACGGCATCCTCGGCTACAACGACGAGAGTGTTGAAGTGAGCGGAGGCGCAGCGCTCGACGACTGGCGAAAAGGCCTCACCGTTTCCGTCGGGGAAAAGGACGGCGAACTCACCGAGATCGAAAAGCAGTTCCAGAAGGAAATCTACGAGAACATCACGTTCGGCGAACAGGACGCTCAGAACGACTACTGGAACCGCTACGAGCAGCTCCAGAAAATCATTTCCGACTATTCCGGAAGCGGCGCTGCAGCCGATCAGGATGCCGTGACGGCTTACCGGAGCGAGCTCGAGGGTCTGCGCGCGCTGATGCTGCAGAAGGGCTTTGCCTATCAGGACAAAGACGGCAACTTCATTCCGATGAAGTCGCAGAAGGAACTTGTCGTCAGCGTGAAGGACATCTCCGTCTCGGGCGGCTCGATCGAAATCACGGCCGGCTCCGTTAAGGGCGGCGGTTCAATCAAGGCGAATTCCGTGGACGGCATCTCGATTACGAACAGCTCGAACGCCAACCTCAAGGTCGGGAACATTCACATTCAGGAAAAGGGCGGCAGCCTCTTCTTCAACGGGGCGGCAGCCGACGCATCGACCTTCCAGAACGCGGGATTCAGCGGCAGCGTGGCCGGAGAAAGTTCGGCCGGCACGCCGGCGATCAATATCGTTTCGCACTATGCCGGACAGCCCTTTACCGTGACGGTGAAGGATGCGGCGGGCCAGCCGGTCGGTACGGAAGTGGTGAGTCCGAAGACCAACATTACCGTCTCGGGCGACATCGCCAACCTCGCGGGCAACCTCTCCATCAAAGCGGTCGACGGCGATCTCTTCTCTCTCGCGGGCATTTCGGCGAGCGGCCAGTCTGAATTGAGCGCCAAAGGGGCGGTTACGCAGTCCTATACGGCCGGCGTCACGGAAGTGGGCGGCCGGGTCCAGAACAACTCCGTCTGGGCGTCGCAGATTGCCGCCATTCGCGACAACCTCGCGAAAGGCTTCTCCGTCGGCACGGGCGGAAATGCTTCGTACGCTCTGCCCGATGCCTCCGGTTCCGCCATCGTCGCGGGCGGCCAGATCATCATTTCGGGCGAACTGCTCAACCTCAACGGCCTCGTGCAGTCGGGCTTCAGCAAGTACGAAATTTCGCTCACCGAGAACGAGCTCGACTCGAAGATTGCCCAGGCGAAACAGAACTGCACAGGGATCTGCACCTTGATTGAGGGCGGCGCCGTGAGAGACGGCGACACCTACAAGTATCAGATCGGCCTCTCCTACGATACGGTCAACGACCGGCTCGTTCTCGACGACGTGACGCCTACCGGCGGGAACGTCTTCATCAGCGGCAAGATCGCGAGCACGGGGAACGGCAAAATTTATGCCGTCGACGGCACGGCCTACGTCAATATCGACGCGGCCGATTACGACCTCCAGACGGGGAAGATCTCCACGGGGAATGCCTCGGGCCTCATCAAGATTACCGATACGTTCAAGGCGAATGGCGACGTTGCCGCCGTCGTGACGGAGTACCGCTCGGGCGGGGCGCAGACCTACAACATCGACAAAGAGGGCAATACGATCAACGGAAGCCTCCGGTCGACCAGCTCCGACTCGTACGATCCCAAGAAGGGACTCATCTATCTCTGGACGGAGGGCTATTCGTCCCTTGAGCGGGAAACGACGACAACCAAGTACGAAGGCAAATGGTGGGGAACGCCGAAATGGGATCATGAAGAAAAGTCGAAACCGTATGTAGAGAGCCTCTACAACTCAGCGCTCAGCTCCTCGGCCACCATCACCGACAGCTTTGTGCGTCCCGGCGGCGCCGGCAATCAGGACTTCTTCTACTACGCCTGGACCAACAAATACGTCATGTCGGCAGAGCATACGCGCCATGATACGGGCGTCACATCGTCCGGGTTCCTGGGCTTCTACAAGCACCGGACCGTCACGGACATCGTGGAGAAAGGCGGCAAGTCGATCGGCACCTTTACGGTGAAGGCGGATCAGCAGATCAAGGTCGGCATGCTGAAGGATGCAAACGCCAATACCATCAATCTCAAGGGCAGGAACATCCTTCTCGGCGGCAATCTCACGACCGACTCCGGCACCGTCGACATCAATGCTGCGGGCAACATTTCGACCTTAAGCAGTCAGTACGGCATTGCCGGCACCTCCCGCGTCGATCTCGCCGCGGGCGGCGACATCGGCTCGGAAGGCCGCGCCCTCAGACTGACGGGTGGCGAGGGAACGCTCACCCTCTCGGCAAAGGCGGGCGGCAGCCTCCACCTTGATGCCAGAAGCCTCAACGCCGGCCGGAATGTCGAAGCGTCTGAGCTCGAAGCCGGCGGCACGCTCTCCTTTGCGACGCGCGACGCCATGCATGTCGGAAAGCTCCGCGGCAATGACATCACGCTCACGAGCGACAACAGCGGCATTACGGTTGACGACCTCGTCCAGGGTTCGGGGAAGACCGATCTTGCCGATCAGAGCTACCGGTTCGACGCGGCCGCGAAGGGCAACATCAGCGTCACCGTGACTCAGGGCAGTCTCGGACTCGGTCTCGTTGAGACCGGCGCCGACGTCGTGCTCGAGCTCCAGAACGGCACGCTTTACGACGCGGTGAAGACCGATCAGAACACGGTCTCCGACAACGACCGCCTGAAGAGCTGGATTGCTTCCGGATTCATTAATGAGGACGGGAGCAGCCGCAGCGAGGCGATGCATCTCGAAAATGTCGAGAAGCAGAAGACGGCCGTGAAGGGCGAATTCACGCGCTACGAGACCTACGCTGCGCACCAAAAGGAAGGCCGCTCGCTCGAAGGCTGGCAGCAAAAGGACTACGACGCCCTGAAGGCGAAGTACGAGGGCTGCGCTTCCGCCGACGAAGCGGTAAGCCGCATGGCGTCTCAGGAAGGTTCCGCGCTTTACAACGTAATGAACGAAAAGCTCGATTCCTGGACCGCCAACGACCTCCTCTACTCCGTTGCCGACACGATCGTGAACGGTACGGCGACCTCGATCACGGGGAGCGCCAACATCAAGGCGAACGACGTGACGATCCGCACGCCGGGCGGCTCCGTTGGGAGCGTCGACGACCCGGTGACGGGTTCCCTCAGCGGAACGCCCGAAGAACGCCTCAGAATGCTCCAGTACCTCTCGAAGGCAGACGTCGGCGACTTCTCGGTTTCGGGCGACCAGGTGACTGTTGCGCTCAAGGCGCCGATTACGATCGGCGCGACGGGAAGCGTCAATATCGAGTCCAATAAGAGCGTCTTCATCGAAACGCCCCGGGAAGGCGGCTACGGCTTCCAAGTCGGCGAAATCGTTTCGAAGACGGGCGACGTGCGCGTCACGTCCGGAAACGGCATCACGAAAGCAAACGAGACCGCAAACGCCGGCTTCGTTTCGGCTGCAGGGACGGTAACGCTCCGCGGCGGCCTCAACTCCGTCGGGTCCGACACCGGCGCCATCCGCATCCATGCGGGCGACTGGACGGCCGTTTCGAGCCAGAAGGATATTTTCATCGAGTCCGTCGATGAAAATAACCAGGACGAGGAAGACTTCACGATCTACTCGATCGCTGGCGGCGGCGACGTATCCATTTCTGCGAAGAACCTCTACGCCTACGACGGCGTGAAGGCTGACGGCAGCTACGATGACTTTGCCGAACTCGGCTACATCGGCGGCAAGGCGCTTCACTTCAACGTGAAGGGCGACTTCGGCAAGGCATCTGTCGCTGAGAAGTCGAACGCGCTTCGGGTCGGCTCGAGCTCCACGATCTACTTCGAGCCCGGCGTTCAGAATCTGTGGCTCCATGCCATGGGTGAGGGCAATCTCGGCATCAATGACATCAAAGCTTCCGGGCTCGTCGACATCGTCGGCGACGATGCGGTGACGGTCGGCCTGAACGGTCAGGCGGGCGGCATCAAGGGCAGCTCCGTAACCGTCAGCACGCAGAACAATCTTGCCGTCAACGGCAATATTGAGAGCGCATCCGAAGCGCGCCTTGCTTCTGCTGCGGGGAGCGTCTCGGTTGACGGCAATGTCGACGGCACGAGCGTTGATATCGACGCCGCGGGCGGCGGCATCAGCGTCAAGGGCAACATCGAAAGCTCGGCTGAAAACGGTCAGGTAACGCTTGATGCAGCCAATGACGTCTCTGTGACGGGCAGCGTCACGGCCAAGGGTCTGGCCGCACTGACGGCAGGTCTCGGTGCATCCATCGACGGCAGCGTCACCGGCACGACCGTTGATCTCGATGCCACCGGCGGCAACATCAGCGTCAAGGGCAATGTCGAAAGCACAGCTGAAAACGGTCAGGTAACGCTTGATGCGGCACAAGCCCTCTCTGTGACGGGCAACGTCACGGCTAAGGGACAAGTCGCGCTGACGGCAGGCAGCAATGCAGCCGTAGACGGGAGCGTCGAAAGTACGAACGATCTCGTCAGGATCGCTGCTCAGGACGGCATCACCATTGGCGAAAATGCCAAGGGCAGCATCCGCGGCACGAGCATTGATCTTGATGCCGCTGGCGGCGACATCAGCATCCACGGAAGCGTCGAAAGCACGGCCGGAAACGGTCAGGTAACGCTTGATGCGGCACAAGCCCTCTCTGTGGCGGGCAGCATCACGGGCCAGGGACTGGTCGCGCTGACGGCAGGCGGCAATGCATCCGTTGACGGCAGCGTTGAAAGTACGGGCGATGCCGTGAGGATCACTGCTCAAACCGGCAGGATCACAATTGGTGAAAAGGCCGAGGGCAGCGTCACCGGCACGAGCGTTGATCTTGATGCCGCTGGCGGCGACATCAGCGTCCACGGAAGCGTCGAAAGCACGGCCGGAAACGGCCAGGTAACGCTGGATGCGGCAGAAGCCATCTCTGTGGTAGGCGACATCGCGGGCAAGGGCAAAGTCGCATTGACGGCCGGACTGGGCGCCGCCATTGACGGCAGCGTGAGGAGTGAACAGAGCACCGTAGCCATACTGGCAAAGGGCGGAGACATCACGCTAGGCAGCATCACCGAGGGAGCTCGCGCCCTAGGCCACGTCTCCGGCACGAGCGTTGCGCTTGATGCGCAAAAGGGCCGCATTTATATCAACGGCGGCGTTGAGGGTACGGATGCGGGAGGCCACGCCAAACTTAAGGCGACCGACGACATCATCGTCAAGGGCAGCGTTAAGAGCGCTGGTTTTGCCGAATTGGCTGCCGATTCCGACATCTCTGTTGAAGGCAATGTGACGAGCGCCGGCAAGACTCTCCTCACGGCAGGCGACGGCGTGACGGTAGCAGGCAAGGTGGAAAGCTCTGCCGATGCGGTGACGGTTGCCGCGAAGAATGAAAGCATTCATGTCGACGGCGACATCATCAGCAATGGTCAGGACGGCAAGGCCGATTTGAGTGCCGGGAAGGACGTTGCGGTGACAGGCAGCGTCGTCAGCAGGAAGGACGTTCGCCTTGAAGCTCAGACGGGCAACGTAACGATCGGCACTAAAGATAGCGCCGACAAGGGCTTTGTCACGGCCGACGGCTCGGTCGACATCACGGCCGACCAGACGATCACGATCTGGGGCGACGTGACGAGCAACGGCAAGTCTGACGATAGCGGCATCACGATGACTTCGAAGTCTGACGCCATCCTGCTCGACGAGAAATCCAGCATTACTGCGGCAAAGAACGTTGCCATGACGGCGGCCAGATCGGTCGCGCTCAAGGGCGGCGCAATCACGGCCGGCGCTAAGGCAGCGGTCAAGGCTGGTGCAGAAGGCATCGACTTTACGGGATTGGAGCTTCATGCTCATGACGCAAACATCACAAGTACCGGCCATATCGCTCTAGATGCGGCTCAGCTCTCAGTAACGAAGAACGCCAGTATCGAGGCCGGCGGCAATCTTGGCTTTGCTCAAACAGAGCTCACGGCAGAGGAAGCCGTGCTCAAGGGTGCCGGTATTACGGCCCCGAAGGCTGTAGTCCAGGCAAGCGCCGGTGCAACGGTAAAAGCTGGTGCAGACGGCATCGACTTTACGGGATTGAACCTGCAGGCTCATGACGCAAAGATCACGAGTACCGGCCACATCGCTCTCAATGAGGCTCAGCTCGCGGTGACGAAGAACGCCGCTATCGAGGCCGGCGGCAATCTGGGCTTTGCTCAGACAAAGCTTACGGCAGAGGAAGCCGTGCTCAAGGGTGCCGGCATCACAGCCGCGAAGGCCGATGTTGAGGCGACGAAGCACATTTCGCTTGCGGCCGGTCAGGGCGGCATCGCTGCGGAAGAGGCTAGGTTCTCCGTCACGACCACGGAAGAGACCGGCAGCATCCTGCTCGAAAGCGCAGGCGACGCCAACCTCGGCGACGCGGCCTTCACGATCAATAAGGGCGACCTCACGATTGCGGCTGAGAATTCCGTCGATCTGAAGGGCGTTGACTTTGCGATCAAGGACGGCGGCATGTCCATCGATGCCAAATCGGGCGACATGGATATGAGCGGTGCTCAGGGGCTTGAGCTCGAAAAACTCGATCTCTCTGCCGGCGGCAGCATGCTCGTCAACGATCTTGACGTGACGGTTGACGAAAGCTTCAATATCTCTGCCGGCCGCAACGTTGAGGCCGAGGGCATCAGCGTCAAAGTCAAGGGCGCATCGGGCGACGTGAACTTTAATGCCCAAAACGGTGCCGTGAACCTCGCGAACGCCCAAATCAACGCCTCCGGCGACGGTGGATCGATTGGCGACGTCTCCGTCACTTCCGGATCCGAAGCCGATCTCACGAACGTCTTTGCCGGGACGGAAGCCTTTACGGCCGAAAATCTGACGGTGAAGGCGGGCGGCAAGGTCACGCTCGGCGACGCCTCCCAGTCGATCACGGCAACCACCGGCAGCGTCACGATTGAGGCAGCGAGCCTCGACGGAAACCGCCTCGCGGCAGGGTCCAGCATTGAAGCGGGCGAGAACGTTGCGCTCAACCTCACAGAGGCCGGTCTGACGGTCAACGACCAGACGAACATCGCGGCCGAAAAGAGCGCTTCGATCACAGCGCGCGACGACGTGGCGCTTCAGGGCGACATCCTCGTGACCGGCAACGAAGCAGTTCTCCTGAAGGCGCTCGAGGGAGACCTCTCTCTCACAGGTGCCGTGACGGTGGGCGACGAAACGATCGGCGAAAACGCGGCCGATGTAACGCTCTATGCCGGGAAGTCTCTGACGCAGAGCGCGGCTGACGGCGACGCCGGCGTTCGCGGCAGGACCCTTACGGCTACCGCTCGCGGCGGCGATGTGGCGCTTCCTGCAATTTCCGATGCGTCGATCGGGTCGGACGGGAATGCCTTTACCGAAATGACGGTTGATTCCGCTGGGAGCGTCTATCTCGGCTCGAACGGCCGCGACACGAAGGTGACGCTCAACAAGGACCGCGGCGGCAAGGTGACGGGCGACCTCAAGGCCTACGGGCAGATGAACGCCTTTGAATTCACCAACGACGTCTCGGTCGAAGGCGACGCGCTCCTCTACGGTTCTGCCGTTTTCGGCACGAGCCTTGAAGCAGGCAAGGCCCTGCAGATCGTGACCGCGGGCTTTGACGGCGAAGTCGGAGAGAACCGCCTGACAGGCGTCCGGTTTACAGGGAGCCTCAAGGCTCATGACCATGTCGGCATCTTTACGGATGCCGGGGACATCATGATTCAGGGGTCGACCAACGCTTCGAAGGGCTACATTGACGTCTATCGTCTCGCGACCGAAAAGGAAGGCACGGTGACGATGGGCGGCGGCAGAGGCGGCTACACCATTACGGTCTTCAACGGTTCAGGCGACATCCGCATTACCGATCTCCTCTACGGTGAGGATGCGGTCTACGCCTTTACCGAGAGCGGCCGCACAGAGGGCAGCCGCTACCTCCTCTCGGCTGTTCACAAGCAGGCAGCAGTCTCGGGTGCCGGGAATATCGGCAGCCAGATCGACCTTGAGCATCTGAAGGACATGACGGCATTCGATCTGATGCCCGGGCTTCCGCATGTGGTCATTGACCGCTCAGCGCTTGAACGTGCAGACAACGACCGCATCAACCCGTTTGTGTATCCGGCGATCGACACGCTTTCGCCGAATCACAGGTACTTCTTCCTCCATCTGCGTCCGGACGCTGCCGCCAACAAGGCTGCAGCGAGCGAAGAAGAGGAAGAAGGACAGGTGCTTGAGGAAGGTCTTCCCGCAAGGGGCAAAGGCCTGATTCGGGATCTGCGCGAACCGGAAAAGGAGAAAGCCTTGACCATCAAAGGAGACGACAAGGGCTGGATCCTTTCGCAAACCGACTGACGGCGCCTCACCGCTTTCGCAGGCGGCTGAACCTCACCGCCTGCGATTGAGGCTGCAGAGTGCATCATTACCCGGAACTCCAGGGAGCCGTCTCCCTGGAGACGGGCTTCCCTTTCGATCGCGCCGGAGCCGCGCGTACGAGGTGAGCTGGGACCAGGACCCGAGGCGTGAGGTCCCGGCGTTTTGGTCTTATGAACGGTGAGAGGCCGGATGCTGAAGCATCCGGTCTCTTTCCAGTCGTCAGATCTTTCTTTGAGCAGCGTTTCGTCCGGCCACGCGGCCGAAGACCACGCAGTCGGCAATGGATACCGTTCCGAGACGCACCATGCCGTGGACGCCGCCCGCGACTTCGCCGGCAGCATAAAGTCCGGGGATCACGCTGAGATCAGTATTGATCACCTCCGCCTTCGGATTGATGGCGAGGCCGCCCATGCAGTAGTGAACGCGCGGCCAGAGGCGGCAGGCATAGAAGACGCCTTTGTTTTCCTTCGTGTCCCTGAAGATCTTCGCGTTGAAGTCGGGATCCTTCTTCGCTCTAATCGCGTCATTCCAGCGGTTGACCGAGGTCTTGAGCGACTCCGCCTGAATGCCGTAAAACTTTGCGAGCTCGTCGAGATTCGCGAAGCGCCGGATGGAGCCGTTTTCCATGCCCGCCTTGATGGTGGACGGAGGCACGTGGCCGGCATTCTCTTCAGAAACCAGAATCACTGCAGGATGTCCCGTCGCAATGATGGCGTCGGAGCGCACCTTGCGGTTGCCCGTTTCGTTGACGAAGCGTCTGCCGGTCTTCGGATCCACCATGAGGCCGTAGCCCACCGACGACTCAACGAACTTCGGGCAGACGCCGAAGCCCTTTTCGTCGGGCGAGGTCCAGGGACCGAGCTGAATCCAGTCCATCTGCACGTCCGCCGCGCCGATTCTCTGTGCGGCCATCATGGCGTCGCCCGTAGCGCCCGGCTGATTGGTCGACTCGAGCTGAGGCCCGAGCCTCGGATCGTGAAGCATTCTGAGCTTCACGTTCTGCGAAAAGCCGCCGCCCGCCACCACGACGCCTCTGCGGGCGCGAACGAACATCCGGGTGCCGGAATCCTCTTTGGGGAAGACGTAGTTCTTCACGAGCTCGGCGCCGATGACCGCTCCCTTTTCATCCGTCACGAGGTTGACGAGACGCGTTCTGGTTTCGACTGCGACGCCAATCTCCTTCGCTTTCTTCGCCATGGGGCCGACCATATTTGCGCCGTTGCCGTTCATGTAGCAGGCCGAGCGCGCGACGGAGTGTCCGCCCTGGTAGCCGAGGCGGTCGAACTTGACGCCGAGGAAGTCCTTCGCCCAGCGGTACGCATCCAGAGCGCCGTAGGCGACAACCTTCGCGCACTCGACATTGGCGAGTCCCCCGCCCGACTTCAGCATGTCGGCGAGGAGCAGTTCAGGACTGTCCTTGATGCCGGCAGCTACCTGAAGGTCGTTGCCCGGAGAGGCGAGTCCGCCGCCCGAAAGAATGGAATTCCCGCCGATGATCGACATCTTTTCGATGCAGAGCACATCCGCGCCTTCCGTTCTGGCTTCAATCGCCGCGGCGAGCCCCGCGAATCCGGAACCCACCACGAGCACGTCGACCGTGCGGTCCCATGTCTGCGGCGCCTTGACGCCGCGGGCAAGTGCGCCCGAAGATGCGAGCGCCAATGCCGTGCCGCCCGCGAGTCCTAATGCCGCGCGGCGGTTCATGCGTGCTGAAGTCATGATTTGCCTCCTTTCCTTTTGATCAGGCCTGGGCCGGAGCTTTTGAAAAACCGAAAGTCCGGCCATTGAGAAGCAATCTATACCGACGCATGAAAAGAAGGCCGGCAGAGACATCAGAAAAACGGAAGCGAAGGACAGGAGGGCCACGGGTTCTGTTCCCGGGAGTCCGTCTGAAGCCGGCGGGTGCTGCGGAAGAGAGATGTCCGGAGCCGGGCCTCGTGCAGGCGATTTAAAACCTGCAGAATCGGGTAGAGGGCCCCTTTGCAGGGTGCCCCCTCCCACACCGCATGCCCCAG
>NZ_CALDXB010000025.1 GCF_937923675.1 uncultured Sutterella sp. | reverse complement strand
GAGCAGCGGATTGAAAATCCGCGTGTCGGCGGTTCGATTCCGTCCCTAGCCACCATTCATCTTTCCTTTGTGAAAGACGGATGGGGCTCCGGCGAAAGACAAACCGAAGAAAAAAATGTTGCGCGTGGCTAGGTAGCTCAGTTGGTAGAGCAGCGGATTGAAAATCCGCGTGTCGGCGGTTCGATTCCGTCCCTAGCCACCAGAAATACAGGAAGCCCGCAGCGCCGGATGGTTCTGCGGGCTTTTTCATTTCGTCAGAAGCGCTTGCTGCCCGGCCACTCTTCCCAGCCCTTCGCGCGCAGACGGCAGGCGGGACACTCGCCGCAGCCCCAGCCCCATGCATGATGGTGCTCATGGTCCCCCATGTAGCAGGTGTGGGTTTCATCCCTCACGAGCTTCACGAATTCGTCGCCGCCCGTCCGTTCGGCAAGCTCCCAGGTTTCCGCCTTGGTGAGGCGCATCAGGGGCGTTTCCAGAATGATCGGAGCATCAAGCCCCAGAGAGAGCGTTACCTGAAGGGACTTCAGCGTATTGTCGCGGCAGTCCGGATACCCCGAATAGTCCGTTTCGCACATGCCGCCCACGAGCACCCGCGCGCCCCGGCGGTAGGCAATGGCCGCAGCGAGCGTAAAGAAGAGAAGGTTTCGCCCCGGCACGAAGGTGTTGGGAAGCCCCGACGACTCGAAGGCAATCCTGCGCTCGTCCGTAAGCGCGCAGTCGGCGACTTCGCCGAGAACGGGAAGGCTCAGCATATGGTCTTCCCCGAGTCTTTCGGCCCAGTAGGGCTTCATCGCCCGCATCTTTTCAAGCACCCTGCCGCGGCAGACGAGCTCCGCCTGATGGCGCTGGCCATAGTCGACGCCCACGGTTTCAACGCGCCCGAAGCGCTCAAGCGCCCAGCCGAGGCACGTCGTGGAATCCTGTCCGCCCGAAAAGAGAACAAGTGCGGCCATGCCGCGGCCGGCGGAAGCGATGTCGGAAAATTCTGTCATGGGAAATCCATCCAAAAAACAAAGGGTCAGGCGCCCGGAGCAGCATCCGGAGATTTAGGCGCCGCGAGGAGCGCCCGGACGCGGTCTCTCACGCGCAGGCACTCGGCAATGTGCGCGTCGCCGAGCTTCACGACCGTCCAGTAGGAAAGCGCTGCCGCCGCGCCCTGGCCGGCAATGGGCACCCATTTTGCAGCCTTTCCGGTCATCCAGCGCGATCCCGCCTGCTTCACGACCGTGAGGACCGCCGCACTCGTCACGTAGCGGCCGGCAAAGACGGCGCTCACCTGCGAGAGGGCCGTGAGCACCGCGAGCCGCTCGTCGGTATGGAGCATTTCTATCTGCTCGGGCGACAACTGGAATGCCCGGTTGATTCTCATCAGCATGTCGGCAAAGGTTGCCGCATCCACCGCGATGTCGATTCCCGGCACGGGAAGCACGGCGGCAGCGGCAGAGAGCGCGCCGCGCTTTCTCACGAGCGCGCGCATTTCCCGGGCCGTCTCATGAAGCGCATCGGACGAATCCCGCACTTCTTCCGGTTCCGATCCGGCATCCATTCCGCGAAGATCTGTTTTCACCATCAAAAAGCCTTAGAGATCAATCGGCTCTGCACCTTAAGGCTTGCGAAACATTTAGCAACCTATAATGCGCAGACTTCTTCAAAGAATAACCTTTTCGCCGTTTCAGGCTCCGGCCGGCCCCGTCGTCCGGAATGCTCACTGCGGCAGCACCTCGAAATGCAGCTTCTCGCTTTAGGCCTCAACCATACGACCGCTCCGCTTTCCGTCCGCGAACGCGTCGCCTTCGGACCGGATGAAATCGCCGAGACGATCGCGCATATGCTCGAGCGCTTCAGCGGCACGCCCCAGGGCGGCATTCATGAAGCCGCTGTGCTTTCCACCTGCAACCGCACGGAACTTTACGTCGCCTGCGAGGATACGGGCGCCGCGAAAGAGAGCATTCTTTCCTTCATCGCCAACAAGAAGGGCGTTCAGCGCTCCGAGCTCGAACCCCACATCTACACCTTCGAGCAGGAGGAGGCCGCGCACCATACGTTCCGCGTGGCCTCGGGCCTCGACTCGATGGTTCTGGGCGAAACGCAGATCGTCGGCCAGATGAAGAAGGCCGAGAAGATCGCGCGCGAATGCCACGGCCTCGGCGTGATGCTCAATCACCTCTTCCAGACCACCTTCACGGTGGCGAAGGAAGTCCGCACGGCGACCGCCATCGGCGCCAACTCCGTGAGCCTGGCGGCCGCCGCCGTCCGCCTTGCGCTTCGTCTTTTCGGAAACCTTTCGAAGGAACGGATCCTCTTCGTGGGCGCAGGCGAAATGATTGAGCTCTGCGCGGCGCACTTCGCCGCCCAGAAGCCGCAGTCGATCACGATCGCGAACCGCACGGTCGAGCGCGGCCAGACGCTCGCGCGCACGGTGCATGCGGATGCGATTCCGCTCTCCGAGCTCCCCGAAACGATCGGCAACTACGACATCGTCATTTCCTGCACCGCCTCGGCGCTTCCCATCATCGGCCTCGGCATGATCGAGCGCGCGATTTCCGAGCGCCGCCATCGTCCGATGTTCATCGTCGACCTCGCGGTGCCGCGCGACGTGGAGCCTGAAGTCGAGCGTCTCGACGACGTCTACGTCTATACGGTCGACGACCTCGGGAAGGTCGTGAGCGAAGGGAAGCAGTCCCGCCAGGCCGCAATCTCGCAGGCGGAAACGATCATCGGCCTGCGCGTGGCGGACTTTGTTGAGTGGCTGAAGCTCCGCTCCGCCGTCCCCACCATTCAGTCGCTTCGCGACCGCGCAAACTACCTGAGGGACGAGGAGCTCTCCCGGGCGCTTCGCCACCTCCATCACGGCGACAAGCCCGAAGAGGTGCTTGAAATGCTCGCCCACGGCCTCACCAACAAGCTCCTCCATGACCCGACGATTCTCCTGAGAAACGGCGAAGGCCTCACCTCCGACGACCGCGATCTGATGGAGCGCATGCTCGACCGCTTCTACCGCCGGCACGACCGGTAAGGAAGGAAGCGCGAAGCGCCACGGAACGGGACCTCTAGCGGGTCCCGTTTTGTTATGGATCTTTCTGAAAGACCAAGCCCGTCCTTCACGAAACCGCTATCCTTCACATCGGTTTGACACACAAGCTTTTTTTGAATCCTTTCGCACCAAAGACATGCTTAACGACACCGTCCGCTCGAAACTCTCCGCGCTCTCCCGGCGGCTCGAGGAAATCGACCGCATGCTTGCGGCTCCGGAAACCGCAGCCGACATGAATAAGTTCCGCGATCTTTCGCGCGAGCGCACCGAAATCGAACCGGTCGCGGTGAAGCTTGCCCAGTACGAAAGCGCGGAAGCGGACCTCAAAACGGCTGAAGAACTCGCTGAAGACCCCGAGATGCGCGAGTTCGCTGAGGAAGAGATTGCCAAGGCGAAGGACGCGCTCGAGCATCTCGAGGAGGCGCTCCGGCTCGAACTCATCCCGAAGGACCCCAACGATGAAAGGAACATCTTCCTTGAAGTCCGTGCGGGCACCGGGGGCGACGAAGCGGCGCTCTTTGCGGGCGACATTCTCCGCATGTATCTCCGCTACGCGGAGAGCCAGGGATGGAAGACCGAAATCGTCTCCCGCAACGAAAGCGAACTCGGGGGCTACAAGGAAGCGATCGTCCGCATCATCGGCCGCGGCGCCTATTCGAAGCTCAAGTTCGAATCGGGCGGACACCGCGTGCAGCGCGTGCCCGTCACGGAAACGCAGGGCCGCATTCACACCTCGGCCTGCACGGTGGCCGTGCTCCCTGAGCTCGACGAAATTGAGGAAGTGAAGCTCGACCCTTCAGAACTTCGCATCGACGTCTTCCGCGCGTCGGGCGCGGGCGGGCAGCACATTCAGAAGACGGACTCAGCCGTGCGCATCACGCACCTCCCCACGGGGCTCGTGGTCGAATGCCAGGACGAACGCAGCCAGATTCAGAATAAGGCGCGCGCCATGCAGATTCTCGCCTCCCGCATCTATGCGGCCCAGGTCGAGGTGCAGCATGCGAAGGAAGCCTCTGAACGCAAATCCCTCATCGGGTCGGGCGACCGGTCGGAGCGCATCCGCACCTACAACTATCCGCAGGGGCGCGTGACCGACCACCGCATCAACCTCACGCTCTATAAGCTTGATGCCATCATGAACGGCGACCTTGAGGAAATCATCACGGCGCTCACCACAGAGCACCAGGCGGAAGCCCTGGCTCAGCTCGCTTAAGAAGGGAAGGAGACGAGAGAATGGCAGAGGAAACGCAGATCGGACCTTCCATCCGGGCTCAGCTCGCCAAGGCGAGCCCGGTGATCGGACGCTTTGAAGCGATGATTCTGCTCGGCTTCGTGACGGGGCGCTCGCGCGAGAATCTGATCGCGCACGACGAAGAGGAAATTTCCGAAGAGGAGATCATGCGCTTCGACCTCCTCGTTGCCATGCGCTCCGCCGGCACCCCGATCCCCTACCTCACCGGAAGCCAGGAGTTCTACGGGCGCCACTTCCATGTGACGGACGCGGTGCTCATACCGCGCCCCGACACCGAAGTTCTGATCGAGCAGGCGCTTCTTGTCGCGGCGCCTAAGCCCAGAATCATTGATCTCGGCACCGGAAGCGGCTGCATTGCCGCCACCCTGGCGCTGGAACTCCCGGGGTCCGCCGTAACAGCGACCGATGCCTCCTCGGACGCCCTTGAAATCGCGAAAGGGAATGCCGAGGCGCTCCACGCTCCCATTACCTTTGCCGAAGGCTTCTGGTGGGATGCCGTGGCGGCCGACGCCGTCTACGATCTGATCGTCAGCAACCCGCCCTACATCCGGCCCGATGACGAGCACCTGAGAAACCTCGAGTGCGAGCCGATCGGCGCCCTCACGGACGGCATCGACGGGCTTGAGTGCCTGCGCACCATTGTGGCGGGCGCCATGGCGCATCTCGCGCCCGGCGGCTGGATTCTTCTCGAGCACGGCTACGACCAGGGCGACGACGTGCGGCAGATGCTTGAAGAGGCCGGGTTTGCCGCCGTACGGACCCGCAAGGACTATGGCGGCAACGACCGCGTGACGATGGGGCGCCGGGCGGACTGATGAGAGGAAGGTTCGATCGATCCGCCTGATGGATCGACTTCAGGTTCTTAGAGATCGGGGCGTGCTTATCCGGCGCGCCCCGAATCGTTATGGAAGGTTGAGGGGTTGATCAGGGGATCGATATTGGAAGCCCCATCGCACTGCGGAATTTTGCCTTCAGTTCATTCAGCGGCAGCTTCGCGAAAGTTGCCGGATCCTGAAGCGCAGCGAGCATTTCCGACGGCTTGAAATCCCCCCGGGAAGGAACCTGGAGCCCCAGGAACTTTTCCAGGCAGTCAGGCAGCATGACGGGATCGGCGCAGCTCTCCTCCTTCAAGCCCTCGCGGCCGCACATTTCCTTGATCACCGTGTTGAGCGCCTGATGCGAAATGCCTTCTTTCGTCGTCCTGCCATTGTCGTCGTCGATCATGATGCCGAACTTGATGCCGAAGGCGTGCATGAGTTGCATGAAGCGGGGAATGTTGAATTTGCCGCTGCAGTCGAGAATTGCGAAATTCCCGAGCTCCTGCAGTTGATCCGCCCAAACGTCGGAGAGCAGATATTCAAAGAGCACCTTTTCCGTCGGACCTTCAACGAGGAAGACTTTGTTGGCAAAGAAGACTCCGGCGCGCTCAGCATCGAGCCAGAGCGAGAAGAAATATTCGTCGCGGTTCTGAAGCTGGCTCGGGTCCCCGCTTGCCTTGCCTCCAACCCTTACCCGGGTCTCGAACTCCCTCGAAACGTCTGCGAGCTTCTGACGAATCTTCCCCAACCCCGGCTGATAGACGTGAGACCGGCCATTTACGCGTTCAAACCGAACCATCTGATGAAGGTCATCCACCTTGCGGCTTGCGAACACGCTGGAGTGTGAAGAAGCGATGACCTGGCGATCGGGCTGCGCGCCGAGATCATGGAGCTTTCTTGCAAGGAGAATCTGCTGGGAGGGATGGAGGAACGCCTCCGGCTCTTCATAGAGAATCAACAGGAAATCCGCAGAAAATTCCTTCTTCTCCGAATCCTTTCCAGCCTTGGTCTTCACGGCATTCTGCGTCTGGAATGTCGGCAACAGTTCAATCAGCAGATTGATGACGGAGCGCTGCATCCCTTGTCCGAAGCGGCCGAACTCGATCTCGGCGTTATTGAGCGCCTGATCCGAGAAAGACGCCGACAGCATCGTCTTGAGGATGTCCTCGGTTTTGGGGAGGCTGACCTGCAGCCCCATATTCACGCCCCAGTCTGCCTGGAGGCGCGCATTCATTGGAGCCGTAAAAGCCGAGAAGAAGCCGTTGGCCTGATTGCCCGCCTGATTGAGGCTATCAATAGCGGCGGCAACATTCTGGAATTCAGTGCTCGCCATCATCCGGCCTTCAACCAGGAGCTTCATGAGCTCCCGGAATGGGCTCGGACCCGAGAGCTTCATCTGCTCGTTCTGAGTCACAATGGCGGGAATATAAATGAGCGTCCCGAGCTTTCCTACGCCGACGCTTTTCGCGCCATAAAAGAGCGTCTCCGATACCGCTTCGCCCTGCACCGCGTAGACGTTGTCGCTTCTAGCCTTCACCTTGTCCGGCGACCTGAAATACCGGCGAAGCGTGAGCTTCTGATCCGCGTTGTCTTTGTAGACGTCAGCAAGATTCTCCCACTCGACGTCATTGAGGCGGAATTCGATCTCAACCCAGGCCTCGTTGTCCTCCTTCCTGTTGCAGGGGAAGTCGTCATCCTCCCACTTGATATCGCCATAGAAGAGCCTTATGGCATTAAGGAAAGTCGTCTTGCCGGCATTGTTGGCGCCGACAAGAAGGAGGTAATCATCGACCCGGACTTCCGCATCGATGATCGATCGGTAGTTGTGCACGCACACGCGTTCAATCTTCATTCTTAATCTCTCTCTTCGTAGTTCCCGTCCAGACGATCGGCAGACCGGGGCTCATCCGCTCCACGGAGTCCGCCGTAACGGCGTCTTTCTGCGCCTCAGCTTCAGCGGCCTCCCGCACCCATTTGCGGCAGGTGCTTGCGGAAACGCCGGTTTCCTCCTCAAGCTCGCGCCAAGTGAGGCCTTTGGCGCGAAGCTTCACGATGCGGCGCTTCACCGCCGGCGTGTAATGAAAGAACTTCTCCGGAACATCCACCTCAAAGGTGCCCTTCCGGTATTTCCGCGACCAGTCGCGGACCGTATTCATTGAAATGCCGAGCTTCACGGAAGCGTTGACGTAACCGACGCCGGCTTCAAAAAGCCTGAACGCCGCAAGCCGCGTCTCCCGGGAGTGAAAGTCCGGGCGCTCGCGCTTCGTGAAAAGGAACGCGTCCGACGGCACCGTTTTCCCTTTAATCGCCATAGTCTGGAAAAACTTCTGGGTAAAAAAGAGCCCGTTTCCCGAAACGCATTCGAGGAAACGGGCTCTTCAAAAAGGCTTTGGGTGAGGAGCGGCCGGAGCGTCTGACGACTCCCCTGGTGCTCCTCACGCACTCGCGTCTGCTGCCTCTGAATGGACTTCAGAGGCAGAGCCATAAAGGCTTAGAACGCGTAACGGACCTGAGCGTTGAACGAGTTGTTCATGCGCTCGTCGGAACCGACGCCCAGCTTGTAGCTGAGACCGAAGCCCCAGTCGCCGTTCGTAGCGTTGATGCCGAGGGTCGCCTGCACCGGGTTCGAATCGATCACGCGGACCGAGAGATCGTCGGTGGCGGAGACGCCGTTGATGCCGAGCTTGAGATCAGCATCCTTGTCGCCGAAGGTCGGAACGACCGAGAGGTCGAACTTCGGAGCAAGGGTCCAGCCGTTGGTTTCGAAGTCAGCCGAGAGGGCAACGCCGACAGGCATCTGGAAGATGTTCTGGTCGTCGATGTCGGTCACATAGCCGGCTTCAAAGCCGTCGGTGGAGAGCTGGGTGTAACGGAGACCAACGTGCGGAACGATGTTCACGGCGCCGGCCTTCGTGAGGACTTCACCGCGGACGCCCACCGTGAAGGCATCGGTATCCTGCGAGAACTTCCAGGCGTGGTCGTAGCCGTTGGCCTTGACGTCGTTCGAAGCGCTCATGTAGCCGATGTCGGCCGCAACGTTCCAGATGTCGGCGAAGGTCTTCGAGGCGTAGACCGAGAAGCCGACGAGGTCGGTATCGGTCGAAGCAGCGACGCCGGAGTTCTTGCTGTCCGTGTCAGCGGTGCCGATCGTGAGAGCGGCGCCGAGGACGGCATTGCAGGAGAACTGGTAGTCGAGACCAAGGACGCCCGAGTAGATGTCGGACGAGTAGCCCGCACCGTCAAAGAGCTTCTTGGCTTCGAACTTGCCGCCGTTCACGTCGGCCCAGACGTTGACGCCCTGAGCACGCTGCGTGAGGATGCTGTTGCGGGTGGCAACAGTGTCAGCCATCTGGTTGACGGCATCCATCGTGAGCGTCTGAACGCCGGTGGTGGCGCCGAGGGAAGCGACGTCATTGGCGATCGTGCGAAGAGCGGTCGGGCTGTTGTAGCGGCCGTCAGTGCCCTGGACAGAGGTCAGAGCATTGGCGGACGAATAGAGCCACTTGTTGAACTGCGCCGAAGACGAGTTGTTGTTGAGGTTCTTGCCTTCCTCGAACATGCCGTAGGCAGCGTCGAAGCCGGCGACATCACCGAACTCATCCTGGAATTCAGCCTTATTGAACATCTCAACCGTCATGGTGTTGGCGGCAGCGCCTTCACCCTGAACGACGTCCATGAGGAGATCGCCTTCAAAGACGACGTCAGCACCGCGATCATCCAGCTCTGTCGCGCTCACCTTGACCGTCTGGCCGTTGGCGACATTGTCGAGATAGACGATGGAGCCTTCGTCAAGCTCCACAGCCTTATCAAAGACAGCCGTAGCGCCCGTCGTATCAACCGTGTTGAGGTCGATCACGAGCATGCTGTTCTTCGCCACAACAACCGAATTGGAGCTCGACGGAGAATCGGCACGCGTCTCAATCGTCTTGTCATTGGCCGCAGCACCGCCGACATACGTCACGGCATCCTGGCCTTCAGCCTTTCCACCATCGACATAGAGAACGGAGTTAACCGTCAGCGTATCGTAGGCGGAAACCTCATCTTCGCCAGAGGTCGGGGTCTCAGCCAGCGTAAAGCCGATGAATCCGGACTTAGCGCCATTGACGTAGGAAGCAGCCTTTTCAGCCGAGTCCGTACCCAACGCAACGATGGAGTTGCGGCCGGCTTCGACAAGGGTGCCTTCAGCAGCCGTCTTGACGGCAACGCTGCTGTGGACCGCGCCTTCAACATCCCAAGCCGGATCAGCAAAGATCACGCCGGTCTTGAGATTGCCGACAGAGAGAGCGCCGGCAGAAGCGTTATTGCCGACATAAACGATCTTACCAGTAGCCTCAAGGTCTCCGGTCACCTTGGCGTTGCCCGTAACCAGAAGGTCTCCCTTCGTATTGAGGCCCTTAACTGTGGCGCTGCCTGCGATTTCGGAAACGTCTTCCAGATACTCCGCAGGTGTACGGTTTGCGACAAAGTAAGACTCGGTATTCGTGATGGTAACCGTCGAATCCGCCGCAACGAGCGTACCTTCAACGAAGAGATCCTCGACGGTGACTTCCGGAGCCGTCTCAGCACCATCCTTCTTGACGATGGTCAGAGAGGCGTCCTTATCGGTCCAGAGTTCATTGACCTCAACGTCACCCTTCACGGTCACATTGCGAGCATCCTCGACACCGAATTCCGTCTTATCGCCGTCATTCGCCGTCGTCACGGAACCGAGAACCGCTTCAGCAGTGCTCGTGCCGGCAACGATCAGGCTGGCCGCGCCGCTCAGAGAGACATCGGCGAGCTTGTTGGTCGTCGTGCCGCTGACCTTTTCATCATAGGAAACCAGCTGTCCATCGCCGTTGAGAGTCAGAGAGACCCCGTCAATCGTAAGCGGCTTCTTTCCATCAGCAAGCTTCATCTTGCCGTAGTCGCCGGACTGAGTAATCGTTTCAGGAACCTTGACGATCGTCGCGAGCTGGAGGCTATCCGAGGTGAAGCCCTTAATGGTGTCGTACTCGACATCCTTGGTGGCATCAATGGCGGTATCACCCTTCACGAGCGTCGCGCCGCCGAGATGCACAAGACCCTTTGCACCAGTTTTCACCGAAAGTTCGGTCAGAACATCCGTCAGATCAACCGTATCGGCGCTCGTCAAGCCCGTCACTGCCAACGTACCGTTTGCGTTCAGAACGATCGTATCATCAGCAACATTGCTCGACGAACCTGATGCCGGAACAAAGCTCTTGTTGTCAAGCTTGAGACCAAGAGCCGCAAGGCTGGCAGAAAGTTCGCCATCCTTAACAGTGACCGTGGTACCGGTAGCGGTCTTAAGGCTGGTGACGGTGAGCGTGCTGTCATTGTCAACCGTCACAGCGCCCTTCTGAACGTCCAGAGCAGCAATCGTGCTGTCAGCTTCGACATTCAAAGCACTGCCGGAAGCGCCATTCAGCTGAACCGTACCGAGGTCGTTGTAAGAGCTCTGAACATTGAGCGTAACGTCAGTACCAAGGATAAAGTCCTTGATCTGAGCATCATTAGCATCAACGATCGAACCGCCATTCAGGTTGAAAGTGCCGATCAGAGCAAGCGCATTGTTTGTCTTGTCGGTCTTCTCCTGAAGCTTACCGTTCAGCGACGTCTGCAGCTTGCCGCCTTCTTCAAGGGTGGTCTTCGTGACGCCGTAGCCTTCATTGAGCTCGGACACAACAAGGCCGCCATTCTTGACGTTGAGCGCGGCAACCTTCAAATAACCATTTTCGGCATCAGCCTTGGGATCCGTAGTTGCTGCCTTATAGTGATTCTTCATCGTACCGGAGACCTCAAGGGTGCCCTGAGCAGTACCCGTTGAGCTATCAGCACCGATAACAGCATCCTTGCCGTTCGTCAGTTCGACGCCAGCTGCAACAACCATCTTGCCGTTAGAGCCCAGAATGATCGTGCCGTTGTTGGTCGAAGCGCCGGAAGCGTTGACCGTCAGCGTTGAAACCTTAGACGCGTTCGTGATCGCTACCTTACCGCCTACGCCAACATTGAGGGCGCCGACCGTAAAGTCGCCGGAAGCAAGATTGAACTCACCAGCATAAGCCGCGTTGACATTATTGGTCGTATCTTCAGCGACATCCGGATTAACCGTCAGAGAAGTCGCAGTAACGGCAACATCCGTATTGTTTGTCAGCGTGAAGGTATTCTCTTCACCCTGCTTAGCCGCAGCCTCAACCACGACTTCACCAAGGGATGCTGTAGCGGGCGTCTTCTGGTCAGCTGTTTCATCAACGGTAAGTCCCGTACCTTTGAGAGCAACCGTCGTCTTATCAGACACGAGCGTGCCATTGACCGTCAGCGTGTCCGTAGAGGCAAATGTCAGAGCGTCTGTATCAACAGTCTTGCCTGCCGAAATCACGCCGCCATTGGTCAGGATGACGTCACTCGTTTCCTTCGTCAGATCCGCATTCTCAGCACCGATCTTGATGGACTTGGCAGTAACGTCACCGCCCAGAACTGCCGCGCCGGAAATGATCAGCTTGCCGCCGCTGTTGGCTGCATCCGTCGCGTTGTAAGCTGCGTTCAGCGTAACAGCATCATTCTGGTTCTTACCAGTGCTGGTAAGCCGCAGCACGCCGGTATTGGCAAACGCAACATCCTCACCAATCGTGACCGTTTCACCGGTCATCGTGAAGTCAGCAGCATTCGTCAGGGTACCCTGCTGATAATCAACGCTCTTGCCGGTAACTTTAGCCTGTCAAGCGCGAGATAAAAGTGCACCAGTTGCGCGGATTAAGAGTGCACCACTCGTTAGTTGAATTGCTGTGAAGCGGGGGCATGCCTTTGGAGCCCGGAGGGCGACAAAGGCATGCCCCCGCAGCGGCGTCGCGGGCCGTGGTCCCGCGCTGGCGGCGGCCCTGGCCGCCGCAGGACAGCCGCCGCCCGGCTGTCCTGAGTTGGTGTACGTAACGCGTTACAGTACAGCGCTACATTGTTGTTGATACATTATGTACGTACAGTTCCCTTTCTGACATGCTGAGGGTCGAGGAGCGGGATCATCTTGCGCATCGTTGCGCAGGTTGCCTCCGCGGCGGCGGCGCGGTCGAGCGCAGCGCGGTGCTGCTCCATCAGAGCAGAGAGCTCCTGTGTTTTGGCGGCAAGCGCCTCGCGCACGGCCTTCAAAGCCTCTTCGCTCTGAGCAACCTTCACCCTCAGGTCCTCCGCTTCACGCCGCAGGACGTCAAACTCTTTGGTCCTGGCTTCCGCTTCCGCAAGGACTTCCTCGGCCGCTTCCTTAAGCTTCTCGGATTCCTTCTCCTGCAGATGGATGCGGGCATCTGCTGCTTGCCGAAGCTGATCAAGCGTCTTTTGCATGATGGGTTCGACAAGCCCCCAGATGCAGCTCGAAAGCGTTTTGCTCTGGTCCTCGTCAAAGCCATCCGGCAGCGGACTGACGCGGCGGATGCGTTCCTGCTTCCAGGTCTTTACGGCCTCGGAGATGGTTGTCAGCGATCCTTTCCCGAGCTCGGCACGGATGGTGCGAAGCGTCGGCACTTCTTTGCTTTCAGCCTCCGCCTTATCGAGCAAGGCGTATATGTCCTCTTTCAGTCCCATTTTCCAACTCCAAAATGTAATGTAACACTGTACAGTATCATAACAATCACAATTCAGGATCCACTTCCGCCAGATTCCGGGCTTCGGTCTTTGCGGCGGAAATCACCTCGGCTGTCGCTGCCGAGTCCTTCGCTTTAACCAGCCCGGCACGGCGCTTTTCCAGCATCCTCACGCTCTCGCCGCGTATGGCAACGATTTCGCAGTGATGCAGCGTGCGGTCGAGAATCGCCGAGGTGGCGGTGGGATCTCCGAATACGAGCCCCCATTCGCTTACCGGCCGATTGCCCGTCATGACGATGCTCAGGTGCTTCTTGTAGCGGACGCTCACCAGCTGAAAGAACAAGTGCGCAGTCTGAGCTCGAATCGGCAGATACCCGATCTCATCAATGATCAGCACCCGCGGCTTGGTGTACTTGAGCATGACGCGCTTGAGGTCGTTGTCTCTTGAAGCCTTTTCAAGCTCATCCATCAAGTCGCTCGCCAGTACGAAGGACACGCTGTAGCCGGCCTTGACGGCTTCACGCCCAAGGGCGATGGCAAGATGAGTTTTGCCGACGCCCGGAGGGCCGAGGAAGAGCACATTTGCACCGCTGCTTACCCATTCCAGGCGGGCAAGATCCCGGATGATGCTTTCATCCAAAGCCGGCATCAGGCTGAAGTCGTAGTCTTCCAGCCGCTTCACGGATTCGAAATGAGCAACCTTCATGCCGATGTCGATGCGGCGGGCTTCCCGATTGCTGACTTCGATGGAAAGGGCAAACTCGAGCGTTTCCGCCGCTGAATACCGTCCGGCTTTGGCTGCCTCAAGAACGGTTTCGAGCTGCTGATCTAGGTAGTTCAGCTTCAGGCGTCTGCACAAGGCATTGAGATTGCCTGTTGCATTTTCTTCCATCATTTCGGCTCTCCCTTGAACTTGGTGATGTCGTCATAGATCTCAAGCGGCGTTTGCAAAGGGTTGTGGTATAAACCCTCATCTCTTTCCAGAGGATCCTGCGGCTCAGGCCGCAAGGTTGGATCCGTTGCTCCAAACGGAGGCACCAGAGAGGGGTCGATCGGAGGAAGCGTGGTAACCTGCACGGCGTCAGAGGTCTCCTGAAAGATGCGGATAAGGTTTTTGCCTTGGAATACTGAAATCGTTCTGCCCTTGATTTCAATACGCACCTCAGCATGAGCGTAAGTTGCATCCATCTGATACTTCTGGTTGTCGATGGTAAGCAAGCCTTTGGCTCCAACCTTTCGGTACATCTCGCGCACATCCCTGAAGGACCTCGGCGGAAGCGGCTTAAGCTCACAGAACTCTTTTTGATTGAAGCGATCTATGGGAATTCGGATGTCGTCTTTCGGCAGCCATCGCATCTCGCGCACATCGGCAACCTCACGCGCCCACTGCGCCAGGTGCTCATTGAGCTGCGCCAGAGACTCGAATTTCCGGCCTGCAACTGCATTCCCCTTGACGTAGCCGACCATCTTCTCGACGTGGCCCTTGGCCTCGGGGTAGTAAGGCTTGCAGGTAACAGCCAGGAAGCCCCAGTGCTTGCAGAATGCCCTGAACAGCCTGTTGAGCCGGCAGGACCGGCTGTTGCGCTTAGCCGGATCGTCTACAAGAGCGCTGGCGTTGTCGGATGTAAGCCACCGCGGCCTCCCGCCGAAAAAGGTCAGAGCTCGTTCGATGCCCTCAAACCACGAATCCTGCTTCTCATCCAGTGAGGCATAGGCAAAGACGCGCTTTGAATACGGCAGGGAGCAGACCAGTAGGTGGACCCTGCGCCTTACGCCGTGAAGTTCAACGAACTTGCTGCCGAAGTCGACCTGAAAGTAATCGCCCGGAGCCGACAGGATTCGGGAGTCCGCGCGTTTGCGCTTCTGCTCCTCAACTGCCAGCTCGCGCTTGTACGGCTGAAGAAACTCCTGAATCGTGCGCAGAGCAACCGGCGGGATTGCCTTGTCTTTTCTGATCTCCTGCCTGACTACGTCGCAGTTTCGATGCTGTGCATAAAGCTCTCTGATCTTCTGTGCAAAGGGCTCCAGAACACGCTGCCGCTTTCGCGACCGGGGCGTCATTGCCGCATCAGGTCCGGCATCCCAATGCTTGCGCACCGTTCGGCGGTTGATGCCCAATTCTTTCGCGACCTGGCGCTGGCTGTAGCCGCGCTTGCGGAGCTCGCGAATCCGATGGATTTGAAAATCATGTATCACATGAGTCTCCCTGGTTGTAACAAAGGGAACTCCATTGTGATACAGAGTGCTGTTGCCTGACATCTATCACCCCACACGGGGTGGTGCACTTTTATCTCGCGTTACTGGTGCATTTTAGATCCGCGCTTAACATTTAGCCTTGGCTTTAACATCAAAGTTGTAGGCCTTGCCATGATCGGTTACCGTGCCGCCTGTAGCCTTGTCTGATGCAACGCCAAACTGCAGCGCGCCGGTCGAAGTCAAGGTTGCCACACCAAGAGCCTTGTCGCCGTCAGACTTTTCGTCGGCAACAACTTTCATCGTGCCTTCGCTGAAAGTCGTTGTGCCCGCTCCCGAGAGCGTCAAAGTCGCGTTTAACCCCTTATTGTCTTCCTTGGAATTGTGAACCGTGAAGTTCACATCAAGCTTGTCGAACGTACGAGCTTCATCTGAACCCGTTGTTTCCGTAATGGAAGCAGCGCCTGTCGTCGCCTGGATGTCGATCGTGCCGTAGCCCTTCACGGCGTTGACGTCTTGCGCAACATTCACGGCCTGGAGAGTGCCGTTCTTGAGCGTGACAACTGAATCAGTGCCGAGAGTGTTGGTAATTCCTTCCTTAGAACCCCATGCATAGTTGTCAGTCGTGGGATCAACGACAACCGTCACGCCGTCAGCCTTGTATTCTGTGCCAGACGGATCCGCAGGCTGCGCAACGAGAGTGCCCGTAATTTCTACGCTCTCTCCATTGTTCGCAGCCATCGCCGTCCCGGCAACCCCCGCCATCACCGCAGCAACAGCTGCCGCAACAACAGTCTTCGTGCCCTTGGCCTGGACGCTCGACGTGATCTCATTGGCCACCATCAGAGCGCCGCGCGCCTTGTTGAAGACCACTTTGAAATTTGTGTTCATGAACTTAAAACTCCAAGTTGAATCGGATGCCCCGGCACACTCGAGTGGGATGCGCGAGCCGGAGCGGTGCTCTTGAGAAAGCACTGCGTGGAGCTTACGAAGTTCAGTTAAAAAGAATGTGTAGTGTTTACCCTAGTATGCTTTTAAATTTCATATAGTTAATAGCAAATATTATATTGCTAGGGGGGGGGTGTATGGTATACCCTTATATAAAGTAAAGTTGGATAGCTGCAACAGCGCGATTGTTTTTCAGATCGGGCGGTCGGGTTGCCCGGAAAGAAGCCGGGCGCCTGCCGATTCAAGACGCTCTTCCCTCGTCTCTCTCTATTTCCGCCATGAGCGTCCTTCTCTACCTAAACGGAATCTTTCTCTTTGATATTAAATAAAAATCCCGCACCGCGCGAAGCGATACGGGATTCAGAACCTGGTGCCCCTTAACTGACTCGAACAGTTGACCTACCGCTTACAAGGCGGTTGCTCTACCAACTGAGCTAAAGAGGCGGAAAGCGGATTATACAGAAAAATGCGTTATTTGATTCGCATCGGGCGCCGCGGCGCAACGCTGCTGCCCGTAAGTTTTTCGAGCAGTTCGGGGCTCGTCGGGCTCGCCATGAAGGAGGCTCCCTCAACGGCCTGCTCGGCAGCCGCAACATGAACGACGCGGTTCAGGGGAACGACGATTTCCATCGAATCCGTCTCGTCGCCGAAGCGCGCTTCGAAGGAGAGGTATTCGTCATTCATCTGGAAGCCCCGCACCGCTTCGTCGTCGATGTCGAGAATGATCATCCCGTCTTTCACGTATTCCGTCGGCACCCGGCAGGCGCTGTCGACTTCCACCCAGATATAGGGGCGGAAATAATGTTCGGCGCAGTATTCCCGAACGGCGTCAATCATGATCGCCCGAAGATTCTGGTAGCTGCTCATGGCGGCATCCTCGACACTCTGAAAGGAAACCCGCATGAATTGCGGGTTCAGAAAAATGGGTTTCAGCATGTGCATCCCCCTTGCGGGAAATGCACAGTTGAAGCCTCACTTGCGCATCGTGCGTTCCTGGGCCGTCATCGAGTCGATGAAGGACTGGCGCGCAAAGAGGCGCTGGGCATAGATCTCAAGCTTCGTCGCCGTGGCGGAGAGCTGAATGCCGTAGTAGGGAACGCGCCAGAGAATCGGAGCGAGCACCACGTCGATCATGCCGAAGTCGTCCGAGAGGAGGAACTTCGTATCGCCCACGCGCATCGAAAGAATGTCGAGGTTTTCGCGCAGACGCCGGCGGGCAAGCGCGCGGCGGTCTTCGTTCGAGCGGGCGTTCTCAAGCACCTTCACATGGGGGAAGAGTTCGCGCTCGAGCACATGGAGGAAGAGGCGCGTGCGGGCGCGGCCGACCGGGTCCGCGGGCATCAGCTGCGGATGCGGGAAGCGCTCGTCAATGTATTCATTCACAACGTAGACGTTGTAGAGAAGAAGGTCGCGTTCCGTAAGGACCGGAAGCTCACCGTACGGGCTCATGCGGACGACCGCAAGATCTTCCTCGTTCTGCACAACGCCGTCGAGGTCAACCGACTTGACTTCGAATTCGCATCCCTTTTCATTAAGGAGAATGCGGCTCATCTGAGAGAACGGGCAGGTCGGGCCCGAGTAGAGATACATCATCGTGTTTTAGCCTTGAGCGGATGCTGAGTGCCCCGGGGACCACCTTTGGATCTCTGGAACGCCTTCCCCTGATGAAAGCGCCTCGGGCACGAAAGATATAAATTGTACCTAAAGATAGTTACGTAACAATTTCAAAGCCATGAAATTTCAATGAACTATCTCTGTCAGAGAAGGGAATATATTTTTGTAAATAAATGTATTGCGACTTGATCTGACGCGTCAATTCCTGCCGTTTGAAAGCGTGCAGGAACGACGCGGGGCGCCTCAGCCTCTCTGCCCGGAGTCCTCAGACCGGATTTTCCTGCGGGATATATTCAATCTCGAGTTCCGGGAACGACTCCTTGATCAGGCGCCCGAGGGCCTGAATGCCGAACTGTTCCGTCGCCGTATGGCCGGCCGCAAGATAAGGAACGCCGAGCTCCACCGCCTCAAAGGTCGTGTGCTCGCGGATTTCGCCCGAGAGATAAAGGTCGCAACCGAGGGCAGCGGCTTCTCCAAGCTCATCCTGAGCGGCGCCCGAGCACCAGCCGATGCGGCGAACGCATTTATCCGCCGGCCCCACAAGAAGCGGCTTCCGGTGAAGGGCTTTTTCAACGCGATCGGCAAATTCCGCAGCCGTCATGGGGCCCGAAAGGATTTCCCCGGCATGTAGGAGCCCGTATTCGCCCGCGCGGGTATCGATCGAGAGCCCGAGAACGCGCGCGAGCTCGGCGTTGTTTCCGACCTCTGGGTGCGCATCGAGCGGCAGGTGGTAGCCGATGAGGTTCATGCCGTTTTCAATGAGGCACCGGATGCGGCGGCCTTTCACGCCCACGATCCTCGCATCCTCGCCGCGCCAGAACCAGCCGTGATGCACGAGAACGGCGTCGGCTCCCTTCGCTGCGGCAGCCTCCAGGAGTCCGAGCGAAGCGCTCACCCCGAGGACGATCGAAGAGATGTTTTCACGTCCCTCAACCTGAAGTCCGTTCGGAGCATAATCTCTGAATTCTCCGGGCTTCAGGACGCCGTCCAGAAACTCTATGAGGGCTTTTGCCTTCATCTCTTTTCTCCTTTTCTAAAAGCCAAATCTTTTCCAGACCATCATGGTAGCGCCAAAGGCTAAAACGGCACGTCTCAAGCAGCTCTGGCTTCTTTTTGCTCAGGCCGTTACCGTGGGCTGCGCAGCGGCGCTCGTCTGGAAGACCTTTTTCCCGGCGCCGGAACCCAATCCCGCGCCGAATCCTCCGAAGGCGGAAGACCCGCTCGAAAAGGATCTCGCGCTTCTCGCAATGAGCGGCGACTACAGCAACGCCGTCAGCATCGCCGCACCTTCGGTCGTCAACATCTTCACGAGAAAGACCGTCCGCATGAGCCGCGCCGACGAGCTCGGGGTCGACTGGAATCAGGATCCGGAGCTTCATCTGAAGGCGCTCGGAAGCGGCGTCATTGTCTCCTCAAACGGCGACATTCTCACCAACTTCCACGTGGTCGACGGCATCCGGAGCATCTTCGTCGCGCTCTCCGACGGGCGCACCTATGAGGCGACGCTCCGCGGGAACGACGTCGAAACCGACCTCGCGCTCCTTCAGGTCAAGGCGAAGGACCTTCCCGCCATCCGTCTCGGCGACTCCTCCGAACTTCGCGTGGGTCAGACCGTTCTCGCGATCGGGAACCCCTTCGACGTGGGTCAGACCGTCACCTCCGGCATCATCTCCGCCCTCGGCCGTCACGGGTTCGGGCTCAACAATTACGAGGACTTCATCCAGACCGATGCCGCCATCAACCAGGGGAATTCCGGTGGCGCGCTCGTCAACCTCCGGGGCGAACTCATCGGCATCAACAGCGCCATTTTTTCGCCCGACCATGTTGAAGGCTTTGTCGGCATCGGCTTTGCGATTCCAAGCTCCATCGTGAGCACGGTGCTCCCCGCGATGATGGCGGGCCAGACCGTGGAGCGCGGCTACATCGGACTCGTGCCCCGGCAGCTCTCCCAGGAACTTGCTCAGGACCTGAGTCTGCGCGTGCGCTCGGGCGTCATGGTGAAGCAGGTCATTCCGAATTCCCCGGCTGCCAAGGCCGACATCCGGAGCTTTGACGTCATTCTCGAAGTGAACGGTCAGCCCATTGCCCGCGCGAACCGCCTTCTGCAGATCATTGCCCGGCTGAAGCCCGGCACCGACGTGGAAGTGAAGATCCTCCGCGGCAACCGCACGCTCACGAAGCACGTCGTGGCCTCGCAGCGTCCGCGCGGATCGCTCGAAAAGGAAGCCATCATTCCGTCGCCTGCCGAAGAGGAAGGCGACTTTGAGGAAAGAAGCCGCTGACGACCGGGGCTCCCACACACCAGGCAAAAGAAAAGGCGCCCTTCCACCCTGCCCCGGGTGATTAGAGGCGCCTTTTTCTACTGAAGGGAAGAAAGAATTTCCGCTTAGGTTCAGGGCCCTATCAGCCCTCTGCGTCTTCCTCCGCCTTCTTTTCCTTCATTTCCTCGACCTCATCATCGGTCTTTCCGAAGGCCTGAACGCACCAGATGCCGACCTGGTAGAGAACGACAAGCGGAAGCGCGAGGAGAATCTGCGACAGGGCATCGGGCGGCGTGAAGATCGCCGCGATCACGAAGGCGCCGACGATCACGTAGGGACGGGCCTTCTTCAGCTTCGTGCAGGACGCAAAACCCACTCGGTTCAGAACCACCACGAAAATCGGCACTTCAAAGGTAAGGCCGAAGGCGAGGAACATCGTGAGGACGAAGCTGAAGTAGGAGTCAATATCGGGCGCGAAGTTCACCGAATCCGGCGAGAACCCGGCGATGAACTGGAAGACCATCCTGAAGACGATGAAGTAGCAGTAGGCCATGCCGACCGCAAACATCACGATGGAGCTGATGAGAACCGGGAGCGCAAGGCGCTTTTCGCTTCTGTAGAGCGCAGGCGCCACATAGGCCCAGATCTGATAGAGCACGATCGGGAGCGCAATCAGGAAGGCGAGAAAAAGCGTTACCTTCAAGGGCACGAAGAAAGGCGCCACCACGCCCGTTGCAAGGAGCTTCGCGCCCTGCGGAAGCGCCACCATCAGCGGCTGCGACAGGTAGTCGAAGATCTGCTTCATGAAGGGCGAGAGGCAGGCGAACACCACCACGATCGCGATCACGGACTTCATCAGGCGGTTGCGCAGCTCAATGAGATGCGCCACCAGCGGCTGCTCGTTCGCGGGATCGTCAGGCGCCTCAAGCACCGGCTTCTGATCGGTCATTTCTCACACTCTCTCTTATCGATAGATACGGGTACGGAGGCTCTTCGCGCGGGGAGCCATCCCGGTGCGCCGTCCGCCCGCGCCGCCCAATGTCGTTTCGCGCATGCCGAGTTCGCGGCGAAGCCGCTCGATTTCCTGAGCGAGTTCGTCGACGGAGGGACCCGAGTGGTAGCGCTTCGCGAAGGTCTTGGGCTCGTTCCACGCGTAGGCGGGCGTCATGATTTCGCTGTCGGTGCTCGCGTCGCCCCAGCCGTAGACCTCATTGATGTCCTTGGCGGAAGCCACGCCCGAATTCGCCTCCGCGGGCGTTCCGGCAACGCTGCTCTTCGCTTCATTGAAGGCGGTTTCGGCGGCCTTGCCGGCATCATTCGCCTCATCGGCCACGGACTTCACCGAAGACTCAATGCTCGAGGCCTGGCTCTCCACGGTCGACTTCACGTCGTTCGCGAGATTCTTCGCCTCATCCTGAATGCGCTTGAGTTCGGAGAGCTCGGTCTCCCGATCAATGTCGGACTTCACCTGCGCAACGAAGCGCTGCGCTTTGCCGATCCACTCGCCGGTCTTGCGCGCAACGAGCGGGAGCCTCTCTGGCCCGAGCACAATGAGCGCAACGACGCCGACGATCATCATTTCGCTGAAACCGAAATCAAACATGACGTCTCTTCACTGCAAAAGGCCGCGGACAACTCATGAGGAGCTGCCGCGGTCCATTGGCGACACATAAGAAGACGCGGGAAGCACTTCACGCGTCTCAAGAAAGCCGCAGGACTTTTTGACAAGCGCCTGCGGCATCGAGCCCTCTGCGGCAAGCCGTTCAGCGTCCGGCATGAGGGCTCTCGAGGAATCAGGCCTTCGGCTTGTCCTTGGCTTCGACGTCGATCGTGTCAGCCTGCTTGGCGGCGGCCTGCTGCGGGATTTCCTTCGGATCAGCAGCCTTGTCGGCGGGCTTATCCTCCGCGTCGCGCATGCCTTCCTTGAAGCCCTTGATGGCGCCGCCCAGGTCCTTGCCCATGTTCTTCAGCTTGCCCGTACCAAAGACGAGAACGACGATGGCGAGGACGATGAGCCAGTGCCAGACGGAAAGAGAACCCATTTTGTACTCCTAGATCAGAATTCAGTCGTGCGCTTCCAGGGGCGCGGGCCGCCCAGAACGTGCACATGCAGATGCGGAACTTCCTGACCGCCGTCGCGGCCGGTATTGATGATCACGCGGAAGCCGTTTGCGCAGCCTTCCTGAAGCGCAAGGGTGCGCGTCAGGCCAAGCATTTTACCCAAAAGCGGCTCATCGGCCGCTTCTGCCGTGGCAAGCGACGTGATGTGCTTCTTCGGAATAATCAGAAAATGCACCGGCGCCTGAGGATGAATGTCCCTGAAGGCGACGACGTCGTCGTCCTCGTAAATCTTGCTGGAGGGAATTTCACCCGCAGCGATCTTGCAGAAGATGCAGTCCGACATGTCTCGTTCCTGTTGGAAGCGCTTCGATAAAAAACGCTCCCGCTTTTTTGAGAAAAAGGTTTGCCTGATGGACGCCTGAAACAAGACGTCCCTCAGCATGAATATTGGATGATAGCGGCTGATCGGTCAACCTGTACCAAGGTCTAGGCTTTTTCAGCTTCGAATGCGTTCGACATCGGCGCCGAGCCCGCGGAGCTTTTCCTCCATGTGCTCGTAGCCCCGGTCGAGGTGGTAAAGCCGGTCGACCGTGCTTTCACCCTGGGCGGCGAGCGCCGCAATCACGAGGGACGCGGAAGCCCGGAGGTCGGTCGCCATCACGGCTGCGCCCTCAAGCGCTTCCACGCCCGTGACGACGGCCGTATGGCCGCTGACGCAGATCTTCGCCCCCATGCGGGCAAGTTCGGGCACGTGCATGAAGCGGTTTTCAAAGATCGTTTCCGTGATTTCCGAAGAGCCTTCCGCAATCGCAGCAATCGCCATGAACTGCGCCTGCATGTCTGTCGGGAACCCCGGATGCGGGGTCGTGCGGATCCGGACGGCTTTGGGGCGCCCCGTCATGCGAAGGCGCAGCCAGTCGGCACCGGCTTCAATGGAGGCCCCCATTTCGCGAAGCTTCGCCGTCACGGCCTCGAGGTCACCGGGCACGCAATGCGTGACGAGGACGTCGCCCCGCGTGGCCGCCGCTGCGCAGAGGTAGCTCCCCGCCTCAATGCGGTCGGCAACGACCTTGTGTTCAGCGCCGTGAAGCGTCTTCACGCCCTCAATGACGATGGTGGGGGTCCCTGCCCCGGCAATCTTCGCCCCCATGGCGATGAGGCAGTTGGCAAGATCCACCACTTCCGGCTCGCGGGCGGCATTTTCAATGACGGTTTCGCCGTCTGCGAGAACCGCAGCCATCATGAGGTTTTCCGTACCCGTCACCGTCACCATGTCGGTGATGATGCGCGCGCCCTTCAGACGCGGCGACGAGGCGTCGACGTAGCCGTGATCGATTTTCACCTCGGCCCCGAGCGCTCTCAGCCCCTTGATGTGCTGATCCACCGGACGGGCTCCGATGGCGCAGCCGCCGGGGAGGCTCACCCGCGCGGCGCCGAAGCGCGCCACGAGGGGGCAGAGCGTCAGGATCGACGCGCGCATGGTCTTGACGAGTTCGTAGGGCGCAACGGTGCTCGTCAGCGCCCCCGCGTTGAGGGTCACTTCATGGCCTTCCCGCCGGATCTTCACGCCCATGCCTTCCAAAAGAAGAAGCATCGTGCGCACGTCGGCGAGATCGGGCACGTTCGTGAGCTTCAGGTCTCCGGCCGTGAGAAGTGACGCACAGAGAATCGGGAGCGCCGCGTTCTTTGCACCGCTGGTGCGGACTTCGCCTACAAGGCGGCGTCCGCCGCGGATCTTGAGCTTTTCCATGAATACTGCTTTTTAGAAAATCGGTTGTTCTGTTGGGAAAGAGGTATCGGACCGGAAAGCCCGGGGCCTCAGCGCGCTTTACTTTTCCTTTGGAAGCCTGAGGAGCGCCTCAACACCGTAAAGGCGCGCAAGCGTCTTGAGGTCTGCGGGGACGCACTCGATCGCGAGATCCTTCCCCGAAGCCTCCGCTTTTCTGCGTGCCGAAAGAAGAGCTGAGAGCGCCGCACTGTCGGCGCGCTTCACGTTGGAAAGGTCAACCGTGAAGTCGCCCGCTGCCTGTGCGGCGAGGAGTTCCTTCTTTACGGCCGGAGCATTCTCGAAGTCGATGACTTCCTCAGCGACTCTCACTTCGAAGCCTCTTTCTTCTTCATGGTTTCGGCGAGCTCGGCTCCCTTTTCATTGAAGAGCTTGATCAACCCGTCGACGCCGTCCTGCGACAGAACGGACGCAAACTGCGAACGGTAGTTCTCCACCATCCAGATCCCTTCGATATTGACGTCGACGATCTTCCAGCTCTTGTCCTTCGCCTGATAGATGCGGTAGTCGAGCGCAATGGGATTTTCCGAACCGCTCGTGAGGAGCGTGCGGATCACCATTTCCGGACGCACGGTTTTGACGCGCGTCGGCCTCAGTTCGCACTTCTGATCCTTGACTGCGGAGAGTCCGCCCGCATAAACACGCATGAGGAGCGTCTCAAAGCCTTCCTCGAGCGCGGCTCTCTGCTCCTTCGTCGCCGTTCTCCACTTCGGCCCCACCGTCATGCGGGTCATCATCGTGAAGTCGGTCGCCGGCATGATGATGCCGTCAACGAGCTCGCGAAGGGCGTCAATATTGCCCGACTTCAGGGAGTCGCTGCCGCGGATCCGCTCGAGCACGGCATTGGAAAGATCCACCACGAAGGCAAAGGGGTCGCCCTTGTCGTCATAGGGGAGGCTCCCGGCCGCCCGGGCGGGAAGGAGAGGCGCTGCGGCTGCGGCGGCCGCAATGAGCGAACTCGTAAGAAATGTTCTGCGCTGCATGATATTGATTCTCCCAATGATCTTTGTCCTGCGGGACCTTATTCCTCGTCATCGAAGTCGAGCGGCGTAAGCGTCTCAAGCTCTTCTTCGGCATCCATGGCCTCGCCGTCCGCTACCGCGCGGCGGCGCGCCGCCAGGTATGCATCGCGAACGGCGGCATATTCGTCAACGGTCGACTCGCGGAATTTCTCAAGTTCAAGAAGCCGCGCACGGGTGTCGAGCCCGTCGACGACCCAGAGGCCGGCACTCCAGTACCAGTCCTCATCCCAGAGCGCCCAGGTGGTCGGGCTCGTGGCCCATCCTGCCGGATAACGCGTCCAGTCGCGGGTCGACGAAGGCCCGAGCACCGGAAGGACGAGGTATGAGCCTTCTCCGGCGCCCCAGACGCCAAGCGTCTGCCCGAAGTCCTCGGGCGCCTTTTCTAGTCCGATTTCGGAGGCGACGTCAAAGAGCCCGGCGATGCCGAAGGTGGAATTGACGAGGAAGCGGAAAAATGTGCTGATCCCTTTGTCGGCCTTGCCCTGCAGGAGGTTGTTCACCGTATTCGTGGGTTCGCCGAGGTTGTCCATCGCGTTCGAAACCCCGGTCTGCACGAAGCCGGGCGTCCAGGCCACGTAAGCTTCAGCCACGGGCTTAGCCACCGCGCGGTCGAGCGCATCGTTGAAGGCATAGACGTTGCGGTTGAAGGCCTCATACGGATCAACCGGGTTTTCGCCCGCATTGGGCGGCACCTGCGCGCACCCGGCAAGGAAAAGCGAGGCGCAGAGCGCTGCCCCTGCGGCAGGCCTCAATATCTGCTTCTTCATTTTTTTACTTCCCGCCGTCCTCAGCCTTTGAATAGAGGAACTGGCTGATCAGGTTCTCAAGCACCACGGCGCTCTGCGTGCGGCGGATGACCGAACCTTCCTCAAGGTTCTTGTCGTCTGCGCCCGCTTCAATGCCGACATACTGTTCGCCGAGAAGCCCCGAAGTGAGAATTTTGGCCGAGCTGTCGTCGGGGAACGGGTACTGGGCGTCCATATCCATCGTGACGCGCGCCTGGAAGGTTTCCGGATCAAAGACGACGGAGCGCACGCGCCCGACGACGACGCCGGCACTCTTCACGGCTGCACGGGCCTTCAGACCCCCGATGTTGTCGAAGTCCGCCGTGACGGCATAGGTCTTGTGTCCGAAGGAGAAGCTTCCGAGGTTGGCCGCCTGCAGCGCCATGAAGAGCGCTGCCGCAAAGCCGAGCACGATGAAGAAGCCGACCATTATTTCGAGAGAGCGATTTTTCTGCATTTTTCTTTCTCTACTGGAAGAAAATCAAACCACGGTGAACATCGAGGCCGTCATGATGAAGTCGAGTCCGAGAACGAGAAGCGAGGAGACGACGACCGTAATCGTCGTTGCATGCGCCACGCCGTCCGGGGTGGGTCTCGAGGCATAGCCCTGATAGAGGGCGACAAGCGTCACGGCAATGCCGAAGACGACGCTTTTGATGAAGCCGTTCCCGACGTCATGGAAGATGTCGACGGCCGCCTGCATCTGCGACCAGAAGGAGCCGCTGTCGGTGCCGATGAGGCCCACGCCCACGATCCAGGCGCCGATGATGCCGACGGCGGAAAAGATGAGCGCGAGCACAGGCATCGCGACGAATCCGCCGATGAAGCGGGGAGCGAGCACCCGCCGGAAGGGGTCGACGCCCATCATTTCCATGGCGGCGAGCTGTTCGCCCGAGCGCATGAGGCCGATTTCAGCCGTGAGCGCCGTTCCGGCGCGTCCGGCAAAAAGGAGCGCCGTGACGACGGGACCGAGCTCGCGCACGAGCGAAAGCGCAACAAGCACGCCGAGCGCTTCCTCGCTCCCGTAGCTCACGAGCACGTAGTAGCCCTGAAGTCCCAGCACGAAACCCACAAACAGACCCGACACCCCGATGATGAGGAGCGAATAGTTTCCGATGAAGTGGATCTGCTGGATGATGTTGCCGAATCCCGCGCCCCAGAGGCGCGAAAGCACCTGACCGGAAAAGATGCCGAAGCGCCCGGTCGATGCGAAGAGCCCGAGCACCCAGGCGCCGAGCTTTGCGAGAAGGTCCGTCATTTACTGGTTCCTCCCGCTCTTGAATCCAAGATCCGAAGCATAGTCGGGCGCATGGTACTGGAAGGGTACCGGGCCGTCGGGAAGTCCCCCGACAAACTGCTTCACAAAGGGGTCGGAAGACACCTTGAGCGATGCCGGATCCCCCTCGGCCGCCACGCGCGCGTCCGAAATCATGTAGACGTAGTCGGCAATCTCAAAGGTCTCCGCCACGTCGTGCGTGACGATGAGCGAAGTCGCGCCCAGCGCGTCGTTGAGCGACCGGATGAGGCGCGCCGTCACGCCCATCGAAATGGGGTCGAGCCCCGCGAAGGGTTCGTCGTAAAGAATAAGGGCCGGATCAAGCGCAATGGCGCGCGCGAGCGCGACGCGACGCGCCATGCCGCCCGAGATTTCCGCCGGCATGAGATTCGCCGCACCGCGCAGTCCCACGGCATTGAGCTTCATGAGAACGAGATCGCGCACGGTCTCTTCATCAAGATTCGTCTGCTCGCGGATCGGAAAGGCAACGTTGTCGTAGACGGAGAGGTCGGTGAAGAGCGCGCCGAACTGAAAAAGCATCCCCATGCGGCGACGCAGCCGGTAGAGGCCCCTGCGGTCCGCAGGATCGAGCTTTTCGCCGCCGACACGGATTTCGCCCGCGTCGGGCGTGAGGAGCCCGCCGATAAGCTTCAGGAGCGTCGTTTTCCCCATGCCGGAGCCGCCCATGATGGCGACCACCTTGCCGCGGCCGAAGTCCATCGAGACATTCTCGAGAATCCGGCGGCTGCCGTAGCCGAAGGAGAGATTCTTGATCGAAAGATAGGTTTCAAGCGCCACCGGTTACGCCTCCTTGAGTCCGAGCAGATTCGCGCCGGGCGAAAACCGTATCGGCCGCGCGATCCCGAGCGTCCTGAGTTCCGGGTCGTCGGCAGCGACAAGCGCCACGTGCGCGAGATCGGCTTCGGGGAGAAGCACGGGACGGCCGCGCTCGGCGTCGATGTAGACCCACTCGGTCGCGCCGACCATGAGAAGCGTTTCGCCCCGGCGGATTGCATAGCGCCTGAGGCTCGCCGCCCCGTGAGCGCTCTGAATCCAGGTGTAGACGTCAAGCTTTTCTCCCTCAAAGCTCGGGCGCAGATATTCAATCCAGTGCTCGCGCGCAACCCAGGCGCGCTTCGCGGCCTTAAGCGCCTCAATGCCCCAGCCGATCTCTGCGGCGTGCGCCGTCGCGGCATGCTCCATCCACCGGAGATACTCGCGGTTGTTGACGTGCCCCTGAATATCAATGGATTCGGGCCCCACGACAAGGCTTTCGTGATAAATGCGCGCTGCGGACATGAATGCGGAAGAAAAGTGAACGACCGTTCATTGCGGACTGCCAAAAAATGCCCGGCACAACTTCCGGGCGCACAGTCCATGGAGCGGACAATTTTACGACAGAGCCCGGGGTCGATACGCTGCCGGAAGGCCCGCCGGAAGCATTATCTCAGCGGAAAAACTGCAAAAGCTTGTTGCCGCAGTCCAATGAAGCGGGAACAGAAGAGAGGCGCAGTTTTTATAATCACGGACATTTTCCTTTCCGTCTCCATTCATCCTCCTGAGGACTCCGCCCGTGCCGATTGCCCGCTCCAAAAAGAAGGTTCAGAAATCCTCCAGACCCTCCGCCTTCTGGCGCGTTCTCAAATGGGTTGTCGGCATCGGCGCAGCCGGAGCTCTTTCCGGAATTCTGCTTCTCGTCTTTGTCTTCGCATACATCTATCGGGAGCTTCCTCCCATTGACGCCCTCACGGACTACCGCCCCAAGGTGCCGCTTCGCGTCTGGAGCGCGGACGGAAAGCTGATCGGCGAATTCGGCGAGGAGCGGCGCGACTTCGTGAAGCTCTCCGACGTGCCGGACCACGTGAAGTACGCGATCCTCTCTGCCGAGGACGACGGCTTCTACGAGCACCCCGGGATTGAGATCACAGGCATCGTGCGCGCGGCGCTCATCAACATCCTCACGGGCCGTCGCGGTCAGGGCGGCTCCACCATCACGCAGCAGGTGGCGAGAAACTTCTTTCTGACGACCGAGCGCACCTACACGCGAAAGCTCTATGAAATCGCCATGTCCTTCAAGATCGAGCACGAGCTCACGAAGGACCAGATTCTCGAGATCTACATGAACCAGATCTACCTCGGTCAGCGCGCCTACGGGTTCGCCGCCGCGGCGAGAACCTATTTCGGCCGGCCGCTCACCGACATTTCCGTCGGTGAAGCCGCGACCATCGCGGGCCTTCCGGTCGCGCCCTCGGCCTACAACCCGATTGCGAATCCGACGCGCGCAACGATGCGCAGGAACTACGTGCTCAGGCGCATGTACGACCTCGGACACATCGACGACCTCACCTACCAGACGGAAAAATCGCTCCCGATGCAGGTTCGCCGCGTGGTGGAGGAAGATGCTCCGGCCAACGCCAATGCGAGCGCCGACAAGGTGACGGCGCATTACGCCGCTGAACTCGCCCGCATGCTGATGTTCGACATCTTCGGCGACGAAACCTATTCTCGCGGAATTAACGTCTACACCACGATCCGCATGGACGAGCAGCGCTCTGCGGTTGATGCCGTGCGCCGTCAGCTCATCACGTACGACCGCCGCTACGGCTACCGCGGCCCCGAGGACTTTGTGGAGCTCGGAAGCGCCGGCGACCGTGCAAAGGCCATCCGCACCGCGCTCTCCAAAACGGCTTCCTCGCCCTTCATGCTCCCTGCCGTCGTGACGGAAGCGTCGCCCGAAAAGATCGTGGCGGCGATCTCCCCATCAGAAACCATCACGCTCGACAAGGAAAGCCTCCGGTTCGGCCGCCGCCATCTTGCAAAGAAGCCCGCGCGCGGCATCACGCCCCTCCGCCCGGGGTCGGTCATCCGCGTGATGCACCCGCTGACAGGGAAGAACGCGGCTCAAACCTGGACCCTTGCACAGGTGCCCCGCGTCGAAACGGCCTTTGTTGCCGCGGACTTCAATTCGGGTGCGGTGAAGGCGCTCGTAGGCGGCTTCGACTTCAACCTCAACATGTTCAACCACGTCACGCAGGCGTGGCGTCAGCCCGGATCGAGCTTCAAGCCCTTCATCTACTCCGCAGCGCTCGAAAAGGGCTTCACTGCGTCCACCGTCATCAACGACGCACCCATTTCGATCGACCCCAAGCTCACGGGCAACAAGCTCTGGGAGCCGAAGAACTACGAAGGGCGCTTTGACGGTCCGATGCCGCTCTACCGGGCGCTCGAACTTTCAAAGAACCTCGTGACGATCCGCATCATGCAGTCGATCACGCCCGCTTATGCGCAGCAGTACATCGAGCGCTTCGGCTTCTCAGGGAAGAACCACCCTGCGAATCTCCCGATGGCATTGGGTGCCGGCAGCGTCACGCCCTGGCAGATGCTCGGGGGCTACATGGTCTTCGCGAACGGCGGCTACCGCGTGCAGCCCTATCTCATCGACCGGGTGACGGACGCGCAGGGCGCGACACTCATGCAGGCGACAAACCGCCAGGCGGGCGACCCCTCGATCCGTGCGATTGATGAAAGAAACGCCTTCGTCATGAATTCGCTTCTGCACCGGGTTGCCATCAACGGCACCGCCCGCCGGGCGACGAGGGAATTGAAGCGCGACGACATCGCGGGAAAGACCGGCACCTCGAACGACAGCCAGGACGCCTGGTTCTGCGGCTATGCGGGCAACACGGTTGCCGTCGGCTGGATGGGCTACGACCAGCCCAAGCCCCTGGGTTCGCGGGAAACCGGCGGCGGCCTGGTGCTCCCGATCTGGGTCGACTTCATGAGGACGGCCCTGAAGGATGTGCCGGAAACGGTCCGCATTCAGCCTGAATCCGTTGTTGAAAGGGACGGCCTCTACTACTACCGCGACCCGGTGAAGGGGGGCGACGCCTTCTCGGGCGATCTGGATGCCCGCGACCTGGTGCGCGATCAGATCTTCTGACGCGCCGCAGAGCTTCTGAGGAAAAGACCCGTCTTTCCGGCGGATCTTTTCCCCTTTGCGGGAAGCGCCTCACGAAGTTCGCTGGATAAAATGAAAAGCACTCGCCTCAAGGGGGATCCCCATCAGAAGCGAGCGGAGAGCGCGCTAGCGGCTCATGAGCGCATCGATTGCGCCCTCGACGGTTTCCTCGAGCGTGCGTCCGTCGCGCGGATTGATCCAGCCCCGGTCCGTTTCCCTGAAATGCATGCCTCCCAGATGCGAGGCAAACCAGATTTCCTGCATCGGCGTCTGGATGTTGACGACTGCCTGAGCGCCGTCCTCGAGCTCAATCGTGAGGACGTTTCCGCTCCTTGTGCAGTCGGCATCCTCGTACTTCGATTCAATATGGTCCTGAAGGCGATTCATTTCCGCCTCGGCCTTTTCCAGAAATTCCGTTTCCGTCATTTCCTTCTTCCCATGAAAAAATCCTTTGCCGCCGGCGCTGCCGGCATCGCTCTGGCCCTGTGCCTCGTCCTTTCCGGATGCGGCCTCAAGGGGCCGCTCTACATGCCGGGCGAACCCGCCCAGTCTGGCACCTTTCAGTCCGGGAGGTAATGAGAGATGACAATGGCTGACCGCAATCTTACCCGTCCGGACGAGCTTTCCCCGGGTCTTTCCTTCTACCGTTCCCCTGAGGGCGAGCTCTTCTGCGAGGACATTCCGCTCAGGGACCTTGCCCGCCGGTTCGGCACGCCGCTCTACGTCTACTCGCGCGCCGGGATCGTGGAGCGGCTTGAGGCTTATGAAAAGGCTTTCGGCGCTGAACCCCACCAGGTCTGCTACGCCGTGAAGGCAGCGTCCACCCGCGGCATCCTCGAGCTTGTCGCCCGCCAGGGAGCGGGCTTCGACTGCGTGAGCGGCGGAGAAATCCTGCGCGCGCTCGAAGCGGGCGGAGATCCGAAGAAGGTCGTCTTCTCCGGCGTCGGGAAGTCGGTCTCCGACATAGCATTCGCGCTTCGCGCCGGGATCAAGTGCTTCAACATTGAGTCGCCCGCCGAGCTCGACCGCATTCATGCCGTCGCGGAGCGACTCGGCATTGAGGCGCACGTTTCCGTGCGCGTCAATCCCAACATCGATGCCCACGTCGACGCGCATGTCGCCACCGGACTCGGCGACAGCAAGTTCGGCGTGAAGCTCACTGAGGTGATTCCTCTTTACGAAAAAGCCGCAAAGCTCCCGATGATCCGGATCGAAGGCATTTCCTGCCACATCGGAAGCCAGGTGGAGTCGGCGGAACCCTATCTCCGCATGGTGACCGTCCTCGCCGGGTTCGTCAACGAACTCGCGCGCCGCGGCATCGTTCTGCACCACATTGATCTCGGGGGCGGCGCAGGCGTCGCCTATCACCCGGACGAAAAGCCCCTTGAGCCTTCCGAACTGATCCCTGCCCTCATCAGGGCGGTCCGCACGGAAGTCTCAGTTCCCGACATTGAAATCTTCGTGGAGCCCGGCCGCTCCGTCATCGCTCAGGCGGCAGTCCTCCTCACAACAGTGCAGTACCTGAAGTCAGGGCTCTTCGAACGCCAGTTCGCGATTGTGGACGCCTCCATGACCGAGCTCGTCCGCCCGGCCATCTACGGGAGCTACCACCTGATCGAACCGGTGGTTCCGAATCCGAAGGCCCGGCGGCAAATCCTCAATATCGTGGGGCCGGTGTGCGAATCCACGGACTTCCTCGGCAATGACCGCAATCTTGCGATTGAAGCCGGCGACCTCCTCGCCATCCGCACGGCGGGCGCGTACGGCATGGCAATGGCCTCGACCTACAACTCGCGGCCGCTTCCGATGGAAGTGCTCGTCGACCACGACCGCATCATTCCTCTGCGCCGTCCGCAGACGGCGCTTGACCTCACGCGGGACGAGGAAGCGCTCGGTCTGGTGGAGAATCCCGGCATGTCCGAAGAAGCCGTGCGCAGTCTGTTTGCTGAATCTCTCGGCATGAACATCCAGTAGATACGCAAAAGTCTGTAGAATCAATTAACGCCGGATTCCGGGTAATCGCCCCGGAATGCGGCGTTTTTGCGTTTACGGAGCCTCCGCCCGGGCTCCGCTCATCCCGAAGGAGTGCCCCGCGATGCATATTGAGAACACCATTCGTCTGGACTTCAAGGACGTGCTCATCCGCCCGAAGCGTTCCACGCTCACGAGCAGAAGCGAAGTCGACATCACCCGCGAATTCAAATTCCGTCATTCGCCCCTGAAATACCATGCGATTCCCATCATCGCGGCCAATATGGATACGACGGGCACCTTCGAAATGGCCCGCGCGCTCGGCCGCCACGGCATGTCGACGGCGCTCTGCAAGCACTATTCGGTGGATGAATACGTCGATTTCTTCTCCAGGCTCGAAGAGAAGCACACCGCCTTTTATTCGCTCGGCATTTCCGACGCCGACTGGGAAAAGTTCCTTGCCGTGGAAAAGAAGGCCCCGAAGGGCGCTATTCAGTATCTCTGCATCGACGTCGCCAACGGCTACACCGAAGCCTTCGTCTCTTTCGTGAAGAAGGCGCGCGAGGCCTGTCCCGACTACGTCATCATGGCGGGCAACGTCGTCACGGGCGACATGGCTGAAGAACTCGTCCTCGCCGGCGCTGACATCATCAAGGTCGGAATTGGCCCGGGTTCGGTCTGCACCACGCGCAAAATGACGGGCGTCGGCTACCCGCAGCTCTCGGCCATCATCGAGTGCGCGGACGCCGCCCACGGTCTCTCGGGACGCATCTGCGCCGACGGCGGCTGCACCGTTCCGGGCGACATCGCCAAAGCCTTCGGCGGCGGCGCAGACTTCGTGATGCTCGGCGGCATGCTCGCCGGACACGATGAAGCGGCGGGCGAAATCGTTGAGATTGACGGGAAGACCTTCAAGCGCTTCTACGGCATGAGCAGCAAGGACGCCATGGACAAATATGCCGGAGGCGTTGCGAAATACCGCGCCGCTGAAGGGAAGTCCGTGCTGCTTCCGGCGAGAGGCCCCGTCGAGGGTACTGTTCAGGGCATTCTCGGCGGCGTGCGTTCCGCCTGCACCTACGTGGGCGCGAAGCGTCTGAAGGAGCTCACGATGCGGACCACCTTCATCCGCACCTCCATGCAGACCAACGACATCTTCGGGCATACGCTCTGAAGTCCCGGAGCGCTCATCTTTTCATGAGCCAGAGCCAGGCGCCCGCATTAACGCGCCTGTAAGCTCTCAATCCTAGAATAATGATGCTTTCAGCCGGCGGCATTGCCGCCGGCGCACTTTTGGGAAACCCATCACGTGAGCCTTTTCGATTCCGCCCGCTTTCAGATTTCAGCCGCCAAGCTTTCAGGTCTGCCGACCTCGATTGAGCCTGAAATCGCATTTGCCGGACGCTCCAACGCCGGGAAGTCCACAACGATCAATGTGATCACGCGAAAGACCCGTCTCGCCTTTGCGTCGAAAACCCCCGGCCGCACGCAGCTCATCAACTTCTTTGAGCTCTCGCGGAAAACGCCCGACGGGAAGGCCCGCGAAACGGTCGGCCGCCTCGTGGACCTGCCGGGCTACGGCTTCGCGAAGGCGAATGAATCCGTGCGCGGATCCTGGTCCGATCTGGTGGGCGGCTACATCGCCGGCCGTCGTCAGCTCGCCGGACTCGTCATCGTGATGGATTCGCGCCGTCCCTTCATGCCGACCGATGAATGGCTCATCGACTTCATGCGGGGGCGTCCCGAAGTGCGTCAGCTCTGGCTCCTCAACAAGTGCGACCAGATCAAGAACATGGAGCGCCGTCAGACGCTCCGAAAGGCCGAGGAGCGCGCCGCCGCCTTCGGCCCCCAGGTTTCCGTGCAGTTTTTCTCGGGCCTGAAGCGCGAAGGCGTTGATCAGCTGATCGAAACGCTTGAATCCTGGCTTCCGGCTCCGGCTTCAGCAGCACCTGCTGCGGAAGGCGAAAACACTTCATCCGTCCGGAGCGACATCTCCGGAACAAACGAGAGGTAATTGAAATGCAAACTCTTGGTGCCTATCCGATGGTGCGCATGCGCCGCATGCGCCACGACGATTTTTCCCGCCGTCTGATGCGCGAGAACGTCGTCACGCCGAATGATCTGATTCTTCCGGTCTTCGTGATGGAGGGAACCGCCCGCCGCGAACCCGTTCCGAGCATGCCCGGGGTGGATCGTCTCACGATCGACGAGCTGCTGAAGGTCGCCGGCGAGTGCGTCGAGCTCGGCATTCCGATGATTGCGCTTTTCCCCCACATTGAGGATGCGCTCAAGACGCCGGACGGCCGTGAAGCCGCCAACCCGGACGGCCTTATTCCGCGCGCCGTCAAGGCGCTTAAGGCCGCTTATCCGCAGCTCGGCGTCATGTGCGACGTCGCGCTCGACCCCTACACGACGCACGGTCAGGACGGCCTCATCGATGAAACGGGCTACATCCTCAACGACGAAACGATTGAGATGCTCGTCAAGCAGGTGATGGCCCAGGCCAAGGCGGGTGCAGACGTTGTTGCTCCCTCCGACATGATGGACGGCCGCATCGGCATCATCCGCAAGGCGCTCGAGGATGAAGGCCTCATCCACACGCGCATCATGGCCTATTCGGCCAAGTACGCCTCCTCCTACTATGGTCCCTTCCGCGATGCCGTGGGCTCCGCCTCGAATCTGGGCAAGTCCAATAAGGCCGTCTACCAGCAGGATCCGGCGAACGGCAACGAAGCCCTCTGGGAAGTGGGGCTCGACCTTGCCGAAGGCGCTGACATGGTCATGGTGAAGCCGGGCGTTCCCTACCTCGACGTTCTCTGGCGCGTGAAGCAGGAGTTCGGCGCTCCGACCTTTGCTTATCACGTTTCCGGCGAATACGCGATGATCAAGTTCGCCGCTGCTGCCGGCGCGATCGACGAAAAGAAGATCACCTTCGAGACTATGGTCTGCTTCAAGCGTGCGGGTGCCGACGGCATCCTTACCTACTGTGCGCTTGACGTTGCCCGCTGGATCAAGGAAGGCTACAACTACTGATGAGCCAGGTCCGCCAGCCCTGAGATGGGCGGGGCAATGAACGCATCAGGCCGCAAAGCCCGCTGTTCTCTTCGGAAGAACGGCGGGCTTTTTGTTTGAGCGCACGATCAGCGGAAATCTTCCTTGAAGCGGCGGAGTTCGCGCCCTTCCCGTTTGGTGGGACGCCCCTGGCGAATGGTGCTCGAGGGTTCGAAGGCAAGCTTCATCATGGCGCGCCGCTCTTCGCGCGCCTTCATGCTTTCTTCCGTTTCCCGATAGAGCAGCTGCGCCTGCGAAGCCGGGCCGCGCACAGCAGAAAGCCCTTCGACATAAACGGTAAAGACCTCTTCGCCCCGGTGAATTTCAAGCCTGTCGCCCACGCGGACGTCGCGCGAAGGCTTTGCCCGCTGACCGCCGATCAGCACGCGGCCGAGTCCCACTTCATCCTGAGCAATGGAGCGGGTCTTGAAGAAGCGCGCAGCCCAGAGCCACTTATCGATGCGCATGGATTCCATTATGGGCTTTCCCCCTCGGGTCAATATACGATCGGATATGGAAAAGCCCGCACTTCCACGCGAGGGAAATACGGGCTTCTCGTACCTCATCCCGCAGTCATGCGGGATGCGCCTCAAGGCAATTATTCAGCCTTGACGTCTTCGGCGGGGGCGGCAGCGGCGGGAGCCGGAGCAGCAACTTCCTCAACCGGCATGGCGCGTTCGGTGAGTTCCATGTAGGCCATCGGAGCGTTGTCGCCGTTGCGGAAGCCCATCTTCAGGATGCGGGTGTAGCCGCCCTGACGGTTGGCGAAGCGCGGAGCAACTTCGTTGAAGAGCTTGACGACGACGTCGCGGTCACGAAGGCGATTGAAGGCGAGACGCTTGTTGGCGACCGTCGGCTCCTTGGCGAGCGTGATCAGGGGTTCGACAACGCGGCGGAGTTCCTTGGCCTTCGGAAGGGTCGTACGGATGGCTTCGTGCGTGATGAGCGAGCAAGCCATGTTGCGCAGCATCGAGAGACGATGAGCAGAGGTGCGGTTAAGCTTGCGATAGCCGTTGCGATGACGCATTTTATATTTCCTTGAATCTAAAAATCGGCCGGCGGAAGAAGCCGGCACTGCAGAAGCGCTCTTCCCCGTCATCTTCTATCTTCACGCGAAGTGAAGCGGTCGGGTGGAGGCGCTCGTAAGACGTACTAATGTACGAAAGGCGCGATTTTATATGATCGCGCCTTCCGTAATCAAGCCTTAGGGCTCAGAAATTTCAGCGGTCCGTGAGGCCCGGGGTGCCGGCACCGGCAGGCGGCCAGTTCTCGAGCTTGGAGCCGAGCGTAAGGCCGTGAGCGGCGAGGACTTCCTTAATTTCGTTGAGCGACTTGCGGCCGAGATTCGGCGTCTTGAGAAGCTCGTTCTCAGTGCGCTGAATGAGGTCGCCGATGAAGTAGATGCTCTCTGCCTTGAGGCAGTTGGCCGAACGAACGGTGAGTTCAAGATCGTCGACCGGACGAAGAAGGATCGGATCGAGGGGCGGCGGATTGTTCGACGAATCCTCAGTCTTCTGACCTTCAACATCCTGTTCCGGATGGATGGAGCCGAAGACGGCGAGCTGATCCTGGAGGATGCGCACGGATTCGCGCAGCGCTTCTTCCGGGCCGATAGCGCCGTTGGTTTCAATCGTGATCTCGAGCTTGTCGAGGTCGGTGCGCTGAGCAACGCGGGCAGCCATCACCTGATAGGCAACGCGGCGGATCGGCGAGAAGGAGGCATCCATGATGATGCGGCCGATCGAACTCTTCGAGTAGTCGTCGCGGAAGCCGCGGACGTCGCCGGGCTGATAGCCGCGGCCCTTTTCGATCTTGACCTGCATCTCGAGGCGGCCGCCGGAGAGGTGAGCGATGACGTGATCGGGATTGAGGACCGTAACGTCGTGCGGAAGATCAAAGTCGGCAGCGGTGACGACGCCTTCGCCGTCCTTGCGGAGCATCACAGTGACTTCATCGCGCTTTTCGAGCTTGAAGACAACGCCCTTCAGATTGAGAAGGATGTCGACCACGTCTTCGAGAACGCCGTCGATCTGAGAATACTCATGAACGATGCCGGTGATCTGCGCTTCCGTGGGGGCAAAGCCGACCATGGAGGAAAGAAGAATGCGGCGCAGAGCATTGCCGAGCGTGTGGCCGTAGCCGCGTTCAAAAGGCTCGAGCGTGATGACGGCACGGTTGGGGTTCTGCGGATCAACGTCAACGTCGACGCTGGTGGGCTTCAGGAGAGCTGTATTAGCCATCTCTAAACAAGTTCCTTTTAGTTCAATACCCTCGGCTCGTTACACCGATAAGGCTGAAAAGGCGGACAGATTGCAGGTGGCGCAAGCTGTCCCTAAACAGATGCATTTTAAATGCATCAGCAAAATCCTTTGCGGAATCAAAGAGAATTTTGCGGATGGATTCAAGAACAAAACGCGGCTCGAAAGGAGCCGCGTTTCGCCGTGTGTGCATCGATCTTTCGACCCGGAGAGCACCGAACAGAATGTCCGGTGCCCAGAGGATCCTCCCAGATCAGCGGGAGTAGCGTTCGATGATGAGCGCTTCGTTGATTTCCGGAGCGACTTCGTCGCGGGCCGGAAGGGTCTTGAAGGTGCCGGTGAACTTCTTGGCATCCACTTCAACCCAGGCCGGGAAGCCGTTCTGCTGCGCGAGGTCGAGAGCCTCGGCGATGCGGACCTGCTTCTGAGCCTTTTCACGGACGGCGATCACATCGCCGGCGCGAACGGAGTAGGAGGGAATGTTCACCTTGCGGCCGTTCACTTCGATAGCGCCGTGGCTGACGAGCTGGCGGGCTTCCGCGCGCGTCGAGCCGAAGCCCATGCGGTAAACGACGTTGTCAAGGCGGCTCTCAAGGAGCTGAAGGAGCTTTTCGCCCGTGTTGCCGCGGAGGCGGGAAGCCTCAGCGAAATAACGACGGAACTGACGTTCGAGAACGCCGTACATGCGCTTGGCCTTCTGCGTTTCACGCATCTGGTTGCCATAGTCGGACATGCGGGCTCCGGAGATCTTGCCGTGCTGGCCCGGCTTGGAGCCGACGTCCTTGACTTTGGACTCAAACGAACGACGGGCGCTCTTCAGATTCAGGTCAATGCCTTCGCGACGCGAAAGCTTGAGCTTGGGACCGAGATATCGTGCCATTTAAAAATGCCTCTCTTATCCTGTAGGACTCCCTACATTCAGTCCGTGCCGCCTCAGCATGCGGAACAACGGACGCGGGATTCAACAACAGAATGAATAATTCTGGAGTATTAGACGCGGCGACGCTTGGAGGGGCGAACGCCGTTGTGCGGGACCGGAGTCACGTCCTGGATGGAGGTGACGCGGATGCCGAGCGCGTTAAGCGCACGCACGGAAGACTCGCGGCCGGGACCAGGGCCCCAGATGCGGACTTCGATGTTCTTCAGGCCATGTTCGAGGGCGATCTTGCCAGCGTGGTCCGCAGCAACCTGAGCAGCGAACGGGGTGGACTTACGCGAGCCCTTGAAGCCCTGCGCACCCGACGACGAGGCAGCGATGGAGTTGCCCTGACGGTCGGTGATCGTCACGATCGTATTGTTGAACGAGGCGTGAATATGAGCGATGCCTTCCGTAACGACCTTGCGGACCTTCTTGCGGCCGCGGGCGGTAGCGGAGGACTTGGAGTTGTTGCCAGCCATAACTAACCTTTAATTACTTCTTGAGCGTGACGCCAACCTTGCGCGGGCCCTTGCGGGTGCGAGCGTTGGTGCGGGTACGCTGACCACGGACCGGGAGGCCGCGGCGATGACGCATGCCACGATAGGTGCCGAGGTCGATCAGACGCTTGATCGAGAGCTGGATCTCACGACGGAGATCGCCTTCAACGGTGAACTTGGAAACGGCATCACGGATGCGTTCGAGTTCAGCGTCGTCGAGGTCCTGGACCTTCTTCGTGCAGGGAATGCCGCAAGCATTGAGAATCTGGCGGGCACGCGGACGGCCAATGCCATAAATGGCAGTGAGACCGATCTCAGCATGCTGCTGCGGCGGAATATTGATACCGGCGATACGAGCCATTGTGTTACCTCTTTAGCCTTGACGCTGCTTGTGACGCGGGTCAGTGCAGATCACTCGAACAACGCCTTTGCGCTTGATGATCTTGCAGTTGCGGCACATTTTCTTAATTGAAGCTCTAACCTTCATTTAAATAATCTCCACAAGCTGATGAGCTTGGAATTTCGATGCCCACACGGCAGAAACGTCGAATAATAATCGACATTACGGAAACGCGCAACCGAATAGAGGCCCGGGCTTCAAAAATTTGCCTCCGTAACGGTTGTGCGAGGGGGAAAGCTTTATAGAGAGCAACTTCCCGCTGACCGGAATGATCAGTGGGAAGTTGAGCTTTCCATTCAGCCTGAAAGGGCAGCACATGCCGCCCTTTCAAAGCAATTTGGTCTCTTCCGCCTGAGGAAGCGATCGAACTCGAAAGTTCAGAACCTGAACTTTCGAAAGATGATCACTTCCGGGTGAGACCGCGGAAATTGGTTTTCCGCAGCAGGTTTTCGTACTGGTGCGTCATCATGTACGCCTGAACCTGACTCATGAAGTCCATCGTCACGACCACAACGATCAGCAGCGAAGTGCCGCCGAAGTAGAAGGGAACATTGAACTTGAGGTTAAGGAACTCAGGGACAAGACACACAAAGACGAGATAAGCCGCACCGCCGAGCGTAAGACGCAGGAGCACGCGGTCAATGTAACGCGCCGTCTGCTCACCCGGACGAATGCCCGGAATGAAGGCACCGCTCTTCTTCAGATTCTCAGCCGTTTCCTTCGGGTTGAAGACCAACGCCGTGTAGAAGAAGGCAAAGAAAATGATGAGCGCTGCGTAGAGGAGCGTGTAAAGCGGCTGTCCGGGCGAAAGCGCGGCCGCGAGGTCGCGAATCCAGCGAGTGGAATCACCCGAAGTAAACCAGCCCGCCAGCGTGGCCGGGAACAGAATCAGCGACGAAGCAAAGATCGGGGGAATAACGCCCGACATGTTCATCTTGAGAGGCAGATAAGAGCTCTGCCCGCCATAGATCTTGTTGCCGATCTGACGCTTGGCGTAGTTGACCGTGATGCGGCGCTGGCCGCGCTCAACGAAGACCACGAAAGCAGTGACGGCGAGGACGATGGCGATCACGAAAATCGCGGCAAGCGGGCTGATGGCGCCGGTCGACACAAGCTGGAAAAGTCCGCTCGTGCCGTTCGGGAGGCCGGCCACAATACCTGCGAAGATGATGATCGAAATGCCGTTGCCGAGACCGCGTTCGGTAATCTGCTCACCGAGCCACATGAGGAACATGGTGCCCGTGAGAAGCGAAACGGTCGTGGTAATGCGGAAGAGGAACCCGGGATCAATAACGAGCCCGGGCTGCGTTTCGAGCGCTACAGCGATGCCAAAGCCCTGGAAAAGACCGAGCAGCAGCGTCCCGTAACGGGTGTACTGCGTGATCTTTCTGCGGCCCTGTTCACCCTCTTTGCGGATCGCCTCCAGGCTCGGCAGCACGTACGACAGCATCTGGAAAATAATAGATGCCGAGATGTACGGCATGATGCCGAGCGCGAAGACGGAAAAGCGCGAGAGAGCACCGCCGGAGAACATGTTGAACAGCCCGAGAATGCCGCCCTGCTGCTGATTGAACAGCTGCTGGAGCATATCGGGATCAATACCGGGAACCGGCACATGAGCGCCGATGCGGTATACAACGAGTGCAAGCGCCAGGAAGATCAGGCGACCCTTAAGGTCGCCGTACTTGCTGAGGCCTGACTGCTGCTTTGAGCTGGGGCTATTCGCCACGTCCTATCCTCTTGCAGTTTGTCTCTTACTCTGCGACGGAGCCGCCGGCCGCCTCGATGGCAGCGCGGGCGCCCTTCGTCACGCCGAGGCCGCGCACCGTCACCTTGCGGGTGATGGCGCCCGACAGGATCACGCGAGCGTCCTTGGCAAGCGTCGAAACAACGCCAGCTTCCTTAAGGACGAGCAGATCGATTTCATCGACACCGAGACGTTCGAGATCGGAGAGGCGAACCACTTCGACGAACTTGCGGGAGAGGGACGTGAAGCCGCGCTTCGGGAGGCGGCGATACATCGGCATCTGGCCGCCTTCGAAACCGACCTTGTGGAAGCCGCCGGCACGCGACTTCTGGCCCTTGTGACCGCGACCCGCGGTCTTGCCCCAACCGGAGCCGACACCACGGCCAACGCGATGGTGAGCGTGCTTCGAGCCCTCAGCGGGCTTGATGGTATTCAAACGCATTTTGGGTCATCCTTCGGATCATTCAGCGCGCACGAGGTACGCAACCTTGGTGATCATGCCGCGAACGGCGGGCGTATCTTCGAGCTCGCGCGTCTGGCCGATCTTCTTGAGGCCGAGACCGAGAACGGTGGCGCGGTGATCCGCGTTCGTCCCGATCGGGCTCTTCACCAGAGTGACCTTGATGGTCTTCTTTTCGGACATGTCTTGGACTCCGGATTAGCCGAGCAGCTCTTCGACCGTCTTACCGCGCTTGGCCGCGATTTCAGCGGGCGAGCGGAGGTTTTCGAGGGCGTTGAGCGTCGCACGGACGAGGTTGTACGGATTGGTCGAGCCGTAGGCCTTCGCAACAACGTTGCGGATGCCGACAGCGTCGCAGACAGCGCGCATCGGGCCGCCGGCGATGACGCCGGAACCTTCCGGAGCCGGCATCATGATGACGCGGGAAGCGCCATGACGGCCTTCAACAGCGTGATGCAGCGTGCCGTTCTTGAGCGGGACGCGCTTCATCGTGTGACGGGCACGTTCCATAGCCTTCGTAACGGACTGCGGCACTTCGCGGGACTTGCCCGTGCCCATGCCGATGGAACCGTCGCCGTCGCCCACAACCGTGAGCGCTGCGAAAGCGAGAATACGGCCGCCCTTGACGGTCTTGCTGACGCGGTTGACCGCAATCATCTTTTCACGCAGGCCGTCGTCCTGTTCTTCGACCGCGTTTTTACCTTGAACCTTAGCCATTGCCAGCACCTCGGTTAGAACTTGAGGCCGGCTTCGCGCGCAGCTTCAGCGAGCGCGGCGACACGGCCGTGGTAACGGTAGCCAGAGCGGTCGAAGGCGCAGGTTTCAATACCGGCAGCCTTCGCCTTTTCGGCGATGCGAGCACCAACGATCTTGGCAGCGGCGACGTTGCCGCCACGGCCAGTCTGGTTGGCGAGCTGAGCGCGCACTTCCGGCTCGACCGTGGAGGCGGAGCAGAGCGTGCGGCCATTGTCGGCCGAAATGATGCTGGCGTAGATGTGCAGATTGGTACGATGGACCGTCAGGCGATCGACCTTCTGCAGCAGAATGCGGGCGCGCGTGGCGCGGGCGCGACGCAGGCGGCTTTGTTTCTTGTTGATCATCTTCTAACGTCCGAATTACTTCTTCTTGGTTTCCTTGATCACGACATGCTCGTTCGCATAACGGACACCCTTTCCCTTGTAGGGTTCGGGGGAACGATAAGCGCGAACTTCAGCAGCCGTCTGACCAACCTTCTGCTTGTCAGCACCCTTGATGATGATTTCAGTCGGGGTGGGCGTCTCAACCTTGATGCCGGCGGGCATGTGGTGCACAACCGGATGGGAGAAGCCGAGCGACAGATTGAGCTTGTCACCCTGAGCCTGGGCACGATAGCCCACGCCGACGAGGGCGAGGCGCTTTTCGAAGCCGACCGAGCAACCCTTCACCATGTCATTGACGAGGGCACGCATCGTGCCGACGTTGGCGTTGGACTCACGGGACTCATCGAGCTGCTCGAAGTGGAGGTGGCCCTCAGCTTCGGTAACCTTGACGAGCGGCAGGACGTGCATCTTCACTTCGCCGACGGGACCCTTGACGGTCACGTATTCGGGGGTGAGCGTAACGGTCACGCCCTTGGCGATGGTGACGGGGATCTTAGCGATACGACTCATTTCACACTCCTCGGGTTAGGCGACGTAGCAGATAACTTCGCCGCCGACGCCGGCCGCGCGGGCAGCGCGATCGGTCATCACGCCCTTCGGGGTCGAAACGATCGCGATGCCGAGACCGTTCATCACCTGGGGGATGCTGTCGTGGTTCTTGTAAATGCGCAGGCCCGGACGGGACACGCGCTCGAGGCGTTCGATAACCGGACGGCCGGCATAGTACTTGAGCGTAACGTTGAGCTCGTTCTTGCCGTTGTTAGCCGCCACTTCGTAGTTCTCGATGTAGCCTTCTTCCTTGAGGACCTTGGCGATGGCAACCTTCAGCTTGGAGGAAGGCATAACCACCGCGGCCTTGTCGACCATCTGACCGTTGCGGATGCGGGTCAGCATGTCGGCGATCGGATCACTCATACTCATTTCGCAATCTCCTCGCTTACCAGCTGGCCTTCTGGAGGCCGGGGATGTCACCGCGCATGGCGGCGTCACGAATCATTTCACGGCAAAGACCGAACTTACGGAAATTGCCACGGGGACGACCGGTAATCGCGCAACGGTTGCGCAGACGGACCGGGGAAGCGTTGCGCGGCAGCGCTTCGAGCTGTGCGCGGGCTTCGAGACGTTCATCCATCGAGCGGGTAGCGTCGTTGATGATCGCCTTGAGGGCGGCGCGCTTGGCCGCGAACTTAGCGACCGTCGCGCGGCGCTTGGCTTCGCGGTTAATGAGAGCAAGTTTTGCCATTTTGCGTCAACCTCAGTTGCGGAACGGGAAGCTGAAACCAGCGAGGAGAGCCTTGGCTTCTTCGTCGGTCTTAGCCGTCGTGGTGATGGAGATGTTCATGCCGCGGATCGAATCGATCTTGTCGTATTCGATTTCCGGGAAGATGATCTGTTCCTTGAGGCCGATGTTGTAGTTGCCGCGGCCGTCGAAAGCACGACCAGACACGCCACGGAAGTCGCGAACGCGCGGGAAGGCGATCGTAACGAGACGATCAAGGAAGTCGTACATGCGTTCGCCACGGAGGGTGACCATGCAGCCGATCGGCATGTTTTCGCGGATCTTGAAGTTCGCGATAGCCTTGCGGGTGCGGGTGACCATCGGCTTCTGGCCGGCGATCTTGGTCATGTCGCCAACGGCGAATTCGATGTTCTTCTTGTCGTTAACGGCTTCACCAACGCCCATGTTGAGCGTGATCTTGGTGATGCGCGGAACCTGCATGACAGTCTTGTAGCCGAACTTCTTCATGAGTTCGGGGACAATGGTGTCGTGATAAAGGGAGCTGAAACGCGACATGGGTACCCTCATTCGGCCTTGGCACCGACAACGGCGCCATTGGACTTGAACACGCGAACCTTCTTGCCATCAACTTCCTTGAAGCCGATGCGTTCGCCCTTGCCCGTTTCCGGATTGACCAGCATAACGTTGGACTGATCGATCGGGAGGGTCTTGTCGACGATGCCGCCCTCGATGCCGAGGGTCGGATTCGGGCGAACGGCCTTCTTCACGACATTGACGCCTTCCACGAGAACGTGGCGGTCGTCAACGCGGGCGAGAACCGTGCCCTTGGTGCCGCGGTCGCGGCCGGCGATGACCACAACCTGGTCGCCTTTACGAATGCGCTGCATTTTCTCTCCTCAATTAGATGACTTCAGGAGCGAGCGACACGATCTTCATGAACTGCTCAGTGCGCAGTTCACGAGTCACCGGCCCGAAGATACGGGTGCCGATCGGCTCGAGCTTGCTGTTGAGGAGGACGGCGGCATTGCCGTCAAAGGCGATCTTGGAGCCGTCAGGACGACGAACGCCGTGAGCGGTACGGACCACAACAGCGTTGTAGACCTCGCCCTTCTTCACGCGGCCGCGCGGAGCAGCTTCCTTGACCGTCACCTTGATGACGTCGCCGATGTTGGCGTAGCGGCGCTTGGAACCGCCCAACACCTTGATACACATGACCGAACGCGCACCGGTGTTATCGGCGACGTCCAGTCGGCTTTGCATCTGAATCATTACTGAAAAATTCCCAACTTATTCCGCATACGCGGACAGTATTGGCCCCGTATGGCGGGGATGAGGTCCGATCATCCGCGCGAGTCATGCAGCAATGGCATGTGCGGACGACGGACTAAGAAATGCATCGCCCGGAATCCCACCAGAAGTGGCATCCGGGCGACGGGGTGCAAATATAACTGAACGTTCAGTTACTTTGCAAGCGATGTGGGGTGATTTTTTTCACCCCGCTCGACTTTCTTAGAGGACTTCGGCCTTCGTGAGGATCTTCGTCACGTTCCAGGACACAGTCTTGGAAACGGGGCGAACTTCCTCAATCTCGACACGATCACCCTCGCCGCAGGCGAGCTCATCGTGCGCGTGGTACTTCTTGCTCTTGACGACATACTTGCCGTAGAGCGGGTGCTTCACCTTGCGCTCGACAAGAACGGTGACCGTCTTGTCCATCTTGTTGCTCGTGACCACACCGATGAGAGTGCGGGTGAGCGATTCCTTCGTCTGTTCGGTCATTTCGTGGTCGCCTTCTGGGTGAGGATAGTGCGAACGCGCGCGATGTCGCGACGCGTCTGACGCAGCGAAGCCGTGTTCTGCAGCTGCTGGGTGGCCTTCTGCATACGCAGCTTGAAGTGCGTCTTCAGAAGTTCCTGCAGTTCCTGCTTGAGCTCGGTCTCACTCTTGGCACGCAGTTCCTTAGCGTTCATGTCCGTGTCTCCTTGTAATTACATGCCGACCTGGCGGACAACGAACGTGGTCTTCACGGGCAGCTTGGCAGCTGCGAGCGCGAAGGCTTCGCGGGCGAGCGACTCTTCCACGCCGTCCATTTCGTAGAGCACGCGGCCCGGCTGGACCAGCGCAACCCAGTATTCAGGATTACCCTTACCGTTACCCATACGGACTTCGGCAGGCTTCGAGGAAATGGGCTTGTCCGGGAAGATGCGAATCCAGACGCGGCCGCCGCGCTTGATGTGGCGCGTAATGGCACGGCGTGCGGCTTCGATCTGGCGGGCCGTGATGCGGCCGCGCTCAAGCGTCTTCAGACCAAACTCACCGAAGGAAACGTTCGCACCGCGGGTGGCGAGGCCGTAGTTACGGCCCTTCTGATCCTTGCGGTACTTGCGACGATTAGGCTGCAGCATCGTTATTCTCCGTCCTTAGCAGCCGGCTTGCGGGGAGCACGGTCCTGCTTCATATCGTTGCGACGGCCGTTGTTGCGGCGCGCACCGGGCTTGCCGTTGCGATCCGAGCGGCGGCCGCGGCGGTCTTCGCGCGGAGCCTGGGCTTCAGCGGGTTCTTCCGCGCCGAAGTTGTCTCCCTTGTAGACCCAAACCTTGACGCCGACAACACCGTACGTCGTGTGAGCTTCGCTCGTGGCGTAGTCGATGTTGGCGCGAAGCGTCTGCAGAGGCACGCGGCCTTCGCGGTACCACTCGTCACGGGCGATGTCCGCGCCGTTGAGACGGCCGGAGGACTGCACCTTAATGCCGAGAGCGCCGAGGCGCATGGCGTTCTGCATGGCGCGCTTCATCGCACGGCGGAACATCACGCGCTTTTCGAGCTGCTGCGTGATGCCGTCAGCGATGAGCTGAGCGTCAAGTTCAGGACGGCGAACTTCTTCGATGTTGACGTGAACGGGCACGCCCATCATCTTCTGAACTTCAGCCTTGAGAGCTTCAATATCAGCGCCCTGCTTGCCAATCACGATGCCCGGACGAGCCGTGAAGATCGTGATGCGCGCATTGTTGGCCGGACGTTCGATGAGAACGCGGGCGACGGACGCATTGCGGAGCTTCTTCAGGAGGAAGGCGCGAACCTTCAGATCTTCCTGGAGAGTGCTCGGGTAATCGCGGCCGCTCGCGTACCAACGCGACGTCCAGTTGCGCGTAACCGGGAGGCGGAAGCCGGTGGGATTAATTTTCTGACCCATGGTAATTCACCTGTTTCTTAGCTTTCGCCGTCGCCGACGGTGATGTAGATGTGGCTCGTCTGCTTGTTGATGCGCGTACCGCGGCCCTTGGCGCGGGCGCCGAAACGGCGCAGCGTAGCAGCCTTTTCCACATGGATCGTCTTCACATAAAGCGTATCGATGTCAGCACCGTCATTGTGCTCGGCGTTGGCAATCGCGCTTTCAAGCGCCTTACGGATGATGCCGGCAGCACGCTTCTGGGTGAACTCCAGAATCGTGAGAGCCTTGCCCACCTGCTGGCCGCGGATGAGGTCAGCAACGAGGCGACCTTTCTGGGCGGAAAGGCGAACGCCACGAACTTTAGCTGTCGTTTCCATTTACTTACCCACCTTCTTGTCGCCGGAGCTGTGGCCCTTGAACGTGCGGGTGAGCGCAAATTCGCCGAGCTTGTGGCCGACCATGTTTTCATTGATGTAAACCGGAACATGCTGACGGCCGTTGTGAACGGCAATGGTCAGACCGATGAATTCCGGAACAATCGTCGAGCGACGCGACCAGGTCTTGAGCGGACGCTTGTCGCGGCTCGCCTGGGCGGCTTCAACCTTCTTCATGAGGTGCCCGTCAACGAACGGGCCTTTTTTCAAAGAGCGAGACATTCTAGGGCTCCCTTACTTGCGGTTACGGCGCTGGATGATCATGGAATCCGTGCGCTTGCTGTTGCGGGTACGATAGCCCTTCGTGAGCTGACCCCACGGCGTGACAGGAGCGCGGCCAGTGCCGGTCTTGCCTTCGCCGCCGCCGTGCGGATGGTCCACCGGGTTCATGGCAACGCCACGAACGGTCGGACGGATACCGCGCCAGCGCTTGGCACCGGCCTTGCCGAGCTCGCGCAGGCTGTTCTCTTCGTTGCCGACGGTGCCGATGGTGGCACGGCACTCGATGAGAACGCGACGGACTTCGCCAGAACGCAGACGGACCTGAGCGTACTCGCCTTCGCGGGCGATCAGCTGGCCGAAAGCACCGGCAGCGCGCACAAGCTGAGCACCCTTGCCCGGGAGCAGCTCGATGCAGTGAATCGTCGAACCGACCGGGATGTTACGCAGCGGGAGCGTATTGCCGGCCTTGATCGGGGATTCGGGACCATTGAAGATCTGCTGACCAACCGTCAGGCCCTTCGGAGCAATGATGTAGCGGCGTTCGCCATCGGCATAAAGCACGAGAGCAATGTTGGCCGAGCGGTTCGGATCGTATTCGATGCGTTCAACGCGGGCGGGAATTCCATCCTTATCGCGCTTGAAGTCGATGATGCGATACGCACGCTTGGCACCGCCACCCTTATGACGGCAGGTGATATGACCGTTGTTGTTGCGGCCATTCGTACGATTCTTCTTCTCAACAAGAGCGGCCCAGGGCTTACCCTTGTGGAGCTCCTTGTTGACAACCTTGACCGCATGACGGCGGCCGGGGGACGTCGGCTTGAGTTTGACGAGAGCCATTACATCACCTCTTGCTCGAACTTGATTTCCTGACCCTCAGCGAGCGTGACGTACGCCTTGCGGACGTCATTGCGCTTGCCCATGAAGCGGCCAAAGCGCTTCTGCTTGCCCTTCAGGTTCAGAATCTGCACCGCCTTGACCTGCACCTTGAAGAGCAGTTCAACAGCGGACTTAACCTCGGACTTCGTCGCATCCGGGACGACGACGAAAGACCACTGATTGTGCTTTTCGCCGATCATCGTGCTCTTCTCGGAGACGATGGGACCGACGAGCACCTTCATCAGACGTTCCTGATTCATGCCAACATCTCCTCGATCTGAGCAACAGCCGCCTTGGTGGCCACGACCTTGTCAAAGTAGAGAAGGCACAGCGGATCCGCATAGCGGGGCGTAACGACGAGCACATCCTTCAGATTGCGCGAGGCGAGAATGATGTTGTCGTCAAGTTCTTCCTCACCAATGATGATGAGAGTGCGCTCGTTGAGGCCGAGCGTCTTGAGCTGACCAGCGAAGTCCTTGGTCTTCGGCGTTTCAGCCTTGAGGGCTTCAACGACAGCGAAGCGGGCGTCCGTCACGAGCTTCGAATAGATCGAAGCCATGGCAGCGCGGAACATCTTCTTGTTGACCTTCTGGCTGAAGTTTTCGTCCGGGGTGTTGGGGAATGTACGTCCACCACCACGCCACAGCGGCGAGCTCGTCATACCCGAACGGGCACGACCGGTACCCTTCTGGCGCCAGGGCTTCTTCGTCGAGTGATGAACATCGCGACGGTTGAGCTGAGCGCGGGTGCCCAGACGAGCGTTGGCCTGGAAGGCGACAACGATCTGATGCACGAGGGCTTCGTTGTATTCGCGGGCGAACACGGCGTCAGCAGCTTCGACCTTGCCCTGTTCGTTAAGGATATTGAGTTCCATTGTTTCGCTCCTTACGCCTTAACAGCAGGACGAACGATGACTTCACCGCCCTTGGCGCCCGGAACGGCACCGCGAACGAGCAGAAGCTGGCGTTCCTTGTCAACGCGGGCGACCACAAGATTCTGGGTCGTGCGGCGGACGTCACCGAGGTGACCGGCCATGCGCTTGCCGGGGAACACGCGGCCCGGGTCCTGGCGATTACCGATGGAGCCGGGGGCATTCGTCGTCACGGAGTTACCGTGGGAAGCACGGTTGGACGAGAAGTGGTGGCGCTTGATGGCGCCGGCAAAACCCTTACCGATGGTCGTACCCGTCACGTCGACCTTCTGGCCTTCCGTGAAGATTTCGACAGAGAGGGCCTGGCCGGGCTTGAATTCGGCGACCTTCTCCGCATCGATGCGGAACTCTTTAAGGGTGCAGGCAGCTTCGACGCCAGCTTTGGCAAACTGGCCGGCGAGCGGCTTGTTGACGCGCGAGGGCTTCTTCGTGCCGTACGCGACCTGAACGGCGTTGTAGCCGTCGGTGTCCTGCGTCTTGACCATGGTGACGCGGTTGTTCGACACGTCGAGCACGGTCACGGGAACGGTCGTTCCGTCGTCCGTGAAGATACGCGTCATGCCGATCTTGCGACCGACGAGGCCGAGCTTTTCACTCATTGTTTTCTCCACCCCGGCTGCGATTGGCCGGGACCGGTTTCATAAAAATGTCCCTGATTCTGCTTCAAATAGACAAAACAAAATCTGTTTGGGGACAAGAAAGGCGCGATTCTAGCGACCTCCGGCACTTCGTGCAATCGAAATCGCCGGAGTTTTTAGCTTGAATCTGAAAAGGTTACTGAACCTTGATCTTGACATCCACGCCGGCGGGGAGGTCGAGCTTCATCAGAGCATCAACCGTCTTGTCGGTCGGATCAACGATATCCATCAGACGCTGATGCGTACGGATTTCGAGCTGGTCACGGCTCGTCTTGTTGACGTGCGGCGAACGAAGGATGTCAAAGCGCTGGATGCGCGTGGGAAGAGGAACGGGGCCGCGAACGACAGCGCCGGTGCGCTTGGCGGTATCGACGATCTCGAGAGCGGACTGGTCGATGAGCTTGTAGTCGTAGGCCTTGAGGCGGATGCGAATGCGCTGAGACTGCATTTCGTTTTCCTAGAAAAAAGAACAGTTAAAAGAACAGAGGGAGCGGAGTATAACCCCGCTCCCTCTGTCGATCAAGTCGAATCAGGGACTTTTTCGCTCCTCTTTGAAGAAGCGAAAAAATCTAAGCTTCTCAGCAATTATTCGATGATCTGGGCAACGACGCCGGCGCCGACCGTGTGGCCGCCTTCGCGAATAG
>NZ_CALDXB010000024.1 GCF_937923675.1 uncultured Sutterella sp. | reverse complement strand
CGCCAGGCTCCCTATAAACGAAGCCCCTGTTGATTTGATGTCAGCAGGGGCTTTTCGTCGTCTGGTGCTGTTTGGTTTTCCGGCCAGATAAAAAGTAAGCTCCCCATTGGTTCCGCCGCGATTTGACGCCATGACTGAGAATGGAAATTCCTCATCAGGAGTTTCCCATGAACAAATCTTCCATCTGGCGTCAGGCATACAGCGACTTCCTTAAAAGCGGACTAAGCAGGGCTCAGTTCTACCGCTCCCATATCGAACACTACTTCCCCAAAGTCAGGCCCTCCCTGTCCGCCCTTTACGGGCGCTTTCAGCAATTTGATCGGGAAGCCGCACTCAGCGAGGCGGCAGCGCCTGAGACTGAATCCACTCCCGAGCAGACGGTGGTGGTGCGTCAGCTCGGCGAAAACATTCAGCTTGCCGAAATCAAGTCGGAAGCGGCGGTCTTTAGGCCGAGCAGTGCCGCCCATCGCCCGGCAGTCTCTGCGGCGGCAGGCTCGCAGGAACTTCCCTTCCGAATACGACTTCCCAACGGCGTCCTCTTTGAATTCATGACGCCGTCGCCGGAAAGGTCAGCAGTCGTTCTCGCGGAGGCGCTCCGATGAAGTTCCCTTCTGGAAACCGCCGCATTACGCTCGTCGTCTCTCCGGTAGATCTGCGAAGCGGATATCGAAGCCTTTCTGCGATCGCGCGCGCCGCTCTGGACATCGATGTTGAGAGCGGAAAGGAAATCGTCGTGTTCATTTCCCGGCGCAGGACGTGCTGCAAAGTGATCTGGTGTGATGAGCGCGGTTCAGCAACTCTGATTCGTGGACTTCATGTCGGGCGCTTCGAGTCATTCCTCGCCCGTGCTGAGGGGCCGTCCACAAAGCACTTTACGGCGGCGGATCTGGAGAAGTTCCTCGATGGCGATCCGATCTACGTAAAACGATCCGGACTGCTCTCCTGAAGATTGACCTGAATCAACATCTAGTTATTTGATATTCCAATGAAATCTGATCAAAAAAGTGAGGTTGAGAAAGCCCGCGTATAAGGCTCTCCACACGCTATGGAACGCTTCTCATTCGCGTTTAAAGTAAGCGGACGACCCCCGCCGCATCCCTCAATCCGGATCGCCTCCAGAGCGCTCTAAGGGGCGTTTAACGCTATGATTTAAAAAGATAAATTAAGAATTTTCAGCGACTCCGAACGGTATAATTCAGACAGTTTCCACCACTTCTGAAAGACCCGTTCCCATGCAGCACACCGCTGAAGATGTCCAAAAGCTCCGCGAACTGCTTGCCCAGGCAGAGGCAAGAGCCGACAAGGCGGAAAAGCGAGCCGGCAAGGCTGAAAGGCGCGCTGATAATGCTGAAAAACGGGCTGATAAGGCTGAAAATCGAGCCGGCAAAGCGGAAGACCGCGCTGAAAAGGCCGAAAAGCGTCTTGCGGAGACCGAGGTCAAGCTTGTCAAGGCAGAAGCACGGGCCAATCTTGCCGTCAACGTGACTTCAGCCACGGCGGCGATTTGTCTCGAGACCATTGAGCGCGCCAGACAGGCCGGCGTGGATATTCCTGAAGCTCAGGGAGATCAGCTGAAGACCATTCTCGGCGAATACGCCTACATCGACGGCTGCGCCCGCAGCAGCACTCAGCTTCTCGAGTACCTGCTGAGCAAGGGTACGGAGCAGTCGGACGGACTTTTCTCCAGACTGCTCACGCCGCAGACGGCCAGGGAATCAGAGGCGGCTGCCGAGCAGACTCAGAAGGCGGTCGCCAGCGAGGTCGTCAACATCGAGAATGGGCAGAAGAAGGCTGACGCCGTCATCTCCGTTCTTGAGGCGGCCGCCGGCGAAGCCGCGGCTCTCCAGCAGAACAAAGAAAGGAAGAATGAAGCTCTGGACGCCTGCGGCCGCATTGCAAAGATCTCGCCGCCGAAGCGGGAAGTCAGCAAGCCTGTTCTGAAGGAAGGCAAGAAGACCCG
>NZ_CALDXB010000023.1 GCF_937923675.1 uncultured Sutterella sp. | reverse complement strand
GCCATGAAGTAACTGCGTTACCAGTTAAAAGGATCTACCGTGAACAGCGCTGAGAGCAAAGAGAAGCGCCAATCCCGCATGCAAACAGCATCGGCCCGAGCAAAAGCCCGGGCCGTTGTTGTGTGATAACTGCATCCTGTCCAAAGTAACGAAGGTCAGCCTTCGGACGTCTTCATCATGATTCGGCAAACCAGCGCAGTCATCAAGCCCGCGGCGCAAAAACCGAGCGCCATCATGCAGCAGGCCTCGAAGTCCATGCCGACCGCCTGCATCTCGCGCATAAGGGTCGGACCGCCGAATCCGGCCGCGGCAAAGCCGCAGAACATGATCCCGTAGTTAACGCTGGCATGCGCCGTCCCGAAGCGGTCCGCCGTAAAGCCCGGATAGATCGCCATGAAGGCGCCGAACGACAGGCCGACGAGAACGCAGCCGAGATAAAAGGAGGCATCATCACCCGTTCCGGCCGTCATGAGAACGCCGAGGCCGCAGGCCGAAAGCACGAGCGCGCCCATCAGCACCGCGAGGCGGCCCAATCGGTCCGAAAGCATGCCTGCCGCCATACGACCGGCCATGTTGAAGAGCGCGATCACGCTCACCGCAGCCGCAGCGGCCGCCGGCCCCATGCCGATGCTGGTTTTGGCAATCGATGCGGCCTGAGAGATGATCATCATGCCGGAGAGCGCGCCGCAAAGAAGAAGAACGATCATCGGATAGAAGATCGGAGACGCGAGCATCTCGCGCCACGTCTTGCCGGAAGCCGCCCGAGCGGATCGAACCTGCTCCATGCCGACCGGGACGAAGTCCGGCGGACAGCGCCGGCAGGCGAGAGCCCCCGTCATGATCACTGCGCCGAACACGCACCCGAGCACCATGAAGGTGTTCATGATGCCCACGACCTCAATAAGGCGCTGGGCAACGGGCGGCACGAGCACGGAGCTCATGCCGTAGGCCGCCGTCACGATGCCGCCCGCCATGCCGCGGCGATCGGGAAAGTAGCGGATGGCCGTCGTGATGCACGCGCCGTACGTCAGGCCGAGCCCGAGGCCGAAGCATCCGCCGTACGCCAGCGTGATGGAACTCGGCGAAGTCGCCATGCCGCAGAGAACAAGTCCGAGGCCGATGAGGAGGCCGCCGCCCATGATCACCGCGCGTGGGCCGAAGCGGTCGTTGACCGCACCGCCGAGAATCATCGGAATCGGGCCGACGGCATTGGCCACGCCGAAGGCGATCGAGAGATCGCCGGGCGTAACGGTCGTGCCGAGCTCGGCCGTGAAGTGTGCGGCGGCCGCAGACGCCAGCACGCTCCAGGCATAGATGGAGCCCGCGCAAAGATTGATGAGACAGATGACTGCCAGAATCAGCCAGCGGCGTCGGGTGAGCGTTTCGTCAGTTGCATTCATGGTGCGGATATCGTCCATCAGATTTGGGCAAGCTTTTCTTCAAGAAGACCGGCGGTCTTAGCAGCTTCGTTCTGCTTGAAGTTCAGCCAGGTCGACAGTCCTGCAAGGTGGAGATCGGCCTGTTCGGTCTGAGCTTCAAGCATGAGCGGCGAAGCGCTGCCGGGCGTGCGGCGGCCGGCAAGAATGTGCTCGGGCTCGATGACGGTCTTCAGAAGGTCGTCGCCGAGCGGGAATTCCGGGCTGAGGCCGTGTTCTTCGGCAAAGCTCTTCCAAACCTCGTGAAGATCGGACGGCTTGACGGTCTTGGGCGTCCAGCCGTTGGTTCGCGCCACCGTCACGAAGCGGGATGCGAATCCGTGGCCGGTTCTGAAATCGATGTTCGCAGTTCTCATGAGTACGTCGGCGATTTCCTGCGTGCAGGTCCATTCGTTCATCAGTTCGTCGCGGGCGCGTTCGCGGTCGACATGCAGGGAGCGAACGATGCCGGCAAAGGTTTCGATGACCGTTGCCGCATCTTCGGCAAGCGCACCCATTGCAAACTCGTCACGCACGTCCGCCATGCCGAGCGTGAGGTTCTGCATGCGCATCATGACGCCCTGAGCTTCGCCGGTCACCAGGCCTGCGTCTCGTCGGCAGTCGTTGATGAGTCCGGGATTGCGCTTCTGCGGCATGCTGCTCGAATGATAGACGCCGTTGCGGTCCATGCTGACGACCCAGGGCTTCACCTGCGCATACTGAACCATGAAGTCGGCGAGGAACGCATTGATGTGAAGCATGACGGACGTCACGATCTGGCTCATTTCGAGCGGCAGATCATTGCCTCGGATCTGTCCGGCGTCAAAAGCCTGATCGACCGGCTTGGAAAAGCCCAGAAGGCCCGCCATTTCCGCCGTATCGAGCGGCCATCCGGTGCCCGTGCAGACGCAGCTGCCCATCGGGCAGACGTCGTGACGGCGCCAGCATTCGATCATGCGCTCGACATCGCGGGAAAAGGCATTGACGTGCGCAAGCAGATAATGACCGTAAAGCGTCGGCTGGGCCTGCACGCCGTTCGTATAGGCGGGCACCACCGCATCGCCCTCGCGCCTGACGGTTTCAACAAGACTTTCGCACAGACGAACGACGGCATCGCCGAGAAGCACCAGGCGCTCGCGGTTCAAAGCCGCATTGCACGTGGCCAGAATGTCCTGGCTGGAGCGTCCTGCGTGAAGAATCCCGGCATCGCGTCCGCAGCGCTTGAGGAGTTCGGGTTCGAACTGAATGTAAAGATTGAACTTCGAGCGCAGGCCTCGGCCGGCCTCCTCCCTAATTTCATCAAGCGCCTTGTGAAGCCTGCGGGCAGCTTCGCGATCCAGAAGACCGGCCTTGACATTGGCAACCACGGAAGCGCGGTTGATCTGCTGAAGCCAATACTCGGTATCGTGAACAATGCCCGTTTTGAGCGCAGGCATTTTTCCCATATGAAATCCCAACATGTCTTTTCCTATTATCTGCAACAGTCATCATGCGTCGGCCGGAAGGCAATTCATCCGGCCGGCATTCGCCCTATTGATTAAAAGCGGTGCATCATGCCGACGATGGCCTCGCGGGCGCTGATGCTGCCGTCCTGCCAGTCGGCGTCCTGCCAGAAGCAGCCGGCAATGCCGTAGAGCGACGTGCGGCGGGAGAGCGGGTACATGTAGCCGACGCCCGCATTGATGCGGTCGTACTTGTTGCGTTCGGAGACATTGTTGTTCTCGCCGAAGCCGTAGGCGACGGAAGCCTTGAACGTGCCGCCGGCAGCCGGGACATCAACGCCCGTCGCGAACGCCCAGCTGTCGAAGCCGAGATTCGTCGTCTGAGCCGCCGTCACGGGTGCCCATTCCTTGGTCGAATAGCCGCCGATCGAACGTGCGTTCTTGAGGTACTGCGCGGAACCGTAGAGCTTGAAGTCTTCGAACTTCATGTTGCCGCCCACGGTCGCCTTCCAGGAATCCTTCTCGCTCTGCTTCACGCCGGAGGCCGTGTTGGAAGACCTGAGCCAGTCGACAGCCGCCGCAACGAAGGCGCGCTCGCCCGTCCAGGTGACGCCCAAGGCCGTCCAGCGGTCCGTGTCGGCCGTGCCTTCCGTATCGTCATTCTTGTTGCCGAGCGAATGCTGGACATGCACCTGAACGCCGTTCATGACCGGCGTCTTGTAGTTCACCATGTTGTTCCAGCGGGCGGCGGCAAGAGAGCCGGCAAACTTCCAGCCGCCGGTCATGTTGCCCCAGCCTGCGCCGAACGGATTGACGCGGCTGTTGAAGAGGCCCGTTGTACCGGAGCCCGTCGACATGGCCGGCATGCGGCCGAACTTCAATTCGCCCCAGGCCTTGGAGCGCAGACCGACGGACGATTCGCGCTCGAAAAGCGGAGAGCCGGCGCCATAAAGCGTGCCGTCGTCCGGAAGGAAGCCGCTTTCAAGATGGAAGATGACCTCGAGATCGTCGGAGAGCTTCTCCGCGCCCTTGACGCCCCAGGTGCTGACGTTGCCGGTGCCGAGCGTGCTCTTCGTCACGGCGCCCTGCTTGCCCACGAGACCGTTCGCATCGAGAACGTTGGGAGCGGCCTGTCCTGCAGGCTGGGCCATGCCCTTGTTCAGATCTTCGTGAACAATGGACATGCCCTGATCAAGGAAGCCGAAAAGCTGCACGTCGGCGGCCATCGTCGGCGCGGCGAACATGAGAGCGACGGAAAAAGCGATAAGGTTGCGTTGATTCATGATGATTACCTTTAAATTTGTTTCTTAACAGTTGAAAGTGCGGTCAAGTGCGGGAATCCCTCCGGGGAGAACGCGGGCATTCAGGCCCCGGCTTCGGACGGCCTCCTCGCCGAACTTGGTAGTGAGAACCGTTCCGCCGCCGGCGACGACGGCGCCGTTTTGCAGGACCGGCCTTCCGGCAACGAAGCTCAAAACGGCTTTGCCGCGCACCGGGTCATAGATGGTGATGTCGGCATCCGAACCGACTCGCAGGCAGCCCTTGTCGTGGAGCCCCAGCATGCGGGCCGGGATCAGTGAGGACTTGGCCGCGAATTCAAGCGGCGTCAGTCCGCCCAGCTTCATGAGCGCGCAGCCGCCCTCCACAATCACATTGCGGGGAAGCGAGCCGCCGTCTGTGCTGAGCGCATCCACGAGGAATGTGCCGTCGTCTCGACGGGCGCAGGCAAAAAAGGCTCGCGAAACAAGGGGATTGACGCCCGTAA
>NZ_CALDXB010000022.1 GCF_937923675.1 uncultured Sutterella sp. | reverse complement strand
GCGCTCTACCGAGCGCCCAAATTTTTTGCGTTTTCGTACGGATGGGATCCTTACGTTTAAAAACGACGCAATCTCATTCCTCAGGATTTGTTGATGTACTCAATACAAATGATGAAACAAATAATTTAATTTTTTCATATTTTTTAAATATATAAACTATTGGACTTCAGTACCCGCCATCTTCGTTTACCCAAATATTAGGGATAACCCACTCCCCTAGATTTTAAAGAAATATGATAAAATTACCATCTTTGATATTCATTCTCATTTTGAGGAGATGAACTAAGATGAACTCCGCCTACCGGGTTATCTTCAGCAAAGCGCGAAACGCGCTGATGGTTGTAAATGAACTGAGCAGTTCCATACAAAAAGGCGGTGGATGTAAAACGGTTGAATCTGCCTCTGAACCGAAAATGAACGTTGTGCTCGCCGGCGCCGTTCTCGCTACGATCGGCGGCGTCTCTGCAGCGCAAGCGGCGGCGGCCGATCTTGAAACCGTCGTTCTTGAAGGGCATCAGAATGTAGTCCTTCAGGTAGCAACCGGTGGAAGCAACCTCTACGGCGGCAACTACCTCTATGAAAACAAACATATCTACTCAACCAACCAGATATTCAGCGGCAATCAGCTTCGCGCGGAAAATCAATATCAGTTTGATGCACAGGGCGGCGCGTTTTATCTTTCTTCCAACGGCAAGACAGAACATGAAAACACGCGCCACAACTTTACTAGCGTCACCTTCGCCGATAACCTCGTATTGACGACCTCAAATCAAGCGGACAGAGCCAGCGCATACGGCGGAGCCTTGATGATCAAGGGCGGCGAAACGACATTTAGGAATACCGTTTTTACCGGCAATACGGCTCATGCTTCCAGCGCAGACAAAAACACCAGTAATTCTTCCGCGTACGGCGGCGGTTCTGCGGCTGGCGGCGCAATCTTTGTCGACTCCACTAGAAGCACCTATAACTACAAAGCGACGCTGACTTTCTCTGCAACAGAAAATGGGCTCGTCAGCAGCGGCAATACGGTTAAAAGCGGCCTCAGCCATCCCTTCACGGACGGCTACACAACCAAAATTCCCACGGCCGGCGGCTTCCTTTTCATGGACCGCGATGTCACGGCCAATTTTGACATCGCTGAGGGCGTGACCTATACCATCGGTACTCGCGACGCCTGGAAGACCGATAAGAACATGGACAGCATCGCGAGTTCGGTCTACTTAAAAACTGCCGGGCACGCCAACAACGTCATCAACAAAGTCGGCGCAGGCACGCTCCTCATGCACGGCCGCATGAGCGACTATTTCGGCACTGTCAATGTTAACGCCGGCACCTTCCAGGTGACTTCCGACTGGGCCATTGCCAATACGGTAACAGTCGATGGCGGCGTTCTCGCGCTTGAGAACTTCAGCTTCACGACGGTGAAGGAAGCGGCTCAATATGACGGATCTGCGGGGGGAAGCAACGACGACGTTGTTAATGACAGCGGAAGCATTGTTTTCGGCGGCAACGGCGGACAGGTGCTGATCACGGGCAAGGATTTCGACCTCAGCAAGGTCACGCTCGCCTCCAACGCGCTTGTCACTTTCTCCGGGCAAACTTTCGACACTCAGACGGCAGAAAATCAGTCTCTGATTGCCTTCCCTACTGCGAATCTTCAGGGCGGCACGGTTGAGCTTCAGGGCGTCAGCATTTCCAATCAGAAGAGCGTCCGAGGCGCGGGCGTATTCCTTGACGGCGGAGCCGGCCAGAACGGCAGCTCGCTGGTTGTGACTGATTCCACGTTTGAGAAGAACACGGCAACCCAGCGCGGCGGCGCAATCGAAGTCAACAATCGAGATTGGGAGCTTTCCAATAAAGAGACGGTCACCATCAGAGATTCCGTCTTCAGCGAAAACGCTGCAGAGTCGACGACAGACTATGCGGGCGGCGCGCTCTTCATCCGAGGCTCGGACACGGTGATTGAGAACACAGTTTTCCGCGGAAATTCCGTCAAAACTTCTGCCGGCTATGCTGAAGGCGGCGGCGCGGTTTACGTCCAGGGCTGGGGACTGAATAAGACCTTCACCCAGACAGGCGGCGCTTACGAAGGCAACAGCGTTGTAGCTACGGGCGATCTCTCCAAGCTGACGCAGCAATCGCTTGGCGGCGCGGCCATCACCGTCAAGGGCGTTGAGGCTACATTTACCGACGTTCTCTTCACGAATAACGTCGTGGACTACTCCGGCACGAACGGCAAGGCCGCAGCGACCGGAGGCGCGATCGCGGCGGACTACAGCACCGGTTCGGTTGTCTCCGCCGAGAAGAAGGGAATGGCTGCTTCCGTCAGGATTGTCGCCACACAGGACATGGCCTACACGGGAAACACCATCAAGTCTGCTCAGGCGGAAGATCCGCTTTTCCAGAATTACGGCTATGTGAGCCCGATGGCTGCGGGCGGCTTCCTGATGCTGCAGCGCGGGTCCACGGCCGAATTTGATGTGAGCGCCGGAAAGACGCTCACGCTCGGAGCCGCTGGCAGCAGCGACGCGAATGCCGACTCGATTGCGAGCGACCTGCCCTCTACTGCGAGCTTCAATACCCAGGACGGCGTTTCCACGCTCACGAAAGCGGGAGACGGCACGCTTCTCATCAACTCCTCGCTCAACAAGTATTTCGGCACAACGGCCGTGACCGCCGGCACCATGCAGGTGGCATCCGCCTGGACTGCGGGCAACGCCATCACGGTATCCGGAGGCACGCTCGCCGCGGATTCCCTGACCCTGACTTCACTTGCCGCCGCATTTGACGCGCAGACGAAGGATGGCGCTTCAGATGCTCTTCACAAGGGCATCAAGGATACGAAGGCATCTCTCGTCGTCAGTAAGGGCGCACTTGCCCGCATTGACTCCCTGACGCTCACAAACAGCACCAAAGCCACCATCTCCGGCACGGCGGACATCAAATCGGTGTCCGTTGTCGGCACCGGATCCGATTTCAAACTCGATAACGGCACGCTCCGCACCCAGACAGGAACAATCTTCACGACGACCGACATGACGGCTTTGAAGAGCGGCTTCACCTTCGCGGGCGGCGTGGTCGAGCTTACGGATCCGTCACTTGAAACCTATACGGTCTCTCAGCTCAATGCCTGGCAGAAGGTTCTGAATTCTGGCGCAGATACCTTCAGTACAAAACTCTCCCTCGTCGGATCAACACTCGTCCTCGACAATGACGACAAGATTGACATCGACGACGTCGTTGACGGGAACCTCGCGGTTACCGGCCAGATCGTCGAAGCCAAGGTGGACAACCCCGGCACCAATACGGCGATCATTCAGTCGGGCAAGACGGATAAGGATGCCATCGTGAAGGGCATCTCCACTGAAGCTGAAAAAGTCGTTCTCACCGGCAACGGCACGGAAAGCACCAGCGTGAAGCTCACGTTTGCGGGCGATACCGCTGCCGGAGCCGACATCGATCTGATCGAGGGCGAGAACATCAAGTCCGTTGTGATTCAAAAGGACGCCACGCTTGCGCTCGGCAGCGCCGACGATGCGCACGGACGCCTCAATGCCGACACTACGGTTGAAGCGGGCGGCGAACTTCTTCTCCAGAAAGGCAGCTTCACTGCCGGAGACATCAGTGTTGAGAAGTCAGGCACTGCGTCTGTCGCCCAGGGGGCGCTCAGCGCAGAAAAGGTCACGCTCAACGGCGACCTTGTGATTGCCGATCAGGCGGCAGCCACCTTCGAAGCGGATGAACTCGTCGGCACGGGCAATGTGCGGGTCGGCGCGGATGTCGCCGGCGCTGCGGGCCTTCTTGAAGTTGCGACGCTCGGCATGACGGGCGGCACGATCTTCCTCGACCCTGCATGGCTCGATGATGCGGAGTACGGCTCCGGATCAGTGCTCGTCGTCAAAAATCTTGAGAAGAATACGCTCGGTGCAAAGCTCCTCGTCGGTCAGAACTCCATGGCAGTTATCGGAGCCGAGAAGAGTGCGGCGGTCGCCTACGCGGCTGAAACCGGCAAAGCCTACGGCAAGGACGGCATCACTGCGGTTCTTCATGTTGCGAGCCCCGTCAAGGTAACGGGTGCCATTGCCGTCGACGGCGCTCAGACGACTCAAAAGGGCTTCGACTTCAGCCAGCTCGCTGCAGGCACCGTCACCCTTGCGGCCAATTCGCTCACAATCATCGATACCGCTGCGATCGGTCAGAGTGCCGTTTTCGATGCCTCGGCCGTAACGGTTGACGAAAATGCCTTCGTTTACCTCACGAACGTGCAGAAAACCGGCGCGTCCTATCAGATCGCCACGGGCGAGCTCACCGCGGACGCCGACAGCTTCTTCACGAAGAACAAGTTCGTGACCTTCACGGTCGACTCCGGTAAGGGAACGGTTACTGCGAACGCCCTCGCGCTCGCGGATCCCGCGAGCACCGGGAGCAGGATCATTTCGGGGCTCTATGAGCAGGGCATGAGCGCCTTTACGGCGGGCTTCCTTGATCGGATCGGCTCAGATGACCGCCTCTCCACGGTTGATGGCGACGGCTACCATCTGACTGCTGCAGGTGAGGATGCCGTTCAGGAATTCGCGAATGCGGCCGTCACGTCCGGCATCTACAACGTTCTTTATGATGCGCAGGCGGAATTCACGGATTCGCTTGCCCGCCGCATGCTTGAAAAAGCACCGCGCGAGGGCTTCAGCGTCTGGGCAGATGTCTATGCTTCCCGCACGAAGGCTGACACGCTCTACGGCAGCTCCGGTTACAGCGCCGACATCTACGGGGGCGTCCTCGGCGGCGATTATGCCGCCGCGAGCGGCACCCGTTTCGGTGCGGCCCTTACGGTCGGAACTGCGGATGCGGAAGCTGAGGACTCGGTCTTCTCGCAGAAGAATGACGCCGACTTCTGGGGCCTTGCCGCCTACGCCGCCCATGATTTTGGGAAGCTGAGCCTCAAGGCGGATGCCGGCTATCTTGCCTCTACGAATGATCTCAAGGGCGCTTACGCTCATGAGAAGGTTGATGCTTCTGCTTATACCTTCGGCGTTCGGGCGGATTACCTCGCATACGATGCCGGCATTCAGGTAGTCCCCTACATCGGCCTTCGCTATTCGCGGATCTCCTCGGATGATCTTGAGGATCGCGACACGAACGACGTGAATCTCGTTGAATCGCCGGTCGGCTTTGCCGTCAGCACGAACTTCAGCGCTGAAGGCTGGACTGTTGCGCCGAGGTTCGATCTCTCGGTCGTCCCGCAGCTCGGCGACAAGGAAGTTGATGCGACCATTGCAGGCGTGAATGTCGCTTCGAACATGATCGACGATGCGCTCGGCCGCGCTCAGTTCGGCGTTTCCGCCGTGAGCGGCAATTTGTCCCTGGGCCTCGACTACCGTTTCGGCTTCGGTGCGGAAGACCGCGGAAATCATGCGCTCAAGGCAAGCGTTCGCTATGCCTTCTGATCATGTGATCAGAGCCTAAAGAAAGCTGACGAAATCAGCTGAACCTTCGGGGGTGTTCCCAATCGGGACGCCCCCATTTTTTATGTGCCGAACTTCAGTTCCGGCATCGGCAAATGCGAAGATCGGTACGACTCGGGTTAAGATGCCGCATCTCTACTGAAGAATATGGTTTATTCGACATAATCGAAGGTATAAGCACCCATGAAGTTTCAATGCATCGACCACGTCGTCCTCACGACCCGAAATCTCGACAAGTGTCTCGCTTTCTACCGGGACCTTCTCGGCATCCCGTGCTCCGAGAGTAACGGCCGCTGGACCATCCATCTCGGCGACTCCGCCATCAAGATTCATTGCCGCCCGGGCGAATTCCTGCCTGCCGCCGGCGTCCCGACGTCCGGATCGCTCGACATCTGTCTCAGGCTGAGAGAAAACGAATTTCCGGCAAGTATGGCTCTTGAGATTGCGAGAAATGAGATTGCCCGTGCCGGCTAGGAGATTGAATGCGACATCGGCGAACGCACAGGCGCAAACGGCCCGATGGAAAGCTTCTACGTCCGCGATCCCGACGGGAACCTCGTCGAGATCATGAGCTGCGGCTTCGATTGATCCTACGGTTCCTCAAGTCCATGCAACAGGGCGGGAAGACCGGCAAACGATCTTCCCGCCCTGTTTTTTCCGAACGGACCCTCGTCACTTCCGAAGCCTTTGGGGAGCTTCAGAGAATTGACAGAGAAAACCCGTTATTTCTTCCAGCCGAAGAATTCCGTCACGGTCTCCCAGGCAACGCGCTGCAGGAATGCGGCGTCCTTGTCGGAGAGCGGCTTCTCGCACCCGCCATTGAATTTCGCGCCTTCGGGAGAGGACTTTGTGAGCGTGGCAAAGAGCACTGCGCCCTCAAGGTAGCTCCCCGCAGCAGTCGGATGGCGATTATCCGCGACCGTCATGCCGAGGTCCGGGCGTTCGCGAAGCGCTCTTGCAAAGGCGAGGCCCACCGGGACCACCATGGCGTGATTGGCATTGGCCACCTTCGTCGTCGCGTCGGCGAGCGCCTTCGTCATTTCGGGCTTGTCCTTGTAGGCCCAGGTCATCATGAAGAGCGGCTCAGCACCGGTCGCGCGGATGTCCTTCGAATGGATGGCGGCATACTTTTCGAAGAACTTCTTGAGTTCCGGATGCACCGGGCCCTGGCTGTTGTCCTGAAGAACCACCGCATCAAAGACTTTCCCGTCCTTGTACTTATGGAAGACCAGGCGGTTGCTGCCGTCGTTAAGCGTGGAATAGCTGCTCAAGCCATTGGGACGCAGATAGCTCTTCACGTCATGCCAGTCGAGACCAGCTCCCCCGATCGTCGCCATCGTTGCTGAGAGCTTCGCGTTCTTCGCTTTGGCAAAACCGGAGAGGTATCCGTTAACACCGCAGTTGTAGTACATGAAGGAATTGCCGACCAGGAGCACGCGCTCGGGCGCTGCCTTGAGGTCCGTGACAAGGGGCTTCACCGTGTAGTCGGCTGCAAAGGCGGCGCTTGCCATCGTGAAAGCCGCTGCAGCGGCGAAAAGCGCCGTCATCTTTTTGAAGTGCATTTTCATCTCCTTTTTGCCGGATGGTTCCGAACCCATCCGAAAAAGTCTTCCAATGGAAGAAGATTGTGGTCCGGTTAAGCCTACCGCTTCTCCCTCAAGCCGTCATACCTATTCCAGGGAATGCCGGCATGCAGATCGAGCAAAGTTAGTTTGCGCGGACTCTGGTTGACATCTTCATGAAATGGAGATTCAGAATTTCTTGTTTACTCTTAAGATGCGCCGATCAAATAGAAGCGAGCCTTCCGATCTGCCCGAGCTGCGCCTTCAGGTCGCAGCTCGGCTCCATGCGGACAAACTCGGTCAAGGGATCCGCTTCCCGGCTTCGAAGCAGCTGGTCATGACGGCCTTTGAGGCGAAGCCCCATGTGCCAGCCCGAGATGCCTGCACGATGGAAACTGAGTTCGATCCCGTCTTCCTTCTTTTGCGTTTTGGCGACGCTGAAGACTTTTGAGAAGCGCACGGCAATGGAAGCCGCGAGGCGCTCGATCGCCGCGCCCTCTTCCCCAGCGCCTTTCCCGGCTTCTCCCCTGCCTTCTTCTGCAAGGAGATAAAGCGCCTCAACCCTGCCATCCGTCGCGGACACTGCGGTGGAGAGCCAGAAACCGCTCAAAAAGCAACGAAGACTTCTGACGGCCGCATCGCCCTCCGCTCTCGGAACCTGAGGCCGGAGCGAAAAAGTCCAGATCGCGTCGCGGACTTCCTCCGGGAGAAGCTTTTGCTTCAACCCTTCATCCCGAATGGCGCGCTTCACCGCCTCAAGCAGGAGCTCGCCCGAAAGATCCGGAGAATGCTCTTTCAACGCTCCGGCGATCGCAAGCAGTCTTTCGTAGAAGACTTCTTTGCCGGGAGCCGGCTTCACCGACAATCTGAGCGCTTCCGCCCTGCCGGATTGAATCACCATCCGCAGATAGGTCGCCGCGATGACGCGCGCGACGGAGGGCTCGTCTCCGGTGCTGAACGGCTCTGGAGCCTGATGCGTCCCGGGAATTGCCGAAAGGATCCCGGCCCACACTTTCCTGACGCCGGAGATCAGCGCCTTCATGCTGCCGGGCGTACGGGAGCCCGCAATCTCGTTGGGGAAGAGCCAGAGAAGCGAAAGAAGCTGATCGTCTTCCGGGTGATTGTGTTCAGCAAGATCTGCCGCCGCTCTGAGCGCGATATCCAGCGTGAGGAGCTCTCCGACGCTACTCTTCCCCGGGAGATGTTTTGCTGCCGCAGCGAGCGCCTCGCCGAAAGTGATTTCAGAGACAGAGCTCTTGGAAGTGATCTGATCCTTCATGTCCTTCTCTCAAAACATTTTTCGAAGCCGAACTTCCGAAGCGCCGATGCGCAGCGGGAAAACCGTCCGGCTTCCTTCTATGGTTATCGTAGAGAATGAAGCGTCAGATTATGTCGTTCAGAAGGTCTCGACCTTCATCTCCATTTTTGAGAGCTTGTGCCAGGAGACAAGTTCGCGCTTCAGGGGCCACCAGTTGAAGAGGAGCTCCTCAACAGGCTTCCAGAGCGCCACCCAGCCGATCACGAGAAGGCCCTCACGGAAGGAACTCATGAGCGAATGAACTTCTTCGGGCGCGAGATAGGTTCTCAGCAGCGTGCAGGCAAGCATGAAGGCAAAGCCGAACCCGAACATCTTCCAGGCATCCTGGAAATGCTCATGAAGGCGCTCCGCGATTCTTTTCTCCCGCGCGAGGAAATAGCCCTTGAGCGTCAGATCAACGCTCGTACGCATGTAGGGCTCGACTTCTCGGAGCGCCTCTTCGGGAAGCCGGACGATGAGCCGGAATTCACGGCACGCTTTCTGGTGCTTTTTGATCGTGCTCGTGAAGAAATCAAGCACGTCGCTGTCGAGCGCCACGTATTCGCTCGGAACCGGCACATCGGTATCAAAAAGCTGCTCGACTTTCGTGAGGACGAGGATGATCGTGCAGACGCCGTCCTTGACTTCGGTCCTCGACCAATCTCTCGGCGCTGCAGGGAATTCTTCTGATGGCGCTGCCGACATTTCCGCTCCTCCCGAGGCTCTTCTCTGAGTACTGGCAAAAATCTGCTCTTCCCTAGAAATTATGCGGGATCCCGGCTTGAAAACGGTCATCGCCATTCGAATTGGAAATGCGTACAATCGATGTGCTTTTTTGTTCCGGCGCAAATTTACCGCGGAGTTTGTCTGTCATGAGTCTCGAAAAGGTTTCCTACCTCATCACTGCCATAGAGGCAGGAAGTTTTTCGCTTGCGGCAGAAAAGCTCGGCATGACGCAGTCGGGCCTCAACCGCCAGATCACGTCGTTAGAGGATGAGCTCAAAACAACGCTTCTTCTTCGCGGCCGCAGAGGCGTCGTCCCCGCCAAGGGAGCGGAGCCCGTTATTGCGCGCCTGAGAGAGCTTCTTCTAGCAGAAAAGCGCGTTCATGAGGAAATTGCTGCCGTGAAGGGCCTCGTCATGGGCGAACTCACGATCGGGAGCTACTTCAGCATCTCGACCACGTGGCTCCCGCCGCTTCTCAAGCACTTCTCCGACGCCTATCCGGCGATTACGCTCTCCACCGTTGAAGGCACCGACCAGGAACTTGTCACGCGCTTGAAGGACGGCACCCTCGACTGCGCTTTTCTCTCGCAGCATTCCTATGACGGGGACTTCTTCCCGCTGATGGAAACGGAATTCGTCGCCTGGCTTCCGCCGGGACATCCTCTTGCAAGCCGCGATACGGTGACGGCCGAAGACATCACGAAAGAGCCCTTCATCTATCCGCGCGTGCATCACAACACCGACATCGACGACTTCTTCACGCGTCACAGAACGGCTCCCAAAACGCACCTCATCACCAACGACCCCTATTCCGCCTACGCGATGGTGAATGCGGGGCTCGGCGTTTCAGTCAACAACCGCCTCCAGAGCATCAACCTCAAGGGCAATGTGGTTCTGAAGCCCTTCTCGCCCCAGGAGCGCGTGACGCTCGGCATTGCACTCCCGTCGCTCTCCACGGCCTCGCCCGCCCTCATGCGGCTCGTGGCAATGGCGAGAAGCATGGCCAAGGACTTTTCGACCGGTCCCTTTGCGGAGGCGCTGCCGTCCGCCTGAGGCTTGGTGAACCTCAAGTCCCCGAACGCAAAACGGCGCGGAACTCCGTTGATGCCGGAGCTTCGCGCCGCTTTCCCTTTTGAGGAGCTTCTCCCCGGGAGGAGAGAAGCTTCCCCTCTGGGTGCTATCAGCCGAGGATTTCCTTCACAGCGTTCGTCCAGACGGCGAGGCCCTGATCCAGCGCCTTTTCGTCAATGTCGAACTTCGAGGTGTGGTGGCCGGACGGACGGTTCGCACCGATCACGAAGAGCGCAGCCTTGCCGCCGTGCGCCTGAACGCGGCGCGCGAGGATGGTGGCGTCTTCGGAACCGCCGAAGTTCATCGGGTCCTTGCGGACGGTCATGCCTTCAACGGCTTCGCCCGCCTTCGTGAGGACGTCGACGAGCTCTTCGTCGTTCGTGAGGTCGACGGCTTCGCCCATCTTCTCAATCTTGTATTCGCAGCCCTGGCTGATCGCGCAGCCCTTGATGATGGCAACGGCCGCGTCGTACATGTACTGATTGATGTCGCCCGTTTCGCCGCGGACTTCCATCTTCATGAGGGCATGGGACGGAATCACGTTGCGGCCTTCGCCGGCGATGAGCTGGCCCACGTTGATGCGGGTCATGCCGGAGCCGTGGCGGGCAATGCCGAGAAGCTGCACGAACGCGTTGCAGGCGGCGGCCATGGCGTTGCGGCCGGCATTGGGTTCGACGCCCGCGTGAGCCGGACGGCCCGTGTAGGTGACGTCGAGCTTCGTCGTGCAGAGGAAGCCGTAGGGCTTGACGGAGAGTTCGCCCGTCTTGCACATCATGGCGATGTGAGCGCCCAGGAAATAGTCCGCATCGTCGACGATGCCGGAGGCGGCCATGCCGGCAGCGCCGCGCACGCCTTCTTCAGCCGGCTGGAAGAGAATCTTGAGCTTGCCCTTCATCTCGTCCTTGTGGTCGGCAAACCAGTGCGCGACGGCAAGGCCCGTGGAGGTATGGGCGTCGTGGCCGCAGGCATGCATGAGGCCCGGACGGGTCGAGCAGAAGCCTTCCTTCGCGGGGATATGGTCGGCATCCGTCGATTCGGTCACCGGCACGCAGTCGATGTCGAAGCGGATCGCGAGCGTGGGACCGGGGCGGCCCGTATCCATCACGCCGACGCAGCCCGTGAGGCCGTCCATTTCCTTCAGCAGCTCTTCGGAAACGCCGTTCTTGCGGGCGTAGGCGAGGCCCGCTTCCACCACCTTCTGGCTGCGGCCGAGGCAGTTGTCGGGGTTGATTACCTTCTTGCCCATCAGAACTTCATAGCCGAGCTTGCGCAGCTTCTCGACGATGTATGCCGTCGTCGTGAATTCGCTCCAGCCCTCTTCAGGCATGGTGTGAAGGTGACGACGGGTGCTGATGAGTTCGTCGTGATACTTGCAAAGGCAGGACATCCTTTTTGCTCCTTTTAATTTGACGCCGTTGAGCGGGGTCTGGGAAATGGAGGACCCCGGCGCGATGCCTGAAGGGCGTAAAACCGAATCAAGATGCGCTCTGCATGCATCGGGAGCATTCAAAGTAAACCTGACCGATCCGCCGCTCAAAGATCGCGCGAGGATCTCTTTTCATACCTCTACTATATGCCCCAACCGACATTGATTGAGCAACTAATTCAACACGCTCATGCATGATGAAATCATCACGATTTGAAAAGACTCCTGCCCCGCTCGCAGCGGCATTCGGTTTTTCCTGATGCATGTGGGAAGCGGCATTCTTCCTTTACAATTCAGGCATTCTTTTCCGTGACGAATTGCTCACGAATATTCGTTCGTATTCATCTCTATCAGGGATTGTTCCAATGCCGCAGCACCGGTTTGATCTTGAAGTCTGGAAGCTTCTCTTTGAAGTGCTCCGCGAGGGCGCGATTTCCCGCGTAGCGATCAGAAACGGCATGGACCGGGCGCAGCTCTCGCGCATCATTGCCGGGCTCGAGGAGGAAGTCGGAAGGCCCCTTCTCTCTCGATCAGGCCGCCGCATCACGCCCACGCAGTTTGCACTTGAAGCCCAGGCGTCGCTTGAGCCCCTTCTCAAGCAGTTTGAGGACCGTCTAGGGAAATTGGCCCGCAATCAGGATTCGCTCTCGGGGAGCATCCGGCTCGGCTGCATGCCGGGCTTCATGCAGCACGAGATCGTCCCGATGCTCGTCGACTTTCAGAAGTTCTGCCCCGAGGTATCTTTCGACGTAACCGTGGACGACGCGTCCGCGGGCTACATGAAGGGCGACTGCGACGTGATGCTCTACTACGGGCCCGTGAGAAAGAAGTGGCTTGTAGAACACTGGGTGTCGCGCTCTCTCTTCGTCGCCTGCGCCTCGCCCGAATATCTCAGCGAACGGGGCTTCCCCAGAAAACCCGCGGACCTCTCCTCGCACTCGGGCATCCTCTTCACGGGCGACTGCCGCGAACACCCGGCGATTCTCCAGCTCGGCCGCGACGAGGTCTCCTACCGCTTCAAGTCCGAAATCCGCTTCAACAACATCCTTTCGGCCAAGGCTGCCGCCATTGCAGGGGCAGGCATCATTCTCGACCTCCCGGCGCACCACTGCTTTGCAGACATCGTGAAGGGCGACCTGGTGCCGGTATTGGACGGCTGGCACGTCCCGAACCTTGAAAACTACATCGGCACCACGACGGAAGCCGCGGGCTTGAAGCGCGTGCGCACCTTCGTCGACTGGTACATTGAACGCCGCCGGCAGATCGAGGGCGAGCAGAATCAGCGGCTTCAGAAGGAATACCATGTGCTCGTATCCTGACGCAGCCTGGCTGGGTCGACAGACAAGCTGCTGCCGCTTCCGGCTTTTACCGCCGGCTTTTTCCGATGTCCTCCATCATTTCTGAAGACCATCATCATGACGCTCGCCTCCGTTCAGAAAGCGCTCGAACCGATCGGGCTCCTCGACCGGATCGTCTTCTTTGAAAAGGACGCCACTCCGACCGTCGCCGACGCCGCGCGGCTTCTCGGATGCGAGCCGAGGCTCATCGCCAAAACCATGGCTGTAAAGCTCCATACCGGGCCGGCGCTCATCGTGCTCGCGGGGAACGCCCGGGTTGACGGCAGGAAATTCCGCATGCGCTTCCAGGAAAGCATGAAATTCATTCCTTCGGAAAAGCTCCTCGAAATGACCGGACACGGTCCGGGCAGCATGACGCCGATCGGCGCAAAGACGGGCGTTCCGATCTATTTCGACGAGTCCCTCAGGTCGCTCCCCGAACTCTATCCCGCGGGCGGAACGGCAGAGACCGTGGTGCGCCTCACGCTCCCAGAGCTCGAGAAGGCAGCGCCGCCCGACGAGTGGGTGGATCTCGCCCGTGAAGACGAATAGTTCTTTTCCAGAAGGACGAAGTTCACGGGCCGAAGCCTCCGCTTCCGGACGCTTTCTTGATCCGGAGCGTAATACCTCTCGGGAAGCGTTCGCATGAGCATGCCGGCTGCGGTATGTTTCGAGGAACACTTCTATTCTTCCGGACCTCTACGATGCAGAAACGCACGCTCCTCAAGCTTTTCGCCCTTGGCTCCGCCGCCGCGGGCCTTGCCGCCTTCTCTCCGCTCACGGCAGCGGCCGATTCAAAGCCTCTTCTCGTTGCCGGCATGGATGCGGCCTATCCGCCCTTCGGCTCCCGCGATTCCGCGACGGGCCAGTATGTGGGCTTCGACGTCGACGTGATCCGCGCGATCGGGAAAGCTGAAGGCTTCAATGTCGAAGTGCGCAACATTGCGTTTGACGGCCTCATTCCGGCTTTGAAGACCGGAAACATCGACATCGCGATCAACGACATCACGATTACGCCGGAGCGCGCGAAGAGCGTCGACTTCTCGGACCGCTACTACATTGCGGGCCTGGGCGTGGTGGTCAACATCGACAACACGACGATCCGCACGGCCAGGGACCTTGAAGGAAAGCTCCTCGCCGTCTCCATCGGCTCCACGGGCGAAGAAGCCGCGAGAAAGATCCCGAACGCCCGCGTCCGGGTCTTCAACCAATTGAACGAATGCTTCCTTGAATTGAGAAACAAGGGCGTCGACGCCGTCATCAACGACATCCCGACGAACGACTACTACGCAGCCGTTGCGGGGAAGGGCCGCGTCCTCTCGCTCCCCGTTGCGCTCACAGAAGAGAATCTCGGCATTGCGGTCAAAAAGGGCAATACCGAGCTCCTGAAGCGCATCAACTCGGGCCTCAGCGCCATCAAGGCGTCGGGCGAATTCTCGAAGATCTATCAGAAGTGGTTCGGGAAAGAGCCGCCCGCAGCGCTTCTCTCGCGTTGAGCGCCGCTTTCGGGCGACGCCCGGGGAAGCAGTCGCTTAATCCGGATCGACCGATATAAGCACTTCTCTTTACTCTCAGGCCGCTATCCCGGGCGGCTTCATCTGATAAGGTTAGAGATACGAACGATAGAGGTGCGGTTGCGAGAAGCTTCGGAGGAGCCGGCAGGCAGAGATCCCGAAGCGAGGCAAAACCGCCGAATCTGCGGCTTTTCCCGGCAGGGACCGCAGGTGGGTCCGCAGGAGATACCTGCGGGACTGTCTGCCAATCGGTGGGAATCGGCTTCATTAAGAGACGAATGAAGCATCCCGGCAGTTGCGCTATCTTTCCGGTCAATCTGCGGCATTAAGCGCTCTGCCTGCTTTGCCGCTTTGCGCCAGAAAGGCTCTTGCAACCTTGCTGGCGCTTTTCTTTTATGCGCCGCGGGGGAGCCCGAGTTTTCATTCCCAGCGCCGCTCTCCCCGGGTCGCTTCCGCCCTTTCAGGCACAATAGCTCCCTCACGGTCGTACCGGACCAGACCCTCAACCCTTCAGAGCGAAATCCATCATGTCCAGAATCCCCGTACGCGGCTCCCTCGTTGCTCTCGTCACACCCTTCAATGACGACGGTTCCGTCAACTTTGAAAAGTTGGGCGAACTCATCGACTTTCACCTCGAAAACGAAACCGATGCGCTCGTCATCCTCGGCACGACCGGCGAATCCTCCACCATGTCGCACGAAGAGGACAACGCCGTCTGCGAGTACACGGTGAAGCGCGTCGCGGGCCGCATTCCGGTGATCTGCGGCTCGGGCTCTAACGACACCCGCACGATGCTTGAGAAGTCGCTCGCCTTCGAGCGCCTCGGAGCCGACGGCCTCCTCATCATCACGCCCTACTACAACAAGGCGAACGAGGAAGGCATCTACCGCCACTTCGCGACGGTCGCCGATGCGGTGAAGATTCCCTGCATTCTCTACAACGTCCCGGGCCGCACGGGCTGCTCGATTTCGGAAGCCAACGTGGCGCGCCTCTCGAAGCACCCCAACATCATCGGCATCAAGGAAGCGAGCGGCAACATTTCCTATGCCGCGAAGATTGCCCGCTACCTCTCCGACGACTTCGTCATGTATTCGGGCAACGACGACATGATCGTTCCGATGCTCGCGCTCGGCGCCTCGGGCGTCATTTCGGTGCTCGCGAACGTCGCTCCGAGAGAAACCCACCGCATGGTGATGGACTTCCTCGAAGGGCGCGTGAAGGAATCGCGCGACCTGCAGCTGAAGCTCCTCGAAGTCACGAACGACCTCTTCATCGAAGTCAACCCCATCCCCGTGAAGGAAGCCCTCAATCTGATGGGCAAGCACGTCGGCGGCTACCGCCTCCCCCTCTGCCCGATGACGGAAGCCCACCGCGAGACGCTGCGCCGCTCGATGGCGGCTGCGGGCCTCATCTGAGCTTCAGATTTGGACACACACATCCAGGAAAAAGGATTCACCATGAAAATCGCGCTCGTCGGCATGGGCCGAATGGGAAAAATGATCGCCTCCTGCGCCGAAGAGCGCGGTATTGAAGTCGCAGGCGCCTACCTCGCCGGGAATATTGATGAACTCGCGAACCTCGGCCGGGTCGACGCGCTCATTGACTTCTCCTCCCCCGCGGCGCTCCCTCAGGTCGCGGCCTACATCCGCAGGACGGGCGCAGCGCTCGTCTGCGGCACTACCGGCTACAGCGCTGAAGAGGCCGCCGAAATCCGCTCCCTCGCAGAGTGCGCTCCCGTGATTCTTTCAGCCAACTATTCGGTGGGCGTAGCGGTCCTCAAGCACCTCTCGGCTGAAGCCGCGAAGCTCCTCGGGGACGACTTCGACATCGAAATCGTCGAAACCCATCACCGCATGAAGGCCGATGCCCCGAGCGGAACGGCGAAGCTCCTCCTCCGGGCCATCGACCCGGAAGGCAAGCGCCGCACGGTCTACGGCCGCGAGGGCATGATGAAGCGCGAGGGGAACGAAATCGGCGTCCATGCCGTAAGAGGCGGCACCGTTGCCGGCGTCCATACGGTTTCCTTCTTCGGACCCGACGAGGAGCTCTCCCTCACCCACCGTGCGGAATCCCGCCGCATCTTCGCGCTCGGCGCCATCAAGGCGGGCGAGCGGCTGAAGGACCGGGCGCCCGGCTGGTACACCATGGATGACCTGCTTTTCTCCTGAGAGAAATACCGAACGCTCACAGTCCCAGGACAAAATCAAACTTTTACGCAACCCGATTCCAAGAGGAAATTTACCCAAATGATGAACGCCCAGGAAATCATTCACTACATCGCCACGGCTGAGAAGAAGACCCCCGTGAAGATCACGATCCGCGAAAAGGCTCCGATCGACTACGGCACGGCCCAGGTCTTCGGCGCGGGCGACAAGGTGGTCTTCGGCGACTGGAAGGTTCTCGGTCCCATCCTTGAAGCGAACAAGGACAAGATCGACGACATGGTCATTGAAAACGACTGCCGCAATTCGGCCATTCCCCTTCTTGACCTCAAGAACATCAACGCCCGCATCGAGCCGGGCGCGGTGATCCGCGACCAGGTCACGATCGGCGACGGCGCGGTCGTCATGATGGGCGCCATCATCAATATCGGCGCCGTGATCGGCGAAGGCACCATGATCGACATGGGCGTCGTCATGGGCGGCCGCGCGACGGTGGGCAAGCACTGCCACATCGGCGCTGGCGCCGTGCTCGCGGGCGTGGTCGAGCCCGCTTCCGCTAAGCCCGTCATTATTGAAGACAACTGCTTCGTGGGCGCGAACGCCGTCGTGATCGAAGGCATCCACGTGGGCGAAGGCGCGGTCGTCGCCGCCGGTTCCGTCGTCATCAATGACGTTCCGGCGGGCGCCGTTGTCGCGGGCGTTCCCGCGCGCATCATCAAGACGAAGAAGGATGAGCGCACGACCCAGAAGACCGTGCTTGAAGACGCACTCCGCACCCTCTGATACGCATTCACCCCCGATTGAATGCCGTCATTTCCGGCCCGGAGAAGCTTTCCCCGGGCCGGATCCGTATTCTCCTACTCTCCCTCTGCCCTTTTCAGCCATGCTCGAGCGTCTTACCCGCTACCGCCGCGATCTTCACCGCATCCCCGAACTCGACCTCGATCTTCCCGAAACGACTGCCTACATCCGCAGCGTGCTCGCGAACCTTCCCTGCGAGGTCTTCTCGCCCGAAGGCCATGCGGTCTGCGCCTATTTCGACTGCGGGAAGCCCGAGACCGTGGCCTTCCGCTCCGACATGGATGCGCTCCCCATCTGCGAAGCCGTGGATTCGGACTTCAAGTCCACGCATCCCGGGAAAATGCATGCCTGCGGCCACGACGGCCACATGGCGATGGCGCTCGGGCTCGCCGAGGTTGTGGCAGGGCTCAAATCAAAGCTCACGAAGAACGTTCTCATCGTCTTCCAGCCGGCAGAAGAGACCACCGGCGGCGCGCGCCTCATCTGCGAATCGGGGGTCTTTAAGGATAAGAACGCGACGGCGATCTACGGGTTCCACCTCTGGCCCGATCTCCCGATGGGCGTCGTGGCGTCCCTTCCCGGTCCGCTTCTCGCGCAGTCAAACGAAATCACGGTCGACTTTACGGGGAAAAGCACGCACATTGCAAAGTCCGAGGACGGCGCGGATGCGCTTCTCGCCATGGCGCGCTTTGTCGTTGAAGCCGACCAGATGCTCTCGCGCCTCAAATCCGAAGTCGACCCGGCGTCCACGCTCAAATTCGGCCGCGTCACTGCCGGCACCGTGAGAAACGCCATTGCCGCAGCCGGGCACCTCGAAGGGTCGCTCCGCGTCTTCAGCAGCGAAGCCTTCAATTACGCCTGGGACCATCTCCACGAAATCGCCGACCGCATCAGCAAGGATCTTTCCGTCGGGATCCGCATCACGAAATCCGACGGCTATCCGCCCGTCATCAACGATCGAAATCTTTTCGAAGATGCCGAAAAGCGCATCCCGGAACTCCAGAAGCTCCCCAAGCCCCTTCTCATTGCTGAAGACTTCGCCTTCTACCAGAAGACGCTCCCGGGACTCTTCATGCTCCTCGGCACGGGCACGGGAATTCCGCTTCATTCCGACCGTTTCAACTTTGACGAACGCGTGCTAGAGCGCGGAGTCGAGATTTATACGAAGCTGCTGCCGCTTGAGTAAGGAGGCTGCCCAAACGCGTCCGGAGCGGAAGCGTTCCTACTCCGGACGAAGTTTTTCAAAGCTTTCTGCGCGCTCTTCCTCAAGCCATTCCGATCCTGCAGAAACGCCGCGCATCTTCTGCAAACACGATGCCGAAACGGACCAAATCACGGCCCGGAATGTTATTGCCGTAATCGCGCTCCTGAATCTGGGTCAAAGCCCGCTCGAGCGCCTTTTCGCCCTCTGCGGCATTCCTGACGTGCTTGACTTCGAAAACTACATCAAGCTGACGAAGAGAGATCTCGAGATCGCTCCGCCCACGCGGCGAGTGCGTTTCGATCCGGGTCTTCAGACCGCCGCCCAGACAGAAAATCTGCAGCAGCTGCCGTACGGCGCTTTCCGTTGTAAGCGTGAAGTTCTGATAGTCGAGATGATGCACAATGGAATTAAGCACCGAAAGAACCTTTTGAGGATCTTTTTCGACAAGCGCGCTGCAGAAAGCTGAGGTCAACTCATTACGTTCAAAGTCGGAAGGCCAGAACGTCGTCTTGAGGAGCATTCCGAGCGACTGCCTCACCTCTTCGTTGGGGAAGCCCAGGGCTATCATCCCGTCCGGCGAGGCATCCTTGATCGTCAGGTAGCCGGTATGCGCCAGAATCTGTGTGTCATCCAAAGTCGCGACATGACTCGATGATCTCAATGACGCAATCGTGGTATAGATCGGCCGATCGAACTTAGCGGGATCAAAAAGCTGATGCGTCCGGAAATAGTTGCGCAGAAGTGCCGAGGTACCGCTTCCGGATTGAAACCAGTAGTTGTCGTAGCCCTCTTCCGGATATGAGAGGAAATTCAGCACTGACCAAGGTGCATAGACATGCGTTTTACCGCTTGAGTCAAAGCAAAAGCCATCATATTGAACCTTCAATCGCTTCAGAACACTTTCATAGGCTTCACCTCTTACGGCAGCGGCATGTTCAATCCAGGGACCGAATGAACCTTTTATTTCTGCTTCGGTGAAGCCCAGCAATCCGCCATAGAGCGCCATGAAAGAGATGTCGCGAATGTCATTGAAGTTCGAGAACAAAGCAGCCTGCTGGAACCGCATGATCCCGGTAATGAAGACAAAACGGAAGCGTCCGGAGTACGTTTTCAAAGCGCCGAAAAAATTCGAAATTACATTCCGTATTTTCTCAAACAGATCCGGGTGATGAAGTTTTTCCGTCAGCGGCGCATCGTATTCATCAACAAGCAGGACAAGGGAATCCTCCTTGAGGGAAGCAAGAAACTTCTCCCAGCGCAGCACGGGATCCAGACGCACTGTTTCAGGCACATCAAAGCCCGCCTCAGCAATATTGAGCACCAGACGGTCGTCCAAAGCCTGAAGGAATCCTTCAATACTGTCATTGCCCATGAGGCGCGAAAAATCGAGCTTCATGACCTTGTACGTGCGGTCGTCCCAGGTTTTCTCAATCTTGAGTCCCGAAAACTTCTCCAGGCCGTTCGCAAAAAGTTCCGAGAGCGTCGAAACCAGCAGCGATTTGCCGAAGCGCCGGGGACGCGCAAGGAAGACGAGTTTCGACCTCGCAATCATCGACTGAAGCAGATCGGTCTTGTCCACGTAAAGGTAGTCCTTCGCCGGATTACGAAGATAGGAAAAATCGGAAACACTTAACGGCAACTGCTTCATATCGGACCTGGCGATTTCTGACTAATTTGCTCTGAACTCAATCTTATCGTTTCTACTGCGTCATGTTCGTTTTCCACGAAAACACAAAAGCACCCGGATCGGAAAACTTTCCCGTTCCAGACAATCTTATTATCGATGAATCCTCAGCTCGCCCGATTACGGTAGAAACTGATCAGGAAGCGCCGCCCGCGTTGAGGAAAGCGCTGAACTCCGGTCTCAATTTCCCAGCGATCCGAATCGATCGGTTTAAGGTTGGCCACTTACCTCACAGCGGCTCCATGTCCTTCCTCAGCACAGCAAGATAGTCTTCAAAGGCAAACACCCGTCCTCTCGACCGCCCTGACACTTCCTTCAGGATGCCGGCTTCGCAGAAGAGCTTTACGTATTTGGAGGTTGTCGGGAAGCTCCAGCCCAGATCCGAAGCGGTTCGCTTGATCTCAATGATCGGAGCTCCCTCAAGGTAGCTCAGGAACGCTTCCAGCTTGGCGCGTGCGCTGGTTCCGCGGACACCCGACAGGATTCGTTCGCGGGAAGCCGCGGCGAGTGCCGAGAGCTTCTCAATGCTTTCTATCGCATCCTGAGCCGCCTCTCCGGCTGCCCGAAGGAAAAATTTCACCCAGGCCTCGTACGTACCATTCTCGCGAACTGATGTCAGGTGCTCGTAATACTGAGTGCGGTGTATTTTAAGGAAATACGAAATGTATACGTAAGGTGCATCGATGACCTGCTGATCCATGAGAAAGAGGAGGATAAGAAGGCGCCCGACGCGGCCGTTGCCGTCGAGAAAAGGATGAATCGTCTCAAACTGATAATGTATGAGTGAGGCGCGAATGAGCGGATCCAAATCATCCGGGGCGTGCAGGTACAACTCGAGGGCATTGAGCGCCTCCATCATGTCTTCCGGATTAGGAGGCACATAGGAAGCCTCTCGCAGGGAACATCCTGTCGGTCCGATCCAGTTCTGGGAATGCCGGAATTCTCCGGGAGATTTGTCCTTGCCTCTCGAATGCCCGAGAAGAACCTTATGCGATTCCCGGAGCAGACGGAGACTTAAGGGAAGCCCATGGACGTCCTGAAGCTGCCTTACGGCAAAGAGGACGGCCTGCACATTGTCGACGGCATCGAGAATGTCGCGATTGCAGGTATGGTCAACCATGGGGTCGAGGATATCGTCGAGCGTAGCCTGCGTGCCTTCGATCTGAGAAGAAAAGAGCGCCTCCTTGCGCACGTACATGGCAAGGAACATCTGCATATTAGGAATATGCCGCGCAGCTCCCTTGAGATACGCGAGTTTTGTTTTCGCCTCAAGAAGCAGTCCGTTCAGTTCTTCATCCGGTTCTATGGAAGGCTTCGGCGGGAGTGAAGCCGGCACGAACGAACCGTAACTCTGGGCTCCGGCAAGGTTCTGCCGAATAAATCCGGATCTCGGATTGTTGCTGATCACAGTAACTCAACCTTTAAGAAATTTTAATAAGCCTGGCGCAACTTAAAGAATTTGATTCATTTCTTTAATTATAGTGTTGAATGCTGTTCAATTATTAAAATTTTAAACTCATATCTTTAATATTATGACTCGCAGATAAAGATGCGGCTCCTGCTACATCCTGAATCACGAGTGGTGCGCTTCCAACCCGCGTCGGACACCCGACTCAAAAGCGGCGAAGGTTCCTGCCGACGACCTCTGATCTGGCAAGCGCGGACGCAGAAAAAGAGTGATGTGTCGCCGGTTATGGCTGCGGGACATTCTTTGGGTACCAGGTACCTGCCAGACAGATAGCAGGTAGGTGGCAGGTAACTGCGTATTTTTGGGCAAAATAACAGGTTACCTGCCAGCTGCCGACTATGTGGCTGGCAGGTTGAGTAGTTTCCGACTATTCCTGCCAAAGCCGCGTTCATAAACGAGCAAAAAGACTCGCTTCAGGGCGCTTTCCTCACCTCCGACCCTGGAAGCCGCAGAAGAAGACAAGCCTTGAGGCGGCACGAACCGGTCTGCTGATGAAAGCGCCGGTTCGGGATCCTCGCAGGGGAAAATTTTGATTCGGCGCGGCGCGCTCCCAAATAAACGCAAAAGCGCGCCGTTCCACGCACTATTCTGCATTCTGCTTCATACCTAAAGATTTAAACGCCGGGCATTATTAATAATCTATTTAAAGAATAAAAGGATATTTTGATCTTCAAGAACTACGTATCTATCTAGTAAACAAGTAGTAATAATGACAATACGGGTTAATACCAATTCTTCTGAAAATCCATTCCATTGACGGATTCAATCTGTAAACGGCACTTCATAGACTGTCCGGAAATCAAACGCGCAAGCATCCTGCATGCGCCGCAACGTTTAAAGCATTTTCGGAGAAATCATGGAGTCGATACTCCCGGTTTTTGCGGGTCTCTTTCCGCTCGCGGTAATGACCCTCCTGATCCTCAGGTACAAAGTGCCCATCTACCTTTCGATCCTGATCACGCTCGTGATCGTTCTTGGGATCGCGGGGTGGTACCTCGGCACTCCCGCAGGAACGCTTGAAAGAAGCGTCTCCTACGGCGTCATCAAGGGCTTCTGGCCCATCGTCCTCGTCATCTTCGCGGCGATCTTCGCCTACAACGTGATGCTGCGCACCGGCGCCATCAGCGTGATCGAGAAGAGCCTCTCGGCGGTTACCGACGACCGCCGCATCCAGATTCTTCTCATCTCCTGGTGCTTCGGGGGCTTCCTCGAAGGCGCGGCGGGCTTCAGCGTTTCTGTTGCTATCCCCATGGGGATTCTCCTCGCGCTCGGGTTCGAGCCCATGCGCGCGGCCGTGGCGACGCTCATCGCCGACACGGTCACGACCGCCTTCGGCGCGGCCGGGATCCCGATGATCATGCTCGCGGACCTCACGAGCCTCTCCGTCACGGACCTCTCCTCGACGGTGATTCTTCAGCTCGCGGTCTTCAATTTCCTGCTTCCCGTCGCGATGGTCTCGATCGTCGGAGGCGGCCTCGGCGCGGTGAAGGGCATCCTCTCGCTCCTCATCGGCATCGGCATCACGACCACCATCCCGCAGTACCTGACGGCGCGCCTTCTCGGGCCGCAGCTCGTCGCCTTCGCGGGGAGCCTCACGAGCCTCGTCTATCTTCTTCTCTGGCTCCGCATCTTCGAGCACAAGACCCCCGGCGAACACCGCCGGTTCGGGAAGGAAAAGGAGGCGACGCATGAGCTCGGGTTCCTGCGTGCAGGAAGCATCTACCTTGTGATGTTCGTCCTCATCCTCGCCGCGAGCCCGCTTTTCCCGAAGATTTCGGGCGAACTTGCCGCCGTCGCGACGCCCATCCGCTTCGTGCTCGATGACGGGCGCGTGCTCACGGCGAAGATCGACTGGATTGCGACGCCGGGCGTCCTCATCCTGATCTCCACGATTCTGGGCGGCCTCATTCAGGGCGCGGGTCCCGGCATCATGGGTGAAGCGTTCGCGCGCACCGCGAAGCAGCTCGCGCCTGCCGGGGTCGCCATCTGCGGAATCGTCGCCATGGCAACCGTCATGGACGTGAGCGGCCTCATTGAGAAAACCGCGGAGCCATTGATTAAAGCCGCCGGCGACCGCTTCGCCTGGATTTCGCCCCTCTTCGGGATGCTCGGCACCTTCGTAACGGGGAGCGTCGTCAATTCGAACGTCCTCTTCGGGAAGCTCCAGCTTCTCGCCGCGCACGAAGCCGGCATGAGCTCTGTCTGGTTTGCCGCCGCCAATGCCGCGGGCGCCACCGTCGGAAAGATGGTCGCGCCGCAGAGCATCGCGATTGCCGCATCCGCCTCGGCGGTGCTTGCCCAGAGCTCCTCAAAGATGCTTTCCGGAACGCTCCGCTATGCCGTCGCAGGCGCAGTGATTCTCGCCGCCATTACCGGTCTCTTTGCCTTCTGAATTCCTTCTTTCCCCATTCAAATTCCCCAAGGATCCCAAAAATGAAAGTCAATTTCTTCTGCACCTGCATCGGAGACGCGGTGAAGTCCCGCGCTGCCGCCGCTTCGGTTCTCCTTCTTGAGAAGCTCGGCTGCGAAATCGTCTTCCCGAAGCGCCAGAGCTGCTGCGGCCAGCCCGCTATCAACAGCGGCTGGATTCGCGAGGCGATCCCCGGCATGAAGAACAACATCGTGACCTTTGAAGAGAACGACTACCCCATCGTCTCTCCGGCCGGCTCCTGCACCTACACGGTGAAGACCTACGCCAAGTATTTCCGCGAATTCCTCCCCGAGGAGCCCGAATGGGCCGAGCGCGCGGAAAAAGTTGCCGCCCGCATTCACGACCTCACGGGCTTCATCGTGAATGAACTCGGCATCACCGATGTCGGCGCCCGGCTCCCCGGGCGCGCCGTCTACCACCCGTCCTGCTCGCTCTTCAGAAAGCTCGGCATCCGCGAGGAGCCTCTGAAGCTCCTCAAGAACGTGAAGGACCTCGAGCTTCTTCCCTTCCCCGGCCAGGAAATCTGCTGCGGCTTCGGCGGCACCTTCGCCGTCAAGATGTCCGAGATCTCGGGTGCACTCGTCTCGGAAAAGGTCGAGCACATGCAGACCCAGTACCCGGACTACGTGATCGGAGCGGATTCGAGCTGCCTCCTCAACATCGGCGGCCGCATTGCGCGCGAGAAGCTCCCCATCCGCGTCATGCACATCGCTGAAGTGCTCATGTCCCGCTGATCCCCCTGCTTTCCCCAAATGAGTCCCAAAATGAATTCCACTGAAACTCACCACGAAGTTGACAAGCGCCCCCTCGTCGTCAACGTTGCGAACCCCGACGACTGCGTCGTCACGAACCGCCTCCCCCTTCACGAACGGCTCGACCGCCAGACGCACGACCAGATCATGCGCGCGGCCGTCGCCAAGGCCCAGGACCTGATCGGCAGGAACCGCCAGAAGATGGTCAACGACCTCGGCGACTGGGAAGGCTGGAGAGCGCGTGCGGAACAGATCCGCCAGGACGTTCTCGAAAACCTCGACGCCTACCTCTACAAGCTCTCTGAAGAAATCGACAAGAGGGGCGGAAACGTCTTCTTCGCGCGCACGAAGGAAGAAGCGACCGACTACATTCTCTCCGTCATCAAGTCGAAGAACGCGAAGAAGGTCGTGAAGTCGAAGTCCATGGTGACCGAGGAAATCGGCCTCAACCACGTCCTCGAGGGCGCCGGCGTCTCGGTTCTGGAAACCGACCTCGGCGAGTTCCTCCTTCAGCTCGCGAAGGACCCGCCCTCGCACGTCGTGGTTCCGGCCATTCACCGCGACCGCCGTCAGATTCAGGAAACGCTCCGTAAGACCATGGGCTACACGGGCTCCGACACGCCGGAAGACATGACGCTTTTCGTGAGAAAGACCCTTCGCCCCGAATTCTTTGCGGCCGACGTGGGCATCTCGGGCTGCAACTTCGCCGTTGCCGAATCGGGCTCCATGGCGTTGGTTTCGAACGAAGGCAACGCCCGCCTCTGCACGACGCTCCCCAAAACCCACATCGCCGTGATGGGCATGGAGCGCCTCGCGCCCTCATTTGCCGAGGTCGACGTCCTCATCACCATGCTCGCGCGAAGCGCGGTGGGTCAGCGGCTCACGGGCTACAACACGTGGCTCACGCCCCCGAAGCGCTCCGGAGAATTGGACGGCCCCGAGGAATTCCACCTCGTCATCATCGATAACGGGCGCTCGGACATTCTCGCCTCGCAGTTCAGTCCCATTCTCCAGTGCATCCGCTGCGGCGCCTGCATGAATACCTGCCCCTGCTACCGCGAGGTGGGCGGTCACGGCTACGGCTCGATCTATCCGGGTCCCCTCGGGGCCGTTCTCACGCCCCTCATCGGCGGCTATGAAAAGTTCCGCGATCTCCCGCAGGTCTGCACGCTCTGCACCGCCTGCGACTCGGTCTGCCCGGTGAAGATCCCGCTCTCCGGCCTCATCCGCCGCCACCGCATTGCGGAAGTGGAAATGGGCATCCGGCCGACCGGCGAAAAGCTCGCCATGAAGGGCTTCGGCGTCGCCAACGGCTCGCCCTGGCTCTGGAACCTCACGATGAAGGCGGGCGCTCCGGCGATGAAGCTCGGCATTCATAACGGGCGCGCGCCGATTGAGCCCAAGGTCATCAAGGCCTGGACCAATGCGCGCGACCTTCCGGAAGGCGACGGCGAAAGCTTCCGCACCTGGTTCGCCGAACACGAAAAGAGCCTCGGAAACAAGAAGAATCAGAAATAAGGAGACAACAAATGATCAAGAACCGCGAAGCCTTCCTGGGCGCTCTTGCCGCCAAACTCGGCCGCCCCGTGAGAACGGAGCCGCTCCCCGCTGCGAAGCCCGTGAATGATTACGCGCTCACGCGCTTTGCCGACCTTTCGCCCGATGCACTCCTCAAGATGTTCTTTGAGATCTCGGGTTCGGTGAACCTTGCCGACTGCCGCCTCACGACCGCGGCCGGGCTTGCCAAAGCCGTGAAGGACATTGCCGCTGAACTCGGCGACGGCGAAGTGCTCCTTTCTGCCGAAAAGGACTTGAAGGACCTCGGCGTCACGACAGACGCGATCGGCCCCAACGCCTGGGAATGGGGAAGCGTCGAAGGGAGAAAGAATTCCGAGCGCGCCTCCACCTCCCGCACGGGCGTTGTGTGGGCGGAGAATGCGCTCGCCGAATCGGGCACGATGGTGCTCTTCTCTTCCGTTGAGAACGGGCGTTCCGTGAGTCTTCTTCCGCAGAACACGATCTTCGTCGTTAAGAAGAGCGCGATTCTCCCGCGCCTCGGGCTGCTCTCGAAGAAGCTCCATGAGCGTTTTCGAGCGGGCATTCCCATGCCTTCCTGCATCAACCTCGTCGGGGGTCCGAGCTCCACGGCAGACATTGAGCTCGTCAAGGTGGTGGGCGTCCACGGCCCTCTAAAGGCCGTCTACCTCGTAATTGAAGATCTGTAATTTCTTTTCAGCAGTTCTTCGATGCGCCGGCTTCTTCCCCCGGGAGAGGCCGGCGCTGCTCTATATAGAGATGAGCGCTCAGGCTCCTGAGCTTCAGGCGCTCTGTGCCTCTCCTCTTTTCCCGAAACGCCTGATCCAGGAAACCGCGCTCGAGAGAAAGCCCGCGACTGAAATGAGGCCCGTGATGACGGAAAAGAGAATTTCGACGGTTCTGAGACACAACCGGATCACCCGATAAATGCTCTCCGTTGCGATGGCCTTCAGATGCCGCATGTCCCTCAGGAACGTCTTCGCCGGCACGCGCTCGAGCTTCGTCACCGCATCGGGCCCATAGCGCGCAACCGCCTTCACTTCCGCGGCTCCGCGCTTCTCCGACACCCGCACGAAATCGGGCCCCAGCGTTCTCAAGGCAGCCGCCGCGTTTTCGCCGAACGGTTCCGCTGCCCTGATCACCCGCGGAATGTCCGTGAGATGCTCGCTTCGTGCAAGCACCTCAAGACCCGCCCGGGCGCCCTCTTTTTCGGCAAAGCGGGCAAGGTCGACGAGAGGCGCGAGTCTGGCGAGCGTTTTGAACGCGGCCTCGGACGCTTCCTTCGTCCCGACTTTCGTACCGGCTTTTGTTCCGGCTTTCTTTCCTGCCCTCGACGCGCTTTTTGCGGCGTCCGCAAGCACCGCGCCGGCTTCTTCGAAGAGCTTCACGGGCACCCGCTTCGAGCGCTTCGCGGCTTTCAGTGCTGAGAGGCCCGCCTTGACGGTGCCGGAAGCCCCCGCCTGCGGTCCGAAGGAAAGCGCCGTGATTCCGATCCCGGCACCCGCGAGCGCGGCAATGAGGACGTCGACCTCTTCGTTCGAGAGCCAGTGCGAGGCCTCGCGGACCAGATCCCGGAAGTCGCCGTAGAGCGTGAAGTCCGCAGCGACGCCCGCCGCCCGGCCGTAGTCCTCCTCGCTTTCGCCCAGAAGGAAGCCTTTTGCAACTTCGGCCGCCTGATAGGAAAGCTCGGAGCGCTTCTCGTGGGCAAGGAGCCGATTCGCCTCCACCTGCCGGGCTTGCCGGTCGTCCGCTGCGACGCCCGGGAGCGAAAGCCAGAAGGCGGCGTATTCCTCGGCGTCGGCGTAGCGTCCTTCGTCGATGAGCTCGCCCGAATAGCGAACGGGATCAACGACCCGGACGTCGGCGAGGTAGTCGACGCGGTCAAAAATGATCCAGTCGATCGAAAAGGCGCCTGCGGCAAGCGTCGCCGCCATTGCCGCGAGCGCAAGGCCGTTCCTCACCAGCAATATCCTCCGCTCAAAGAAAGAAGTTTGCCCGGCCATTCTAAAAACAAAGCGGAGTCATCTCTCAGGAAGCTCCGCTTTGAATTCTTCTCTTTTCGAAAAAGATTATTTGCCTTCGTAAAGGATCGCACCGGCAAGAAGGTCTTCAGGCACGGCAAGTCCGATCGCCTTCGCAGCCCTGAGATTGATGGTCGGCTGCTTCACGTCCTGAGTTTCAATTCTCATTTCGGCGGGCTTTCTCTTTCCTTCAAGAATGTCCGCGCCCATGTCGGCCGCCTGGCGTCCAAGCTTGTAGTAGTCGACGGTCATGGCCGCGGTGCAGCCCGCTGCGACGCTCCCCAGGTCCCCCGCAACGGTCGGAAGCTTCGCGGGAACCGTGGTCTTCAGAATCACGGCCATGCCGGAAACCACGACGTTGTCGGTCGGGAAGACGAAGCCGTCGACCTTGTTCTTCATCGTCTGGACGGCCTGCTGGATGTCGACCACGCCCGACACGGTCGCTTCAATCAGCTCCACGCCGCGCTCCTTAGCAGCCGCGCGAAGGAGATCCATCTGCACGACGGAATTGATTTCGCCCGCGTTGTAGATCGAACCCACGCGCTTCTTTCCACCCGTGAGCTTGAGGAGGAGATCGAGCTGCGCGGCAACCGGTCCGATATTGGAGACGCCCGTGACGTTCCCGCCCGGACGGTCGTCGGACTTCACGACCTTCGCGGCCGAATAGCTCGTCACCGCCGCACCCACGATCGGGATCTTTTTGGTCGTTCTCGCCATGCTCTGCACGGCGGGGGTCGCCACGGCAAAGATGAGGGACGAACCTTCAGACACGAAGCGGTCGCCGATGTTCTTCAGGGTCGACTGGTCGCCGTGCGCGTTCTGAAGATCGAAGCGCGCTTTTTCTCCGTCCTTCCAGCCGCGTTCGGCCATGCCGTCGACGATGCCCTTCACGGTGTCGTTGAGCGCTTCATGGTCGACGATCTGCACGACGCCGATGTTGACGGGAGCTTCCGCGGCCTCAGCAGCGCCCGAAAAGCCCGCATTGAAGCCGAAGCCCAGAAGCGCCGCGGAAAAAAGAATCGCGAGGCGGGAACGGGTTTTCAGAAGGCGGCTTTGAGAGGCGGCTGAGGACATTTTTTCTTCTCCTTATAAGCGTACGAAAACGGGTGGTATTTGAGATAGGTTTAGAGAAAATAAGGGCGCCGGATCACGTTTGAGGATGATGTGGCGCCCTGGGGAATTAAGGATTGAGACGGATTATCCGCATCAGGCCTTCACGGGACGGACAGCCTTCCAGATGAGGCCGATCACGAAGCCAACGACGGCGAAGGGAATCCAGCCGAGGCCCTGAGCGTGGAAGGGAACCCAGGCGCGGAGCACTGCTTCGAGCGCATCCATCTTGACGCCGGCGGTTTCAAGGCCGTTCACGAACGCCATCACGAGGGTGAAGCCCATCGTCCAGGCGTAGACGCACTGGCGGCCGCCGAAGAACTTGTGAAGGAAGATGAGGACGATGAGCGCCACGCAGGGCGGATAGATGAACATCAGCACCGGGATGGTCGAGACGATGATCGTCTTGAGTCCGAAGAGGCCGATGAGGTACGAGATGATCGTGAAGAGGCCGACCCAGGTGACGTAGGTGAGCTTGCCCGTGAGTTCAAGGAAGAAGGCCGCGCAGCAGGTGAGCAGACCCACCGCCGTCGTGAGGCAGGCAAGGAGCACGATCACGGCGAGGAGCATGGCGCCGCCATTGCCGAAGAAGATCTTCGCGCTTTCAGCGAGCACCGGAGCGCCCGTTTCCTGCATGCCGATCGCGGAAACGCTCTCCGCGCCGATCTTCGCGATGAAGATGTAGACGATCGCGAGCAGGATGCCGGCGAGAAGGCCCGACTTGCAGACCTGCGCGCTCACGGCCTTCGGATCCTTGAAGCCGATTTCGCGAACCGAGCCGATCACGAGCGTGGCGAAGACGAGCGACGCAATGGCGTCGAGCGTGTTGTAGCCGTCAAGAACGCCCTGAACAGCCGCGCCAAGCGGATCCTTGTAGGCGCCGGTCGCCGCCTGGAAGTCGCCCATCGGCGAAACGAAGGACATGACGATGAGGACGGCGAGTGTCACGAGAAGCGCGGGCGTCAGGAACTTGCCGATGCGGTCGACGAGCTTCGAGGGCGACGACGAGAGCCAGAAGGCAATCCCGAGGAAGATCGCGAGGAAGACGGGAAGCGCAAAGGACGAGGGTTCAGCCCCGAGGAAGGGGCGGACGGCGATTTCAAAGGAGACCGTGCCCGTACGGGGAATGGCGAAGCAGGGGCCGATCGCCATGTAGCAGATCACCGTGTAGAAAAGCCCGTAGAGCGGATGCACGCGGCTCGCCACTTCGCGCAGATCGTGGCAGCCCGAATAGCCGACAGCGACAATGCCGAGAAGCGGAAGACCCACGCCCGTAATGCAGAAGCCGAGAAGCGCCCAGTAAACATTTGCGCCTGCCGTCTGCCCCATGGCTGCCGGGAAAATGAGGTTGCCGGCGCCGAAAAAGAGTGCAAACAGCATCGAGCCGATGGCGATGTAGCGTGTGCTGTTGTTGTCCATGTCTCTGATTGTCCTGTTTTAGTTGTTGTATCTGAAAGAAAAGGAAACGCCTCCGGAGGACCTGTGGTCTGCCTTGAAGATCCTGACGAAAGCGCGGGTAGTGACTGAGATTATGCTTTGAAAGAATCTTGAAAGTATAGGGAGAAAGTCCTAGATAACAGGCGATTGAATCATCAAGTTCCTCCCTAATGCGAAGCTTCATCTTTGCTTTTCCGGGATTTTTGCGATTTTCTCCGACTTTTCCCTAATCACATGACCGGCACATCGGACGAAAGCGCGCGCGACGGCTGCGTCACCCGCCTGGCAGCGCCCGCATTCGCTGCGGCCCGCAACCGCCCGAACCCGAGGCGTTCTGCGCCTCTCCGGCAATATTCAAGCGATCGGCTCGTTCTTCCTTTTGCCCGGCTTGCTTCCTGAATCCGGAGAAGCGCACCTCCCAAAATCCGCATTCTTTTTTCGGATTTACCGATTTTTTCAAATGATTCGAAAGACAAAATAACGCCTCCAAACATCACGGCATCCGAGAAAAAAGCCGCAGCCACTCCTCTTCGGCCTGAAAATTTGTTTGAATTTCTCCCCCGGTCTTTTATCTTTTATTTTCCTCTCCTCCCCCGATTTCTATTTCCACAGCTCCGCATCATCAGATAATTAAAGATCGAATCCTTTACAGATTAGATTTCAAAACATATAATGAAGTTATTCAGGATTCATCCGCCGGCGAAAATAATCAGCTTTGCGTGATTAAATGATTGCCTGAACCCGTCATCACCCCTTCTTCATCGATCTTTTCAGAAGATCTGATGATCAATTATTTTTAGAGAATTTCCCATGGATTTCGCCCAGTTTGAAAAAGAAATCAGCGACCTCGACGGTCTTCGTCAGCAGATCCGCGATCGTGAAGCCCGTCTTCACGATGAAGCCGTTGAAAACATTCAGTCGCTGATTGATCAGCTGAAGATCAAGTCGACCGAGCTCCGCTTCCCCGACCAGCCCGCGAAGAAGGGCGGCGTGATCCGTCCGGTCAACCCGGTTGCCCCGAAGTACCGCAATCCGGAAACGGGCGAAACCTGGTCCGGCCGCGGCCGCACCCCGGTCTGGATGAGCCAGGCCATTGAACAGGGCGCGAAGAAGGACGACTTCCTGATCTGATAATCAGGTCTTTCTCAGGCAAAGAGCCATGATTCAGATATTCGAATCATGGCTCTTTTCTTTTGGATTGCGAGCATTTGAATCCTTTCTTTTGGATCCCGCTCCTCCGGCTCTGTCGTTTATAAGCATCATAACGGGCGCATGAGCGCCCGTTGAAAACTGAAAAATCATTCCGCTTTATTTCTGATCCGCGCTGACGGCTGATTTGCCTGCAGCCGTTTCCTCCACCCGAATCGGAACAAGCGCATCCCGAAGCACAATTTCGAGACGGTTATAAGGAATCTCGATATTTTCTTCCTGGAATCGCCGGTAAACCGCGAGACCGATTTCCGTCTTAATTGCGCTTGATCCGTTTACCGGATCCGCGAGCCAGAAGCCGAGCTTGAGATTAATTCCGGAATCGGCGTAGCTGTCGACATAAGCCCAGCCTTTTCTGCCCTTCACAATGCGGGGACGCTCTCTCGAAGCTTCCTCGAGCATGATCTGAAGCGCTCTTTCGACATTGGCGCCGTAGGCGACGGAAATATCGACGTACTGAATGACGGCGCCGTCCGTATAGGAGAGGTTCTGCACCGCGGTCGTGACGAAGGTTTCGTTCGGGACGATGTTTTCAATCCCGTCGGCGCTCCTCACGACGGTGAAGCGCGTATTGATTTCCGTCACCTTGCCGCGGAAGGCGCCCACCTGCACGAGATCGCCGATCTTGATCGACTTGTCGAGGAGAATGATGAACCCCGAGATGTAGTTGGAGGCGATTTTCTGAAGTCCGAAGCCGAGGCCCACGCCGAGAGCGCCGCCGAAGACGGAGAGAATCGTGAGGTCGATGCCGACGGTTCCGAGACCGATGATGACCGCGAGAACCATGAGGAGCACGCTGAAGACGCGGGTGAGGACCACCTTCTGGTTGGCCGAGAGGCTCTCGGCTCCCTCAATGAACTGCGCGACGATGGAAGAGAGCCAGTTCGCAACGCCGAGCGTGAGGAGCACCGAGAAGGCTGCGATCAGAAGCTTCCAGAGCGTCATGTCGCCCTTCCCGATCGGAATCTTGGTCCCGTCGAGGATATTCACAAGCTCGCCCAGAACGCCGAAGAACTGCAGCACCGCGAGGCACCAGAAAATCGTCGAAACGGACTTTCTGAGGCTCGGCGTGATGATGTGCTTTCCGACCGTTGCCTGCAGGAAGCAGATCACGATCGAAAGGAGCGAATACGCATAGAAGAGGTTGTAGAAGATCCGGCAGACGACGAGCGAATTGGGCGGATAGCCGGCAGCGGCCACCATGATGTAGGCAGAGAGCGCGATCACCGAGCCCGCGATGAAGCCGAAGGCCACGTTTTCAAGGAGCCCGATCCCGAGGTGCTTCAGATTGACGAGGATCCCCTTTTCTTCCGGACCCGGACGCCAGCGTTCTGCGAGGATGCGGAAGCGCTTCGAGAGAAAATTGCCGAGAACGAACGCGAGAATAACTACTAAGATCTGGGCTAAAACATTTTCCCAGGTGAGATGGGCAAAAAGGCGCTCAAAAAAATCCACGAACCAGTGCGAGGTATCGGCAATGGCGTCGGCGGCGGAAGCAACCCCTGAAGTCCCGAAGTCATCGGCTTCAAGCGGTTGATTCGCGAGCGCATCGGCAGTCTGAGTGGGTTCCGGCATAGTTGAATCTTGATGAAATGAACAGTCGGACGCACCTTTCTCAAGAAAGGTACTAATGCGTGCATTGCCCGGAGGCGTTTTCAGAAGCCCCGGGAATTCTCAAAAAAAGAAGAAAACGACCGCGCAGATTGTATTGGGATTTAGCGCCGTGCGAGCGTTTTTAGGGCGCCCAGGGAATATCCGGCAAAGGAATTGCGGACAAGCGCCGGGAGCCCGCTTCTCAAAACGGGCTCCGCAAAGGTTTTCTTCCCGGCGGAAGGGAATCAGATTTCGCTCAGAGCGCGAGCATCAGCGCCGTCATGAAGACGATCGAGCAGACGATCGAGAGCGAATTGATGGTGCAGGAGAGCGCCACGCGCGCAGGATCGTCGAAGCACTGCGCCGTAAAGATCGCGCAGACGGCGGAGAGCGGCGCAAAGGCGATGACGGCGAGGACCTTTCTCACCTCGGCGTCAAAGGGCGCAAAGGTGTAGAGAAGATACGCGAGCACCGCCGCAATGAGGTAGCGGCTCAGAAGCACGCGCCCGATCGTGACGAGGGTCCTCCGCTCGAGCTGAAGCTCGAACCCCACCCCGATCATGAGCATCGCAAGGAAGGGATTGGCCGCGCCCACAATGTCGGTGAAGGTGAGAACGGCTTTGGGCATCGAGAAGCCGATGACGGAGAGCACCACCATCAGGATGTAGGTATCCATCGCGATCGAGGAGAACATGCGCTTTAAGAAAAGCATGACGCCGCCCCCTTCGTCCTTCCCCTTGACGGCCGCCGCCATCGAGTAGGTTGCGCCCGTGCACATGAGGGAGTTCCCGGCGTCGAAGAGGCAGGTCGCCACCACGCCCACTGGCCCGAGGAAGGTCTGAATGTAGGGGAGCGTAAAGCAGCCGATGTTGTACCCCGAATAGTTGATCATGCTGAAGGCCTGCTCGTCTGGGCCGTTTCTGCGGCTCGCGAGAAAGCCCGCGCCGATCGTGACGAGGTTGAGGATCACGCCGAGGAGAACGAGCGAATAAAGCGCCGCCTCCACTTCGATGCGGCCGAAATTCGAAATGACGGCGCAGGGCAGCGTGATCTTGAGGACCACGGTCGAAATCAGCCGGAAGTCGTCGGCCCGGAAGAAGCCGATGCGCTTTAATGCATAGCCGCCGAAGATGATGACGAGAAATGCGGCAACCTTGATGAGAACGGATTCCATAGCGCGCCTGAGGCCTGAGACCTGACGAAAGGAAAAGAAGCAATCCCGATAATTTCGGGAAGCATCTTATAAGCGTGACAGGGAAAATTAAAGCCTTTTCCTCGGATTCCCCACCGCCGTCTTGCCTAAGCACCGTGCGGGATGGGAGAAAAGGCTTATTTACGCCCTGCCTCAATCGCCAAAGGATTAACTTTCGTATTTCACGGAACCCAGATAAGGAAAAGCCGGTAACGCAAGCATTACCGGCGAAGCGGCCCTCTTTTTTTGCATGTTCGATTGCTCGAACAGAGGCCTTCGGGAACTGTTGCTCCAATTTTATATAGATTTACATCACGATGGTGAGGCCAAATTCTTGTTTCTGCTTCCTGCGGAATACTGCAGGGCGCGGCATGACCCCGTCCAGCGCAGCTCCGGTCCTCAAAAAATAGATTGAAACCGTGGCCGTCATCGCCTCCGGCTCGGGCTCTGCAGGTCTTAAAGGCGGCCGGTGTCGCGAAGAAAAAAGGTCACAGATCTGACACGGGCTTCCCGAACGTGACCAGGAAGAGATCCGTCCGACTTTCCTGAGGCGAGCGGCGGCTCACAATGAATTTTGCGTTCGTGCGGGTTCCCGCAAGCGTGAGTTCCCCGTCCTTCTCGAGCACGTAGTCTTCGGGCTCGGAAAGCGGCGCATCCGGATTCTCCACCCGGATTTCCGCGCCGTAGCGGTTGTCCGACAAAATAGCGAGCGTTTTCTCATCGGGAAGAAGCGCCAGCCCCTTGGCAAGCTTCGCCGTCCACCCGATGTCTGCGAGATTGAGAACCGTGCGGCGCTTCACGACACCGGGACGCGTTCTCTTTGCACGCCGCAATTCCTCTACCGGAGCGCCGGAAACATCCGCAGCGCCCGCGAGGTCCGCCAAGACGAGCTGAATGCGGCGCGAGCCGTCCCTTGCCGTCCCCTGCTCGATCACGAGGAAGCGCCCGTCTCCGAGCGCCGCCGCGTCGCCGATGAAGGGACGCGTGCCGCGCTTCCAGACTCCGGGCTCAACGGGCCAGAGGTAGGCAGCGGACGTTTTGGTCTTCGGGTCCACGGCAATCACGGTCAGAAAGCGCGTGAGTCCGAGGGCGTTTCGGTCGAAGGTGACGAGCCGCCCGTCCGCGAGCCGAGCGAGCGACCTCAGGGACCCCGGGCGGCCTGCGAGAAAGCCGGGAAGGCCGGCTCCGGGGAAAAGCACCTCGCGTTCCACTCCCTGGCGGGAAAACTGTCTGAGCGCGGGCCCGTAGCGGTCGACCACCCAGAAGGCGACGTCCGGATCGATCGCGAGGCCTTCCGGATCAATGGGCCTCAGGCCTCCGGAGAGCGCTTCGTTCGCGAGCGACAGGATGACGAAGGGCTTCCCAGCGCCCTCGTCCCGCGCGGGAAGTCCAGAGAAGGGCTTCGCTTCAGCGTTGGCGAGCGCAACGGGCGAAAACGACCGGGCCTTTCCCGGCGTCACCTCAATGCGCACGATGCGCGGCTGGAACATGGGCGAGAGAAAGTAGCGCCCCGGGCGCACGTTCCCGGCGTCGTCCCGCACGGAAGGCGCGGGAAGCGTGGGACCGCGGTCGGTGAGTCCGTAAAAAAGAAGCGTGCCGTCCGTGCGTTCGCTCGAAAAAGCGAGCGCGCACCCGACGCTCATCGGAAAAAGTCCTTCCGGGAGCGGCGCCTTTCCGGCTGTGCCCGAAGGGAGCGTCAGCTGCGGAACTTCTACGGCAAAGCGTTCTATTTTTTCAATGCCTTCCGGGAGACGAATATCGGCTTCCTCCTGAGGCACGGACTTTATTTCGGGCATTCTCTAGAGTCTGGCCGCCCGAGAAGGGAGACCGGGGAAACAACTTGGGAAATGGGCATTCTAGTAGAGTAGAGGGAAAACGTGTATTCCTCTCCTCCTTCCCGAAAGACTGCAAACGCGCAGGAGGCGCTTCCAGTCGGCGGCTCATCGCCGCGCCGGAGCGGGAGCAGTAATGCGTGAGGCTCTCCGGAAGCGGCTGATCGCTCAAATGCAACAAACGGAATCCTTCGGCAGAGAGACAGTCGCGCCGGGTGTTTAAGAGAGATGCAGAATGCCAAAAGTTGTGCAGACCATTGAAATCAGGGAAACGCCTGACCGGGAGCTTGAGCGCATTGCAGGAAATCCCGGCACACCGCCATCAACCCGTCGATTTCCTCAGAAAAGTCCGACAACCTGGCGCGACATGCTGGACGAATCCCTCAAGGACCCGGCCTTCCGTCAGGAATGGGAGGATGCCAATGCAGAACTTGCCTGGCTCGACAGGAAGATCGGCGTGCGGTTTAAGAGGCACTCCGGCTAAAGGACCGACGACCCGGACGAATGAGAAGCCCGCCGCGACGTCTTACGCGCTCTGCAGCGGCGCCTCAAGCCCCAAAAACAAAAACGCCTGAGAGAAATCATCGCGCGGGCGCGCGGATAAGCTTCTCTCAGGCGGACGGACTCTGAAGTCAGAGCCTTAAGCGCATCAGTCAGGCGTTGATGCCGAACACGATCTCAGCAATCTGAATGGCGTTCGTGGCGGCGCCCTTGCGGATCTGGTCGGCGCAGCAGAAGAGCGAGAGCGAACGGTTGTAGGCCTCCTTCGTCGCCGCAAGGTCGCGGCGGATGCGGCCCACGTAGACGAGATCCTGGTCGCTCGTGAGCATCGGCATCGGATAGTGCTTCTCGGCCGGATCATCCCAGAGCTTCACGCCCGGAGCGTTCTGAAGGATTTCGCGGGCTTCCTCGGGCGAAATTTCCTTCTCGAATTCAAGCGTGAGGGCTTCGGAGTGGGAGCGCATGATCGGCACGCGCACGCAGGTGCAGGAGACGAGGAAGTTGTCGTCGTGAAGCATCTTCCTGCCTTCGTTCTGAAGCTTCATCTCCTCGGAGGTGTAGCCGAGGTCGTTGAAGCCGCCGATCTGCGGAATGAGGTTGTAGGCAATCGGATAGGGGAAGGTGCGAAGCACCGGACGGCCCGTCTTCACCTCTTCCTCGAGATCCTCCATGCCGCCCCTGCCCGCGCCCGAAACGGCCTGATAGGTCGAGGCGACCATGCGGCGCAGACGCGCCTTCCTGTGAAGCGCAGCGACGGCCGTGAGCGCAATGATCGTGGCGCAGTTCGGGTTCGCAATGAGGCCCTTCGACCACTTCACGTCCTCGGGGTTCACTTCCGGAATCACGAGGGGCACTTCCGGATCAAGGCGGAAGGCGCTCGAGTTGTCGACGACGACGATGCCCTTCTTTGCGGCGTCGGGAAGGAACTTCTTCGCGACGTCGTTGTCGGCGGCGCCGAGAAGGAGGTCGAGGCCTTCGAAGGCTTCCGGAGTCGCCTCCTCAACCTTCACCATCTTTCCGTCGAATTCGACTTCGGTGCCCGCAGAACGGGAGCTCCCGAAAAGACGGAGCTCCGCAATGGGGAACTTCCGTTCGGCGAGGACGATGCGCATCTGTTCGCCGACAGCGCCCGTGGCGCCGAGTATGCCAACCTTAAGAGCCTTCATGATTTGTCTCCGATTCTTCAAAATGACGGGTTGAATTGCGTTTCTCTTTCAGCGCGCAAAGCTCTGGTAGAGCGCGCGCACGGCCTTGTCGAAGTCCGCATTGGCAACGCCCACGATGATGTCGATTTCGCTCGAGCCCTGGGAGATCATGCGGATGTTGACGCCGGCGTTGCCGAGCGCCGTGAAGAGCTTGCCCGAAGACCCCGCGCGGGCGTTCATGTTGCGGCCCACGATGGCGATGAGCGCGAGGGGCTCGGTCACGCGGATCGAATCCGGAGCGATGCGCTCCTTGATGTCGGCGAGGATTTCGTAGAGGTTGTGCTCAACGTCCTTCTTCGAGAGCACGATGTTGAAGCTGTCGATGCCCGAGGGCAGATGCTCGATCGAGACCTCGTACTTTCTGAGAACGTCGAGTGCGCCCGAGACGATGCCCACCATGTTCGACATGTTGCGCTTCACGACTTCGATCGAAAGGAAGCCTTTCTTGCCGGCAATGCCGGTGATGAGGGGGCCGTCCACCTCGTCGTCGATCTTGTCGAGAACAAGCGTGCCCGGATCCTGCGGACGGTTGGTGTTGAGGACGTGAATCGGAATGTTGTATTCGCGGATCGGGAAGATCGCGTCTTCGTGCAGAACGCTCGCGCCCATGTAGGAGAGCTCGCGCAGTTCCGCATACGTAATTCGCTCGATGTTCTTCGGATCCTTCACGATGCGGGGATCCGCCATGAGGAAGCCCGAGACGTCGGTCCAGTTTTCGTAGAGGTCGGCTTTGAGGCAGCGCGCAAGGATCGAACCGGAAATATCGGAGCCCCCGCGGGTCATCACCTTCACGGCGCCGTCGGGCGTGCGGCCGTAGAAGCCCGGCATCACGAAGCGGTCGTTCTTTTCGAGAACCTTCTTGAGGTTTTCGGTGGTCTTCTCGAAATTGAAGGTGCCGTCGAATTCCATCGCGACGACGTCGACCGCGTCGACGAAGGGGAAGCCGAGGAAGTCGGCCATGAGCTTCGAGGTGAAGTATTCGCCGCGGGAGACGAGTTCGTCCACCGAAAGATCAGGCACCTTTTCGGCGAAGGCGTCGAGTTCATCCTCGATCGGCGTATTGAGCCCGAGCTCGTGCTTGATTTCAAGGAACCTGCCGCGGATGATCTCGAAGATCGGGCGGTAGTCGACGTGATAGTCGACGTGCGCGCGGCAGAGGTAGAGAAGATCGGTGATCTTGTTGTCCTTCGGGTTCTTTCTGCCCGCCGCCGATATGACGACGAAGCGGCGCGAGGGATCCGCCTCAATAATGGCCTTTACCTTGCGGAACTGTTCTGCCGAGGCGCAGCTGCTGCCGCCGAATTTCGTAATTTTGAGCATGTTGGTCGCTCCTCTCTTTTGGGGAGTGGTTTTGTTCAGAAATGGGTTTGGCTGGTGCCGGGGAATTCAGGGTCTCAGTCCTCGGGTTCAAACGCCAGGAAGACGTTCTTCTCCCGGGCGAGGTCCGCAAGCTCCGCGAGCGTCATGTCGCGGAAGACCCCTTCGGGCGTGACGCCTCTGCCTCTTAAGAGCGAGGCGTCGTAGCTGATGGGAAGCGACTCGCGAACCTCTTCGACCATCCGTGTTCGGATGGAGGTGAGGTCCTGGAGCACGGCATCCGCAGTGGGCCTGCCGCCCGCGCCCTGTCCGTAGAATTTGAGTTCGCCCACGATGTCGCCCGCGAGCGTCGCGCAGTTGAAGTTGTCGCGCACGTTGGCTTCGATGGAGCCTAAGGGGAGAACCACGGGCACGACGCCCAAGGCGTAGTGCTTCGCGTTTCTCCTGAAGAGCATCATGTGGCGGAGCGTCTTCCCGGAGCGGCGAAGGTCGTCGAGAAAGGCCTTTGAAATCCTGCCGATCCCGAGAACGGGGAACGCGGCATGAACGGGAGCCCCCATCGCGACGCTCGCCGAAATGATCGCCTTGTTGGCGACGTCGTATCCGCCGATGTCGGCGGTCGGATCGGCTTCGGCGTAGCCCTTTGCCTGGGCTTCCGCGAGCGCCTGATCAAACTCCATCCCGAAGCGCTCCATGCGGTCGATAATGTAGTTTCCGGTCCCGTTGAGAATTCCCGACATGCGCTCGATCCGGTCGACGCGCACGGCTTTCTTCAGATTCTCGATCCAGGGAATGCCGCCCCCGACGGAGGCTTCGAAAAGGAAGGGAACGTTTCTTTCGCGGGCGAGCGCGGTGAGTTCCTCATAGTGAAGCGCAAGCGCGGCCTTGTTGGCCGTGACGACGCCCTTTCCCGCTTCCATTGCCCGGCGCATGTATTCGCCCGAAGGCTCCGTCCCCGAAAGCACGTCCACGACGACGTCGATTGCCGGGTCGTCGAGGATGTCCTCAATGCGGTCTGTCATGAGGGGACCGCCCGCTTTCCCCGGGCGGCGCAGAATGTGCACGAGCTCAATTCCGGCGTCGCGCTCGGCGAGAAGCTTTGCAAGGCTTCTCCCGACGGTGCCGTAGCCGAGAAGGCCGATTTTCAGCATGAGCCTGACTCCCTCAAGATGTCTGATTGATGATTGGGTTCGAGCGCGCAGGAAGTCTGCGCGCCGCTTCGGTTGATTCCTCCGCCGCCCCTAGGGCGCAGTGTTTCCGGAGGAACTACCCTTCATCCTACAGGAGATGGGCGCTTAATTTTGTCTGATGCCCGTCGGGACAACCGCTTAGTCGAACTGAGCAAACGGGGATGAAGCGAAAAAGTTTTCGCGACTTGCCTGCACTCACCGACGAAGCGTTCACGGACAACTATATTTAGGTACCTTCTTTTCTATTTCCTTTCCCCGGAGACCGCACTCATGCTTTACCACAGCACCCGCAACAAGAATGAAGTCATGTCGAGCCGGGAGGCCGTGCTTCAGGGACTTGCCCGCGACGGCGGCCTCTTCGTGACGGACGACCTAGACCGCGCGCAGATTGATCCGGCTTCGCTCAAGGGCTCCTACATGGATACCGCGAAGCGCGTTTTTTCGCTCCTTCTTGACGACTACACGGAGGAAGAGCTCGAGAGCGCCATCCATGCCGCCTACGGGCACACGTTCTCGGCCCCGGAAGTGACGCCCGTGACGAAGCTCGGAGAAATGCACCTCCTTGAGCTCTACCACGGCCCCACGTCCGCCTTCAAGGACGTTGCGCTCTCGATGCTCCCGCAGCTCATGAGCAAGGCCCTGGCCGGCACGGGAAAGAAAATCATGATCGCGACGGCAACCTCTGGCGACACCGGGAAAGCCGCGCTCGCGGGCTTTAAGGACGTTCCCGGAATCGGCATCTCGGTCTTCTATCCCGAAGGCGGGGTCTCGGCCATTCAGGAGCTCCAGATGTCGACCCAGGAAGGAAAGAACGTCGCCGTCTGCGCCGTGGAGGGGAATTTCGACGACGCGCAGACCGCCGTCAAGAAGCTCTTCTCTTCCGATGCAGTGGCGGAGCTTGCGGAACTTGGCGTTTCGCTCTCGAGCGCCAATTCGATCAACGTCGGGCGCCTCGTTCCCCAGATCGTCTACTACTTCGATGCGTATAAGCAGCTGATGGAAGCGGGAGTTCTCAAGGCCGGCGACCCCATCGACTTTACCGTGCCGACGGGCAACTTCGGCGACGTGCTCGCCGGCTACTGCGCAAAGCGCATGGGGCTCCCCGTAAGGCACCTCGTTGTCGCAAGCAACGCGAACAACGTCCTCACGGAGTTCCTCACGACGGGCGTCTACGACCGCCGGCGCGACCTCGTGAAGACGATTTCTCCCTCGATGGACATTCTCGTTTCGAGCAACCTCGAGCGCGCGCTTTACTGGATCGACGGCGGGAATGCAGAAAGGACCCTCGAGCGCATGAAGGCCCTTCAGACCGAAGGCGTCTACCGCGTCGATGCGGAACTCCTCGCGAAGCTTCAGGAAACGTTCCTCGCGGGCTTCTCGAACGACCAGGAAACGAAGGATGCGATCCGCCGCGCGTGGGAAGAGGAAGGCCGGCTCATCGACCCGCATACGGCGGTGGCCTGGCGGGCTGCGGAAAGTCACTATGACCCGAAGGTGCCGATGGTGGTGCTCTCGACCGCAAGTCCCTACAAATTCTGCCGCGACGTCTATGAAGCCATCTGGGGCGAAATCCCGGGGGCGGACGCCTTCGCCTACATGGATGCCCTTTGCGACAACACGGGAGTCGAGCCCCCGAAGGCCCTTGCGGAACTCCGCACGAAGCCCGTGCTCTGGGACGACTGCACGGAAATTGCCGACGTCCCGCAGTACGTCGTCAATGCCGCCAGGCGCATCTTCTGATCGTTCACGTTTTTCCGGGAGTTCAATTTCCATGTTCGTCACCGTACGCGCGCCTGCGTCCACTTCAAACCTCGGCCCGGGCTTCGACTGCCTCGGACTCGCCCTTTCTCTTTATTCGGTCTTCACGTTCGAACCCTCGGGCGAACTCATCGTTGAGGGGTGCCCCGAGGAATTTCAGAACGAGGACAATCTCGTGCTGCAGGGCTTCCGCGCGGTCTATAAGGCCGCCGGCGAACCCGCCCCGACCGTTAGGCTCACGATTAATGCGAACGTACCCGTAGCACGCGGGCTCGGAAGCTCGAGCACCTGCATCGCTGCGGGCGCCGCCGCCGCAAACGCATTTCTCGGCGGGCGCTTCTCGAAGGATGAGCTTTTCGAAATCTGCGCGGAGTTCGAGGGCCACCCCGACAACGCCGCCCCCTGCGTATTGGGAGGTCTCACGGCGTCCTTTGCGGCCGACGGGCGCTTTCATACGGTGCCCCTCGCGATTCACCCCGACTGGAAGTTTGCCGTCGTGGTCCCCGACTACGAGGTGAAGACGTCTGAGGCCCGGAAGGCCATGCCGAAGGAAATTTCGGTAAAGGACAGCGTCTTCACGACCTCGCACTGCGTGGCGCTTGTTTCCGCGCTCGCGTCCGGCGATGAGTCCCTCATCCGCATCGCCTGCGAGGACCGGCTTCACGAACCCTGCCGCAGAAAGCTCATTCCCGACTACGACGCTGTGCGCGAACTCGCCCTCAGGTCGGGGGCCGCGTGCTTCTTCATCAGCGGCTCGGGCTCGACCCTCATCGCCATGACGAAGAACGCCGACACGGCGCTTCAATTCACGGCAGCCGTGCGCGAAAAGTTCCCGACCTTCGGCACCCATGTGCTCGAAGCCGCCTTCGGGGGCGTTGAGGCGCAGGTCGACTAAGCATCTGCCCGCTCTCATCTTCAGCGGCCTGAGCTTCATCGGAAGCTTAGAAGCATGAAAAGGCTCTGTCCGGTTTTGATCGGCAGAGCCTTTTTCATTCAGCCGGCGTCATTTTTGGTCGGACTATATACAGATTGAAAAGCGCGTTCCTCCCGGAACAAATGAATCCTTCCGCACCGCCCTGACCTCTCCCGCAAAGCGCTCCCGCATCGCTTCAACGCCCCTCGACCGATAACCACTAATTTATACGTTTTTCTTATTATTTTATATAAATAATA